>JABWBO010000061.1 GCA_013360465.1 Anaerolineae bacterium | reverse complement strand
CGGATACGCGGAAACGTGTAAGTCCGGTTCGGAGGGGGGTTCACAGAAACCCGGTCTGGCGACAGGCAAGGGCGCTGGGTTCCTACCCTACAAGTCGACGTCCGCGACGAACATCGCCATCGGCCTGGTCGCGGCGCTGCGGCACTACGGCGCAGCGCATCCACGGGTGCTGCTCATCGACACCGACAGCCAGGGACACGCCTCGCTGGTGACGACGGGGCGGCGGGACTTCGGCGCGGACAACAGCCTGTACACGGTGCTGATGGCGGAGCGGAAGGACGCGGCGCAGGCGATGGCCGACTGCATCGTGCAGAGCGCCTGGGATGCCGACCTGCACGTGCTGCCCGCCTCGCCGATGCTGGAAGGAGCGGAGCGGGAGCTGATGGGGGTGGCCGGCGCGCCGTTCCGGATCGCCGAGCCGCTCAGCCGGATTGCCTCGCACTACGCGGCCGTCGTCATCGACACCCGGCCGTCGTTCTCGCTGCTGACGGAGATGGGACTGCTGGCCGCGACGGACGCGATCATCCCGGTCGAGCCGCGCTACCTGGAGACGGTGGGGCTGCTGAGCGTGATGCAGAAGATCAGCGACATCCGGGAAGGCTGGCGGCATCCGAGCCTGCGGGTGCGGGGCATCCTGGTGACGAAGATGGACATCCGGGTGCGCGGTCACAACCAGCTGCTGGGCGAGCTCAAGGCGCACACTGTCCTGGGCGGGCTGCTGCGCGGCGTGGTGCCGCAGAACGAAGCAGTGTCCTACTCGCATCACCACCATCTGAGCATCTTCCACTACGAGCCGAAGGCAACGGCGGCCAAAGCGTACGGCCACATCGTGGATGGGCTGGTGCGGCAGCTGTTCGGCCGGAAGGAGGTGGGGGCATGACGCGGAAGCGGGAGGCGAACACGGGGATGCTGGCGAGCGTGACAGCGGAGATGCTGGGCGGGGCGGATTTCGAGATCGTCGACGACGGCGGCGTGCGGGTGGAGCGCATTCTGCTGGAGATGGTGCGACCGGACCCGGCGCAGCCGCGGCGGATCCTGCCGGAGCGGGTGTATCAGGCGTTTCACAACAGTCGGCTGACGCCGACCCAGGCGCTGCGAGAGCTGATCCAGACGGCGCAGATCGCGGCGCGGCAGAACGGCCGACCGTTCGGCAATGTACTTGAGCTGTTGGGGAACAGCGAGGATGAAAAGGAAATTGAGTCGTCGACGCTATCTCCTGAAGAGGCGCTGGTGCGGGACCTGGTGAATCTGGCGATGACGATCCGCGACGACGGGCAGGTGAATCCGCTGACGGTGGTGGACGTGACGCAGGGGGTGACGCGGCAGTACCGGATCGAGACGGGAGAGCGGCGCTACTGGGCGACATGGCTGCTGCGGGACTTCATTCCCGGCTATGAGAGCGATGGGCTGATCCCCTGCATCATCATTCCGGCGGAGAAGTCATCGCCGTTCCGGCAGGCGCGGGAGAACACGGCGCGGGCGGGCTTGTCGGCGATCGCCATGGCGCGGCAGGCGGCGCTTCTGCTCCTCACAGTGCATGGCTACGAAATCCCTGCCTACGCGGTGGACAACGATTTCTACCGGCAGGCGCTGGAGCTGGATCTGAGGAACCGGCGCGACTACACCGACATCATCCTCTCGGCCATGGGCGGTATCAAACGAGCGCAGTTCAGCCATATCAAGAACCTGTTGAGGCTCTCTGATGAGGCCCTGGAACTCGCCGATCGGCACGCCATTGAGGAGGGGAGACTTCGTCCCATTGTGAATGTTGCAACTCAGTATCACGCGGAGATTGTGCGTCAGATCGTCGATTTCCATCTCACTGCGCGTCAGGTGAAGGAACTGTGCGAGAGCGGTGGCATACAGGAACCGCACGATGCAACTGACGATCTGTCCCCATCAGCCGTGAAACTGGCCAAGTTGACGCAGAAAATCACTGTTACCACACCACAGGAGCTTGCGCAGGCACTGATCAGGCAGGAGGGAGAACCTTCCATTGCGCTTGCCCGCCTTCACGCCATGCGGAAGCTCGTCAGTGACGCCGAGAAGTACCTGACCGGAGACTGAAATGTATACACGTGTATACAAATTGACCAATCGAGCACGTGATCCGCCCCTAGCAAAGAAAAAGCCCACTGCATGACACGCAGATGGGCAGGGGACGGTGGTACGTGTGTGAACTGGACCCTCACACTGTACCACAGCCCCCTCCCGCCTGCAACTGCATAAGCCCTTTTCGTCTCGCTCAACTGGCCTGACTTCAGCTTCGTGCTGCCTGGAGGGGTTGTGGTTCCCCGCGCGTTCACACCTGACGCGGCGGTCGGTGCACTGCGCCTTGTCACCGGTCGCCAATCTGCTGCCATATGCCATCGGATGCGCTCATGACGCACTCGGTGTATGCGGCTGCGCTGCAGTGCGCTCAGCGCGGCTGGTCGGTGATCCCGCTGATCGGCGGCGAAGACCCGGCGCGGGGCAAGACGCCCGCCGCTGCCTGGTCGCGCTATCGCGAGCGGCTGCCGAGTGCAGAGGAGCTGCGTCGCTGGTTCGGGAGCGGCAAGCATTCTGCCTATGGGCTCGTCTGCGGCAGGCTATCGCAGCTCATCGTGCTGGATTTTGACGACGGAGCGATTGCCGAGCAGTTCCGCCGGCGCTTCCCCGATCTCGCGGAAACCTTCACCGTTCGCTCCGGCATGCGCGGCACACCACACCTGTACTTCCACGTCGACTACCCGGTCGCGTCACGCAAGTTCCGGGGCGGCGACCTGAAGGGCGAAGGTGGTTACGTCGTTGGCCCGGGAACGGTCATCTCGGGGCGATACTGGTCGGTGGTACATGACGCGCCTGTTCTGACCATCACACCCGATTTGCTGGCAGCGGTTCTCGACTTCCTGGGCACGTCAGACGATCTTCTCGCACCGTCCTCTGAAGACGACCTCGCGCACGCACACGAGATCAATGAAGTGGTGGTCGTGCGGAAGTACCGGCGCGAAGCGGCACGCACCGGACAGCGGAACAACACGCTGTTTCGGATCGCCTGTCAGCTGCGCGACAAGGGGCTCAGTCAGGATTGGGCGCTGCGCTGCCTGGCGCAGGCCCACGCTGAGCAGCCCTTCAGATCCCGCACTAACTGCGAACCGTTCGATCAGCGCCTGCGCGAAGCGGAGCGCACCATTGCCAGCGCCTACAGTCGTCCTCCACGACGCGAACACCCGAAGCCGACATGCGCCGACGATGCCGACCAGCCACTCGACAACAGCATCCGTGAGGCGCTGCTTCAGAGTCCCGACGGTGCGGCCTTCCTGCGCGTCTACGAAGGGCTGCGGATCCTTGGCATTGCGCCCGGCAGCGCCTTCACCCGATCGGAGGCGCTGGCACTGCTGAAGGGGATCGTCGGCGACTACTCCCTGCGCAAGGCGCTGCACCTCAGCATTGATGGCCGCGCGCCGGCCTTTTCAGCACACCGGACGGGTTCTCAACCGATTCAAAGGCGTGAAAACAAAGCAAAAAGATGCTTTGTTCCTCAGCAGGAACCAACACGAAGTCATAATCCCGCTCATCGACCGGCTGTGCAGTACCGGATGCCATCCGTCGAAGAGCTTCGGATGTGGCTGGGCGTACAGCCGACAGCGGGCGATTCCATCGAGATAGACGAACTCCGGAGTCCGAAAACGTATCGTCAGGCGCTGGAGCGGGAGTTCATCCGCCGCCGACCGGGGCAGTATCCGCAGGCATGGCTGGCGCAGCGGCTGGGCGTGTCCACCCGCTCGATCTACAACTACCATCGCGCAGAAGGAATCGTCGCGGAACCGTGCTTCATCACCACGCCGCTCAACTGGAACAACTACGAGCGGATGCTCCCTCCGCCTGGAATGGCAAAGCGGATCGGACTGAACACGCGAGGCACGTTCATCGAGGATGAGACCGGCAAGCGCTACCCGGCGCTAATTGGCGTAGCACAGCGGCACATGGGAAGAGGGCAGTCTGTCCGTCTGAAAGAGCGTACATCCAGTTGCTACCGATGTGTCTCAATCGGATCGCGAGCAAACACTTCTTAATATTTGCGTCACGAGTTCGAATTTTGATGGGCATGTCCGCCACACAAGACATGCCCGTATCACTGACGTTCACCACCGCGTCACGGCACCGCACCAACCAGACCGAAGCTCGCAGCGAGCAATGAAAAATCGGCGATGGTTACCGGTCCGTCGCCGTTGAAATCTGCCCGCGAGTCATATCCGGGTTGTCCCTGTGTAGAGCCAAAGGACGACGCCAGGATCGAGAAATCACTGATGTTCACCGCGTTGTTGTCGTTGGCATCCCCTTCTTTCAGGATGCCTGCACTGAATGTGTTGGTGCCGCTGATGAGTGTGAATGCATGCGCACGTGCGAGCGTATGGGTTCCCTTGACCCACAATCGGTACTCGCCAAGCGGCAGCCACGGTAGCCCGAACTGTCCATTGTCGTCTGTAACGATCATCTGATCGTAAACTATCGTGCTGTCGCTGGCGCGGGTGATGATGACATGAAGCGGAAGCATCCAGCGCGCATGGGGAATCGGCGGACGACCTTCAAGCTGGACCGACACATCTGCGGATGAAAGCTCGTTGACGGTCAAGGTGTAAGCCGTTTCGCAACCGCCGGCATTGAAGTCCCAATGGGCGATCCGCGCAAAGTAAACCCCATTTGATGGTGCGGTCCACTGAATACGTGACGCAAGCGAGTCGCTGAAATCATCATTTGATGCCAGCAGGTTAGCGCCATCGACATCGTAAAGCTCCAGAACGGTGTCCGATGCGAGATCCAGGTCAGATGTCAATAACTCGTAACTGACGCCGGACTGCGCTGTGAACTTGATCCAGTCACGGTCCCCTGGATGGTCGAAATTGTGAACAGAGAATTGTCCAAGGTTCACCATCCGCGCGCTGACAGAATCATCATCGGCTTCGTGAGCATCTTCCGCTGCGAGGCAAACCGGTGCGCCCGAAGTGACGATGTTGTTGGCGTCATCCGGTTCAGTTACGGCACCTGTCGAATCAACCTGTGCGTAGAGCGTGCCACTTGTCTCGCCAGCCGCGCCAACGCTCTGAAGGCTAACCCCTCCCAGCTGCGCCAGATGGGTGATTGCCGTGATCAATGTCACAATCTCGCCCGCATCAATCGGATCGTTGATCCATGCCCTCAGGCTTCCGGTATAGTCACCAACCCCTGTGGGGGCGTGGTCGAGATACAAGTCGGTGTAGAAGCCGTTCTGGGTACTGATCGATCCCTGATTCTGTAAAACTAATTCGGCGAGTACACCCCCGGCTGGATTGGACAGCGCAGTCAAACTCAGCACGACGAGGTCGGGCGTACCTGTGATCGGTGGCGCTATGACTTCTCCAACCGCGACCACCGGCTCAGTCGAAATCGCGGCAAACCCTCCGTAGCTGAAACTGGTGCGCGCGACATTGGAGAGCCGGACGTGTGTGACTTCGGCAAATGCCCGCTCGATGTTCTCCGAGCTGCCTATCGACAGATGTCCCACGTACGAGCGGATAGACGCAGAAAGTGTTCTCGAACTATCGAGAACACCATCAAGATACATATTGAGCGTTGACCCGCTGACCGTAAAGGCGAAATGGTGCCAGTTCGTATCCTGATCCACGCGCGCATTGGTCGAGAAAGTGGGGTCGCCATTGGGAGTCCAGATGTGCACCAGAACACGACCATCGCCCAACATCAGGAGCCATCGCTGCGGCATATGCCCGGCAAGACGTCCCCAGGTTTGATAGGGGCTCGATCTTCGGAACCACAGCTCAAATGTAAACGTCTGTTGGTTGAAAATGCTGGCAGCCCCGCAGTAGAGAGTGGGACCTTCGGTTCCACCCAGGAAGCGCAGAGCGCCGTTGAACTTCTCCGGGAAGACCCAGGTCGTGCTGCTGTCCACGACGCAGTGATTCCCCTGAGCGGTAGAGTCATACGCGACCGTACCCGAACCCTGATCCATATACCACAGACCAATGGTGTTCGCATCTAGCGGAGGGTCGAATACGGTGTCAGGACTCCCAGGAGGTGTTCCAGCACTCGGGTTGCCGTAGTACAGCTGATGGGATGTCGAGTTGGATGAGGCGGGCGCGATGGCGACCTGGTTGCGGAACCAGATGTCAATTGCAGCGCTGGTGCAGCGCGTGACAACGCGGTCCAGTTCTATTGCATCCAGGTGGACAACCCGAACATCGTCGCACTTCGTCGCCGTCTGGGATGCGCTGTAGATGTCCGCAGCGGTCGGCGTCGTGCTGCTGTCGAAGTGGATGCGGACGGGATAGCCGATTGGCAGCGCAACTGCCGGCATGTTATTTAGGATGGTGATGTTGCGCTTATGCCCGTAGCCATCATCGAACCAGGGCGACGGCGGGCGTGCAGCTGGATCGACCTTGGTCTCGGTGTCGGCGTTGGACGGATACGCTCCAGCGTTGCCGGACCTGTCGGTTGCCCGGCAGCGGAACGAATAGGTATGACCGGGCTGTCCGGTGAACAGGTCAAACGTTCTTGCGGTAGGTAAGTCGGTCAGCCAGTCTTCCCACGACCCGCGATGCGAGTCGAGATACTGAACGTCATACGTCCCAACCCCAGATCGATCATCCGTTCCTGCCCAGGTGACCTGGAACACGCCTTCGAACACCGGATTCACCAGCGGTTGGACGACGCAGGTGGGGATTTGCTCGTCAATGCCGATAAGTTGATCACCCGAATAGCTGTTCCCGACATCGTTGATCGACTGGACTTGCCAGTATAGGACAGGATAAGCCTGCAACAGCGTGACAGTCTGCGAAGTGATTCCAGAGCCGAGCGACTGGCGATAGACGGGATTGGGATCGGTACCGGGTGAGGGATTTGTGCCGATGCTCAACACGTAGGTTTGCACGCCCAGCACCGGATGCCAGCGGAAGGTGATGGTACGTGAATTGAGGTAGTAGGCTTCGCGAATGTCGCGCGACAGCGGAACCGGAGCGACGAGTTCTGGGCTGCTAGGTCGACGATGCGGCAGTGTGTAGACCTCTTCGCGCGAAGCAGCACCGTTCCAGCCAACGCTCGCTCCGTGCGCTTCTGCACGCACGCGATGCGCTCCGTCCCCATACGGCAGCGTAAGCCAGACCGGCGCATCGATCTGGTTGAAGCAGGGGACGCCGAGTTCCTTGATGATATGCCACTGACCATTGGCGGAGCCATCGCTCGCGTCGTTGACGCTCACCCGCATGGTGATGCCAACGCCACCCTGCCCCGCGGTGCAGGCGCGGATGCGCACCTGTTCGCTGTTTCCATCCAGCGGCTCAAAGTAGAGTTCCGTGATGCTGAGGGAAGGGTTCACCAGCGTGAAGTGCCAGAGATCGCTCCAGTCGCTTTGTCCGCCACGGCTGTCCTGGACCCTGGCGCGCCATTCAAAGCTGTACGGGGATAGGGCTGACGTTGTCGCGCAGTTGCCTCCCACCCAGCCGCTGTTCCAGACCGGATTGTTGTTGTGACGGGCTTCAAAGTAGTAGCTCGTGATCGCGTCGCCATCCGGGTCTCCGTTTGCCTGAGCGCAGAGCGTTCCGGTGTTTCCAGAGTAGTACACGTAGAAGTCGTACGGACTGGACAGACTCGGTCGGTTCGGAGCCAGATTGGGCGTCCCCTGCGTGCCGGTCAACATGTACGTCATACTTCGCCGCTCAGGCTGACTCCACGAGGTGTCGCTGTGAGTTGCCGCCTCGACGACAATACTGTGCTCTGCGGATGCGACATTCGACGTGTCCCAGGTGAAGTTCAGTTCGGGCGCGCCGATCTCGTAGGCCGGGGTGCCGTCTATCAACACGCGCATCGCTCGGAAGTTCGGAAGTCCCGATGTAATCGCGTGTATGCGAACCGCACTGGTGTCGGACGGCGAAGGTGGATCGGCAGTCAGCGTCGTGATGTAGCCGCTTTGCGACCCGACTCGGATCGTGACCCAGATGCGCGGACCAAAATACGTCCCCTGAGGGTTTCGTAGCTGCCAGTACCCCGTGTAGGTGCCATCGACTGAAGGCGCAGTGATGTTCACCGAGATATCGGCATTCTGTCCGGGAGCTGTTGATGAGACATTGACGGCGGACGGCGCGCCCAACTGGTCGCCATCGCGGAAGACGAGCTGGTAGCCGCTGCCCCAGGACGATGTGCCTGTGTTCTGCATCCGCCATGTCTTGATGCGAACTTCACTCGAGGACACCAGCGCTCCATCAGGGATTGTGACATGAGAGACGAATCTCGAATTGTCAATGTAAGACGGTATAGTAGGCGGTGGAGTAGGTGTGCCGTCGAGTCCATCGCAACCTACCGATTGCGCGGCAAAGTCTTTTTCCTGGTTTGCGCTGTTCGTATCAAAAGGTATTGAGCAAAGTCCTGCGTTATTGGACTGCACCGCTGTACCGTCATAGGAACCATTCATTGCGAAGTCTTCACCGCCGATGCTCAGCCCTCCCAATCCGACTTCATTGCTGTCAAACGGTACAGCTTGACGGCCTGATTTGATTTCGCAGTTCGAGGTGGAAGAAACTGTGAAGAGAGCGAAATGAACGTGTTCGGCCGTCGAGTAGCCGTGGTAATCGGTTATTCTTCCGAGAATTGTGCCGCGGACAACTCTCTTGCCCAAGCTGAGTCCAGGGAGGGTTATCACAAAATGACCTAGGGAAGTGCAGAGTTTTCTGCCTCCGTAGTCTGGATCAATTTCGAAAATGTGATAGTCATCAGAGTCTATTAGGTCGACATCTAAGCTAAGTCGCAAAGTAATGTCAGTTGGCGCCAAGACGAACTGCTCAAAAGAAACGCTTTGTGAACAGCCGGGACCTTCACACATGTCAAGCCCGTAGTTATCCCCTCCGGTGTGAGAGCCGGCTGAGTAGTCGGCCATGATCTTTCCAGGACCATACTGAAACGGGAATTGAAGGTCAGGAAAGCCCCGAGTGGTTGCTCCATCAACTGGAAACCAGTTGGGCGGAACAGGCTCTGGCGCATAGTCGCCGATAAGCTCAACACTCTGCGCTACGGCTCTCGCAATTTCCGCTACTGTCGGACTGGCTGTTGCTGAAGAGACAGCCACTACAAAGTGATTGTGCCCGTGTGCATTCAGCGACCACCCATCAATCTGCTCACCGCGGGGACCGAACCATTCCTCGTACGTGGCATCGATTCCGCCTATCTCTGTCTGAGTTTGTCCCAACGTACCTTGCAGAGGCCCCGTGATCGAAAACGGCAATCGGTCCAGTGATGCTGAGACAAAAGCCCCCTGAAGCGGATTGCCAAGAGGGTCAATCTCCAGATTCGGTGAACTGATGCGGAAACCGAAGTCTGCATACGGGTAGGGTTGAACTCTCCAATCGGTGGGGTGAAGAAAACGGAGACCAAGGTAGTCTATTTCGGAGGTTATCCAGGTTTCCTGGTCAAGTAATTGCGTCAGAGGCGCGAGACCATCTGTCTCGTCCGAAAGAGAGAGTGCGACAGATGCTGTCAGACCAAAAACAACCAAGAGTCCAAACGTCACCAGGTGGCGCGGGACGAGTCCGGTGTGGAAAACGCGCATTAACGTCCGCGGGAAGGCGAGCATCAGTGTGAACAAAACGATGAGACATGCAGCCAGGAAAGGCAGCGGTTTGCGTGGATTGCGCGCCATGAGGTTCTCCCATCACCATACCTGAGACCGAGAGTCCAGCAGCGACGAGATGGTGAGCATCCGGTGCTGGTGAACACAACCGGACATATTTCAGTATAGGGCTGACCAGGCAGTCTATGGGAGTTATGAATGTCACGAGTTCAGTCATGACATCATCGCAACCATCCGGTTCTGTGGGCGAGATCATTCCCCGATGTTCCTTCTTCATCCCCATCCTGCGGCACAATTGCCTCACGATATGAGCACCGTCCGAAGTAACCCCTAACCCACGAGCCGAACCATATGCTCCGCAAGCTGCGATCAATGACCACGGAAACCGGCTGCGCGATGGATGCCGGCGGTAGAGATAGGCTACACCGGCTCCGCGATGGACTCGACATTCACGCTGCCCAGAATGGGCGAAAGCGGTTCGGGCAGGGCTTGTTCGGCGCTAAGGAACAGGGCATGCCGGGCACGGGTCATCGCCATGAAGATTTTGCGGCGCTTGGCGGAAATCACCTCGGCATCGTCGTTCGGATTGAACAGGAGGTGCAGATGCGGGATGAATACCGCCTGGAACTCCAGTCCCTTGCTGCGATCAAACGAATCGACAAACACGCCGCGATCTTTCAGGGCAGCCCAATACCCGGTCTGTTCCCAGTGATGGCAGAGGATGGCGATGTGATGTTCGGGCACATCGTCGTCGATCAGGTTTTCGACGCGATTGGTGATCGCCAGGATTTCCGAGTGTGTGTCGGAACACAGCACCACGTCGGGGATCGGACCGTTCGAGAGTTCGTAGGAGGTGAAGTCGGGACGTGTCCGTTCCTCACTGCTGCTCAGGATTTCATCGGCATCGACCAGCGCATGGGCGGCGGCGCTGATTTCAAATGTCGAGCGGAACGGGATTTGCAGGATGCGGGTACGACCGATGACGGCAACGTTTTTCTGCTTCCAGTTGTAGTTGTGGAAGATGCCCTGGGTAGGATCATCACACAGGGAGAGAAAACCGGCTGGCTTGAGCAGCAGGCGAACGACGCGTATCCAGGAGGGCGTGAAGTCCTGTGCTTCATCAACCAGCACGGCGTCGTAAGCGGCGCGCAGCGGGTGGTGCGGGTTCCTCAGGCGCTCCTCTGCCAGAAAGGGGACGTCCTCCCAGTCAAAGCGCTTGGGACCTGACGCCTGTTTGAAGGTGATATAGCGGTTGAAAATAGCATTGATGATCTGACGTTTCGACTGCTCCAGCCGGTAGCCACGTCCGGTGCGGTCGGCAGAGAGATAAGCGTCATCAGTCAGCAGACTCTCCTCGACACGCCAGGACAACTCTTCGGCGACGAACTCCACAGGGAGACCGAGCTGCGCCATCTCGGCTTTTACGTTCCTATCCAACCAGCTTTGCTTCTTCAGCGGGCTTTGCCAGATGTCTTCGAGAATGTCCTTGCACAGCTTGTGGAAGTTGACCACCGTGCAGTTTCCGCCCAGGCGGCGGCGCAGCTCATCAGCGAGATTTCGGTTGAATGTCAGCACGAGGACCTTGGCATCCGGATAACGTTCGTGCAGCCAGCGAGCGCGCTTGAGGATGACCAGCGTCTTCCCGCTCCCGGCGACGCCACGAATGAGACGGACCTGGATTTCGTCCCCCGGTTCTGCCGACTCCGGTAGTTCCCCGGTGAGGGTCATCTGCTGCGGTGTGAGCAGGCGCACCGGCTCTTTCACCAACGTTTCCTGGACGATGGTCAATGGTCCAACCTGGCGACCCGCCTTGTCTTCGACGACCAACTCCGGGTCGAGTATGCCGCGGATGATTTCGCGGACATCGCGATTGAGCAGTCCTTCGAGCTTGAACTTCCAGGGCAGATGGTCGAAGGCTTCTTCCAGCGTCGCCGGGTTCTTGAGTACTTCGCCGCCGATCACCGCATGGATCGGCACGATGCCGGCGTTTTCCAGCCGGCGGATGAACGCCTGCGAGATATGCGGCAGGATGACGAGCGGCTGCCATGGAAAGATGAGGCGTTTCTTGTTCTTGTAGCGCTCCCACAGCTCCGGCTTGGTCTCGAAGAGTTCCTTGAGGTCGTAGGCGTAATGTTCCGCAGTGACGTAAGGATTCGTATGGGAGACGACTTCACCAGTGCGCCGGCGCACCTCGAAGGTCTCCTGGGTCGCAGCGGTGATTTCCACCCAGTCCTTGACCTCGATGATGATGACGCCGCGCATCGCATCGAGCACGATGAAATCTGGCTTGCTGCTGTTGTTCGCGGTAATGAGGCGCGGTTCCTGCTTGAAATAGTAGCGACGCTGGTCCAGCCTCTTGAGAATCTGTAGGACGCGCTGTTCGCCAATGGTTGGAGTTGCGGTGGAGTCAGTCACGATAATAATCCGTACATTTGTTTCATTTAGTCTTTCAATCTGTTTTTAACTCTACCGCCAGACCGAAGATTCGTGCGTGAATTGTTTGTGAATTTCATAAAGTTGGCACGTCTACTGGGGCAAATCCCCCTAATTGCACAACATTCCCCGGTTTGCGCACGGTAATTGTGAACTACGATCAACAGATGGCGCGCAGCGCTCACGAGAGCAGCTGGCACATTCGTAGTGACGCCAAAGATTCTTTGGCGTCGGCGGTCATACTGAGATCAGGAGGTGCAATATGGGATACGAAACTGACGAGAAAATGCAGCGAATGATCGATCTGCTGATGTCATCCTTCCCTGTCGGGATGAACACCCGGCAATTGGCTGATGCGCTCGACACATCTCAGCAGACCGTGCGCAACTATCTGGTTCGCCTTCAGGATAAGGAAGTGCCGCTTGTCGAGGTGGAGGAGTGGGTTTTTACCATTGACCCACGCGACTATGTTCGGCCACTTCGTCTGTCGCTGACTCAAGCATGGTTTCTGTATGTGTTGGTACGTCGAGTTGTGCGCGCCGACCTGAACCGCTACAGCCTGGTCAACGGTGTGCTGACTCGACTGCTGACCAGCATTCACGGGGACATTGCCAAGGGGATCACCATTGAAGCCGTGACAAAGCGTACCGACTGGGACGATGTTTTGGAGACGTTGATCGAGGGCTGGCACAAGCAGCAGCGTGTACGCATTCAGTATCTGCCGTTGGGCGAGACGGTTCCAAAGAATATGACCGTGGCGCCCTGGTCGTTGGAGCCGGCTGTATGGTCGGACTCAAACTATCTGGTTGCGGGTGTCGCTGGAAAGGATGGCGAGAAGCCGTTCATGCTCAAGCTGGATCGCATACGGACCGCGAAGCTGCTGCCAGAGTGGTTTGAACGTCCGTCTCCTGAGCAACTGCTGCGCCGTCTTGATGAGACTTGGGGCATCTGGAGCAGCGAGGAAGTTGTGCCTTTGGTTCTGCGCTTCAGCTATCGTGTCATTGACCGCGTACGTGAAACCCACTGGCACCCCTCGCAGAAGCTAGAAGTGCAGCAGGACGGGAGCCTGATCTGGCGGGCCGTGGTGTCCGAACCGCGTGAAATGGCACCGTGGATACGGGGATGGGGATCGGATGTCGAAGTAATCGAGCCGGGGTGGCTTCGAGAGGAGATCGCGTCGGAGGCGGAGCGTACCGCACGACTATATGGTCGAAGCGCAGCGCAGGAACGACGGTTTTTCTAAAGGATCACCCTTATGACTGACAAACCTCCGTACCTATATCAGAAAAGCGTCCTAGAGAGAGTTCTCTCTGGCAAGAACATCGTTCTTCAGGCGCCGACCGGAGCTGGCAAGACGCGCGCAGCATTGGAGCCGGGCTTGATAGGCTTCGATCGCGACAAGCTGGCGGGCAGCCATCGCTATCCGCCACGCACTCTTTACCTCCAGCCTATGCGCACGCTGGCAGTCGGTGCACAGCGCACGCTCCGCAAATCCTACAATGAAAACGCCTGGGACCCCGAATGGCTGCCGAGCATTCAGACCGGCGATCAGCCGGACGATGCGCTGTTTGAAAACAAGCTGATCGTCGCTACTGTCGACCAGATGCTCGCCAGCTTTCTCACCATGCCGTACGGCATTCCCCGGCGGCTGGACAACATTAATGCCGGCGCGATGCTAGGCAGCTACCTGATCTTCGACGAGTTTCATCTTTACCCGCGCAAAGAAATGATGCTCACCGTTTTGGCGATGCTGCGGATGCTCAACGGTATCAGCCGCTTTACGCTGATGAGCGCCACGTTTTCGGCGGTCTTTTTACAGGCGATCGCTCAGGTGCTCGACGCAACCTACATTGGCGATGCGCCAGGCACACCTACCAGCGAGTCGCTGTTTGCCGATGTCATCAGTGTGCAGACACAGGAACGTGTATGGCATGCAGAACCTGGCGAGCTGGACGCCGATGCGGTCATGCGTCTGCGAGGGAGACGCACGCTGTGCATCTGCAACGTGGTCGCGAGGGCGCAGCGGCTTCATAGTGAGATTCTTGAGCGGGCGCCGGATGCCGAGGTGATTCTGCTGCATTCGCTGTTCTACAAGTCGGATCGCACGACCATCCAGAATCGCCTGCTGGACCTCTTTCAGTCCGATCGAGTTGCACCGGAACGCGACCTCATCGTCATCGCAACGCAGGTTGTGGAAGTGGGGTTGGATATCAGCGCGGATGTGCTGCTGACTGAATGCGCACCTGCAGCCAGTCTGATCCAGCGGGCGGGACGGTGCGCTCGAAGGGAGAACCAGCGTGGCGACGTATACGTTTTCCAGCCGATTGACGATGAAGGACAGGTCAGTTACGCCCCTTACATCGAGGACGGCTTTGAGGAAGTTTGCCAGCGTACCTGGGAGGCGCTGAACTCGCCGGAGTTCGAGGGCACGATCCTTCGCTTTGCCGAGGAGCAGCGATTGGTGGACCTGGCGCACGGGGAGCAGGATGCTGCTTTTGTTGCCGATCTCGACGAGAAGGTTGAAGACCGAGCCAAGGAGATCTCCCGCTGTTTGGCGGGGCGTCAGGACGCCGATCTACGTGCGCTCGTTCGCAAAGTCGATAATGTGCCACTGTTCATCCATCCAAATCCCCAGGGCGAGACAATCGTCTCAGGCGGACGGATCGACGATGGTCTGACGGTTGAGCCGTTTCGGTTTGAGTCCCTTAGCGTGTCTCGCGGAAGACTTCACTACCTACTGAAAACGGCTGTCGCGTCGGACGATCCCATTCCCTTGTTTGGCTGCGACGGTGTGGGAATTCGTGATCATGACAGCGACGACGCGATCACGACGGCTGTCTATGTCTGGAAGCAGCTTCAGCAGGAGCGGGACATCTTTGAAGGTGGCTACGCCTGGTTCGCCGTAGATCCCATCGTGGTCAGTTACGACAGAAATACAGGTCTCCGCTTCTTACCTGGAGATCAACCCGCTCAGCCGTCACCAGTTGCCGAGGAACGGCAGCATGAGCGAATCGCCTATGTCGCCGATACGTATGTGCAGCATGTTTCCGGGCTGTACTACGCCTACAGCCGGTCTCAGTCGATTCGGGGACAAGCTCGCCCTGCACTGAGCGACGAGTTCATCTACCCACTGCAAGTGCTGTGCAACACCTACGGCGAAGACCCTGTGCAGGGGGAACGAATGATGCGCCTGACCCTGGCGCTGCACGACGTGGGCAAGCTGCACCGGCGGTGGCAGGCATGGGCAAACGCCTGGCAGACGTACTACGCAGAGCATCTAGGGCCGCCATCTCTGAACGCCGATGGTACCCCTCTCGCCCATACTGATAGCGGCTACGACCGGAAGGATCCGCAGATCCGCGCGCTGGCCGATGCCTTCCGACACCCGCCGCGCGGGACTCATGCAGTCGAAAGCGCACAAGCCGTTCTGCCCGTGCTGAAGGACGCAGGGAACGCTGGGTTCTGGTGGGCGATTGCCGCCGCAGCGATCATGCGCCATCACACACCGGACGCAGGACGCTGTGACGACTTTCGCATGATCGAGAATGCGCAGCCCGCGCTGATTGAGTCCCTGCGCGTCTGCGGCTTCAGTGCCGAAGCAGAGCGCTATGCCGGAATGATTGACCGAAAATTTGATACCAGCAGCCCGAACCTGTCGAAAGTCGCACAATGGCTTGAAGTCGCCAGCCTGGGACTCGACTGGAAGCCAATCTTCTTCTATCTGTTGTTTGTGCGGATTCTGCGCCTCGCCGACCAGCGAAGCGGCGAGGCACTGCGCCGATCCTGAGGGATGCTTTTTATGATCTGTAGTCCTGTACTGTGAAAGGAGTGGAGCACTTTATGGACCTATTCGTTGAGAAGGACACCGACCTGATGCGTTCGACCTTCGTCGCCATCGGGCTGGCGGCGCTGTTCGAGCGGCTGCCGGCGCGCGGTGTGGCGGATGTGCGCATCATCGACCTGGGCAGCGCCTACCGGGTGCAGGTTCCGTATGACCGAGAGACCGCGCTAGATCATCTGGCGGCACGCGGCGGACGGTTACCGGTGCTGATTCCGGCGATTCGTAAGGCGTTTTCCGAAAAAGAGAGGAAAACACTCGATGTAAGTCCCGAAGATGAACTTCGTTTCAAGTATGTGCCACAGGGTTTCATCACTACGCACATTGTTGAGTATGAAGCGGAGCAGGCGATTGCCAAAGCCGCGCCGAAGAAGCGAGTGAAGGATGAACGCCAGGAAGGCGACGCGCCACAACCGCACCGCGACTATCCGCTCTGGGCGCATCTTTGCTCCTACTTCAACAAGGGCTCGACCATGCGTGTCGGCTATCCGAATGTGCTGCACGCCTGGCATGCCCATCACGGAGAAGTCGCGTCGGCGACTTTGGATGCCGTTATCTCGACGTACTTGGACTATCCCAACGCTACGGATGACCTCCGTTCGTGGTGGGCGCGAGAAGTTTACCCGGCGCTGACCTACCGTGATTTCGAAATTCGCCCGGACATCAGTTCGCTGGCTGCGGTCAGCCCCTCGACCGCGAAGGGAGGCTACGCGACTACGGCTGCTGCCATATTGACCGAGGACACGCCAGAGGAATTCTGGCTGGTGATGTATCTGGCATTCGCCGGTTTCATGATCGCCGCTATGCCCTTTACCTTGGGAAGCGACGTGCTGACGTTTTATCCGCTTCCGAAGGATATCAGCGTGGCAAGCCTGCGCGCCGACATGGATGCTTACCGCGAGGATGCAGATGTACGCAGTCTGTACAGCTTCTCCAATCTGATGATGCGTCCTAAACTCGACGCTCTGGCGATCATCACCTTCTACCTGAGCATGGTCCGACACTTTCGCACGGCGATACCGACCGGATTCCTGGACGAATACGCCGGCAGCTTCTCCGGAATCGCGGGCTACTACTACAAGGATATCGGCGGTACGCAGATCGCCTTCGACGAGACCATTTTCGCGCTGCCGCCCTGGCTGCCCAAGAGCGCCGCCGGCGACACAGACGCCCTGCAGGGGGCAGAAGCTCTGCTGAAACTGCATCATGACATGGTGTCATATTTGCGGGGTAAGCCGCCGAAGAATGCACTGACCGCCGACGAATTGATCGTGTTGAAGGCATACCGCACGTTCATCACCACAGGGACAATCGACGATTGGATCGATTTTGCTATTCAGTACCACTTCTACCGCTTCGCCAGGATCGGCGAGATGTACCACCCCGATCTTCCGCTGGACGTATTCGAAAGGACTATCTTGAGCATGAAACCGCAGCACTACCAGGCGATTCTGGAGAATGAAGGTTTCCGCAACATCGCCGCCGCCATTCGCCACTGCACCATTACAACGCTGTATCTGGAGAAAGTGAAGAAGATTGATACCGGCTTCAAAGTACGACATGGTCTGGGAGACGATCTGCTTCGCCATGCGGACGACGCCGATTCCAGTCTGTTCGTCGCAGACCTCACCCGGTTCCTGCACGATTACGCGCGGGAGAGCAGCAATGTACAGGCGAGCGATCCGAACAAAGTTCGCCCATTTGTCACCGAGAGCGACCTGTTTCAGGTGATTGGCGTGATCGATGCCTATGGAACCGGCCCGGTTGCGCACCTGCTCGTTGCAGCCGGCTATGCCTCCGCCTACCGCAAGTCCGATGATTCGCAGAGCTAACCCACCTACCACGAAAGGGATTGTCCCATGGCTACTATCAAGTCGCTGTCCATCGCCGCCCGTGCTGTACTCGACCTGCACGCTCTGAACAACGAAGGTAACGAGAGCAACCGTCTGATGACCCGCCAGGTCGGCATTGTCACTCCGACCTATGATGAGAACCGGCTGATGGATGGCTTCAGCCGTGCCACGGTCAACGCCATCTCCGGCGATATGAACAAGCACATCTTCGCCGACTACTTCCGCCATGTGGCGCTGGAGCGCGATCTGCCGCTGTGCGAAGCCTGTAAGGCTCTTGACCCCGGTCGGATGATGGCGAACCCAGACTTTCAGGCGTACATCGAGACGAAACCCCCGGCGGCAGACATTGTGAACCGCCTGATCTCCTGCGCCCTGGACGACGTGGGTGGCATCTTGATCACCGGCAGCGGGCAGTCTATCAAGCGCAAGTCGGCTGTCGAGTTCGGCTGGACGGTGGCGCTTCCTGGCGCCTCGGAAGTGCAGGAGTACATCCATGCCCGCCACGCGGTCACCCGCGTCACGCGGACCAAAGCCGACAAAGAGTCGTCCAAGGAAGTTCGCGACCAGGCAGCTAGCGAGAAGGAGATGAACATCGGTCAGATGGTGTTCAACCGTCCCGCATCGTCGGGTGTATACGCCTTCGTAGCGCATCTGGACGCCTGCGCCATTGGCTTCAATGACATCACCCAGGAATACCCGATCTCTGCTGCCGAACGCGCCGAGCGGCTGCGGGCGACTCTGCTGGCGCTCGCGCAGACCCTGCTCCATCCGAAGGGAGCGTTGACCTCGACTCAGCTCCCGCATGTCGTCGATATTGAAGGCTTCGTCAGCGTCTCGCAAACTGCCGCCTCCGCCCCGCTGATCAGCCCGCTGACCGACGGCTACATTCAGCGCGGCATGGACATTGCCCAGGGCATCAACCGGCTTCACGGAGCGAACGCCGTGGATGTGCTGCCATTCGCCGGAGGTGAGGGGCTGCTGAATCAACTGGCGTCGCTGGTCGAGGACGGCGCGCCGGGCGTGTACCGGGGGTGAATGCTATGTGGCGCTATGTCGATTATCTGCCGGTAACCGCCTTTGGACTTCGCCCGTCGAATACGACGGCGAGCGGCGGCAAGTCGCTGATCTGCCCCACACCCTACGCGATCAAGATGGCGCTGCTCGACCGGCTGCTGCGCGCCGATGGAGAAGGCGCGGGGCGTGCCCTGTTCCCGCTCATTCGCGATCTGGCGCTTTACATTCGCGTGCCCGATGTGGTCGCCGTCAATCGCACCTTTCAGAAGGTGCTCCGCCCCTCGTCGAAAAAGGATGAATTGTGGACCCGCACCATCGCTCAGCGAGAGTTCTGCTTTCACGGGGGCGTGATGACCTTTGCCATGCCCGTGTCGGAGATTGCCGGCGCAGAAGAGCGCTTGAGCCGGCTTTTCGCTGAGGTTGGCTATTTCGGCCGGCGAGGGAGCTTCTTCCAGTGGGCGGGCGAAACGTGGAGGGATGCACCACCGGGCGAACGGTTTGTCGAGGCGAGCAGGGGAGCGCGAATGGGTTTATCTCCCGGATTTTTGCAGCGCATGGACGATATGCTGCCTGAGGCGACCTTCGACGATATCTCGGTGTTCAACTCGAAAGCGAAGGGGGCACGCACCTCGTACACGGTGGTCTATCCTTATGTACTCAAGTCGCACGGTGCAGGCTATACCGTCTATGCTGTGCCGGAGAGGGATGTCACATGATCCCGATAACCCTGCTGGAATGCACACTCTACAGCGACTACCCAATTGACCTCGGCGCCAATCCGGGTTCAAGCCTGCGTGGGGCGCTCTACGAAACGCTGGCGGCGATGTATGACACTGGTGATTCCGCAAAGTCGCGTCACGACAGTGAGACGAACCCTGTCGCGTGGCTGCTGCGCCTGGAGGATGAGGTGAAGACGGGGGGCAAGGACGCCCCCCGTCCAATTGCCATTCGTCCGCCCAGACCGGAGCCTGGACTACTAAGCGCCATGAGCGGGTCCCAGTCTGGTGCGACGACAGCGTTTGTCATCGCGTTGTATGGACGGGCGCGCGATGTCGCCGGGCTGATCGTGTCGGCGGTGGCATCGACCGGCGGCATTGGCATGGGACGCGGTCGAGAACGAGGCGCGGGCCGTTATACACTGCGCAGGGTGCGCGCCCTGGATCCGCTGACCGGGCAGGGCACCGAAATCGTTGACATGCAGGGAAGGCAGATCGCCGAACTCCCTTCCCCGCCCTCCGCAGAAGCTTATGCCCATTTCGCTGCGCTGTTGCAAGCCGATCGCCTGTCGGTGCAGTTCATCACGCCGACTCGAATTATCGATCACCAGGCATTGTGCAAGCAGCCCGCGTTCCGTCCCTGGTTTCAGCGCCTCTTGGAACGAATCCGTCAGATTAGCGACCTGTATGCGGAACCTGTCTGGATCCCCTTCGCCGAACTGCTTGGCGCGGCAGATGTCATTCAGACCGCAGACGACCAGACATACTGGCAGGAACTGTGGTCGCATTCGCGGATTGACGGCATGTATAAGCCGGTGAGCGGCTTTGTCGGAAAAGTCGAATACACCGGTGAATTTGACCTGCTGCTCCCCTATCTTCTCGTTGGACAATCGCTGCAAGTTGGCAAGAATGCCATCAAGGGTGGTGGGTGGTACGAAATGACATATCGCTGGCGATAACCGATTCGCCGTATATCAGCGTAAGGAGTACGGCGTCACACGACAGCAAGAGTTCATCGGCAGTCAAGGATTGTGAACCCCAGGAGGGAGGTCCCAAGTGGCGATCATCGAGGATTTGCTCATTGCCGAGCCTGGTACCCATATTGGTTTGAATGGCAAGCGGATACGGGTGCAGCGGAAGGATAATGACGTGGTTGAAGCCCCCCTGCTGCATCTTCGCAGCATCCAGATCCTCACGCGAGGTGCGAGCGTCAGCGCGGCGGCGCTTGCGGCTTGCTGCGAAGCCGGCGTACCGGTGCATTTCGTCGACGCCTTCGAGGGGAATTATGCATCGGTGGTTTCATCCCAGTTGACGACCGTCGTCGCGACTCGTCGCGCGCAGCTTGAGGCGCTTGCCGATGCGCGAGGTGTTGAGATTGCGAGAGCTCTTGGCGCAGGAAAAATCCGCGCTCAGGCGATCAATCTGCGCTATCTTGCGCGAAGGCAGGAAGGTGCTTCAGCCGACGCGCTGACTGAAGTGGAAACGGATCTGCTGGCATATGCCGATCAAGTGAGCCGCGCGCAAGCGGAATCTGTGGACGCTATCCGTGTGCAGTTTCTGGGCATTGAGGGGTACTGCGCACGGCGTTACTGGGATGCGGTTGGATCGCTTCTCCCGGACGAGTATGGATGGACAGGGCGAGCGGGCAGACATGCCGATGATCCGATCAATGTACTGCTGAACTACGGATATGGCATCCTCTATGGGGAGGTTCAAAAAGCACTCATTGTTGCTGGTTTGGAACCTTATGCAGGTCTCATCCATACCGATCGTCCAGGAAAACCCAGCCTGACCTGCGATCTCATCGAGGAGTTTCGCGCGCCAATTGTCGATCGCACGGTGATCGGTCTTGCTACTCGTCGATTTGCGGTTGAATTCACGGCTGATGGCCGGCTGGCAACACATTGCAGACGCGCCTTTGCCGATCACATCGTGTCCCGAATGAAGGCGCAGGGCATCTACGGGCGCAAGCGGTACGAACTGAGGTCGATCATTCAAATGCAGGCGCGCCGGCTCGCTGCGGCTTTTCGTGGAGACCAGATCTATGAGGCTTACACAGGCGGCTGACCATGAACAGGGTCATCGTCACTTACGACATCACAGATGATAAAGCCCGCAAGAAGATCAGCGACTGCTGTCTGGATTATGGTCTGGATCGACATCAGTTCAGTGTATTCAGCGGATTGCTCAAGCCCATCCATCTTCGTGCGCTGGCTAAAGCGCTCGAACCTCTGACCGAGACGGGGCAGGTGTTAATCATCCAGATTGCCGCCGACGACTGGGAGAAACGAATAGAGATCGGAGCGAGACCATGATAGCGCCCGAATCTTCGGATGCGTATTTGCGTGTCAACGAGATCAAGAACTACCTGTATTGTCCGCGCGTCAGTTACTACGGTCTTTGTCTGGATATGGATCGCGAGACCGATCTCTCACACGCGGGGGTCTGCGCTGAACAGGAGGCGAAGCGGCTCATGAAGCGTCGCAAACGCGCCCTGCATGCTGTTCATGAGGGGACGAGACGCTACGATGTGACGCTGGTGAGCCATCGGTATCGAATTGTTGGGCGCATCGATGAAATCGTCGACAGCGCTGAGGGTGTGTACCTGGTTGACTACAAAGACACCTCACATGATTATGGCTATTGGCGTATGCAGATGACCGCGTACCGTCTTGCCGCTATCGAAAGCGGCTTGAATGTGCTGAACTGTTTCGTATACACGATCCCCGATCAGCAGTATGTGCCGGTTGTCATCACGGCAGCAGATGAACGAAAACTGCACGGGCTTATCGACAGCCTGCTGCAGATGGCGACATCTGAGCGATGCCCGCCAGCGGTGGACAAACCAGGGAAGTGCCGGTCATGCCAGTATGCGAATTTCTGTGGTGACGTTTTCTGATCTCAATTGCCTGTGGGGCACACTCCGGTTGGAATCCGGTGATGAATCTCGGTCGAGAATGGTTGCAGAGATCGGCTTTCATCAAAAATGCGCACTTCGGGCGATTTCTTGACGATGTGCTGGAGAACAGACGCGTTGGAACGACCCTATTTGCTCCGATATCAGTGTTGCAGGTCAAAAATGACCTGCGGTGCTAGAATTATACAAAGCAGCTTCATCGCTTGGACCCGCATGAAGGGTACTGAAAGTCCGCCAGCAGCCGCCGATACCCGTCCGCCGCGTGCTTCATCGCTTGGACCCGCATGAAGGGTACTGAAAGATCCAATGAGGAGGTGATGCCCGCCCAAGCAACGAGCTTCATCGCTTGGACCCGCATGAAGGGTACTGAAAGTGCACCGTCAAATAGTCTGCCGCGTTCGTCGTCAGCGCTTCATCGCTTGGACCCGCATGAAGGGTACTGAAAGATCTGATCGAGCAGGTCGATGGCACGCTAATCTGCTTCATCGCTTGGACCCGCATGAAGGGTACTGAAAGTGACGATCCACTCGGTCAGATCGGGATTTTTCGGCTTCATCGCTTGGACCCGCATGAAGGGTACTGAAAGCTTTCCTATGTAGATGCGCAGTCTATGCTATGTAGCTTCATCGCTTGGACCCGCATGAAGGGTACTGAAAGTCTATGCCGATGGCGCGTTTCAGCGCAGCGTGGAATGCTTCATCGCTTGGACCCGCATGAAGGGTACTGAAAGTTGACGCCCGCCTCGGTATAAACACGCCAGCTTGCTTCATCGCTTGGACCCGCATGAAGGGTACTGAAAGAGCGCCCGCTCCCGCAAGTCCGCCGCCGCGGCACGGCTTCATCGCTTGGACCCGCATGAAGGGTACTGAAAGAGAACCTGAACGACACCGGACGCACCAAGCGGCTGCGCTTCATCGCTTGGACCCGCATGAAGGGTACTGAAAGATCGCGCAGCCAGTACGCCAGAATCCAGCGCTGGCTTCATCGCTTGGACCCGCATGAAGGGTACTGAAAGGACCAGTGGATCGACGGTAATGGGGACCCGAAGCTGCTTCATCGCTTGGACCCGCATGAAGGGTACTGAAAGTCGCAACGATTGAACCCATAGACGCAGAACCCGTCGCTTCATCGCTTGGACCCGCATGAAGGGTACTGAAAGACCGATGTCGATGATATCTTGGGCGGTGCGGCGCGCTTCATCGCTTGGACCCGCATGAAGGGTACTGAAAGACCGCCGCCCACCAGCGCGGCAGGTCTACCACCGGCTTCATCGCTTGGACCCGCATGAAGGGTACTGAAAGATGATCCGCCGCCGCCGCCTCTACCGCGCGGCTTTTGCTTCATCGCTTGGACCCGCATGAAGGGTACTGAAAGATCCTTATGCGTGTCCCTCGTCCGGTCGTCCTGGCTTCATCGCTTGGACCCGCATGAAGGGTACTGAAAGATTTCGCCGCCATCCGTGCCAGAAGTGCCTCAAGGCTTCATCGCTTGGACCCGCATGAAGGGTACTGAAAGCATATTCCGGTTCTTCGATGCCGCGGAATTCCATGCTTCATCGCTTGGACCCGCATGAAGGGTACTGAAAGTACCAAGGCTCGCGAGGCGGAGATGGCGCGGCGGGCTTCATCGCTTGGACCCGCATGAAGGGTACTGAAAGTGCTTGGTGGCGGGGG
>JABWBO010000006.1 GCA_013360465.1 Anaerolineae bacterium | reverse complement strand
GCCCCTCTCCAATTGGAGAGGGGCAGGAAACCGTCAGGTTTCCGGGGTGAGGTTGTGTGAAAACCGGCTTTTCAAACAGTCTCTAAATCGTTTCTCCATTATGAACACAAGAAAGGCAGCAGTTGGGGGCGGATAATTCATCAGCCGAGGACGCCGACTCCTCGACTATAATATTATATGAAAACACCTGACAGGATGTGGGCAAGCCGTCCGCCGGGTAAAATTACACACTTAAGGGAGCAAGACATGACTCGCCTGCTGATTCTCCTCGCCCTGATCTTTCTGACCCCTTCCGATCTGATTAGCGCTCACGAACGACATGCCCCGCCGCCGGCGCAGGCGAGCGCCATCACCTGTGGAGAGACGGTGACGGCGCTTGTCGAGGGCAGCGCCGGCGTCTTCGCCTATGCTTTCGATGGGCAAACCGCCCAGAATGTCCGCGTCACCATGCGGCGGACCAGCGGCGATGTAACGAACTCTGTACACCTCTATCGCGCCAGCGACCTGGATGAATCGCTGATCATGCAGACCGGCGTCAACCTGCGCGACCCTTCGGTGTTTGAAGACCCGCAGCACACAGCGGTGGTCTTCTTCACCCTGCCGGCGGACGACACCTACCTGATCCGCGCCGGGCGTGACGGCTGGTGGTACAACAGCGAAACGGGCAACGGCGAATTCACCCTGACCCTGGAATGCGATGCCGATTTTGGCGCCCAGACGCACGGCGGCGCGCTGACCTGCGAGCAGAGCGCCGCCGATTGGGTCTATGGCAGCAACCGCGTCGATCAATGGGTGTTCGAAGGGACTGCCGGGCAGAATGTGCGCGTCACCATGCGGCGCGTCAGCGGCGATGTCGTTAATTCGCTTCATCTTTACAGCACCGACGATCTGGATCGCGCTCTGGTTGATCACCAGGGCGTCAACCTGCGCGATCCTTCGGTGTTCGAAGACCCGCAGCACACGGCGGTCGTCTTCTTCACCCTGCCGGCGGATGGGACCTACGTCGTTCGCGCCGGTCGCGATGGCTGGTGGTACAACAGCGAGACGGGCAGCGGCGAATATGCGCTGATGCTGGAGTGCGATGCCGATTTTGACGTCCAGACGCATGGCGGGGCGCTGACCTGCGGGGTGGAGATCTCCGACTGGATACATGGGACGAACCGCGTCGATCAGTGGGTCTTTGAGGGAACATCCGGGCAGAATGTGCGCATCACCATGCGGCGGATCAGCGGCGATATGAAGAATATGCTGCATCTGTACGATGCCGCCGACCTGGATACCGTCCTGATCGAAAATGCCGGCGCCAATCTGCGCGATCCTTTGGTGTTCGAGGACCCGCAGCACACCGCCGTCGTCTTCTCCACCCTGCCGGCGGACGGGACATACGTCATCCGCGCTGGACGCGATGGCTGGTGGTACAGCAGCGACAGCGGCAGCGGCGATTACACGCTGCTGCTGGAATGTGACGCCGATTTCGGCATCCAGACGCAGGGTGGGGCGCTCGCCTGCGGCGAAATGGTCGCCGACTGGATCTATGGCAGCAACCGCGTCGATGCCTGGCGTCTGGAAGCGACCGCCGGTCAGACGATCACGCTGACTATGAACCGTCTGAGTGGCGATCTTCCGGCGTGGCTGGGAATCTATGCCTCTGGCGATCTGAATAACGCGGTTGTCGCCGACGAAGGCGCAGACTCCGCTGGAAGTCACAGCGTGGAACTGAGCCTGACCCTGCCGGCAGACGACGTGTATTTGATCCGCGCCGGGCGCGACGGCTGGTGGTACGGCAGCGACAGCGGCAGCGGCGATTATACGCTCAGCGTGACCTGCGAAGGTTAAACGCTCGTCTCGGATGGGCGAGCCGCCGGTTCGACCGCTGAAACGATGCGCGAAATTCGGCATCCACCGCCGCCTGTGTTACGCTAGATGCGGCAGGGCGTAGAGGAGGCGGGGATGCATCCAGCAGTAGAACGACTTCGCGGCGGGCTGATCGTCTCCTGTCAGGCTGGCGTGATCGATGCGCTTTATGGTCCTGAAGCGATGGCGAAGATGGCGCTGGCTGCGCACGCCGGCGGGGCGGTCGGTATCCGCACCAACGGGCGAGAGGATGTCGCCGCCATCCGCCGCGTCGTAAGTTTGCCCATCATCGGCATCGACAAACAGGAATGGCGTGGGTTGGGCATTCGCATCACGCCCACCCTGGAAGCGGCGCGCACCGTCGTCGAAGCCGGCGCGGACATCGTCGCCGTCGATGCCACGCGCCGTGCCCCCGAAGATGGGCGCATCCCCCCCGCTGAACTCATCCGGCTGATCCACGACATGCTGAACGTCCCGGTGATGGCGGATGTCGCCACGCTCGATGAAGGACTCGCCGCCGCTGAAGCCGGCGCGGACATCGTCGCCTCGACCCTCTCCGGTTATACCGACTACAGTCACGGCGGACCCGACCCCGATTACGATCTGGTGCGGCAGCTCGCCGCTCGGCTTCAGGTCCCGGTAGTGGCTGAAGGGCGCGTCGCCGCGCCGGCGCAGGCGCGCCACCTGCTGGAAATCGGGGCATATGCGGTGGTTGTCGGCTCGATGATCACTAAGCCGCGCTGGATCACCGATCAGTACGCCAGTGCGATGCGCTCTTTTCGCAGCGCGGCGAGTCAATCGGTGGTGGGCGTGGACATCGGCGGAACGAAGATCGCCGTCGGCGTCGTGGATAGCGCCGGACAAATCGTCTATGAAGAGCGCCTTCCCACACAGGCGCAGGAGGGCGGCGAGGCGGTGCTGCGCCGCGCCGGCGACGCGGTAGAGCGAGCGCTGCGCGCCGCGCCGGCGGCGGCGGGGATCGGTGCTTCGACCGGCGGTGTCATCGATGACCGCGGCCGGGTCATTTTCGCCACCGATTCGCTGCCGGGTTGGGCGGGGATGGACATTCGCGGAACGCTCGCCGAACGCTTCGGGCTGCCGGTCGCCGTCGAAAATGATGGACAGGCGGCGGCGCTCGCCGAAGCGCTGCTCGGCGCAGGGCGGGGTTTCCGGTCAGTGCTGGGGGTGACGGTCGGCACCGGGATCGGCGGTGGTTTCGTTGTGGATGGGCGCATCTATCGCGGCGGCAGCGCCACCGGCATCGAACCGGGGCACATCGCCGTCGTCCGCGACGGGCGGCTGTGTCCATGCGGTCGGCATGGCTGTCTGGAAGCTTATGCATCCGGCGGCTGTTTGACGCTAGAGTATAACGCGCGAGCGGATGCGCCGCTGCCGACGGGTGAGGCGGTGGTCGCCGCCGCTGAACGGGGCGATGCGGCTGCCGTCGAGGCGATTCAGGCGGTTGCCGGGTGGCTGGGATATGGGCTTGCCAGCGCGGTGAATCTGCTCAACCCGTCGGTGATCGTGATCGGCGGCGGTGTGGCGCAGATCGGCGATCTGTACCTGGAGGCGATGCGCGCGGCGCTGCGGCGGCAGGCTTACATGCCGCTGCGAGAGGTCCCACTGCGGGCGGCGGCGCTGCGCAACCGCGAAGGGATCGTCGGGGCTGCGCTGGTCGGGCGGCAGGCGCTTTGACCAGCAGATCATGCTTATCTCGGAATTTAGATGCCATGTTCTATTGCGCATATCCTACAAGTTGTGTATACTGAAACTCAATACTCCTTTGTTGAATTAGGGCTGTGAATGTGGAAAAGCCGCTTAGAAAACTCGCTGCGACGCCTTTGATCAATGATCAGATTCAAGAGGCGATCAAGCAGTACATCCTCGACAATCACCTGCAAGCCGGAGATAAGCTCCCGTCTGAAAACAGCCTGAGCCAGCAGCTCGGTGTCAGCCGCAACTCGGTGCGCGAATCCGTGCAGTCCCTGGCATCCCTGGGGATCATCGAGGTGCGGCGGGGCAGCGGGCTGTACGTCAAAGGCTTCAGCCTTCAGCCGATCATCAAAAACCTCTCCTACGGCGTCCTCTTCGACCTGAGCGAACTGGAAGACCTGCTTCAGGTCCGCGAGGTCCTGGAAAACGGCATGGTTCACGTGGCGCTGCCCTACCTGGCGGAAGATCGTCTGCGCACGCTGGACGACATTGTGGCGTGGATGCGCCTGCTGGCGGAACGCGGCGAACCGCTGGTCGAGCCTGACCGCCAGTTTCACCTGGAGCTGTTCCGCCCAGTCGGCAATCACATCCTGCTGCAGCTGCAAGACATCTTCTGGGGCACGCTGCGCAACGCGCTCCAGCACGTCAATATCGCCGACAGCAACCCGCTGCGCACGGCGCAGCTTCACGGCGCGGTGGTCGATGCCGCCCGCAGCGGCGATGCCGAACAGGTGCGGCGCGCTTTGAGCCGTCACTATGAGGACATCAAAGATCGCCTGCGGCGCATGAAGGCGGCCCGTACGCCGATTGGGGAAGAGGGCTAGGCGAGATACGCCGATCAACCTGCGTAGAAGGAGGTGTGCAAAGCGGCTGCGAGGTGATCAACCCAGTTCCGACTTACCGAATAATCTGTTGATGATGGAGGCATTCTCATGCAGTTGTTGAAGAAATTCATGGTCCTGGCGCTCATCGTGGTCCTGGCGCTGCCGATGATGGTCGGCATGGCGCAGGACGGCACCGGCGGCACGCTGATCGGCGCGTTCGACGTTGGACCGGGCGGCGCGCCCGGCGTCATCCCCTACATGGATTCGGCAGGACGCACCTGGCTGTCGAAGATCTGGTCCCCGCTGGTGAGCTGGAACGCCGATGTCAGCGCCCTGGAACCGCAGCTCGCCACGTCCTGGTCGTCGAACGATGATTTCACCGTCTGGACGTTCAATCTGCGCGAAGGCGTACTCTGGCATGATGGCGAACCCCTCACTGCCGACGATGTGGTCTTCTCGCTTGAACTGGCGATCAACCCCGACGCGGCGACCAACTTCCCCGGCTTCAGCCAGCTCTCCCGCGATTCGGTCAAGGGTGTGCGCGCTGTCGATGATCTGACGGTCGAATTTGAGCTGAATACGCCGAACCCGCGCCTGCCCTACAACCTGATCCTGATGTGGGTTCTGCCGCAGCATGCGCTCGCCGACCTCAACCCGGCGGACTATCAGACCAGTGACTGGTTCTTCACCGAAGCGGTCGGGACCGGTCCCTTCATGCACGAAGAGTTCCAGCGCGATCAGTTCTGGGCGGTCGTGTCGAACCCCACCTATTGGCGCGGCGCGCCCAAGCTGGAACGGCTGATCAATCGCTACTTCGCCGATGAGACTTCGGCGATCCTGGCGCTGGAAGCCGGCGAAATTCACTTCACCTATGCCAGCGGCGACGTGGCGCTCGGCTTCGCGGGCAGCGCCGATTATCAGCTGTTCAGCGGACCTTCGGGCGTCACCAACTACATGATCTTCAACGAACGTGACCCGCGCTTCGCCGATGTGCGCGTCCGTCAGGCGTTCCTCTACGCCATCGACCGCCAGGCGATCACCGAGACGGTGCTGAACGGGACGGCGCAGGTCGTGCCGTGCATCGGCGCGTTCCCCGCCATGTACCCGCCGTCGGAAGAACTGAACGACTACGCCTACAACCCCGACACGGCGCGCCAGCTCCTAACCGAAGCCGGTTTTGATTTCAGCCAGCCGGTGGAAGTGGTCACCTACTATGACAGCCAGTTCCATTCCGATGCCCTAGCGGCGATGCAGGCGTTCCTGGCGGATGTCGGCGTGACCATCACCCCGATCAAGCAGGACGTGCCGACCTACAACAGCTATTTCTACACCGGCGACGGCTGGACCATCTCCTATCGCGGCGTCGGCTCCGGCTTGGCGAACTTCCCCTTCCCGTTCTACGAAGCGGGCGGACAGCCAACCACCGACGGCGCGCCCCTGAGCGGCGGGACGTATCAGGAGATGCTTGACCTGATCGCCCAGGCGCGCGTCGAGGGCGACCCTGCTGCCTACACGGGTCTGATCCAGGATATCTGCCGCTTCCAGAATCAGAACGCGACTGAAGGCTACATGTGGACGGCGATTCGCTTCGGCGTCGCCTCCAGCGAGCTCCAGGATTTCTACTGGTTCCCCGGTCCCGGCGGTGGTCCCTATGAGGATCATGCTGAACTGTGGTCTGTGGCTGGCTAGACCCGCAGTAGGATAGACGAGAATCCAGGGGCGTTTGAAAAAGACGCCTCTGGACCTCACGAGGGGGGCTGCCCGTGCAAAAATACATCCTGCGCCGCATCCTGATTGGCATCCCGGTATTCTTCGCCATCACCGTGATCATCTTCGGGTTGATCGAGATCGCGCCGGGCGACATCACCGACTATTTCATCCGCCCGGAGCTGAACATGACGGATGAGGCGAAGGACGAGATTCGCATCCGCTTCGGGCTGGATCAGCCGGTGATGGTGCGTTACGGCAACTGGATGCTCAACGTCCTGCGGGGCGATCTGGGCTATCGCTATACCAACGGGCAGCCAGTGGGGGCGACCATCATCCAGCGCCTCAGCGCCACCGTGCTGCTGGCGGGGACCGCGCTGGCGATTGGCGCGACGATTGGCGTCGCGCTCGGCGTCTTCACAGCGCTGCGCCAGTATTCCGCCTGGGATTTTCTGCTGACCGGGGCATCATTCCTCGGCATCTCCATCCCTTCATTCGTCGCCGGAATCATCATCCTGTTCATCTTTTCCATCAATCTGGGCTGGTTCCCGGCGGGGGGTATGCGTCCGGTGGACCGCGAACCGACCCTGCTGACCACGATTCATCATCTGGCGCTGCCGGCGCTCGTCCTCAGCCTCGCGCCGATCGCCAATTTCATGCGCTATACCCGCTTCAGCATGTTGGAAGTGATCCGCGCCGACTACGTGCGGACTGCGCGGGGGCAGGGGCTGCGCGACCGGCGCATCACCTGGCGGCACAGCTTCCCTAACGCGCTCCTGCCGGTGATCACCCTGCTGGGTTTGAGCCTGCCATCCCTGGTGGTCGGCGCGGTCTTCACCGAGACGATCTTCAGCTGGCCCGGCATGGGGACGCTCTATCTGGAAGCGGTCAATGGGCGCGATGTGCCGCTGCTGATGGGCATGAACCTGGTGATCGCCCTGGTCGTCCTGGGGGCGAACCTGCTGACCGATCTCGCCTACGGGCTGGCTGATCCGAGGATCCGCTATGACTGAGCAGACGCAGCGCCCGCGCGCTTCAGCGCCCGTCGTGCAGATGCAGAAAGGGACGGACCGGCGCGCCGCCAGGCGCGACGACAAGCGAGCCCTGCGCCGGTTCATGCGCAACCGGGCGGCGGTGGTCGCCCTGATCGTCCTGGCGGTGATCGTCCTGGCGACCGTCGCCGCGCCGCTGATCCAGCGCTACCAGTACGAACAGATCGATCTGCGCGCCCGCTCGTCACCGCCGACGCCCGAACACTGGTTCGGCACGGACCGCGTCGGGCGTGACATCTGGAGCCGCCTGCTGAACGGCGGGCAGGTCTCGCTGCTGGTGGGCTTCGGCGCGACGCTGGTGTCCACGCTGATCGGCACTGTACTCGGCGCGCTTTCCGGCTACTATCGCGACTGGGTGGATATGGTCATCATGCGCATCACCGATGTCTTCATGACCTTTCCCAGCATCATCATCATGCTCACGCTGGCGGCGATGCTGCCGCGCTCCGTCTGGACCATCGTCTTCATCATCGGCGCGCTCAGCTGGACCGGTACGGCGCGCGTCGTGCGCAGTCAGATTCTGTCGCTGCGCGAGCAGGAGTTCATCCTGGCGTGCCGGGCGCTGGGCTATGGCGACGCCCGCATCATCATCGTCCACATCCTGCCCAATGTGTTCGGGTCGCTGGTGGCGCTGGTGACTTTCGCCATCGGCTCGGCGATCCTGACGGAAGCCGGGCTGAGCTTTCTCGGTCTGGGCGTGCCGCCGCCCACGCCGAGCTGGGGCAACATGCTGGAAGCGGCGCGCAATCTCGACATTCTGCGCAACCTGCCCTGGATGTGGGTCCCGCCGGCGATCATGCTGGTGCTGACCGTCCTGTGCGTCAACTTCATCGGTGACGGTGTGCGCGACGCGGTTGATCCGCGTATGGTTTTGTGACGATCTGAAGACAGGGGAATCATGATGACGCAGTTTGTCGGCATCTATCCGGCGTTGGTGACACCCAGTGACGCGAACGGCGGGGTGAATGTGTCGGCGCTGGAGCAGTTGGTCGATTATCTGCTCGCCAAGGGGATCGACGGGCTGTACATCGGCGGGACGACCGGCGAAGGCATCTATACGTCCGTGCCGGAGCGCCAGCAGATGGCGGAAGTTGTGCTGCGCCGCGTCGGCGGACGCATCCCGGTGATCGTGCATGTGGCGTCGATTGCTTTTGCCGACGCGCAGGCGCTCGCCAGGCACGCGGCGCAGCATGGAGCCGCCGGCTTTGCCAGCATCATGCCGCCCACCTACAACTCGACGGCGAGCGTGATCGCCTACTACAAGGCGCTTGCTGCTTCTGCGCCAAGCCTGCCGTTTTTCTCGTATATCCTCAACCCGCATATCGACCCGGTGGGGGTGATGCGCGAGCTGATGGGCGCCGTGCCCAACCTGATCGGTGCGAAGTACACCGGACCCAACATGTACGAGATGCGCCAGATCATGGATATGAATCAGGGGAAGTGGGTGACTTTCTCCGGCATGGATGAGGAATGCGTCTATGCCGCCATGATGGGGGTGGACGGCGCTATCGGCTCGACGCTCAATTTCATGCCGGGGGCGTACCGCTTCATCCGCGATGCGGTGGCGCACGGCGACCACGCCGCGGCGCAGGACATGCAGATCAAGGCGAACAAGGTGACGGCTGCCATGATCGAGGTCGGCTTCGGCGGGGCGCTGCGCGAGGTCCTGCGCATGATCGGCATCGACGCCGGCGAACCGCGCCTGCCGTCGCTGCCGCTGAGCGCCGAAGCCAGGGCATCGCTGCGCAAGGCGCTGGAATCAACCGACTTTGCCGCGCTGGTGGCGCTCTAAGCCAGCGTGAACGCGGCGCGCCCCAGCCCATCGATCTCGGCATAGCCTGAAATCCCGGACTCCAGCCGACTGTCCGCCGGGATGACGATTTCGCGCCCTAGCGACCCAAGGGCGATCGCGTCGCCGGGAAACAGCGTGATGTAGCGCGTCATGTAGACGAGAATTTGCGCAGCGTCGAAGAGATAATCGCGCGTGTTGGTCTCGACCTCGCCCCACCCGTCGAGGCGGATGAGGCAGCGGCGGTCTTTCCAGCCGTCGGCGGCGAGACGCTGGGGCGCGCCGATGATGTTGAACCCATCCGCCCAGCGCGCATAGACCGCCGGCAGATGGCGCTCCTGCATCGACGCCGGTTCGACGACTTCATCCTTGAACGACGAGTCGCGGATCACCGCCATCGGGGCGAAACCAAGAATCGCCTCCAACGCCTGGTCGGGCGTCAGGCGGCTGGCGATGCGCCCGACGACGCACGCCAGCTCGCAGCCGAAGGACAGCGACCGGGCGCGTTTGGGCAGGATCAGGCGGTGTCCCGAAGCCGCCAGCGCCGTGTTCGGCGCGCCCAGGAAGCGCGGGTACGGACGGCGCGCCAAGCCTTCGCGCGTCTCTGCGGCACTGTTGTTCCCGAACAGCGTCCAGAAGTGGCGGGCGCTGTCCACAGACCACGCGCCGGGGTCCCTGATGATGCCGGCGGGTGTGCCCACCAGCTCGCGCACGGCGGGCGGCAGACGGTCGCTGCCGATTGCAGCCCCCGGCGCGTCGTCCGCTTCAAGGGCATAGGCGACAGGGTTCGTCAGCACGCCGAGCCGTTCGATCTCGCTTTCGATGACATCCCCGGCGAGGGGTTCGACCGGGAACGGCGATCCGTCGTAGCCCATCGTGCCCATATGGAGGATGTCGCCCGGATGCAGCGTCCGAAACGACGACAGCCAGCTGATCGTGCGCTCGATGCCGATGTTCATCGCGCCGGTGTGCGAACGGTCGCGCAGCATCCCGGACTGGCGGGTGTAGATCAGCAGATCGTAGGGATTGCCGACCTCGTCCAGGGTTACCAGATACGGTCCGACGGGAAAACGCGAGTCCGATTTTTTGTCGCCCCAGGAGGTCATCGCATCTTCGAACCAGTCGTGAGGCTCTGGTTGGGCGAAGAGGTCCTGACGGAAATAATCGACCGTCACGTCCGACACGATGGTCAGCCCGGCGACATGGTGCATCGCCTGCCCGACCGGGATATCTCGCCCGCCCGTCCCGATGATCACGCCCAGTTCCGGGTTCCAGCCGCCGGAGATCGCCCTGGCATAGGGCAGCACAATCGGATCGCCGGGGTCGATCACCGTCCCCTGCGGGCGCTGATGTCCCTGCGGAAAGACGTTCAGATGTCGGCGCTCCGGCACATGCCGCCAGACGGTCGGGCTGTTCTGAACCAGACCGAAGATCAGGCGTGGGCGGGGGATCGGCGCGCGCAGCTTGACCTCGGCGAGGCGATGCCCCGCCCCGACCAGCATGAAGGTGTCGGCTCCCTCAAGGAAGCGGAGCAGAAAATCCTCCATGCGCCTCATGCGCGTCATCGCCTCGGCTCCCGCTTCCAGGAAGCCGATCAGGGTGGTCGGCGCGGCGTCCTCCCAGAAGATCGGGCGGGTCGCGGCGAACGGCGAAGTGCCGCGCCTGGCGTATTCCAGCAGCCGGCGCTGGGTCAGCCCCGGCTCGAAGACCCACGCCTCGCCGCTGTGCGGATGGTTCAGCACAAGCCCGAAACGCTCCGCGCCGTTCGCCACATAGGTCCCCAGTTTCATTGTGTTCCGTCGCTTTCTGTTTGCCCGCCGAGCGTGTCCGCGCCCCCGGTAAGCCAGTCGAGGGAGAAGCGCGCGAAATAGATGCCGCCGGTATTGCCGCGCTCGTAGAGCAAGCCGATCTGTCCGGCGCAGATCATCACCAGATCGCTGTAGGAAGACGGTCCCCGGTCGATCACCCGGCTGTGCGCCCAGGTCCGCCCTTCATCGTAGCTCAGCCGGACGGTCATGCGGACCCGCGCCGTGGGATGCGCCGGGTTGGCGAAGAGCAGACGGCTTCTGCCGCCATAAGCCGTCTGGTCGCTCCAGGTGCAGCGCAGCAGCGTCGCCTGCACCGCCGGATCAATCAGCGTTGCATCCAGGATCGTCTCGCCGAACTGGATCGCGCCGGTCGCGTCGAAGTCGGCGCGGGTGATGGCGCGCCGACCTTCCTTGTGCCCTTCGGGCGTGTAGGCGCGGGTGTTGAAGATCACGCCGCCGTCTTCCAGTTCGGCGGCGATGGCTTCGTTCAAGCCCAGGCGCGGGATGATCCCGCCGATCTGCCAGGTCTCGCCCAGGTCATCGCTCCAGAAGGCGTAGTTTTCCGACTGGAAGATGCTGCGGTCGCCGCGCGTCAGGCTGCCGGCGAAGAACAGCCGCCCGCGCGTCGCCCCTCGCCGGCGAAGCTGAAGGGCGTGCCCCTGCGAAGGAATCTGAATGCGCCAGTCTTCGGCGCGGTTTTCGGGCAGGGCGGCGGCAGACGTGTCGGCGGCGCAGGTGGGATTGTACGGCTTATGCACCTGGGCGGTGATGTCGCGCGGGGCGGACCAGGTCGCGCCGTGATCGCCGCTGATGACGCACATCGCCCGGCTGACCCCGACGCCGCGCGCGATATCCCATTCGGAATGGCTGGCGGCGCGGAAGACCAGGACGACCCGTCCTGTGCCGCGCACATCATCGACGACCGGGGCGGCGTTCATGGCGACGAAACCCTTGACCGCCGCGACGACCTGCAGCGGCGACCAGGTTGCGCCGTCGTCGGGGCTGCGCTTGCTCACGATGCGAATCGTCCCGGTCGAGTCGCTGCACGACTCCAGACGGGCTTCGGCGAACGCCAGTAGATCGCCGTTGAGGGCGCGCACGATGCTGGGGATGCGGTAGCAGGCGTAGCCTTCTGTCCCGTTGATGAACACCGGCGCGAAGTGCAGCGGATCGGCGCGACCGCCGAGGATGAGCCGAGCTTCGGCGCTGGACTGCCGGTGCGCCGTGTTGATGACGGTCAGCCTCACCGTATATTCCCCGGCGTAGTCGTAGCGGTGCATCGTCTGCTCGCCGGACCCGTGCGCGCCGTCACCAAAATCCCACAGGATGAAGGCGATGGCATGATTGCCGCCGCGCTGCGCCGCCGTGAGGCGCACCTCAAGCGGGGCGTCGCCCGCCGGCGGATCGATATCCATCTGGAAATTCGGCGGATCGCCCGGCTGTGGGAGCAGGGCGGCGATCTCCGCTTCGCTCAGCGCCGGAGTCACCGCCCGAAAGTCATCGATCAAACCGCTTCCGCCGCGCCCGAATGAGTGATCCCAGTGCCCGCCTGCCGGGTCGGTATGCCCGCCGACGATCAGCCGTCCCAGACGCGCCGCTGCTTCCGCCGACAGGCGCTGCGCGGCAGTACGATGAACGCCGTCGAGCGAAAAATGTACCACGCCTGACAGATCGCGCGTGAGCGCCGCGAGATGCCAGCCCTCGCCGTGTATCAACAGGGCGAGGCGTTCTCCATCCAGCGCCGGCGATTCGAAAATCAGGCTGCTGCCTTCGATGGCAATCGTCCAGGCGTCGGATTCCTCGCGCACGATCACTTGCCGGCGTTCCGCTGCCGCCGCCCAGAACCAGAAGTGGAGCGTCAGCCCATCACGCCAGGCGGCATCTCCCACCTCGATGGCGATAGAGGAGTGGGTCAGGTCCTCGAAGTCGGTCAGATGGCGTTGGATGAGGGTGCGGCTCATAGCGCGATCTCGTCCAGGCGGACCTCTCGCCCTTCCGCCGAAGAGCGCTCCGCCGCGAAGGCTGCCGCCATGATGTGCCGGGCGACTGCGCCGGAGACGGGCGGCTCTTGATCGCTGTCGATGGCGTCGAAGAAGGCGCGCCATTCGGCGACCAGTCCCTCGTGCATCCAGCTTCCCGTCGGCACGGATTCCGGCAGGGTGTGCCAGCGGTCATCCCGCCCGAGCTGCACGCCCGCCGTGTAGTCGATGGTGAGCATCCCGCGCGAGCAGGTGAGTTCCGTCGTGTGCTTCGGCGCGCCGACCGAATAGCCGGTGCTGATCACCAGCCCGACCGCGCCGCTCTGGAAGCGCAGGAACGCCATGCCGGTATCGTCGGCGCGCATGTCGTGGAAGTGGGTCCCGAACTGGGCGCTCACCGCCGTGATCGGGCTGTCGATCAACCAAACCAGCCGGTCGAGCGGGTGAACGCCGACGGACAGCCAGACGCCGCCGCCCTGCGCCCGGTCCAGATGCCAGCTGCGCCGGTTCTGCTCGTACCAGTATTTCTGCATGGCGGAGACCCCCTGGATGATCTCGCCCATTTCGCCGCTTTCGATCAGCGCCTTGGCGACTCGGTAGGGCTGGACGAAGCGGTTGACATGCCCCAGCATCAGTCGGACGCCCGCCGCCTGAACTGCCGTCAGGATGCGGTCGCATTCCACCAGCGTAGGAGCCATCGGCTTTTCCAGCAGGATGTGCTTGCCCGCCCGCGCTGCCGCCTCGGCGATTGCGGTGTGGTGGTGATGCGGCGTGGCGATCACCACCACCTCGACTGCCGGGTCCGCCAGCAGATCGCGATAATCGGTGTAGCCGGCGATGCCGTAGCGCTCCGTGAATTCGGCGAGGGCTTCAGGGTTGGTGCGCGATGCCGCCGTCAGACGCGCGTCGTGGAGCGCGCCGAGTGCCTCGGCGTGCTGTACTCCGTAGCTGCCTGCGCCGATAATGCCGACCTGATGCATGGCGGTGATCCTCCAAGTCAGAGCGAGTATGAGCGGTTCATGCTTCGTAGACGATGCGTCCGTCGCAGATCGTCAGCGCCGCCTGCACGTCTCTGATGCGGTCGTGCGGCGTCCGGTGGATGTCTTCCGTCAGCAGGACCAGATCGGCGAGCATTCCGGGTTTGATCTGCCCTTTGATCTCTTCCTGGAATTCAGCGTATGCCCCTTCGCGGGTGTAGGCGTGCAGCGTGTCGTCGAGCGACTGACGCTGATCGACCCTGCCGGGCTTCCATGGGCGGCGGTTGATCGCCGCGTGCATACCGATGAAGGGGTCCGGGGTGACGACGGGCCAGTCGCTGCCGAACGCCAGACGCGCCCCTGCGCCGCGCACATTCTGCCAGGCGAAGCTCAGGTTCCAGCGCGCCTCGCCCACCCGGTCGGGGAAGACTTCGTGCGTCTCCGGGTAGGTGATCGGGCTGTGAAACGGCTGCATCGAGGCGAGTACGCCCAGACGCGCGAAACGGGGCAGATCGTCGGGATGAATCTGCTCGATATGCTCGACGCGATGGCGGCTGTCGCGCGCCCCGTTGACCTTGCGCGCCAGCTCATAGCCGTCCAGGGTGCGCCGGACCGCCGCGTCGCCGATGGCGTGGACGGTGATCTGCAAGCCGCGCGCGTCGCACTCTCGCGCCAGCAGATTGAAATGGTCCGCCGAATACAGGGCGTCGCCGCGCCACCCCGGCTGATCAGCATAGTCGTTCAGCAGGAGCGCCGTGCGGAATTCCATCACGCCGTCCATGAACAGCTTGACCCGACCGGAGTGAATTTTCTCTCCCTGGTACTGCTGCGCCATCTCGACAGCTTCGTCCAGGTCTTTGATCTGTGTCGAAGGGAAGATGCTGTAGGGGATGTTGACCCGGACGGTCATCTCGCCCGCCGCCTCCATCGCCGCGTAGAAAGCCGCCTGTTCGGCGTCGCCGTCCATGTTGTGTATGCTGGTGATGCCGTAATGCGCGGTCAGCTTGAGACCTTCGCGCAGCCAGGTGCGCTCTCGTTCCGGGTTGAGCCGGGGTTTGCCTGCGGTCTCACCCATCAAGCCCTTGACGGTGCGCCCCCAGCCTTCGAAATGGCGCAGGACGACGCAGTAGGCGGCTGGTTCGACCAGCTCGCCGGTCGCCGTGCCATCCGCCGCCATCACGATCTCGCTGTTGGGACCGGTCGGCGCGCCGTGCAGCGCTCCGGCGGTTTCCAGCGCGCGGGTGTTCGCCCAGGCGTTGTGATGGTCGTAGCCCATGATCGTCAGTGGGCGATCCGGCAGGATGGCGTCGAGGTGCTGGCGGGTAAGCCGTCCGCCCTCCGGCAGAATCTCGTAGCGCATCTGGGCGCAGTGGATGCCTTCTTCGTCCGTGCGCTCGGCGGCATGGCGGCGGATTATCTCGGTGACTTCGGCGAAAGATGCTGCGTTCCACAGGTCTAGCAGCCCCAGTTCCATCGAGCCGATGAACAGATGATAGTGGCTGTCGATGATTCCGGGCATGAGGGTGCTGCCCTGTCCGTCGATGACGCGCGTGTCTGGCGTGCGCCAGCGTTCGGCGTCGGCGTTCGATCCGACGAAGGCGATGCGATTGCCCTGGATGCCGACCGCCTGCGCCCTGGGCTGCACAGCATCGGCGGTGAAGACCTGGGCATTCTGGATCAACAGCGTTTCGGAGGTTGAAATCATGGGTTCTCTTCGCGCCTGGGCGAATGACATTGACGAATGCCGGGCAGCATCGTCGTCAGTATAACACGAATAGGAGCGTGAGCCTGGCGAGCCTGCATTCACAAAAGCGGCACGATATAATCGTAATATCGAATACTGGCAGCGAAAGAATCATCCGATGAAACCGGGTAGATACGGGGTTATGATGCGTCTCTGCGTCCTGTTCGCGCTCCTCATCGCTCAACCGGCGCAAGCGCAGGAGATGCCGTCTCCCTGGGCGGTCATGCCCAGGACCTTCGCCTTCGATCTTGCGGGGAGCCTTTCCGTCCAGAATTTGGACACCTTCACCTTCGATCTGCGCCTGGACGGGAACGGCGCGGTCGATGTACCCGCGCGGTCATTTCGCCTCGATCTGACAGGAACGCTCCTGCTGGGCAGCAGTCTACCGTATGACATCACCCTGCAGGCGCGCTGGATCGACAACAGCCTCTACCTCAATTTCGGCGGCGGTTGGCAGAAGACGGAGGATGCCGGGGCGTTCGCCACGCGCATCCTGGCGATGTTCGGCTTGATGGGCATGGATGGCGCGCTCGCCGACTGGGATTTTTCCAGGGTGGGCGGGATGTCAGATGTCCTGGCGGCTTTGGCGGCGGCTGACCCTGCCGAATTCGCCGAGATCGCGGCGCTCCCGGATGAAACCGCCGACGGTGTGACTGCTCACCGCCTGCGATTCGCTGCCGATGTTGATGCCTTGATGCAGATAGGCGCTTTCCACGACGCCGTCCGCGCGCTCGCTCAAGCTCAGGGCACTGACATCATCCTCTACGACTACGACGAGCTGGTGCAGATCGTCCTGGACAACTCCCGGCTGTTCGAGGGGTCCACGCTGACGGTGGACGAGGCTATCGGCGCGGAAGATGGACTCCTGCGCCATCTTGCCGTCGCTGTTGACCTGCTCTTGCAGCCAGGACTGCTCGGCTATCCCGAGCCGCCCTTTTCCGTCTCCGCGGCGCTGGAGGTGGCGTTCCGCGAGGGCGATCAGCCGCAGATCATCGTTCCACCGTCGGACGCTGCGACCGTCACCGCCTTCGCGCCGTCGGCGCGAACCACCATCCCGCCTTCCGAGCAGGGGCGTACGGAATATGTCTTCTTAGAGGCGCTGGACGACGAGACGATCTATCGTCTGCCGCTGGCGCTGCTGGCGCAGGATCGGCTGAGCGTTTATGTGCGCGGCGTCGGGTTGGTCTTCGATTCTCATGTACAGGTGATCGCCCCGGATGGCGTGGTCTTTGCTGAAAATGACGACACCGAGGCGATCTTGTTCGGCGTGGGCGGTCTGGACTCGGTTATTCCGCCATCGCTGGTCACGGCGGACGGGACGTACACCATTGAAGTCGGCGAATACGGCGGCGAATCCGGGGTATTTGTGCTGACGGTTGTGATCGAACGCTGAAGCGGGCTTCGACCTCAGACTGCATGACTATGTTTCCGGCGGTTCGTCGGTGACAGCCTGCGCCTGGACGAGCTGATCACCGACTGCCTGGACGATTCGATGCCCCGGCGGGATGATCAGGAACTCCTCCTCGCTCCATCTGCCGCTCAGCAGCCGATCGGTGATCCCCCGGTCGCCCGCGCGTTTCTCGTAGCGCCAACCGCGCTTCTCCGCCTGTTCGCGCGCCCGCTGTTCATAGATCGCGCCGTCGCCGAGTCCGGTATCGATGAAGACGGCGCGGTTGTAGTGGCTGCCCCATTCGCCCATCACCTCCATCAGGTAATCGGCGTTGTCCTGCCCATACTTCTCGACGTACTGCTGGTAGATCGACTCGCTGACCTGGATGCTGGCAGCACCCAGGGCGACGCCCGAACTAGAGGGATTGCGTTCCAGGTAATCCTGGCTGTACCAGTAGGTTCCGGGGTAGGCGTCGAACTCATCCTGATAGCGCCGGCGCGATCCCAGATAGAGCGTGATGCAGTCGTGGGCGCGGGGGATGACCAGCGGCGTGTGGTGAGCGGTCAGCCCGATGGTTGCCGTGCCGCAGATGCCGTAGGCGAGCAGGATGGCGTCGCATTCGCCGGGCGTTACGGCATCGACCGCCGCTTGCAGCCGACCGCGCAGGCTGCGCGGCGCGTTGTGCAAGCCCTGATCGAACAGGCGTACCGAGACGACCGGTTCAGCGACCGCCGCCGCTGCATAGACGCTGCGCGCCAGGGCGGAACAGGTCAGTGCGATGTAGTGGGTCATGTTACCGGGTCCTCCTGGCGCAGCGCTTCGGCGATGGCGCGCACATGTTCCGGCGTGCTGCCGCAGCATGCGCCGATGATGCGGGCGCCGTTGGCGCGCGCCTGCCGGGCATACGCCGCCATGACTTCGGGACCGGCGTCGTACACCGCGCGGTCATCGACCATGTGGGGCAGCCCGGCGTTGGCTTTGGCGACCAGGTGCGCCTGGGGCTGGGCGTGATGCATGTGATCGATGGCGGTCAGCAGTTCGTCGGGACCGTTGCCACAGTTTGCGCCGTGCGCCAGCAGTCCCATCCCTTCAAGAGTCTCGGCGGCGTGTTCCGGCGTCTCGCCCATCATGGTGCGCCCGCGCGTGTCATAGGTCAGCGTGGCGACCAGCGGCACGCCCGGCGCTGCGCGGCGGCAGCCTTCGACGGCGGCGCGCACCTCGCTCATATCCGCCATCGTCTCGATCCACAGCACATCGACGCCGCCCTCGACCAGCGCCGCCGCCTGTTCGGCGAACATCTCCGCCGCATCGTCCGGTTCCAGGTCGCCGTAAGGCGCGAGCATCTGTCCGGTGGGTCCGATGGAGCCGGCGATTACCACTGAATGTCGGGCATCCTGGGCGGCGGAACGGGCGATCTGAGCGGCAGCGCGGTTCAGTTCGGCTGCCCGATCCGCCAGCCCGTGCATGCTCAGCCGCGCCCGGCTGCCACCGAAGCTGTTGGTCAGGATGATCTGCGCCCCGGCGGCGATGTAGTCGGCGTGAATCCGGCGCACGGCTTCGGGACGTTCGACATTCCACACTTCGGGCGCGCTGCCGCGCGCCAGACCAGCGGCGAAGAGCATCGTCCCCATGCCGCCGTCGGCGACCAGGGTCGCCTGTGATTCAAGAAGCTGAGCAAGGCTGACGGTCATATGGCAACCTCCTTTAGAAACAGATTTCGAAACTCACGGCTTGAGATCGGCAAGGTGCGGAAAAGAATCGCTGGCGTGGGGCAGCGCCATCGCCTCCACGAACAGGTCCTGGAAGCGCGGATGAGCGGCGGTCTCCACGAATTCGGCGCGCCGCGCCAGATCAGCTGCCTGCCGGCGGGCGGCGGCATTGAGCAGCGCTATCCGCGCGCCATCTCCGGCGGCGTTGCCGACAGCGACCACCCGGCTGAGGTCACAGTCGGGGATCATCCCGATGGTCATGGCGTAAATCGGGTCGATGTAGCTGCCGAATGCGCCGGCGAGGTGTATGCGGTCCACCCGCTCGATGCCGAGGTGATCCATGAGCAGGCGCGCCCCGGCATACAGCGCGGCTTTGGCGAGCTGCACGGCGCGAATATCGAACTGGGTGACGACGATCTCGCGCGAGCCGGCGGTTTCATCGGCTTCGGCGAGGACGAACTCCGCCGATTTTCCGGCGGCGCGAATGCGCGGGTGTTTCCCGGTCGGCGCAAAGTAGCCGCTGGGGGCGACGTAGCCCGCGCTGAGCAGCTCGGCGACGATCTCGATGATGCCCGACCCGCAGATGCCGGTCGGCGTCAGCGAGTGCCCCGGCTGAAGCCGATCGCTCCAGCGCTCGTCGCCGACGACGCGGTAGCGGGCGGCTCCCGTCGTGCTGTCCAGGCGGAAGCGCTCGATTGCCCCGAAGGCGGCGCGCTGACCATGACGGATCTGCGCGCCTTCGAAGGCGGGACCGGTCGGGCTGGAGGTGACCAGGATGCGCGACCCCGCCACCAGCATGATCTCGGCGTTGGTGCCGATGTCCAGGATCAGCAGGACCTCGTCTTGCGGGAAGGGCAGGCTCGCCAGCAGCGCCGCCACGCAGTCCGCGCCGACGTAGCCGGCAATGCAGGGCAGCAGATGCGCCTGCGCGCCGGGGTGCAGGACGTTCAGACCCAGCTCGCGCGCCCGCAGATCGACTGGGTCCTCGGTCGCCAGGGCGAAGGGGACCTGTCCCAGTTCTACCGGGTCGATGCCGAGCAGCAGGTGGTGCATGATGGTGTTGCCGACCAGGACGATGTCGGTGATGGCGGCGGTGTCGATGCCGGCGGTCCCGGCGGCGCGGTCCGCCAGATCGTTGATGGCTTTGACGGCGGCATGGTGCAGCCGCCCCAGCCCGCCCGCTTCGCCGGTGGCATAGGAAACTCTGCTCATCAGGTCCTCGCCGTAGCGCACCTGAGGATTCATCGTGGCTTCGGTGGCGATCACCTGACCGGTGAGCAGATCGCAGAGGTGGCAGACGATGGTGGTCGAGCCAACATCGACCGCCAGCCCGTACAGGCTTTCTACATAGCCCGGTTCGACGCGGATCACCTGGCGCTCATCCCAGAGCGTGGCGGTGATCTTCCACCCGCCGGCGCGCAGCGCCGCCTGCAGCCGCCGCAGCAGAGACACATCGATCTCCAACCCATCGATCTGCCACTGTTCCGCCAGCGCCTTCTGCAGTCGCTGCCAATCGCCGTCGCCGCCCAGCGATGCCGGTTCGACTTCGACGTAGATGAGGCGCACGGCAGGGGCGACCTCGATCACCATGTCGCGGGCAGCTTTCAGGATGACCTGCTTGCGCGCCAGGCTGGTTTCCGGGATGTGCAGCAGGACATCTCCGGTGATGCAGGCAGCGCATGCCATGCGCCACGTCTCAAGAGTCAGCCCGTGCGCGGCGGCATAGGCGCGCTCATCTTCGCCCGGCGGTGTCAGATGATCCGACGAAGAGGTGATGCTGTGCTTGAGGAACTGCCCGCGTTCCAGCGTCACCAGGCACTTGCCGCAGGTTTGTCTGCCGCCGCAGATGGCTTCCAGTTCGACGCCGAGCTGGCGGGCGGCTTCCAGCAAAGTCGCGCCGTCAGCGACTTCGCCCTGCCGCCCGGAGGGCATCAGAATCAGCCTGTGATGCATCGTGCCGCACTCAGACGCCGACGAGTTCGCGAACCTTGCGGACCGCGCTGGAAGCATCCGGCGCGAAGCCGTCTGCGCCGATCTGGTCGGCGTAGTTCTGGTTGACTGGCGCGCCGCCGATGATCACCCGCGTCTGCCTGCGCAGCCCCGCCTGGTCGATGGCGTCGACCACATCTTTCATGTTGGGCATGGTGGTGGTCAGCAGGGCGGAGAGGGCGACGACCTGCGCGCCCTGGCGCACGGCGTCGACGAATTTCTCTGGCGGCACATTGATGCCCAGGTCCATGATCTCGAACCCCGAACCTTCCAGCATCATCGCCACCAGCTTCTTGCCGATGTCGTGCAGGTCGCCCTTTACTGTGCCGATGGCGACTTTGGCGATGGGCTGCACCCCGGCTTCGACGAGATGCGGGCGCAGCACCGTCAGGGCTTTGTCCATCGCGCGGGCGGCGATCAGCATTTCCGGCACGAAGACCGTGCCTTCTTCGAACAATTCGCCCACCCGCTGCATACCGCTGATCAGTCCCTGGTTGAGGATGACCTCCGCCGATTCGCCAGCTTCAAGGGCTTGCCTGACTTTCTCCAGGACGACGTTTGCCTGACCCTCGATGACACCCTCTCGAATTTCCTCTATCAGAGACATATTTTCTCCCAACTGCCTAATTATGACGCGAATACAGGTTTTGCTGCATCATCAGGGCGCGCTGTAACACGCCCAACTCAGCGCCGCTGCCTGAGCATGGTTCTTGATACCCCCGCGCCGGCGGCTATATCGCCGGCGCCGTTGATTCTTCAGATATCAGCGCCCGGCACGATTCGCGCAGAGAGAACGCCGCCTGAAGCGCCAACTGCTCAAGGTTACCGCGTTCTCCGCTGATTCGCCGCAGCAGGAGTTCGGCGGCAGTCCTGCCGATCTGCATGAAGGGCTGGGCGATGGTCGTCAGCGGCGGATCGAGATGCGCCGAAACATCCAGATCGTCGAATCCCAGGACCGAGAGATCGTCGGGGATCGACAGCCCCAGGCTGGTCGCGGCGCGATAGACGGCGATGGCGATCTGGTCATTGGCGGCGAATACGGCGGTGGGGCGGTCGGGTCCCGAAAGATACTCGTTCAGCGGCGTGCGGTCAATCATCGGATACCCCTCGACCCGGCAGATCAGGCGGTCGCTGAGCCGCAGCCCGCGTTCGGCGACCGCCTGACTGTAACCCAGGAATCGATGTTCCATGCTGACCGCCGGCGAGAGCCAGGTGACGAAGCCCACGCGGGTATGTCCCAGGTTGAACAGATAATGTGTGCCGCGAATCGCCCCGCCGAAGTGATCGGTCATCACATAGTCGGTCGAAAACGTGCGCACGTAGCGGTCGATCAGCACCAGCGGAAACCGGGCGTTATACAGGTTTTCGATGATCGGCAGCGTTTCCGAATTGATGGGGTAGAGGGCGATCCCCGCCACATTCTCGTCGATGAGCTTGAGGACCACCCGTTCCTGCTGCTGAAGATCGTTGTTGACGTGGTTGAAGATGACCGAGTAGTTGGCTTGTTCGGCGACCTGCTGGAAGCCGACCAGGATGGTCGGAACCGACGAGTCGCGCACATACGGGACGACGAATGCCAGGCGTTGGGATCGGCTGCGGTTGGCGCTGAATTCGCGCCACTGAACGAAGGTTCCCCGCCCCTGTTCACGGCTCAGATAGCCTTCCGCCTCCAGGCTCGCCAATGCCTGGCGCACCGTCCCGCGCGCCACGTCGAATTCGGCGCACAGCTCTTTCTCCGATGGGATGCTGCTGCCGCTGCTCCAGGTCCCGTTATGGATGCGCTTCTTGAGGATAGCGGCGACCTGCACATGCAGGTGTGGCGCATCGGGTGTTCGATCAAGGAGGATTGGCATAGGTCCCAACTTGTACAATCACGAGCATAAAGGTCTATACCTGTTACTCTACATCACATCGAATCTGTTGTCAAATGCCCTCACTGTGCCGGCACTTCCGACGGCTTGGCGGGGATCAGCCGCAGGGTGAAGACCTCTCCGGCGCGCACCTCGACTGGGATACGTCCAGCGGCATCGTGCAGCAGCGGCATCACGAAAGTTTCATCCATGCGCACCTGCTCGGCGCGCGCCAGCGGCAGCCCGAAGATCACCGATCCACCGACGGCATCGCGCGTGGGATTGTAGAAGCGCACGATCAGCGCGTCCCCGCTGCGATAGACGGCGCTCAGGATCAGCGCCGGTGGTTCGATCTGCACGATGCTGTGCGCCGCCGGCAGAGGTCCACCCCGCTGCCAGGGAATTTTGCGCACGCGATCGGGATTGTCGCGCGTGATATTCATCTCGCGCAGCTCCAGACCAGGGTGCGTGTCGGCGCGCCTCGTCATCACCGGGGCGTTGTAGTTGTGGGCAGCCTGATAGACGCTGCGCCAGTTGCCGGGATGCGCCAGGACTGCATATTCATAGGTATAGTCGCCGAGGCACTGCGCCCCGGGGGTAGGAACCAGCGGTCCGGCAGCGATGCGCCGCACCCACAGATCATCGCGCGAGAGCCAGCCCACGCTGCGCAGCAGGGTGAGGGCAATCGTGCCGTCCTGGTGAACTTCAACCGAGGGCAGCCCGCGATTGAGTACCGCCAGCCCGCGCTCTCCGTCGCTGAGATCGGCAAAGGTGCGCTGATGCATGAGCGCGGTCGGGTCTTCGACCCAGCCGGTGGAATCGGGCAGGCGCAGAGCGCGCTCGGCGATCATGAAGGACTCATCGACATGCGCCACTTCCGCCTGGATTCCGCTGGGAAAGACGGCGGTCAGCTTGTGATCGTGCGCGTGGTTGACGATGCGAGTCGTGACGTAAACGCCGGGCTGCCCGGCATAGACGACCACGTCGGTGACGATGGGCATCTCGACCGTTTCAGCGCTGCGGCTCTGACGGTCGGCGCTCAACCCGGCTGGAAGTTTCAGCGTGCGCGTGATACGGAAGGAGGCGCGGCATGGACCTGCTTCGGTGCGCGTGATCTGCGCCGGCGCGCCGGCGGTGCCGACCGGCTGATCGTCTTTGAGCGGGCAGAAGGTGTATTCGTCGCCCGCATCGGCGACATCCACCAGGTGTCCGATTCCGCTGTAAGTGCGCCGGGTGATCTTGTCGGTCAGCGTCATGCCGCCGTCGTCGGCGATCTGAAGGGCGATGTAGGCGTTTTCCGCGCTGCGCTCGGCGACGGAGAGGTCAGCTGCGGGCGGCTGAGCGGCGCGCGGTTGGATGGTGAATGCGGCATAACCGCAGGCGGGCGTCGCCGCCGGAAAGAGGACTTTCACCCGGCGTTTGCGGTTAGGTTTGAGGACCTCCATCCAGAAGAGCGTCTCGTCGCTGATCACCTGATGCGGCAGGATCACGCCGGCGGAATCCACCACCTGGAACGATCCAGCGTCGGGGTCGTCGAATTCGAAGTCGATCTCCGCCTCGACGATCTCGCGGCGTTCCCATCCCAGCGGGTTGAAGGCGATGACCGGTACGCCGGTGTGCGCGCTGAAATCGACCTGACGGGCGAGGCGGCGCAGGCTGTCTCGCACCAGCGCGTCGGCGATCTGTCTAGACTGGCTGAAGCGGAACGCCATCTCGTGATGCACTTCGTCGATGCCGCTTCCATATATATCGTCATGCGGATGGTTGAGGAGCAGCCAGTGCCAGGCGAGGTCGAGCATGTCCGGCACGCCGGGCGTGCCGGCTGCCCCCGCCAGCCAGGACAGCGCCGCCAGCGGTTCAGCATAGCGTTCCAGCAGGGTTTCTCCGGCATGATTCGCCTGTTTGAGGTGAATGCGGGTGGAATAGACCCCCTGAAGGATCTCCGAATAGCGTCCCCAGCGAAATTCGCCGCTGAAATGGGGCAGGGTCACGCCGGACGCGCGCACCCGTGCCAGATGATCGGCGAGCGTGCCCTGGACGATCTCCGCCGTTTCCAGGTGATCATTCGCCTGGGCGATGATCGCCGGGATGCGGGGTTCCGGCTCGGCGTGATCGATTCCGTTCATGAGCAGCAGCGCGTTGGTGTTCGCCATCGGCGTGAGCTTTTTGACGGCGCGTTCGATCTTGTCCAGCGCCATCTGCATGTCGAATGACATCTGCGAGGTGTCACCCCAGTGGATGCCATAGCCGAGGTTGGTGACGTTGTGGTAGCCCCAGGGCATGAGGATCGTCGTCACGGCGGAACCGTCGAGCGCCTCCCAGTGAAATTCCGTGCCCAGGCGGTCTCCCTCCGCGCCCATGCCGCGCCAGAAAAAGGCGTTATCGATGCCGAAGCCGCGCAGGATTTGCGGCAGTTGGGCGATGTGTCCGAAGCCATCCGGCACGTAGCCGATCTTGACCACGCCGCCATAGTCCTCGCCCATGCGGTGTCCTAGACGGAGATTACGGATGAGGGATTCCGGGCTGACCAGGAACTCATCAGCCAGTACGAACCAGGGACCGACCTGGATACGCCCCGAACGGCAGTGGGTGCGCAGCGCCTCCGCCTGCCCTGGGCGGGCTTCCAAATAATCTTCGATAACGCTCATCTGCCCGTCGAGCATGAAACAGCGAAAATTCGGGTCGGAATCCAGAATCTTTAGGAGGTTATCGACCAACTGTACCAGACGTAGGCGAAATTCCTGAAAGGTACAGTACCATGCACGATCCCAGTGAGTATGACTAACCATCGTTGCATGAAATCGAGCCATGAATACAGCCTCTACCTGTTTGACAAAGGGGCGTGTTGACTATATATTTGAAATTGGTTGTTTAGACAAATACGATTATACCACCGTTCGCAGCATCGCCAAGAAATACATCGTCAAGATTTATCCGTCGATATTAGCAGAAAGGCTAAGCTTATGGGAAAAGAGGAGCAGTCGAAGGGTGTCAAGCGAGGAATCTCGCGCCGCATGTTCCTGAGAGGGACGGCGGGCAGCATCGCCGGCGCGCTGGCTGCAAGCGGTCCAGGAAAGTTCATGACACAGGGGATGTTCGCGCCCCGGCTCATTCGTCAGAACAACACCGTCATTTTCGCCATTCAGTCTTTCGCACACGAAGCCATTCAGTCGGTGCTGCCCCAGTTCGAGGCGGATACCGGCTTGACCGTTCAGCTTGAAGGCGGTCCGGTCACCGGAAACGAGATGCTGACTGCCTACAGCCCGGCGTTTGCCTCTGGAACCAGCCCGGTCGATCTGTTCAGCGACGCCGACGACAGCTCGCCGACCTTCATGGGGGCGGGGTGGGTCAAACCGCTCAACGAGATCATCCCTCAGGAAACGTGGGACGACTTCCCGCCCAGCATGCAGGATCACATTCGCGGCTTCCTCAGCATCGACGATGTGCCTTACCGCATCCCGCATGAATTCGCCGTTGGCTACTTCTTCTCCCGCCAGGACTGGCTCTCCGAGCGCGGTCTGACGGTTCCGACGACCTGGGACGAACTGGTCGAGGTCGGCAAGGAAGTCACCGACTCCGCGAACGGCGTGTGGGGGACGACCGACGCGCTGATCAAGCCGGCGCTCCTGTACGTCTACGTTGCCTATCTGGCGGTGCAGGCGGGCGGCAAGGTCTTCGAGTTCGACGACGGCACGGCGCAGGCGCTGCAGTTCCTGTACGATATGATTCACACCCACAAGATCTTCCCGGAAGAATCGCTCAACCAGGACTACACCGCTCAGAACGCGCTGTATATGAGCGACAAGGTGTGGTTCATGCGTCAGTGGCCCTTCTTCCAGGGCGTCGCCGAAGGCAATGCCGAGTGGTACGCGCCGGAGAAGCTGATCATCTCCCTGCCGCCGGCGGGTCCGTTAGGGAGCAAGAGCTGGATCGGCGGTTGGGGCTATTCGATCCCGACCTACGCGCCGAACCCCGATGGCGCAGCGGCGCTCATTCAGTACCTGACCTCCAACGCCGTCGCGTCGCAGCTGGCTGCGCAGCAGGGCTTCCTGCTCACGCCGCGCTACTCGATCCTTGAGGCGATGGCGGATACCGGCGACGAACTGATCACCGCGATGGGGCTGTACGCCGAAAACGATGTGTTCGCGCCGCGCGCCTTCCACCCGCGCGTCGCTGAGGCGCAGACCGTCGTGGACGACATGGCGTCGCTCTTCCTGACCAAACAGGCGAGCCTATCTGAGGTACTGGAGCAGGGCAAGCAGCTGATCGCCGCCCTGGACCAGTAGGGGAATATCTGGATCGTTCAAGCCAGGGGGTAAGCCGGCGGTTTGCCCCCTGGCAGCGTGGATTCGTCCTGCGTTTCGAGACTCCGAAAATTACGCTCTATGGCTGCTCAATCACGCGCCGCCCAGCCTCCGGGACGGTTCTCCCGGCTGACGCTGCGGCAGCGCTTCTATATCGTGGCTGTTCTGCTGCTGCTGCCGGCGGTGGCGCTGCGCGTCTTCACGGCGTTCTACCCCTTTTTGCAGACGGCATACCTCAGTCTGCACAAGTACAACCCGGCGTTCGATCATGACGGTCCCGTGTTCGTCGGGCTGAACAACTTTACGCGCATCGGTTCTGATCCGGTGGTGCAAGCCAGCATCGGCTTCACCCTTCTGTTCGTGCTGGGCGCGACCTTCTTTCAACTGACCCTGGGGCTGGCGGTCGCCCATTTGCTCAATGCCGCCTTCCGTCTGCGCTATCTGGCGCGCGCCCTGGTGCTGATTCCCTGGGCGATCCCGATGGCGGTGGCGGCGCTCGGCTTCCGCTGGATGTTCGACGATCAGTTCGGCATCATTCCCGACCTGCTGCGCACCCTGACGGGGGCGAATGTCCGCTGGCTGATCGACCCGAACAACGCCAAGCTGGCAGTGGTCTCGGTCGCCGTCTGGAAGAGTACGCCGTTCGTGGCGCTGGTGCTGCTCGCCGGCTTACAGGGCATCGGACGCGACCTGTACGAGGCGGCGCGCGTCGATGGCGCGAACGCCTGGACGTGCCTGTTCTACATCACCATCCCCATGCTGCTGCCCATCCTGATCACCACCGGCATGTTCATGATCGTCTGGCAGCTGGCGGTGTTCGATCTGCCGTTCCTGATGACCGGCGGCGGACCCGGCTTCTCCACGACGGTGATCGCCCAGAAAATTTACCTGGAAAGCAATTCGCTCAATTATGGCTACGCGGCGTCGATCAGCATGGTGCTGGTCGGCATCGTCGCGCTGGTCGGCGCCGTCGGGCTGTATCTGTTCCGCCGCTTCGACGTTTCGGCATGAAAGGGCTGTGCTGATGTCCACCCAGCTTACCGCCAGACCGGCGCAGCCCGCCCAGGGAGATCATCCAGGGCAGACGATGGAACGCCTCACCCGCTTCGGCGGAAGCATCCTCGTCTACGTCAGCTTCATCATCTTCGCTGTGGTGATCGGGCTGCCGTTCTACTTCATCTTCATCTCGTCGATCACCCCCTCCTCGGAACTCTTCAACATACCGCCGACCTACCTACCCAGCGCCCCGACGCTGGAAAACTACCTGAAAATGATGGAGTCGATCCCGTTTCTGACCTACTTCCGCAATTCGCTGATCTTCGCCATCGGCTCGTCGGCGGTGTCGGTGATCGCGGCGGGCATGGCGGCTTATGCGCTGGCGCGCATCCGCTTTCCGGGCAGCAACATCCTCTATCTGGCGCTGATCCTCTCGGTGGCGCTGCCGCAGATCGCCGTACTGGTTCCGATGTATCAGACCTTCAACAGCTTCAGACTGGTCAACACCCCTTACGGGCTGATCATCATGATGAGCAGCCTGATGCTGCCCTTCACCATCATGACCCTGGTCTCGTTCATCAATCAGGTTCCGGCGGAGATCGAAGAAGCCGCCTACATCGATGGCGCGAACACCGCCCAGATCATCCTGCGCGTCGTGCTGCCGCTGATTCGCCCGGCGTTGTTCACCATGTTCCTGATCAATTTCATCATCAGCTGGAACGAGTTGCTGTATCCGCTGGTCTTCGCGCATAATGTCGATACCAAGACCTTGAGCGTCGGTCTGACCGAGCTGACCGATCCTGGTTCGACCTATACCAAGCCCTGGGACCAGATGAGCGCGCTGAGCGTGTTCATGATCGTGCCCGTGCTGCTGATCATCCTGTTCGGACAGCGCATGATCATCTCCGGCTTGGCGCGCGGGGCGCTGAAGTGAACTTGACGGTTGAAAACGACGCAAGAGAGACGAAACGAGTTCTGTGGAGCAGTTGAGGACGATGAGCAGCGCACCGACCCACATCACGATTGAGCGGAATACCGAGATTCTGAAGCGCTATGCTTTTCTGGAAAAGGCGTGCATGCGCACCCTCTCCGGTTGGCTGCCGGGCGTGCCGGAATGGGAAGCGAAGAACGAGATCGGCTTGCACCTGTGGGAAAGCGCCGACTCGGCAGACAAGATTTACCAGCGCCTGCGCGAGCTGCGCTCCTATCAGCCGGAACGCAACCTCAGCGAGCGGCTCTTACGTCTGGCGCGCGCGCTGGACCGGGCGCAGAACAGCGCCGAACTGGTCGCCGCCGTCTATCTGGTGGTCAAGAAGCAGCTCCTTGAGGCGTACCGTTCCCACCCCGACGTGACCTGGAGTGACTTCGACCGTCCGACCGTCAAGGTGACGGAGATGGTGCTGCCGGCGCTCGAACGGCAGGTCGCCTGGGCGGAACGGTTCTTCCCCGAAGCGGCGGCGCGCTACCCCGGCTGGGAGGCATGGCGCGATTACGTCGCCGGGCTGCTGGCGGCGGATGGCGGCGTCACCGGCATGGAGACGCCGCGCGCCGAACCGCCGGAGCCGGCAGAGCATCCGCTGCTGCTGCCCTGGAAGAAGTGCCAGCGCATGAAGGGCTGGCTCGTCTTCGATCCCTTGGTGGATGTTGAGCCAGATCGCAAAGCCGAGCCGGAAGCCCATCGTCTGTGGCGCTTCAAGCACTATCTCAACGAGATGACGGCGGCGGAAACCCTGGGGTCGATCCTGTGGATGACGCCGGAGATGCCCTGGGAGTACCAGAACAACGTGGCGCGCCACTGTTGGGATGAAATCCGCCATAGCCAGCTGGGCATGGTGCGCATTCAGCAGCTTGGGCTGAAGGTCGAAGACGTGCCGCAGGTGGTGCAGATCTACGACGTGATGATGACCCTGCCCGCCGTCGATCAGTACGCGCTGCTGACCACCGTGATCGAGCCGAACGGCATGCCGGAAAAATCTGCCAACCGCGAACACTGGGAAGAGATCGAAGACGACATCTCAGCGGCGGCGGTCAGCTATGACTGGAGCGACGAGAACTTTCACATCCGCTGGGGCAAGAAGTGGACGCCGGTCCTGCTGGAGACTTACGGCTACAAGGAGACTCCGGCGGAGATCGCCGCGCGCACCGAAGCCTGGCTGATGGAAAACACGCCCGTCAGGATGCAGCAGAAGATGGCGATGGCGGCGCACCAGGCTGACAGCGCACCCGGCGGAGACACGCAGTCGTATTAGACCTATCCCGCAGCCCGCGATCCAACCGGATCGCGGGCTGCGGCGTGATTATCCCCGGAACAGGGCGTAAATCTCCAGCAGATCCGTCTCCTGCCACGCCTCATCGATCAACCCGTTGGTGATGTCCACGTTGATGAACAGACCGCGATAGGTCCTGCTGGCGGCTTTGACCCGGCGGACAAAATCTGCCATGCCGGTGAACTTCAGATCGCGGTGCAGCCCGACCCGGCAGGCGAGGACGATCTTCCCCCCGAAATGGTCCAGCACCGGTTCGAAAGTTGCTTCACTCGCGCCGAACTCGTGCCCGCGCAGGTTGTGAACCTTGGCGAGGCTGGGGAACTGGTGGGTCCATCTGCCGCAGGAATGCAGGTAGACTCCGCCAAAGGCGTCGGAGAGCTGATTGAGGTAGGGCACGTGGAATTCGTCGTGCATCGCCGCCGAGATCATCACGCACTCATCGTTGGAGATCGATACGCCGCAGCCATCCGGCATCCAGGGCTGGAACATGCTCGGCACAAACTCGACGCCCAGGCTGCGGGCGAGGTCGCGCTGCGCCCCCACGAAGGCGATGGTCAGATCGGTCACTTTTTGCAGCAAATGATGGACCGCCGCCGGGTTGGTGAGCATCGCCAACAGGAAATTGTTGTGCCCCATGATCAGCGCCGCGCTGTCTAAGGGTCCCTGGATGTCGCTCATGCGGATGGGATAGCCCCTGTCGCTGTGTTCGATGAAGTAGCGGGTGTAGTCCAACATGCGCCCCAGTTCGCCGTCGCGGACGGTCGGCGTCGGCAGACCGTAGATTGCTTCCGCGTCGTCGCCGACGACGGGACGGACGGCGGGCAGGTCGTTCTCCCACCAGACGACCTCACAGCCGAACGCCGATGGGATGCCAACCAGCCCCAGCGTCGGGCAGAGCGAGGGGACGAAATCGCCCTCCTGATTCAACTGCGCGTCGATTTCGACGATCTGCGCCTGGAGGAATTTTGCCGGGTCCTGCAGGCGGTCGCGCACGGTGTCCGGTCCTTCGGTCGAAAACAGGGCGCTCGGAACCGGCTTGCCGTTTTTCACCTTCGGACCGACATAGCCGATCATGAATCCGGGGCGTTCCTCGTTGTCCAGCGCCCAGAGCTGCTGGAGGAAGGTTTTGCTCTGTTCGATCTTCCGCTGCGCATCCATTCGGGTTGGGAGCGTCCTTTCGCAAAGTCGGGTCTCGTCTTTTCAATGGGCGAGCCGCCGGCACGCCCTACGGATGACGCCATCTCTATTTCGATCCTCCATCAGGATCATCTGGCGCGCGAATCCTGGCAGATGCGCCGATCAATCGTACCGTCCGTAGGTCTCCGCCGCTTCCATCATGGCGTTGATGTTTTCCAGCGGCGAACCGGGCGGGATATTGTTGCCATCCTGGAGGATCAATCCGCGATAGGGCGCGAGCTTTTCGATGACCTGGCGCGCCGCCTGACGCACCTGCTCCGGCGTGCCGTCGTGGATGAGCATCGGGTTGATGTTGCCGATCAGCACCACCCGCCCGGCGAGGACCGAGGCGACCCGGTCAAGGCTGACCTGATAGCCAAAGCCCTGAAGCTCATTGATCTTCAGATCATCGCGGAAGATCTCCAGCAGGTGATCCGATTTCCCGCACATATGCAGGCTCAGATAGCCGTCGAAATGGAAGCGCAGGCGCTGCTCGAAGGGCAGCACCAGATCGCGGTAGGTCTCGGCGGAAAGGGATACCGCCAGGTCATCGGTCCAGGCGAAATCCTTCGGCGTTGGCAGTCCTTCCTCTTGCCAGCAGAAATCCAGCCAGGCGATCAGCTTGTCGGTGATGATGCGCAGCAGCTCGCGCACAAAGCCGGGGCGCTCGTGGACGCCCAGGAACAGATCGACCTGTCCCATCACGTCGCCTGCCACGCCGAATGGTCCGTCCGAAGTATGGGTCAGGGCGGGGTTCGCGCCGGGGTAGAAGACCGGTCCGCCCAGGAAGCGCACCGGGTACTTCTCCGCCACGTCGATCATGGCACGGCGGTAGGCGATCTGTCTGCCGTTGATGCCGCCGCGCACAAAATCCATCGCTTCCAGCCGCTTCAGATCGTCGTCGGTCTTCACCCATCCCGGACCCACCCAGGGGATGTCGTCGTCCTGGAAGACGACTTCGCAGCCCAGGCTGCCGGCTTCAAAGGTATTCTGGAAGTCCGTCCACGCCCCGACCCATGCCCCGGTGATCGCGTGGGCGTCGGTGCGGATGTTCTCCATCAGCCATTTCTGCCCCATGATCTGGGCGCGCAGCATCGTCTCTGGGTCGCGGTAGTAGTCGGCGAAAGAGATGCCGGCTTTGGGGACCAGGAAGCGGTGGGCGATAGCCGGGATGACCGGGACGCGGTCGGGCGTCTCGAAGCGCCGGGCGCGGGCGACGCGCTCCCGGCGCGCTTCGATCGCCTCGTAGGGCACGTTGATCTCGATGATCGGCTCAGCCATAGCTGCACTGCCGCGCTTCATCGGCGAAGGCTTCGAGGAGCGGCAGGTCCGCCTCGAAGAAATGATCCGACGGGCTGAGGATGTAGCCGCCGCCCGGTCCCGCCGCCTCGAAGCAGCGGCGCACTTCGGCGCGCGTCTCTTCCGGCGTGCAGCCGACATAGTAGTGGAACTGGTCAAAACCGCCGATCATGCAGACGCGGTCGCCGATGCGCTGCTTGGCTTCCGCCAGCCGCATGTCGCCGCCCATGTCCGCCGGCGTGAAGGTCTCCATCGCATCCGGTTTCATGGCGGCGAGGCGCTCCAGGATGGGCATCATGCCGCCGCAGGTGTGATAGACGATGCGCTGCCCGACCTCGTGCGCCATCGCGATCAGTTCGCTGTCATAGGGGGCGACGAATTCGTCGAACAGCTTCGGCGAGATGACCGTCGAGGACGCCGCCCCGCCGCCGAGTTCCAGCAAGTCGTAACGCGCGCCCTTCAGAGAGCAGATGAAGGTCTTTTTGCGCTCGTGCAGGATCTTGATCAACTCGTGTACCCATTGCGGGTCGTCATAGGTCTCCATGATCAGCCGCTCCGTGCCGACCAGCTCGACGGCGTCCTGCCAGCAGCCCGGCTGTCCGTAGATGTCGAAGTAGCAGATGTGCCCGCGCACCAGCCCGCGTTCGCCGAACGCCTCGGCGGTGCGGTTGACGGCTTCTACGTCGATCTTGGGGTGGGTGACCCACTTGGCGATCAGGTCGATGTCGCGCTTCTCTTTGATCAGCGGCTCGACCACCCAGTCGGTGTACTGATTGCCCTGAAGCAGCATGTTCAGCGTCCCGTCGGGCGTCACGAAGTGATAGCGCGTCGTCCGGTATTCCGGATCGGGGAGGTCTTCCGCCTCGATGCGCCAGTTGTCGGAGACGACGCGGTGGGTGTGATCGAGCGGGTGAATAGAGGTCTGATTGGGGTCGAAGTACTCGCCCTTGGCGGTGTCCGGCTTGTAGGGGACCGTCCAGACGTAGGCATCCAGCCCATAGCGGTCGAAGAACTCGTGGTAAGGAATTCCGCCGAAGTATTTTTCCAGGAAGGAGAGCATCACATGATGCGTGGTCACCGGCAGTCGGTCTGGGATGCCGCCCTGCAGGGCTGTGAGCATCCGCTGGCGAGAGGTCATCGGGGGCATAAGTTGACTAGACCTTTGTGTATTTTAGTCTAGTCAATTATAGATACAATTGAGCGTTGAGCCAACAGGCGCAGTTTCCGAATCTCTGTACAGACGCGCCGGCTGACGCAGTGACGAGGCACAGACGAGGATAAAGGACAGCATGACGAACGTTCCACCACTGGGCATCGGCATCATCGGTCTTCATGAAGGGCGTACGCTGCTCAAGGCGATCAACCTGCCGATTCCCGCGCCGGTCGGGCAGGCGGAAGAAGTGCGCTACCGCGCCCCGCACGTCCGCGTGGTGGCAGCCTGCGACCTGAATCTGCAGAAGCTCGACGAGGTGCGCGCCGACGATCCGGCGGTTTTCACCACCCCCGACTATGCCGAGATGCTGCGGCGCGACGACGTGCAGATCGTGGCGATCTACACGCCCGACGCCTTCCACGCCGATCACATCCTGCAGGCGTTCGCCGCCGGCAAACACGTCATCTGCACCAAACCGCTGGTCAATAACATGGCGGACGCGCGGCGGCTGTGGGCGGCTTCACGTGGGACAGATCGCCGGCTCCTGGTGGGGCAGAGCGTGCGCTTCTTCGAATCCTTTCGCCGGCAGCGCGCCGCCTTTGAGGCGGGCGAGGTAGGGGCGCTGGAACTGGCGGATGCCCACTACATCCACCGCATGGACTGGTACTATCGCAAAAGTCCCTGGGCGGCGAATGCCACCGACTGGATTTTCCTCGGCATGAGTCACCCGCTGGACCTGCTGTGCTGGTATCTCGGTCCGGTCGCCGAGGTGACGGCGTATGGCGCGCACTCGGCGCTGGCAAGCGCGTTCCAGGTGCGTTCGCCCGACATCTGCACCGTCAATCTGCGCACCGTCGATGGACGGCTGGGGCGGGCGCTCGGTCACTACGGGCTGCACGAACTGCCATCGGCGCGCAATGCCCTGGAACTGATGCTCTATGGGACGGGCGGCACAAGCCTGGCGCAGTATCACGACATGCGCTATCTCTACACCCGACCGGATGGCACGGAAGCGCGCGAAGATACGCTCTATGCGCTGCGCGGCTACGCCTTCAACAACGAGGCGCACGGCATGCATTACGGCGAATTTGCGAGCTACGCCGAGACCTTCGCCCTGGCGCTGCTGGAAGGGCGCAGCTGTGCGCCCACCCTGGAGGACGGCTTGGCGGTCTTCGCGGTGATGGAAGCCGCCCGCCAGTCGATTGCCACCGGGCAGGCGGTCGCCGTCCCGCCGATCCTGGAGGAGATACAGGCGGGGTGATCGCTCCGCTTTCACAGCCAGCAGCAGAGCGATCAGACATGGGGCGTGCTGATGTGCGCCCCGCTGTTCGCCATCCCCTGCATTCCCGCATTCTTCACCCTTTCACACCCACCCTGAGCGCTCGGTGGTGTGTCCCAGCTCGCTGGTGTGCAGGATCGCCTCGGCGTTGTCGGCGAACTGATTGTCGGCAAGCGCCACCCCCGGCTCCTCGATCAGCAGCGCCGCCCGCTGGTTGCCCTGGAAGGTGTTGCCGGTCAGCGCCGCCTGCCGCACCCGATGAAAACGCGCCCCGGTGATGTTGCCCTTGAAGGTGTTGCCGCGCAGCCGCAGATCGTAGCTGACCTGATCTAGCGGAATCTCCGGTCCGGTGTAGCCGTTGAAGCCGATGCGATTCTGCTCGATCAGGTTATCTTCCAGCGTGTAGTCGTACGAGACCGCCCACTCGCGCCAGTGTTCCAGCGTCGCGCCGCCGCGCGTGAACAGGCGCACCCCTTCGCGGTTGTTCTGAATCTGGTTGCGGCGGATGACAAACCCGTGTCCATGTTCGATGGCGATGCCGACCATCCGGCAGGAGTCGATGATGTTGTCCTCCATCACGTTGTCCCACGAGTAGCCCATCCAGAATCCGTAGTTGGATCGGCTGCAATCGTTGCGGCGGAAGATGTTGCCGCGCGAAAAGGTCGATTCGATGGCGTTGTTCGGGCTGAGCCGGCAGTCGTTGCCCTCGATCAGGTTATCGTCGCAGGTGGTCTTGCCACCTTTGTGGTTGTACCCGGCGATGAAGATGCCATCCCCGCCGCACAGGCAGCTGTTGCGCAGCAGATGGTTGCGGCAGGAGCTTTCCACCAGCACGATCCCGGCGGCATCGGCTTCGACGCGGATCGCGCCGCTTTCCGGGCGGCGGTAGATGCGGTTGCAGAAATCCAGCCGGTTATCCTGCACGATGTTCTCGTTCGATCCGCTCAGGTAGACACCCCAGCCGCTGTTGAATGAAGCGTTGTTGTCGGCGAGGGTCACACCGTTGGTGGCGTAGAGCAGGATGCCGTTCATCTGATGCTGAAGATCGCAGCCGCGCACCACCCCGCCCTGCACGCCGTTGAGCAGGATCGCCCCGCTGTAGACCTCTTCGATAGGGTTCCACAGGTACAGGAACGTATCGATGCCTTCGATCTCGTAGGTGTTGCGGACGCGGACATCCTCGACCAGCACGTCGCGGCAGCCGTCGAAGCGCAGCCCGTGATAGAAGCCCGACAGCGCCAGCCCTCGGACGGTGACGCCCCGCCGGTTTTCAGCGTGGACGCCAACGCCCTGCCGTGATGTGTTGACCAGCAGCGCGCCTTCCCCCTCGACGATGATGCCGTCGACGGCGAGGGTCACGCCCTGCTGAAGCGGATACACCCCCGGCGCGAACCGGGTATCTTCGGTGATGACCATGCCATCGACCGGGATGACGTTCTCTCGCATGATGCGTCCTTTCGCAGTCTTCAGGATCAGCCGCGCTGCTTCGCCAGGGCGATCACAGCGTCAATCTCGCCGCGCGCGGCGTCCAGCGTGCCATCGACGAACGCCAGCGTCGGCAGGTAGTGCGGTTCATCCGGCAGGCGCTCGTAGGGCGCATAGCCGGACTCGAAGACGCCGGTGCTGCCCCGGCTTGGCTCGCCGTCGCAGATGTGCCCCATCAGCCGGGCGTAGCGCCCGACCCAGGCGGGGACCTGCCGCCATTTCGAGGTCTGCTGGAAGATCGGGAAGATCGGCAGCAGCCCATCGTACCAGTCTTCGCCGGTTACCAGCAGATCGGGGCGTCCGGCTCGCAGACGATCCACCAATTGGCGGTAGCCCTCACGGATGTTGAAATCCGGGTCGTTCGACCAGACCTCGACGGTATCCAGGAAGACGGCATCGAAGCCGTAGCGTTCCATCAGCCGGGTGATCTGGCGCGTCAATTCCGTCTGCCATGCCGGCGCGCCGGGGTTCAGCCATGCCTGCCAGCCGGTATCATGCGCCCGACTCAGATTCCAATCCGGTTGGTTGCCCAGAAACACGTTGCGCGTCGCCGATTTCATGTACGACGACGGACCAAAGGTGTGGAAATGAGGCATCCAGGCGTTGGCACAGTTGCCGCCGAACATCGGCATGAGGTGGACGCCGAGCGCCCGTGCGCCGTCGCACAGCCGGACAAAACCCTCTTCGCCGCCCAGTCGCGGTTCAGGGCGGAAATCACCGTACTGCCAGTAGTAGCGCCCCTCCCATCCCGGCAGGTAGGCGAGAACTTTCCGCCCGTCGATCTGCCCGGCGACGTAGCGGATGATGTCGAGCATGGCGGCGTAGTCGTTGAAGATGAAGCCGGACCAGTGCATACCGTGCAGGGTCAGCACCAGACGCAGATCGCGCGCCCAGCCGGGCACGTCAGTACGTCCTTCCCAGGGGACGAATCCCGCCTGCGCCTCGTTGAAGGCGAGCTGCGCCGCGCGAAAGGCGTCCGGCTCGACGTCGCGTGCCAGCACCCAGGTCGGCGCGTGGATCGTCGTGTCGAAATGGCGGGCGTCCTCATCGTGAATGCACTCGATGGCGATCCGCCCGGTCAGCGGACCCATGCGCTCGGCATAGGCGCAGAAGCGCTTGGCGCGGTGCTGCGCATCCTCGCAGCGAAAGCCGTAGACGCCGCCGTCTGAGCGCGCCGCCAGCCAGACCGGCAGGCGGATGCCGTTGGGGTAGCGGTCGAGCAAGCCGTCGGTCGGCACGTCGCGGGGCTGATCCAGCATGGTCAAAGGCTGGACCGGCGGCAGATCGCGGATCAGCAGTTTGACGCTGGTGATCGGTTCCGGCGCACTGGCGTTGAGGGTGATACGCAGCCCGCCCGCGTCGTTGTCGGTGACTGCTGCCGTCAGCCCTCCGGCGGCGCGCTCCTGACCGCCCGCCCATGCCAGGCGGTCGCAGCGCAGACGCCAGCCCTCCGGCTCGCGGGTCAGCGTTACACTTTCCGGGGCAGGACTGTAGATGTTTTCCAATGTGATGACCTGTAGGCTCAACTTCCAGCCGTCGATCTCGAAGATCGGATCGCGCGCATCAAAGCTGTAGAACTGCATGTTATCCCTTGACTCCGCTCAGGGCGATGCCCTGGATGAAATAGCGCTGCGCCACGATGTAGACGACCAGCACCGGCAGCATGACGACCACCGATCCCGCCATGAGCAGGGGCCAGTTCGGCTGCAAAAAGGCGTTGGGACGGGCGTTGAAGTAGGCTAACCCCAGCTCGAGCGTGCGCATCTCTTCGCTGCGGGCGATCAGCAGGGGCCACAGCAGGTCGGTCCAGGTCCCCATGAAGGCGAAGACGCCCAGCGTCGCCAGCGTCGGACCGTTGAGCGGCAGGAAGATGCGTATGAAGATCGTCAGTTCGCTCGCGCCGTCGATGCGGGCGGCGTCCTGGTAGTCGCGCGGGATGTTCAGGAACGACTGGCGCAGCAGGAAGATGCCGAAAGCGCTGGAGATGCCCGGCACGATCAACCCCTGGTAGGTGTTGACCCAGCCCAGCTGCGTGATGATCAGGTACAGGGGGATCAGCGTGATCTGAAAGGGGATCATCATCGTCGTCAGGTACAGCACGAAGATCGTGTCGCGCCCCATGAAGTTGAGGCGGGCGAAGCCATAGGCAGCCAATGAGCAGATGAGTAGCTGACCGAAGACGGTCACCAGGGTGATCGCCGTCGTGTTCAGGAAATAGCGAAAGAAGGGCAGGTTGTTGAACAGGGTGCCGTAGTTCTGGAAGTCGAACTGGTTCGGCAGGATTTGCGGTGGGTAGCTGAATTCTGTCCCCGGCGTTTTGAACGAGGTCGTCACCATCCACATGAAAGGCACGACCATCATGCCGGCGACGATGAAGAGGATGGCATAGCCTGCAATGCGCGCCGCGATCATCTGCGGGGTGATTTTGGTGACCATGAGCGAGTTTCTCCTCTCAGCCTCATCAGCCTCAGAACTGAATCTCTTCGCGGCGGCGGCGGACGTAGAACAGTTGGATCAGCGTGGCGATGAAGATCACGCCGAACAGCACCCAGGATTGGGCGGACGCATAGCCGAAGTCGAATTCCTGAAAGGCGCGGCGGTAGATGTGAAAGACGGCAGTGTTGGTCGAATCCAGCGGTCCGCCGCGCGTCAGCACGTAGACCGGGGTGAACACCTGGAAGGAGCCGATCACGCCGGTCACCGCCATGAAAAACGAGGTCGGCGCGAGCAGCGGCAGGGTCAGAAAGCGGAACGATTGCAGGCGGTTTGCCCCGTCGATGGCGGCGGCTTCATACAGCTCCTGCGGGATTGCCTGCAAGCCCGCCAGCCAGATGACCATGTTGAAACCGGCGCTTTTCCAAATCGAGATCAGCACGATGGCGGGCATTGCCGAACGCGGGTCGCCCAGCCAGTTGATCGGCTGAATGCCGAACCAGCCGAGGACGTAGTTGACGATGCCGACGTTAGGGTCCAGCAGCGTCAGCCAGATGATCGAGACCGCCACCCACGACGAGACGACGGGCATGAAGAAGAGGGTGCGAAACAGATAGACGCCGCGCAGCTTCTGATTCATGACCAGCGCAATCGCCAGGCTGAACGCCATCCCCAGCGGCACAGAGAGCGCCGTGTAATACGCCGAGTTGCCCATCGACTGCCAGAAGCGGCGGTCGCCCATCAGAAATTCGTAGTTTTCCAGCCCGATGTAGGGCGCGTCGGAGAACGTCGGGCGGGTCCAGTCTCGGAAGGAAAGAAAGAAGCTGAGGACAAGCGGGATGAAGAGGAAGGCGAGGATATGGATCAGCGACGGCAGGATGAACAGATAACCCGCGCGCTCGTTGCTGCGGCTCCAGAAACGCCGCCACAGACCGGGCGCAGACTCGGCGCGCACAGCAGTCATTTGTGCCATGAGGGGGGTGCTCCATCGAACAAAGAGCAGGCGATCAAAGGGCAGGGGCAGCCCGTGAAATCAGGCTGCCCCTGCCAAAAACCGGAGGTTAGCGGGAAAGTTCGCGGTTGATCTCTTCTACGGCAAGCGCAACCTCTGCTTCGACGTCGCCGCCGGCGAGGATAGCTTCCATCATGGTGTCGAGCCGCCCCTCGATGGTGGGCCACTGCGCGTAGATCGCGCCGTAGGGCGCGCGTCCGAATTCCACCTCATCGTAGAAAGCCTGCTCGATTGCCGGGTCGGCACTCTGAGCGATAGCGTCGGCTGCCGCCGCCTGATTGGCGGAGATGGCGATGCCGGTCAGCACCTTCGTATCCTGGTACGCCCGGTTGGTCGCCGCCTCGACGAACTGGCAGGCAGCCAGCTTGCGGTCTTCGGGGATGTCGGCGCGGATGACGAAGCCGGAGGCGTACATCACGGTGGCGCGGGCTGCGCCCTGCGGCTGACCGACGACGCTGAACCGACCTTCTTCAAAGTTGGCGTTGGCGCGCAGCCCGACCATCTCCCAGTGTCCACGGTCGAACATGGCGAAATCGCCCATCAGGAAGCGGTCCAGGAAGCCCAACTGCTGGATCATCTGGTCGAGCGTGGTCGGCGGCGGGGCGACGTGTTCGACTGTCACCAGGTCGCGCAGGAAGGTGATCGCCGCGATGCTCTCCGGCGAATCCAGGTAGCCGCTGGCGGTCGTGCCATCCGGCGAGATGACGTCGCTGCCCGCCTGCCATACGCGGTACAGCCACTCGAAGGTCCACTTGCGCACGCGGAAGCCCCACTGCGTCACATTTTCCGGGTCGAAATCCGGGCTGGCGGCATTGTTGCCGTTGCCGTCGAGCGTCACCTGTTTGGCGATCTCGACGAAGTCTTCCCAGGTCCAGCCCGCCTGTGGGGGTTCGACGCCGGCGCGCTCAAACGCCAGGGTGTTGTAGTAGATGACCATCGGCGTGAAGTCGTTCGGCACGCCGTAGATCGGTCCGCCTGCTTCGCGCTGGTGAATCGCCAGCGTCGACGGGAAGAAGCGGTCGAGGTTGAACTCCGGCACGAGCGCGACGCACTCATTCATATCCAGGACGTAGCCGGCATCCACCAGACGGGCAAGCGTCGAGGCGTCCTGATTCCACACGTCAGGGGCGGTCCCGGCGGCGAGATCGACCAGAAGCTGCGTGTCGAACTCCGGCGGGGTCTCCAGGGCGTTGACGGTCACGCCGGGGTGGCTCTCCTGGAATCCGGCGATGAAGGCTTTGTAGGCTTCGTCGAGGGGCGTGCCCTGTTCTTCCAGTGGCACGACAAACCCGACGACGTTCAGCGTCACATCTTGAGCGCTGACGCTCCCGATGACCACCAGCAGGAGCAGGATGGTGAGAAGCGAGAACAACCGGATGCGTGAAGACATTGCAGAACCTCCTAAAACATCAAGATCACTTACGGCGAAGCTGAAGCCGAAAAAGTGTGACCGCGCGCCTCCTTTCTCACGGGACGAGCAGCGGCGCTCAACGCAGCACGGCGCAGGGCGGCGCGACTGGTTGGTAAGACTTTCACCATCTTGTCCTTATCTAAATTCGGCAGTTTTATCAAAGGACTGTACATGTTCTGTGCAATGTTTAGAACAAGTTTAGACGGATGCGGGCATGGCTGTCAAGGAATCATCGGTTTTCTTGACAGCCCGCACGGCAAACACTACACTAGAGTCGATTTATATAGACATTCTCTGTGAAGTGTTTCAGACCTTTGCGCCGCAGCGTACGAATGTTCGTCATCCTTGTGAGCGCGCAAAGCGCAACTCTTGCGGAAAGGAGCATCGATGGCGTGACTCGCTGAACATCTTCCAGACCCGAGGATCATGAACGCCAATAATTCATACCTCTCAAGCCAGTCTGTACATCGCTTGCGCAAAAATAGTTGCATGGAGGGCGTTTTACTATGCAGCACCGTAAATGGACTCTTTCGTTCCTCGCAGTCTTCACCGTCGTCAGCCTGATCGTCTCGATGCTCAGCTTCGCTGTCGTGTCTGCCCAGGATAAGACCCTGATCACGCTGGGTTCGTGGGACGATGAAAACGGCAACCAGCGCCATCTGGCGGTGATCGCTGACTTTGAAGCGCAGTTCCCGAACATCGATGTGGAGATTCAGCCGAATCCGGGCGGCGACTGGCACAGCCGTATCCTGACGCTGATCGCCTCTGGCGAACTGCCGGATGTCTACATGGTCGATTCCAGCTACATCCCGCTCTATGTGGAATCGGGTGGTCTGACCAATCTGCGCCCGTTCGTCGAGGGCGACACTGGTTTTGACCCCGCCGAAGTCTTCTATCAGTCAGTCTACGAAAATGGCTTCTATCAGGGCGATCCCTACGTGCTGGCGAAGGACTACAGCACGGTGGCGATATACGCCAACAAGGCACTCCTGGACGCCGCCGGCATCGAGATGCCCCAGGAAGGCTGGACCTACGACGATCTGCTCGATGTGGCGATGCAGCTGACGGTGGACGCCAACGGCAACAACGCCGCCAGCCCCGACTTTGACCCGACTAACGTCGTGCAGTGGGGTATGGATCATCGTGGTGACTGGTGGCGCGGCTTCCAGAGCGTGGTTTACTCGTTCGGTTCGCACACCATCAGCGATGACGGCACGACGCTGGATGGCTATTTCAACAGCGAAGGCACGATTCAGGCGTTGGAGTGGATGCGCGACGCAGTCCATGTTTACCATGTCGCCCCGACCAGCAACTACATCAGCTCGCTGCCCGGCGGCGTGATGCCCGAATTCCTGGATGGCAAGATCGCGATGGTCTTCGGCATGGGTCCCTGGTTCCTGGGCATGCTGGAAGAGCAGCCCGGCTTCGAATATGCCATTCTGCCGATGCCGACCGGTCCAGGTGGACATCACGGCGCGGTCTGCTGGGCGGGCTTCGGTCTGGCGCCCAACAGCGAGAATCCTGAAGAAGCATGGCTGCTCCTGAAGGCGCTCGGCACGGACATCGGTCAGCGTCAGTATGGCGAGCATGCGCTCTCCTCCATGCCGGTCATCATGGAATCCAAGCAGGATCACCCGTTCTGGGGCACGTTCCTCGACGAGGTCGAATATCTGGATGCGCTGGATGACCTGAAGAACCCGTATTATCTCCAGTGCGTGGGCACACCCGCCGGCTCGGAGATCACAGCGGTACTGTTCGGCGAGGAAGGCGCGGATGTGGATGTCGCCGCGCTGGTCAACGAGCGGATGCCCGAATATCAGGCATGCATGGAACAGCAGTAGCCTGATTCCGTCGGCGCTCAAAAACCCGTGAGCTTCACTCTGTTTCAGCAGGGGCATGGCGAGCCGTGCTTCTGCTGAAACGGTTGTTTTTGGGTAGGTTCTGTTCGAGCAGGCGGCGGTCCTCGCATTGCAGGCGTTCTGATGAGTCTTTGTGAGAGGGTCTATGGCGGCTCGATTGCGTCCATTCGCGAACATGAGCGCTTCCGCCCGGCGTGAAGCGCTCACCTTCTATGTCCTTATTTCTCCCTGGCTGCTGGGTTTCATCATTTTTATCGCTTACCCGATGGTGCGCTCGCTCTACCTGGCGCTCACCCAGTACCAGATCGGGCGTGAGCCGGTCTTCGTCGGCTTCGACAATTTCTCCCGGCTCTTTCAAGACCCCGATTTCTGGCAGTCGCTCCGCGTGACCGGGTTGTACGTCCTGGGCAGCGTCCCCGGAAGCACGGTCATCGCCATCGGTGTCGCCATGCTGCTGGCGCAGAACATTCGCGGGGTGAGCATCTGGCGCACCATCTATTTCCTGCCTTCGGTGGTTGCGCCGATCGCCGTCGCCGTGCTGTGGTTCTACGTTTTTAACCCCCAGTATGGCTTGATCAACACGCTGCTAGGCTACATCGGCATCAAAGGTCCGGGGTGGATCACCAGCGAAGACTGGGCGCTGCCGTCGCTGGTCTTCATGAGCTGGTGGACGGTCGGCGGGCAGGTCATCATCTATCTCGCCGGCTTGAAAAATATCCCTAAAGAATATTACGAAGTCGCGCAGATTGATGGCGCAGGGTCGTGGGCGCGTTTCTGGAATATCACCGTGCCGATGCTCAGCCCGACGATCTTTTTCAACGTCGTACTCGGCTTCATCGGAGCCTTTCAGGTGTTCGATGGTCCATTGATCCTGACCAATGGCGGACCGAATAAAGCCACCCTGACTTACATGCTCAACCTCTATCGTGAAGCCTTTCAGATGGGCAGCCTTGGCTATGCTTCGGCGCTGGCGTGGGTACTCTTCCTGATCATCATGGCGCTGACGGTGGTGATCATTCGCTCGTCCAGCCTGTGGGTCTACTACGAAACCGAAAGGGAGCGCGCATGACCGACCTCAGCTCGTTGCCTCCAATGAGCAGCCCTACAGGCGGACTGAATCACGCCGCTCGCCGCGCTGAATCGCGCTCCGGAAAACCCGTCGGTCCGCAGTTCGGGCGCGCTCTGAACTATCTGATCCTGTTCGTCGGCGCGACCATCATGCTGTTTCCGCTCTTATGGATGTTTACCTCCAGCTTCAAGCCGGAGTGGCAGATCCTCGCCCAGCCGCCGATCTGGATTCCTTCGACCTGGATTCACGCGCAAGCCGGCAGCACCACACAGGAATTCCCGCTGTGGTGGGCTGTGAACCCCGACGGGGAGCGCGAAGAAGTCCTCAAGGTAGGCGTGCGCCGCTTCACGACCGTGATCGATGTCAGCCAGATGCCAGAACTGATCGCTGCCCCTGCTGATCGGCTGAGCGATGCGCAGCCCACAGCGATGGACAGTGTGACCTTCAACGTCCGCACGCTGACGCTGGATGACGGAACGACCCGGCAGGTCGTCGCCATCGCCCGCGACGGGGAAAATCTGGTGGTGGCGGCGGTCGATGATCTGAGGAAAATCGCCGCAATTCGACCTCTGGATGAAGTCAACGCCGGGAAACGCGCCAACGTCGAGATCGGCGGCTATCGGCTTCAGGCGCGCGAGCTGGAAGAAGAGGGTGTTACACTGCTGGCGCTCGGTCCTGAATCGGAGCTGACCGTCGTCGCCCCGCAAGAAGTGGCAAGCGCCGCTGTACTCGTGCCCGCCGAGGCGGTTGAAGAGGCGGGGCTGGCTCCGTTTGGCTCGACGGAGCTGCCGGTCTACACGCTGGCGGACCACCCCGAAGCGGAAAAATACGTCCTGCTGAGCGCCGAGTCCTGGCAGCCGATCATCGACCTGGAGCAGGCGCGCGCCAGTGGTTTCACCGTCGAAAACAGCGCCCTGAGCGCTTCCGAACTGCGGACGGTTAACGGCACGCCCGACATGCCCGTCGCCACAGCAGGGATGGAAGATGGTTCTCAGCGCGAAGTTGTCCTGCTGGTCGAAACCAGCGCGCTCACTTTCGTCATTCCGGTCGATGAAGCGACCACCCTTCGCCTGACTCCGCTGGGCAAATTGGCGCAGCCGTTCGTAGCCAACCTGGATGGCGTCTCGGTCAGCTATCGCGACGATTACGTCGAGGGCGATCAGCGTCACGCCATCGCCATCGTCAGCGAGCGCCGCGACATGGCGCTGATTGCCCCTCAGGCTGTTGTGGAGCAGGCGTTCGACGTGCCGAGCGAGTCGCTGTCGGCGGTGCTTACGCCCAACTTCAGCCTCCAGAATTACGTCGATGCGCTGTCGAAGGACCTGGGCGGCGCGACCTTCTTCACCTTCTTCCGAAATTCCGGGCTGCTGGTGCTGCTGAATCTGATCGGGCATTTCCTGTCGGTCACGCTGGTGGCATACGCCTTCGCTCGCCTGCGCGCGCCGGGCAAGAACTTCCTGTTCATGGTGCTGCTTTCGACCATGATGCTGCCCTTCCCGGTGATGCTCATCCCCACCTTTGAGATCTTCCAGAAGCTCGGGATGATCAATACCCTGTGGCCCCTCTTCGTCCGGTCTTTCTTCGGCAACGCCTTCCTGATCTTTCTGCTGCGCCAGTTCTTCATGGCGATACCGATGGAATTGGAAGAGGCTGCCCGCATCGACGGCGCAACCACGCTGCAAGTGCTGGTCAGGGTGATCCTGCCGCTGAGCGCCCCGGCGCTGGCGACGGTCGGTATTTTCACCTTCTGGTGGACATGGAACTCGTTCTTCGAACCCTATGTGTACCTGAGCAGCCCGCAGCAGTACACCGTATCCCTGGGGCTGGCATTCTTCAAAGGGCAGTACAATACATCCTTCCACCTGCTCATGGCGGCATCGATGGTCGTCATCCTGCCGATTATCCTGATTTTCTTCTTTGCGCAGCGCTATTTCATCGAAGGCATTCAGTTGACCGGGCTGAAGGGGTAACTTGAAGACCAATACCAGATCGCCGCAGGCTGCCGGCAGACCTCCTGGAATCCTGCTCGTCCTTTTTCTTCTGGCAGCCGTAGGACTGGCGTACGAGATTGCGCTGACGCGCGTCTTCTCGGTGATCTTGCAGTACCATTTCGTCTTCCTCGTGGTCTCGCTCGCTGTCGCCGGTTTGAGCGGCGGCGCTGCTCTGGCAACGCTGCTGACGCGCGGCAGGGGGTGGGAAGGGAGCCGGACGAAGCTCACAACTGCCGTCCAGCTAACTGCCCTCCTGCTCGTTGTCGCGGCGGGGGTGCTGGCGCTGCTGCCCTCCGCCGACCTGGTCGGTGCTGCCCTGGCGGCGGCACTGCTGCCATTCGTCGGCATCGGGTTTCTGCTGTCGGTGCTGTTTGCTGCCTTCGCGCAGTCGGGCGGTGTCCTCTACGCCGCCGACCTGCTCGGCGGAGCCTTCGGGCTGGTGGCGGCGTTCGCGGCGATCAGCCTGTTCGGCGCGTTCGATCTGATCCTGGCGCTGGCGGTGATCGCCGCCGGGGTGGGCTGCCTCCTTGCCTGGTCGGGTGGCGACCGCTCGCTTGTGACGCGCGCCCTGATTCTGACCGGCGCGCTGGCAGTCGGTTTCCTCGCCAACCGCTTCGGCGGCTGGCTCGTCTTTTCGCCCGCCGCGCTGGAAAACGCGCCGCCAGACAAGACGATGATCCACATGCTCCAAAGCGGCAACGCCGCGCTCCTGGAAACCCGCTGGGATCCCTTCGCCCGGCTGGATGTGGTGACTGCCGATGACGACTCGCTGCGCTACGTCTTCACCGACGCCGGTGCGGGCAGCATCATGGTCCGCTACGACGGCGATGATGCGGCAGTCGATTGGATGCGTCGCGATGTGGAGTACCTGCCGTTCGCCGTCCTGCCGGAGGGCGCGCGATCGGCGCTGATCATCGGAGCGGGCGCGGGGCGCGATGTGCTGATGGCGAAGCTGGCGGGTCTGGCAGACATCACCGCCGTCGAAATCAACCCGACGCTGGTCGATCTCACGCGCGATTCTGCCGAGTACAACGGCGGCATATTCGATCTGCCCAATGTGCAGACCATCGTGACCGACGGACGCAACTTTGTCGAGCGCAGCGCGCAGACCTACGACCTGATCTACGCCAACGTGGTCTACAGCCAGGCGGCTGCGCCGGGGCATTCGGCGCTGGCGGAAAGTTACATCTTCACCCGCGAAGCGCTGCGCGCCTACTGGGGACATCTCACCGAGGACGGCACTATCGCCTTCGCCACGCATCACGGCATCGAAGGGCTGCGTCTGGTGGTCGCCGCGCTGGACATGCTGCAAGCCGAAGGCATGAGCGTTCAGGAGGCACTGCGTCATGTCGCCCTGGGTTCACGGCGATCGGGCGATGCTCAGACGCGCACCTCCGCCGTCTTCATCCGCCGCCAGCCCTTTGACTCCGAGAACAGCCAGGCAGTAGTGACCGCCGCCCATGACATTGACGTCGGGATGCTCTATCTGCCCGGTTTCCAGGAAGTCGGCATGACAGGGCTGGCGACCGGCGCAATGACCCTTCAAGACTACATCGATGCCAACGCCGCCCAGTTCAACTACACCCCGACCACCGACGACAGTCCATTCTTTTACCAGTTCACGCCGGGGCTGCCCCCCGGTGTGAGCGATCTGCTGCTGGTCAGCGTCTTCGTCGCGCTTGCCTATCTGTCCTGGGCGATCTTCTTCTATGTCCGGCGCGATGGCTATCAGTGGCGGCGTGCCCTGCTGACACCCTACTTCGCGCTGCTTGGCGCGGCGTACATGCTGGTGGAAATCCCGCTCATTCAGCGCTTCAACCTGCTTCTGGGTCAGCCGACGCTGGCGCTTCCGCTGGTGATCGGCGCGCTGTTGGTGGGGAGCGGGCTGGGGAGCCTGCTCAGCAGTCGTTTCAGCCTGAAGTCGCTCCCCCGGCGCGTCGCGCTGTTTGCGCTGCTGGTCGCTGCTGGCGTCGCGCTGTCGCTGATCGTTCATCCTGCGTTGATCCGCTGGGCGCTGCCGCTGAGCCTGGAAATTCGTCTGTTGGTGACGGCGGCGGCAGTTCTGCCGCTCGGTGTCCTGATGGGTGTGCCGTTTCCCGGTGGGCTGCGCATTGCCCATGAAGCCGATCCGCGCGGCATCGCTGCCTTCTGGGGAGCAAACGCTGCGACGGCGATCCTTGGCTCGGCGCTGGCGATGACGCTGGCGGTCAGCATCGGGTTTACGGCGGCGCTGCTGCTTGGCGCGTCGTTCTACGTTGGAGCCGCCGGCTTGGCGCGCTTCGGCTGGACGCGGGAGGGCATGCTTTAAGCCGCGTGATTCGAATAGATGCGGCGTGGGGCAGTGTGGGGTTTCGATGAAAGGTTGACACAATGGTTCTGGGTATGAGTACGCTCGCTGGGCTGCCGCTGCTGCGCCCCGGCGTCCGCCGTCTGCGCGTCTCCAGTTATGACCCGACGGGCGGCAATATGGATTGGTGGGAATTCGAACCGGGGCAGGCGCGCGACATCGCCAGCCTGACCGGTCCGGGCTGCGTCAAGCACATCTGGATCACCTTCTGGTGCGAAGACAAATACGCGCTGCGCAAAGTCCTGCTGCGCATGTACTGGGACGGCGAAAGCGCCCCCAGTGTCGAGACGCCGCTTGGCGACTTCTTCGGCATGGGGCACAGCATGACACGCAATTTTGTCTCGCTGCCGCTGCAAATGAGTCCTGAAAATGGGCGCGCCTTCAACTGCTGGTTCCCCATGCCCTTCCAGTCGTCGGCGCGGGTCGAAGTCGTCAACGAAGCCGACAAGAAGCTCAACTTCTACTTCTACGTCGATTACGAGAGCTATCCCGCCGAGACCCGCCTGGACGACTACGGGCGGTTTCATGCGCAGTGGCGGCGCGTCAACCCGACGCCGGGTTGGGCGGACCCTGCCGTGCGCTGGGAAGGCAGCCGCGACGCCATGTTTGAAGCCTGGCGCACCCCGAACCTGACCGGAGAGAACAACTACGTCATCCTGGAGGCGGAAGGGCGGGGGCACTACGTCGGCTGTCATCTGGATATCGACTGTTTTTCGCGGCAGGCGAACGACTGGTACGGCGAGGGCGACGACATGATCGTCATCGACGGCGCGCCGCTGCCCAGCTTGTACGGAACCGGCACGGAAGACTACTTCAACACGGCATTTTGCCCGACACAGGAGTACAGCGCGCCCTATCACGGGCTGATCCTCTACCAGGGGACCGATGATTGGAAGTGGCGCGGCAAGAATACGGTGTACCGCTATCACATCGAAGACCCGATCTTCTTCGAGCGCTCGATCAAAGTCACCATCGAGCATGGGCACGCCAACAAGCTGAGCAACGATTATGCGTCCACCGCTTACTGGTATCAGGCGGAGCCGCACGCGCCTTTCCCGTCCATGCTGCCGGTCGAACAGCGGCTGCCCCGGCTCTGAGATGCCGCCCATGGGGAGGGTCCGATGACGCAGTGGGTCAACGCGCTTCAATCGCACAGCCTGCCGCTCGATGGCACATGGGAGTTCTCCCTTGCCGGGCAGTCGGGGAGCATCGTCGTACCCGGAGTCTGGGAGGCGCAGGGCTATGCACGCTATGTCGAGGGTCCGGCGGTCTACCGGCGCACCCTCGCTGTCCCGGCTGATTGGCAGGGGATGCGCGTCCAGCTTCAGTTCGACGCGCTGAGCTATCACATCGAGGCGCGCCTGAACGGCGTGAGGGTCGGTGAACACACCGGCATGTGGACTGCTTTCGCCTTCGATGTGACCGATGCGCTGCGCCCCGGTCTGGAAAATCTCCTCGAACTGACCGTCTACAAGCCGGGCGAACGTTTCCCGATGCGCGAGTCGCTCGCCGGGTTCCTGCCCGATGTCTGCATCCCCTTCGGCGGCGTCTGGGGACGGGCGCGCCTGACCGCTTTCCCCGGTGCAGCGCTCAGCGATCTCTGGCTGCTGCCCGACGCCGGGACCGGGCGCGTCCATGTCGAAGCGGCGGCGCACGGTGCGCAGGGGATGAACGCTGTCGTCCGGCTCTTCGACCCTGCCGGTCGCGAAGCGGCGATCTGGCTGGGGGCGGTCGAAGCCGATGCCGTCCACGCCGATCTGACAGTCCAGATGCCGCGCCTTTGGGGTCCCGACGATCCGGCGCTCTATACCGTTGAACTGCGCCTGGAATCGGGCGGCGCGGCGCAGGCGATCCTGCGGCGCACCTTCGGCTTTCGGACGCTTTCCAGCGACGGCGATCAGCTGCTCTACAACGATCAGCCCGCCATCCTGCGCGGCATTCTCAACTGGGGCTGGTATCCCGAAACCCTCTGTCCCGCACCTGACGAGGGGACAATTCGTGACGAATTCCGGCGCGTCCGCAGCCTGGGCTATAATCTGGTCAAGCTCTGCCTGGTCGTCCCTTCGCCCCGCTATTTCGAGATCGCCGACGAGGAAGGGATGTTCCTGTGGCTGGAACTGCCGATGTGGCTGCCTCATGTGACCGAGCGGCTGGAGAAGCAGGCTCCGATGGAGTATGCCGATATCCTGGCGCGGGTTCACGCCCACCCGTCCATCGTCCTCTACAGCCTGGGCTGCGAGCTGGACGCCGAGGTGAACGCCGACCTGCTCAGCCGGTTGAACGGCATCCTGCGCAGCCGCACCAGCGGCGTGCTGGCGTGCGACAACAGCGGCAGCGGCGAAGCCTATGGCGGGTTGGGTTTCGACTTCGCCGACTTCAACGACTATCACTTTTACTGCGACCTGCACTACTTCACGCCGCTGGTCGATCATTTCCGGCGTGACTGGCGTCCGCCGCGCCCCTGGATCTTCGGGGAATTCTGCGACGCCGACGATTACCGCGACCTGGAGGAGATCGCCGCCGCTTCGGGCGGGACGCTGCCCTGGTGGCTGACCGAGAAGAACCCGATCCATTCGCTTCAAGCGCTCGGCTACCCGCTTCAGGACGAGCGGATGCGCCAGCTCGCCGACCTGGGTTTCAGCGGTCAGGACCTTCAGCGCATCGCCCGTCGGCAGTCGTTCGTCATCCGCAAGACAATCCTGGAGAAAGTGCGTGGGCGCTCCGGCATGGGTGGTTATGTAGTGACTGGGCTGCGCGATACGCCGCTGGCAACATCCTCGATGTTCGACGACCTGGGGCGGACCAAATACGACGCCGACGCCTTCCGTGCCTTCAATGCTGAATCGATACTGGTGTTAGAGCAGGGACGCCGGCGGCTTTGGAAGCGCGGCGGCGACCGTCCTGCTCCGATGGACCGCTTCAACCTGACCGCCGGCACGCCGGTTGATTACCGCATCATCCTGGCACACGCCGGGGCAGACCTGCCTGGCGGCGATCTGCGCTGGCGGCTGCTGGATGGCGACGGCAGGGCGGCAGCGAGAGGAAGCTGCGCGGTCGAAGGTCCGCTGGTGGGCGGCGCGCCGCGCGAGATCGCCTCGTTCGGGTTCAGCGCGCCGGATGCCGCAGGAGAATATGCCCTGGAGGTCGATCTCGATGGGCTGCGCAACCGCTGGACGCTGTGGGTTTACCCGGCGGCATCGGCTGTATCGGCGTCAGTCGCCTGGCATGATCCGGGCGGCGCTCTGGGCGATCTGCGCGATTGGACAGACGCGGCGCTTGATCTCTGCCGGGGCAGTTTCGCGGCGCTGACCGATCACCTTCTGGTGACGAGCGCCCCTGACCCGGCGGTGATCGACTACGTGCGGGGCGGCGGGCGGGCGATCCTGCTCCAGACCGGTCCGGGATACCTGCCGGCTGTGCCGCGCCCCTTCTGGCGCGAGTCGCTCAAGCTGCTCTACGATCATCCGGTCTGGGCAGGATTCCCCCACCGGGGCTATGCCGACCTTCAGTTCTATCACCTGGCGACCGATCACGCCCTAGACAGCGCCGCGCTGTCGGCAGCGCTCCCCGATCTGCGCGCGGTGATGCCGATCCTGCGCCGCCTGGACGCCCGGCAGTTCATGCTGACCGACTATCTGGTCGAACTGCGCATCGGTGAGGGCGTGGCGCTGGCTTCGACGCTGCGCTTCGCCGGCGGCGCTGGCGATCAGGTCAGCGGGTTGTCCGCCAGCCCGGCGGGACGGCATCTGTTGGAGGGGATGGTGAGTTACCTCTCTCCGGGAAGATAGGGGAATTGCCGGCGTACGATGATACGAGGGCATTCGTCACGCTTCGTCTGGCGACTCGAACACTGCAATGCCCGCATCAGTGATATGGATTTGATTGTCGGCGCTTCTCCCGACCCACACCGCCAGCGGGGGCTGGCGCTCGATAAGCGCCTTGATGATGAGGGGCAAGCCAACATATTTCACCGGGCTGGCGTGCCGATCTCGATGTTCATACAGCGTCTTCAGGGCGATCCACTCCAGATAGCTGAGCGGCTTAGGACTGTGGGTCGTCATTTGGGGTGTCTTTCTCAGGAAGCGCCCGTTTGCGATAGATGACGGTGCTGGAGGAACCCGTCCAGGCAATCGGTCTCGACCTATCGATGGGCTGTACCGTCATGGGACGGTCGGCGATGGAATATCCGTGCAGAAGGGTGATGGCTTTCTGCGTTTCCGCCTCGGATGCCATCTCGACAAATGCGAACCCATTCGACTTCGATGTGTAGCGATTTCTGGAAAGAAAAAGCTCTTTGATATCCCCGACTTTCGCGAACAGATCGCGAAGCTGGGCTTCGGTGGTGTTGTAAGGCAGGTTGCCGACATACAGTCTTTGAGCCAAGAGACACCTCTCATTTGGGGATCGAGTCCCGGACCCTGGAAAAGGCGGGAACCTGCCCGTTGGACGATACTCACAGGAATGAAAACGACTCTCCATGACCGGTGCGCCGCATTCATCATGAGTAATGGAGAACTGACCCGTGGCTTTGGGTTCGACGAACCGAAAAACCTGAATTCTCGAACAGGATGGCGGGAAACCAACCGGCTTCATCGAACGTGAATAGGAGGAGCGGACGGCGCAGTCTGAAAATCAGCACTGCCCTCTCTTCAGTGTACTCTTGTTCTGACCCCCTGTAAAGAAAACGAGAAATGGCGAGGCTGATCGAATATTCACTCTCGCCAACCACCAGACTTCGTGATATGCTTCTGAAGCAATGTGAAAAAAGAAGACAATTGTGTCTCGTTCACATCGGTGCCCTGGTTAAACACCTGTAGACTTTCTACGAGAAAACGGATCGCTGTACCCCCCAAAGCCCTTCTGTGATCCTCGTGTGTGTCGCGTAAGCTTCCTGAAATATCTGGAATGTTGTGCGGTGAAAAGGCTATTGCAGACCTCTTATGTTTCAGGAGTGAAACAACATGGCAGCGCGTACGCAAGGTACAGTCAAGTGGTTCAACGCGGAAAAGGGTTTCGGGTTTATCTCGCATGAAGGCGGGGAAGACCTGTTCGTCCACTTCTCCGAAATCGTCGGTGCCGGCTTCCGCTCGCTCGATGAAGGCGCGAAAGTGGAATTCGAAATCACCCAGGGTAAGAAAGGCAAGCAGGCGAGCAGCGTTACGGTGCTGAACCGCTAACCGACGCCCGCTTCTTCATCTTCCATCGAACCCCAAACTGCCCCCGAAACGGGGCAGTTTTTTGATTCTACCGATGGTGCCGTGTCGCTTTCCCGTGCTTATGGCGCAGAGGAACGATAGCTGCGAATATCATGATCGATGGCGAACGTCGCCGCTTCGACACGGTTCCCGACGTGCAGCTTGTCCAGGATGACGCTGATATGATTGCGAACGGTTTTGTCACTCAGGACCAGCGCCGCCGCGATTTCGGCGTTGTTTTTGCCCTCTGCCAGCAGCCTGAGCACATCGATTTCCCGGTCGGTAAGCTCATTGAACGGATCGTGTCTGGTGTCGCCGCGCTGGCGCATCATCGCCAGGACGCGCCGTGTGATTGCCGGGTCCAGCAGTGCTGCGCCCTGCCGCACCGCGTCCAACGCGCGAATGAGTTCGCCCGTGCCGCCCTGCTTCAGCACGTAGCCCACCGCACCGGCGCGGATGGCATCGGCGATCAGTTCGTCGTCGGCGTATGAAGTGAGCATGATCACCTGGGTCCCCGGCTGCCGCTCTACGATAGCGCGGCACGCTTCGATGCCGCTGTCACCCGGCGGCATGCGGATATCCATGATCACGACATCGGGCTGGTGAAGGCTGCACAGGCGAACGCCGTCCGCGGCTGTACCGGCTTCTGCGACGATGCGGGTTTCGGGAATCTGTTCCAGCAGCAGCCTCAACCCCATACGCACAACTTCGTGATCGTCCACCAGGATGATCGTCAAAGGTTGCATCATGACTTCTCTTCCGGCAGGGAAAGGGTGACTTTTGTGCCTTTGCCCGGCTGACTTGCGATCTCCATCTGCCCACCGATCAGGCGGGCGCGGTCGCGCATGGATCGAAGCCCGTAACCGGCAGGCGTGGTTTCGACTGCGAAACCGTACCCGTCATCTTCCAGCGTGAGCGTGAAGACGCCATCGGCGCGGCGAATCTGCACCTGGACCTGCCGCGCTCGCGCATGGCGCAGGGTGTTGGACAGACATTCCTGCACAATCGCCAGAATGTGACGGACCTGTACCGGTTTGAAATTGGGTGAGGACTCGTAGGTCAGTTCGATGTCGAGCAGTCCTTTGAAGCGTGGATTACCGAACAACTGCCGTAAACTCGGAACCAGGGGGTCAGCCGGCGAGGGATCGCGCAGCGAGACCATGTAGCTGCGCAGATCGGTGTTGAGGGCGTTGAGGACATTTTTCGCCTGAAGCAGTCGCCTCTCTGCTTCCGAACCTTCCTGTACGAGCGGTTCCATCGATTCCAGGATCAGGCTCGCCGAATATACGCCCTGAATCGCGCCATCGTGGATTTCCTGCCCGATGCGTTCGCGTTCCGCCGCCTGAATCTGCTCGACCTCCATGTGCTCGATGAGGCGATCCAGTTCGATCTCAAAAACCTCCAGCGCGCGAATGATGGTGATGGCGAGCAGCAGCCCGATCAGCGTGCGAAAAACCTGCACCGGGACGCCGATCTGCTGGTCGAACAGCGCATAGTTGAGCACGTTGGCGGGAGGAAAGTCTGCCGGGGGAACGATCAGCCCCCCAAACAGGGCGTAGGCGATCAGTCCGATTCCGGCGAGGCGCAGTACGTTGAGGATGTTATCGATTTTCAGCGGCGCGATGGTAAGCCGTGCCTGGTAGCGCAAGCCGTAAGCGGCGATCAGGCTGCCCGGAAACCCAAGCAGATAGCGCGCCCAGACATCCGAAAGGAGATACCAGCTTTCATCCGTCGGCAGCAGATACCCCCCCAGCATATAGCCGACGCTCCATACCCCTGCCAGGGCGACGACTGCCGGTCTCAGCATTGGGTAGCGGTGTTCCAGGGTGACGGCTCCGAACATCAACAGACACATGAACGAGACCGCTAGCAGGACCAACTGCGCCGACCGCAGCAGATCGATCAGGGCTTCCGGCAGATACCCCGCCTGGATCGGGATGAAGATGATGCCCCATTCATGAACCCCATGCGCGATTCCGAATACCGCCAGCCAGCGCAGGTCGTGCGCCAGACGCAGCCGGCTGTGTCGTCGGGTGCGCAGGAATATGGCAAACCCCATCACGAAGAATGTGAGACCATAGATGAACAGCACGACGATGCGGTTGATCCTGAAGAATTCGCTGATCTCTGCCATCATCAGGGTGGGTTTCCTGCCAGACCTGATTGAATTGTAACACCGGCGTCAGTTCGGCGTAATGCAAACGAGGACTGCGCGCAGTCCTCGTTTGCCATCGCCACACGAACGTAAGATTACGGTTGGAAGCTGAATTCGATGGGGTCACCCTCGTAAGCGTGACGCACCTGGGCATTGTCGAAGTTGGCGATGCCGAAGCGGTAGATCGCGCTCAGATCGTCGAACTGCACGTCGAATTCCGAACCGGTCACCAGGGCGCGCCCGAATTCCAGTGTCCACATGCCATCTGCCCACACCCACCCGGCGGCAATGTTGCCGCGGTCACCGGTGATCTCGCTGATGACGATGGAGGGGATGCGGTCGCCCGGCTGGAACAGGGAAGCATCGAACGGCACGGCTTCGCTCTGCAGGATGAAACCAGGGCTGCCATCACGCGGGAAATCACCGGGGGGCATGAACGCCGGAGCCGTCTTGTCTTCGTTAACGTTGTCGCTGTAGCCGCCGCCGTCCTTCGGGTCGCTGTGGCGTCCTGCCTCAGGAGTGTCGGGGCTGTAGGGCGTGCTGTCGAGGTACTGATCGTCTAGCTGATACAGGTTGCGCACCGATTTCCAGTGCCAGATGTCACCGATCTGTCCCTCAGACTCGGTGTTCTTGTTGCCAAACGGCTTGGGATCGCCAGCTTCGGAGCGGTGGCAGGCGGTGAAGCAGCCATCGGCGTCAAAGTCTTCGATGCTGTCGTTGATGGGCCAGATGATCGCCAGCTTGTCCTCGTACCACAGGTTGTTGTCGCCGCCCTGATCATCGGGGTCGCGGAGGCGCGCCCACGTGCCGTCAGGCTGCATTTCCCAGGGGGAGCGCAGATAGCTCTGGGTCGGGTCTTCCCAGCGGACCAGGAAGTAGACCATATCGTCGGTATAGACCGATTGCATCGTGATCGTCGTGGCGCTCTCGTTTGCGCCGCGCCGGGTCTGGATTTCGATCACCGGGGCGTCTGCCCAGGCTGCGTCGTCTGACATGCCGTCCAGAGCGGGCGCTTCGGCAGCGGAGACCGACACCAAGCCATCATCCTGGGCGGATACGGCTGCGGAAAGAGCGAGTACCAGAACGCATAAGAGAATACCTAGCGAAAGCTTCTTCATCGTGATTCCATCCTGAGCAGGTTGAAAGACATGAGCTGCTGTTTCGGCTGGAATTCCTTCGACTTGCGACGTCTCTATGGCGAACAAGCGGATTCGATGTTCCAGCCTCTCATCTAACATTAACCTTGAGCCGGGCTGCGCAGAAGGTGCGGATGTCCCGGTTTTTTCGGGACAAACCGGTAATGCAAAGCGCCGGAGGCGCGTCAAAGCGAACAAATTATCTATCTGTGCGCTATAATTCGATGCAATGATGGTGGTTCAGTCCTGCATCACGTCAGACTGGGCGGCGGGATTGAGCCTCGCTGCGAGAGGAATGGACATGATTGTTCCAAAGCTGGACCTGATCGGCATCGTCGTGCGGGATATGCCGGCGTCACTGGCATTCTATCGTCAGCTCGGCTTTGACCTGCCCGCATCGATGGATCAGGAAGGACACGTCGAGGCGGTCCTGCCCGGCGGGCTGCGTATCGCCTGGGACACCCAGGAAGTCATTCGCAGCTTCTCGCCAGATTGGCAGCCGCCCGCCGGCGGACATCGCATGGGGCTGGCGTTCCTGTGCGAGAGTCCGGCGCAGGTCGATGCCGTTTTCGCCAGGCTGACCGGCATGGGTTACGAGGCGCACAAAGCGCCCTGGGATGCCTTCTGGGGACAGCGTTACGCCCAGGTCCTCGACCCGGACGGCAGCCCGGTCGATCTGTTCGCGCCGCTGGCGTAAGTCGGCGTGTCTCAGATCGGGTGATGTAGAGAATTCTCCTGGAACGAGCCGTTCATGGCGTGATAGAACGGATCATCGGGCGTGATTTCGCCGCGCATCACCCGTTTCCCGGTGAATGCTGATTTATAAAGGCTGGCGGCGAATTCCAGGATGCGCCGCGCTTCTTCGCCGCTGACCGGTGGTGTTACGCCGCGTTCCAGACAGTCCAGCAGATCGTGAAGCTGGGCGTCGTGGTTGCCGGGCGCGTCCTCGGTCAGCGCCTGCCACTGCGCCATCGCCGCCGGGTCCTCCATGCCTTCCGGCAGGGTGAACCGCCAGTTTTCGTTGTGATAGCGATAGAGCGCTGTGACTTCCACGCTTGCCTGCTGGAAATCGAGGCGCATGTAGGTCTCCTGGCGGGGCGAAAGCGCGCTGTTGGTGATCGTGCCGAGCGCGCCGCTGGCGAAGCGGACCAGCGCCATCGACACATCTTCGACTTCCATATTCCGGTCGAGTGTGCCCGCCATCGCCGTCACTTCGCTCCAGTCGTCCAGCAGCCACAGGAAGAGGTCGGCGAGATGCACCCCCAGGGTGACGGTGGGTCCGCCGACTTCGGTCTTCCATCGTCCGCGCCAGGGCGCGTCATAATACTCCTGGGTGCGATACCACAGCGTGTTGCAGACGCCGACCAGCGGTTTTCCGAGCGCCTGCGTCTGAATCAGCCGCTTGAGGTGCTTCGCCGCCGAGCCGAAGCGCCACTGGAACACCGTGCTGACGTGCCGCCCGGTGCGCTCTTCGGCGCGCGTGATCTCGTCGAATTCCGCCAGTGAGGCGCAGAGCGGTTTCTCGCAAAACACCCACGCCCCGGCGTCCAACGCCTGAAGGATCAGCGCCCTGTGCGGGGCGGGCGGCGTCACGATGTGTACCAGATCAGGCTGTTCCACTGCCAGCATCGCGGCGGAATCGGTGTACCAGCGCGGGATGCCGCTCGCCTCGCTGATCGCCCGGACGCGCGCTTCGTCAAGATCGACGGCGGCGACCAGTTCGACGCGCTCGCCCATCGCACGGATGGCGGACAGATGATTCCCGACCGATTTGCCGGTCCCGATGATTGCCAGACGATGCACAGTCATGATCGTTTATCCTCGTTCAGGACAGCACCGCCGTCCGTGCCATTATTCGTGTGCCTGACGCCGGTCAGGGTGTTTGAGCGCTTCAAGCTGCGCCGCTTCCGGGTGCGTCTTGTAGAAACCGTCGAGCGGGTAGCATCCCGAAATCATGCCGCCGCGCGGAGCGGTTGTGCAGTCACTAAAGGTGCGGCAGATCTGCTTGCGCTGAAGCGGGCGACCGGCGAGGATGTCGGCGGGCATCTGCGGGTAGCTCAGCACCATGCGCCCCAGACCGATGGAATCCGCCATACCCGTCCGCACGATGCGCTGCGCGACGTTGGGCAGCCAGTCCTGCAGGTAGGAGTAGCCCGAACCGATCAGGAACAGATTGGGGTGCGTCCGCTTGAGTTCGGCGACGACGCCGATCTGCCGGGCGACGCCGCGCAGCGGGTCTTCTGGCGGCTGATAGCCGTCGGAGGGCGGAAAGAGCGCCGGTCGCTGGATGTGCGGGTTGTAGTACGGGCTGCCGGCGGTCAGGCAGACCAATCGGATGTTCAGGTCTTCCAGCAGGCTGAGAAAGCGATGCGTCTCGGTCAGATCGATGCCGACGCCGCTGCCGTCACCCCCAAAGGCGTAAGGATAGCTGCCGCTCCAGCTTTCGGGTTCGCCGGCGCTGTCTGCGCCGGGGCGGAAGGGCAGCCAGTCGAAGGCGCTCAGGCGGACGCCGATCAGCAGCCCCGGCGCATCCCGGCGGATGCCCGCCACGATCTCGCGCAGGAAGCGGGTGCGGTTCTCGAAGCTGCCGCCATACCTGCCAGGGCGTTCCACCGCGCTCAGGAATTCGTGTCCCAGGTAGCCGTGACAGTGTTTGACATCGACGAAGGCGAACCCGGCTTGCTGCGCCCGTACTGCCGCCGCTACGAAATCCGCGATCAGCGCATCGATCTCATCGTCGGTCATGACGGGATAATCGCTCGCAAGCTTGTATTTCGCGTCGAGCAGGGGGTGATGATAGAGGATGCGCGGTTCCAGACGTTTCTTGTCGTTAGGGCGCGCGAAACGCCCGGAATGCGTGAGCTGCAGCCCGACCAGCAGGTCGGATGTGTCGCCGATCTGCGCGGCGTGCGCCTGCACCAGCGCCGTCCGTAGGTCAGCGATCCGTTCCAGTGTCTCCTCGCCAATCACCAGTTGGTTGGGGTTGGCGCGCCCGTCGCGGCGGACCGCCGTCGCTTCGCCGCCGAAGATCAGCTTTGCGCCGCTGCTGCCAAAGCGCTCCCAGCGCCGCCGCACCAGCGCGCTCGGCTGCCCGTCCGGCTCGGCGTCCCAGCCCTCCATCGGCAGGATGGTGAAGCGGTTGCCAATCGTCACGCCGTCGAAGGTGAACGGCTGTGCCAGCGGCGAATCGGAGCCATGTTCGACTTGTTCGTCGAATTCAAGCGCCGCCCCGATCTGTTCCAGGTAGGTGTGAAAATCGGCAGGCGTGCGCAGCTGCGCAACACGTTTGTACGTCATGAGGCGACCTCGTGCGTGCTTTCACGGACCAGCAGGGCGGGCACCAGGATGCGGTGATGCAGTTCCATCTGCGGCTCGGCGATCAGCTCCAGCAGATATTTGATTGACAGCTCATCCTGCTTGATGAACCTGAATTCGACCGTCGTCAGCGGTGGTTCAGTATAGAGCGAAAGTTCAGCGTTGTCGAAGCTGACGACAGAGACCTCCTGGGGAATGTGCAGCCCGGCTTCGTGCAGGGCGCGCAGCGCGCCCTGCGCCATACTATCGGTGCCGACAATCAGCCCGGTGAACGGCTGGCGGCTGGCGAGGATTTGCTTGACTCCTTCGTAGCCGCTGCGCATCGAATAATCGCCCTCGGCGACGGCGACCAGCTTCAGATCATGCTCGTGCAGTACGCTGCGGATGGTGGCGTGACGCCAGTAGCCGTTGTGCAGGGCAGAAGTCGGCGGGACGGCGGCGATCTGCCGGTGTCCCAGAGAGAGCAGATGCTCGGTTGCGAGCCGTGCGGCATGGACCTGATCGAAGCCCACCCACGCCAGCCGTGAACTCGGCACATAATCACGGCGCACCACCGGGATGCCCCGGCAGATACGCTGAAGTTCGTCATCGTCCATATGCAGGCGTGGCGCATACAGGATCACGCCGTCGACGAGGCGCGCGGCGGCGCTTTCCAGCGCGGCATCCAATCCCTGCGAGGTCGATTCCGAGACCAACAGGCTGTAACCGGCTTCTTTGGCGGCGTGCGCCATATTCTTCGTAGAATCTGCCAGCCTGCCGCCATAGTTAACATCGACCACGATCAGTTCCAGCGTGTGCGAGCGATTGGTCATGAGCATCTGCGCGGCGCGGTTGGGGCGATAGCCCAGTTCGCCCATCAGCCGTACGATCTCGCGCCGCGTCTTTTCAGAAACGCCGGGTTTATCGTTGATCACCAGCGAAACCGTCTGGTAGGACACGCCTGCCAGCTTGGCGATGTCGCGAATGGTTGGCTGTTTTCTGGAGTTCATCTTCTATGCCGCCCAAAAAGCTTGACCGTTCAATATCATAGCATGACCCCAATATTTGCAAAATACCCCTGGAATTACTTGACAAGACCGCCAATTTTCTGTTATCTCTATGGTAGAAGAATTGACCGGTCAAGTTGAATTCGCAGGTCAAGTTGTGTCAGTTTGAAAGGACATTATGAAGATGGTACACCATAACCGAAAAGTCTTGATCCTTCTATCGGTCGTGGCGCTGCTGCTCCTGGTGGGCGGCGCTGCCCTGGCGCAGGACAAGCAGGAGATGCGTCTGGTGTGGTGGGGGTCTCAGAACCGCCATGACCGCACCATCGCCGTCGTCGAGATGTACGAAGCCGCGCATCCTGAAGTGGATATTGTCTACGAGTTCGCCAACTTCAACGACTACTGGACATTGATGAATACTCAGGCGGCGGGCGGCGAATTGGCGTGTGTTATGCAGCACGACTATGCCTACCTCTCTGAATGGGCGCGCAATGGGCTGCTGCAGCCGCTCGATCCATTCATCGAATCCGGCATCCTGGATACGACAAACATCGATGATGTCTTCCTGCAAGGTGGGCGCGTCGATGGTCAGCTTTACGGCTTGAGCCTGGGCACGAACACTCAGTCGATGATCCTCGATCTTGATGCCTTCGAAGCCGCTGGCGTCGAACTGCCGGCTGCCGACTGGACATGGGATGATTTCGACGCGATCGCCCTGGAACTGCACGAGAAGCTCGGAACCTGGGCGTACGGCTCGCCGACTCTGGGCGACGACCAGATCTGGACGGCGATGATGGTGTCGCTCGGCACGAACCCGTTCAGCGCAGACAACACGGATTTCGGCTATACCGACGACCAGCCGATCATCGATCACTTCAACCGCCTACTCCGCCTGCAGGAAGCCGGCGCGATCATGACCCCGGAAGAGGCGTCGCAGTATTCGGGTGGTCCCGAAAACTCACCGATTGTCGCCGGCTCGGCGGCGATGCAGTATCAGTGGAGCAACCAGGTGGTTGCCATTTTCGCAGCGGCGGGCGCAGAGCGTCACTTCAAACTGTGGACGATGCCACGCCCGGCGGACGCCGTCGGCGCAGCCAACTACCTGAAACCGTCACTGTTCTTCTCGATCACGGCGGACTGCGCCATGCCGGAGGTCGCCGCCGACCTGATCAACTTCTTCACCAACAGCCCGGAAGCCAACGACATCCTGGCGGCGGAACGCGGCGTGCCGGTTTCCTCCGTCATTCGCGAACACCTGCTGCCGTCGCTGGACGCGTCCGGCGCGGAGACCTTCAGCTTCCTGGAAATGGTGGCGCAGGATGCCAGCCCGATCTTCCCGCCCAACCCGCCCGGCTACAACGACCTCCGCAATAATGTGTGGACGCCGCTGTTCCATGACCCGGTGCTGTATGGGCAGATTTCGGTGGAAGAAGGCGTCGCCATCTTCCGTTCCGAAGGACAGGCGATCCTTTCCGGTAACTAATCCCAGGCGAAATATGGGGGCGCAGGGGCGACACAGTCAGGTCGCCCCTGCTCATATTCAGCATAATCCTTGCCCCGAACTGTCTCGCCCTGATGCAGTGAGACGGACCGGGGATGAGGTTTCGAGATAAGATTTACACGATGAGTATTCAGGAAAAATGATGAGCGAACCCGCAGCAGTCCTTACGGGGGCGAATCAAACACAGGAAGAGGCTTTGCGCCGCGCACCGACCAATAGCAGGTCAAGAGATTTCAAACGCAATAACCTGGTCGGCTATCTGTTCGTCTCCCCCTGGCTGATCGGCTTCTTTCTGTTCGGTTTCATCCCCATCGCCATCTCCCTCTATCTGGCATTCACCAATTATCATCTGCTGCGCGGTGGAGAGTGGGTCGGGCTGGCGAACTTCGAGCGCATGTTCACCTCGGACATTCGCTATGGGCGAGCAGTGGTCGCCACCTTTCGCTATGTCCTGCTCGCCGTGCCCCTGCGCCTGATCTTCGCGCTGGCGGTCGCCCTGCTGCTCAACACCAAGCGGCGCGGGGTGTACTGGTTCCGCGCCGCCTATTACATCCCATCGGTCATCGGCGGCAGCGTCGCCGTTGCCGTCATGTGGCGGCAGTTGTTCGGCGGCGATGGGCGCGTCAACGAAGGGGTGATCAACACCCTGCTCGGCTTCATGGGCATCGAACGGTTGAACTGGTTCGGCAACCCGGATACAGCGATCTGGACGCTCGTTCTGCTGGCGGTCTGGCAGTTCGGTTCGCCAATGCTGATCTTCCTCGCCGGGCTGCGGCAGATCCCCAGCGAATTCTATGAAGCAGCATCCATCGACGGAGCGAGCGGCTGGCAGAAGCTGATGAACGTCACCCTGCCCCTGCTGACGCCGATCATCTTCTTCAATTTCATCATGCAGATCATTTCCGGGTTCCGTGTCTTCACCCAGGCGTTCGTGATCACCGCCGGAAACCCGCTCGACAGCACCCTGTTCTACGCGCTCTATTTGTACCGGCGCGCCTTCAACGACTTCCAGATGGGCTACGCTTCGGCGATGGCGTGGGTGCTGCTGCTGATCATCGCCTTCTTCACCCTGTTGAACTTCCGTCTGTCGCGGCTGTGGGTGTTCTACGAGACCAAGGAAGGGTAGCCGCTCATGGATCAAGCGCTCAACTTCGAGTCCCATCGGCATCAGCGGCGGCGCGCTAACCTGACTCGCGGGTTGGTCTACTACGCCGGCGTCGGCCTGCTGGCGGTCGTCATGCTCTACCCGGTGGCGTGGCTGGTTGCCAGTTCGCTCAAGCCGCTGGATGAAATCTGGACGAATGTCACCTCGCTCATCCCCAGCGCCCTGCGCTTCGAAAACTACGCCGAAGGCTGGCAGGGTTTCGGCGGCATCAGCTTTCAGATCTTCTTCGGCAATTCCTTCGTTCACGCCGGGGTGGGCACGCTGTTCACCGTCATCAGCTCGGCGGTGGTCGCCTATGGCTTTGCCCGCGTGAAATTTCGCGGCAGGGACCTGTGGTTCTCGATCATGCTGATGACGCTCATGCTGCCCAGCCAGATTCTCATGATTCCCCAGTACATCATCTTCAACGAGCTGGGCTGGATCAACACCTTCCTGCCGCTGCTCATCCCCCGTCTCGGCGGGGATGTCTTCTTCATCTTCATGATCATCCAGTTCATTCGCGGCATTCCCATCGAACTGGACGAAGCGGCGATGATCGACGGGTGCAGCAAGGGCGGCATCTTCTTTCGCATCATCCTGCCGCAGATCACGCCGGCGCTGGTGACTGCCGCCATCTTCTCGTTTTACTGGACGTGGGAAGACTTCCTCGGTCCGCTGGTATATCTACAAAACCCGAATATGTATACCGTCGCACTGGCGCTGCGCGCCTATACCGACCTGGGCAGCGTCAACAACTGGGGCGCGGTCTTCGCCATGCTCACCCTGTCGCTCGTCCCGGTGATCCTGATCTTCGTCTTCTTCCAGCGCTATCTGGTCGAAGGCATCGCTACCACTGGTCTCAAGGGCTGAGCCGGGGATGATGACACGCCGCCTTTCGACTCCTCGGAGCGAACGCGCTGAACTCGCCGAACATGCCGAGCGGTGGAGCGGGTTCGTGCTGGCGAACATCCTGTGGGCGATCCTGTCGCTACCGGTCATCACCCTGCCGGCGGCGACCGCCGGGTTGTTCGCCTATATGTCTGAGCGGGCGCGCGGGCGGCAGCCGGATGTGGTGAGTACCTTTTTCGGGGCAGCCCGGCGGCACTGGCGCAAGGCGACGGTCCTCGCCTGTCTCGACCTGCTGGTCGGCGGGCTGGTCGTCCTGAACGGGCTGATCTTCGCGCGCATGGACTTCACGACCGATCCGCTCGCTTTTCTTGCCCGCAGCGTGACGCTGTTCGTGGCACTCGCCCTGCTGCTCATCAATCTGTACAGCTGGGCGCTGCTCGTCCTGCTGGAGACGATGAGCCTGCGCCGGTTGATCCGTTCTGCCGCTGCGCTGGTCTTTGCCCACCCTTTCTGGTCGATAGGGGTGCTGACGGCGGCGGCGCTGCCGGTGCTGATCAGCCTGCTGCTGCCGCAGGGCATCTTCGTCATCGCCACCGCGTCGCTCTGCGCATGGATCATCTGCGCCGGGACCTGGCGGGTCATCCGCGAGCATCTCGCCCCGGAGCTGCTTGCCAGCCTTCAGGAGCAGCCAAAATCATCTCAAGACCTACCGTTAACGAAGAGGAATCATGGCGGCAACGAGTGAGTCCAGGAAACGCTACGCGATCATCGGTACCGGATCGCGGGCGGGGATGTACTTTCAGGCGATCTGCGGCACCTACCGCGCTGACTCCGAACTGGTTGGGTTGTGCGACCTGAGTCAGACGCGCATGGACTGGTACAACCGGCAGTTGAGCGAGGGTCACGGGCTTCGCCCGATCCCGACCTACCTCGCCGGAGAGTTCGACCGGATGATCGCCGAGACCAAGCCGGATATCGTCGTCGTCGCCACCATCGACGCGACGCATCATCAGTATATCGTCCGTGCGATGGAACTGGGCTGCGACGTGATCAGCGAGAAGCCGATGACGACCGACATCGGCAGGATGCGGGCGATCTTCGACGCCATCGCGCGCACTGGAAGGTCGCTGCGAGTGACCTTCAACTATCGCTATGCGCCCGCCTATACCCGCTTTCGCCAGTTAGTGATGGATGGCGTGATCGGCAGACCGCTCTCCGTCGATTTTTCCTGGCTGCTCGATACCAGCCACGGCGCGGATTATTTTCGCCGCTGGCACCGCGAGAAAGCTAACAGCGGTGGGCTGTTGGTCCATAAAGCCACGCACCACTTCGATCTGGTCAACTGGTGGATCGGCTCGTATCCGCAGCAGGTGATGGCGATGGGCGATCTGCTGTTCTATGGCAAACGCAACGCCGAGGCGCGCGGCGAACACTATGCCTATGCCCGCTATACCGGCGTCGCCGAAGCGGCGAACGATCCCTTTGCGCTGTTCCTCACCGATAAGGAAGCCTTTCGTGGGCTGTACCTCAATGCCGAGGCTGAAACCGGCTACCTGCGCGACCGCAACGTCTTCGGCGAGCCGATCACTATCGAGGACACGATGAGCGTCTCCGTCCGCTATCGCAGCGGCGCGATCCTCTCCTACTGCCTGATCGCCTACTCGCCCTGGGAAGGACTGCGTGTCGCCATCACCGGGACGAAGGGGCGCATCGAGATGGACATCGCCGAAAACATCAACCATCTGCTCGGCGATGGGCGGGTCGATGAGGCTGCCGCCAGCAAAGGTTCGTTCAAGAGTACGACCATGCGCGTACACCCGATGTTCGGGCAGTCCTACGAGGTAGATGTGCCCCAGGGCGATGGCGGTCACGGCGGCGCGGACCCGGTCATGCTGGAACAGATCTTTTCGCCCACCCCCCCGCCTGATCCTTACCGGCGGGCGGCGTCGCACATCGACGGGGCGGCGTCGGCGTTGGTCGGCATCGCCGCCAACCAGTCAATGCTCACCGGTCAGGTGGTGAACATCGACGATCTTCTTCCGCTGCCTGCTCCGTGAGGCGTGCGCTGCCCGCTTCACCACGACACGGACTGTGCTACAGTTGGGCATTCGCGCATCGCGCAAGAGGATCAAATAACCATGCAGGATCGCTTATTTTCTCCTGACCCGGCGCAGCGGCGGCTCGCCCGGTCCCTTTACGAACGCGCGCGCGGGCTGCCCCTGGTCTGCCCGCACGGACATGTCAACCCGCGTCTCCTGGCGGATGATTCTTTCGACTGGGGTACGCCGGTCGATCTGCTGATCATCCCCGATCACTACATCTTTCGTATGCTCTATTCCCAGGGCATCCCGCTGGAAGCGCTCGGTATCCCGCGTAAGGACGGCGGCGAAGTTGAGACGGATCACCGGGCGATCTGGCAGACCGTCTGCGATCACTGGCATCTCTTTCGCGGGACGCCGACGGGAATCTGGCTGCGTGACGAGCTGCGCGACGTGTTCGGCGTCTCCGAAAAGCTGAACAGCGCCAATGCCCAGGCGATCTACGATCGCATCGCCGCGCAGCTGACTGCGCCGGAGTTTCAGCCGCGCCGCCTGTTCGAACGCTTCAACATCGAAGTCCTGGCGACCACCGACGGCGCTGCCGACTCGCTGGAAGAACACCGCGCCATCCGCGAGTCGGGGTGGGGCGGGCGAGTCATCCCGACCTTCCGCCCCGACGCCGTCGTCAACCTGGATACCGAAGGCTGGCGCGCGCACATCGACCGGCTGAGTATCGCGTCAGGCATCGCCATTCACGACTACCGAACGTTCATCGCCGCGCTGGAAATGCGGCGCGGGTTCTTCAGGTCGATGGGGGCGACCGCCACCGATCACGCCGCCGTCTCGGCGTATACCGGGTGGCTCAGCGATGCTGAAGCCGAAGCGATCTTCGCGCGCGCCCTCGCCGGCGGGGCTTCTGAAAATGACACGATGCGCTTCACCGGGCATATGCTGATCGAGATGGCGCGGATGAGCGTCGAAGACGGCTTGGTCATGCAGCTGCACGTCGGCAGCGCGCGCAATCACAACCCGGTGATCTTCGCGCGTCACGGGCGCGACATGGGCGCGGACATCCCGCTGGCTGCGGAGTTCACCCGAAACCTCAAGCCGCTGCTCGACGCCTTCGGGAGCGATCCCCGCCTGACTCTGGTGCTGTTCAACCTGGACGAGACGAATTACAGCCGCGAACTCGCGCCGCTGGCGGGGCATTATCCGGCGCTGCGGCTGGGTCCTCCCTGGTGGTTCTTCGACAGTGTGAACGGCATGATCCGCTTCTTCGATGCGGTGGTCGAGACGGCGGGCATCTACAACACCGCCGGATTCAACGACGACACCCGCGCGTATCCCTCGATTCCGGCGCGTCACGACGTGTGGCGGCGAGTCTGCGCCGACTGGCTTGCCGGACAGGTGCTGCGCGGTATCATCGACGAGGAAGACGCCGCCGAGATGATCGTTGATCTGGCGTACCGGCTGGCGAAGCGGACCTACAAACTGGGCGAGGCATGATGACCGATTTTGCGGAATGGCAGGAAATTCGGGGTTCAGCCGTCGAATTTGACGGCGCGCGTTATGCGCTGGTCGAGCGCGGCGCGGACGGGGCGCGTGCGCTGCGCGTGAAGGGCGATACGAGCGGACTCAGCGAGGCGCTGACGGCAGGGGATGGCGTGGGCGTGTACCCGCTGACGGCGGAGAACGCCAGGGCGCTGCGCAGCCGCCTGCCCTGGCTCAACCCGATCCCCCTGGGGCTGCGCACCTCCGCCGGGTTTGGCGACCGCCTGGGCGTTGCGACGCCGGGGCATATCGCGGCGGTGCGCGACACCGGGGTCGCGCCGATCTTCGCGCAGCAGTCCGTCCGCGAAAACACCCGCACCGGGCGTACTCCTCAGCAGGTGCTTGACGATGCGATGTGGGGCGTCTTCACCTGCGGCTGGCGCGACGCCTGGGGGGCGGATGCCGATCACCTCAAGCAGCCCGCCGACATCCCCGCCTTCGCCGATGCCGGCTATACCTTCTTCACCATCGACCCCGGCGATCATGTCGATGACGCCGCCGAACAGGATGACCTGGGGACCCTGCGCGCCAAAGCCGGGACGCTCGACTGGGCGACGCTGGGCAGCTCGCTGGAGGAGGCGCGCGCCTCCTATCTGCGGACCTTTGCGCTCGATGGTCTGTCGCTGACCTTCGACGAACAGGCGCTCCTTAAGGCGCTGGTCAAGTACGGCGCTGCCGTCGCCCACACCGTCCGCATGGCGCGCCAGCTGGCGATCAGCATGAGCGGGCGTCCCTTCGAGATGGAGATCTCGGTCGATGAGACCGGCACGACGACCTCGCTGCATGAGCATCTGTTCATCGCCTCGGAACTGACCCGCCTGCGCGTGCCGTTCGTCAGCCTTGCGCCGCGCTTCGTCGGGCGGTTCGAGAAAGGCGTCGATTACATCGGCGATCTGGGCGAACTCGACGCCAACATCGGCGGACATGCCGCCATCATGCGCCATTTCGGGAACGGCTACAAGCTCAGCCTGCACACCGGATCGGATAAATTCGGGGTCTATCCCATCGCCATGCGCCACACCGGCGGACGGGTACACCTTAAGACCGCCGGGACGAGCTATCTTGAGGCGCTGCGCCTGATGGCGAACGTCGATCCGGCGTTGTTCCGCCGCGTCCTGGACTTCGCCCGCGAACGCTACGAGACCGACCGCAAAACCTATCATGTCTCGGCGCTGCTGGAGCGCGTGCCCGCCGCCGGCGCGCTCGCTGACGGTGATCTGCCGGCGCTGCTTGACGATTTCGACGCCCGGCAGGTGCTTCACGTGACCTTCGGATCGGTGCTGGATCATTTCGGTGCGGACCTGCGGCAGATGCTCGCTGCCCACGCGGCAGAGTACACCGAAACGGTGCGGCGGCACTTCGACCGCCACCTACAGGCGTTTAAGGTGTGAAAAAGAGTCCCTCACCCCTGCAATGAGTGCAGCGCGCGAGGTGAGGGACCTTCGCTGCTATCCCGACCCGAAACGGATCGTCGCCATCGCGTGCGGCGGGAGTTCGACCCGCCAGTTTCCCTGTCCATCCTCGCCGACGCTCAGCGCCGCCAGCGTGACACGGTCCGGCTCCTGGGCGCTGTTGCAGTCGCGCGGCGAGGCGGCGGTGAGAATTTTCGCCTCGATGACCTGCCTCGAACCGGCGACCTGAAGCGCCACCAACGCCGGCTGGTCGAGATGCCGGTTGATCAGCGTGACCGCCGTTTCTCCCGCCTGGACCGACGCCGTGCCGCTCACCGCGTTCGCGCTGCCCGGAACAGACGCGCCGTGCAGCACCTCGACAGGGAGCGCTTGCGCACCGATGTGCGGCACATGCAGTTGGAAAGCGTAGTAGGTCGGCGTCACCCACATCGCCGCGCCCTCGGTCATCACCGGGGCGTGCAGCACGTTGACGATCTGCGCCAGGTTCGCCATCGACAGGATGCCGCACTGCCGGTGGAATCCCTCGAACGCCACCCCTGCCGCCAGCGCGTCGCGGAGTGTGCCCGCCTGCTCGTAGGTGGTCGGTTCGCGGTGCAGTTCTGCGCCATCCGGTCCCCAGGAGCGCGCTTCCGGATGCCACACGCCCCACTCGTCCAGCGCGATTCCGACTCTGTGCGTGGCGCTTCCCAGCACGGCGTAAATTAGATCGGCAGTGCGGCGCACGAAGTCTTCTGTGGCATCGGCTTCCGCCAGCAGCCCGTAGTAGTGATCGTCGTCGAAGTCAAGCTCTTTGCCGCCGCTGATCCAGTAGCGATGGATCGAGAAATGATCCATCAGCGGCATGTGACGCCGGTTCGTGTCCATGAACTGCTCATTCCAGGCGTCATCGTGACCGCAGGCGACCAGTTCCGCTTTCGGATCGACGTGGCGCAGCATGGTGGCATAGCGGCGGTACTCGCGGGCATAGGTTTCGGCGTCGTAGCTGCCGCCGCAGCCCCAGTTCTCGTTGCCCACGCCCCACAGCCGGACGCCGAACGGTTCCGACGATCCGTTGGCGGCGCGCTCGCGCTGCAAGGACGTATGCACGGCGGTATTGCAGTATTCGACCCAATCGCACAATTCCTGCGGCGACCCGCTGCCGACATTGCCCGCCAGATACGGCTCTGCGCCGAGCAGGCGGCACAGGGCGATAAACTCGTGCGTGCCCAGGCTGTTCTCGTCTTCGACCTGCAAGCCGCACGACATGCCGAGCCGGCGCGCTCGCTCGTGCGGCGCGCCGATGCCGTCGCGCCAGTGGTAGTGATCGGCATAACAGCCGCCGGGCCAGCGCAGCAGCGGCACGGGCATGGCTTTCAGCGCATCGACCACATCTTTGCGAAAACCGCCGTAGCGCGGCAGGTCGATGTCGCCCGTCCCCACCCACAGACCGTCGTAGCAGCAGCGCCCCAGGTGTTCGGCAAAGTGCCCGTAGAGGCGCGGCGAAATCGTCCCGATTGGACTCTCCGTTCGGACGACAAGGCTGGTCTCGATCATCTTCTGATTTCCTTCGTGGTGGTCATTCGTCGGGCGTGGCAGTGAGCCTTTGCTGTGCCGCCGACGGCAGTCTGATGGCGGACAGTGTGACTCCTGCAGGCGCACGGCGCAACCTGCCGCCGCCGTGCGCCTGGGCTGACGGCTTCAGGAAAAGGCTATACAATGAATGCACATGAAGACATGTGTCGGTCGTCAGCCACGACTGGAGGAACGGATGAAGACCCCTGTTCTTGTGACTCTGGCGCTCTTGCTGCTCACTGGCGCCCTGCCCGCTTCCGCCGATCAGGTTCACTATGTCAGCCAGCCTGATGAACTCGTCATCTTCCTGAACGATGTCGCCTATGTGCGCGACACCTTGCGCATCCCCGGCGGCGCCGAAGCCCGCATCTTGCTGCCGCCGCAGATCTTCCAGGATACGCTGCTGGTGCAGGACGGCGGAGAGCGCCTGGGGCAGTATCGCATCAACCATTCGGGCGGCGATATCCTGCTGCTGCTGGAAGCCGCCGACGCCGAACTGCGCGATATCACCCTGGAATATCTGACCGCCGGAATCCGCTGGAAGCCGGTCTATGACATGGCATTTGGCGAAGCCGACCCGGCGAACGTCGCCTTCAACTTCTTCGCCGAAGTCCAGAATGACTCGCTGGCGCTGGAAGATGTCGCCGTGACCCTGGCGGCGGGGAACGTCAGCATCAGCCAGCAGATCGACTCGCTCTCGACCGTCACCATGAATCAGTACATCGCCGGCTACCAGGAGAGCGGGACCGCCGCGCTGGCACAGGGGGCGGTGACCATCCAGTACATCTATCCACTGACCGACGCCGTCACGGCGCAGCCGGGAGAAACCCTGTACACGCAGCTGTTCGGGGGAAACCTGCCGGCGCGCCGCCTGCTGCTGTGGAACGCGCGCGACGAGCGCCAGATCACCGTTATCTACAAAGTGGAAAACGCCTCCGCCGTACCCCTGGCAGAAGGGATCGTCCGTTCTTACCAGGATGGGCTGTTCGTCGGCAGCGACTTCATCGAATTCACCCCGGTTGGCAGCGAGGGCAGCGTGACCGTCGGCGGGGTGCAGGATGTGCGCGTCAACCGCGTCGAGACCACCACCTATCACAGCGAGTGGCTCTTCGAACAGGACACCCTGCACGAGATCACGCTGACGCTGACCAGTTTCAGCCAGGAGGATCTGGAAGTCGAGGTGGTCGATTTCTACGCCATGACCGCCGGCGGCTTCGCGTTTTCCGGCGAAGCCGGCTTCGAACCGGGCAATCGGCTGCGCTGGCATTTGACGCTCCCGGCGGGCGAGGCGGCGGAGATCGCCTACTCGTATCGCGCCGAGTCCTGAGCAGCGCACAGCGTAGGGTATCCGTCGCTGTACACGCTTCCACCCGATCCGTATAATCCAGCGGTGTTTTTGGCACGACGGAACGCAGACAGTGACCGATAACCTCAGCGATACCCAGCCGATCCGCCCGGTGAATCCCTTTGCCGGTGAAGCGCCGCTCACGCCGACCATCGACCCGGAGGCGGACGGACGCGGACGCGGTTGCTTTGTTCAGATCGTCGTCGGCGGCATCCTGCTGCTGTTCGCCCTCGCCATCGTCGCCCTCGCCGGACTCGCCGGCTGGACGAACGGGCAGCGCGAAGGCAGCAGGGTGATCGCCGCCACGCGCGAGAGCGCTGTTCGGGCGCAGTTGGACGAGATTCCCGGCGATGTCGCCGGCGTCAATTTGATCGTGCTGGACGCCCGCATCCGCTGGCTGGCGACTCAGACGCCCGCCGTCGCCGGTCTTCAGGACATCATGGCGACGGGGACCGCGCTGTACTTCAACAGCCTGCCGACGGCGACCTTCACGCCATCGCCGACCGCGCTCCCTAGTGCCACCCTCGAAGCTGGTGAACAGACCGTCCTGCCGACCCCGGCGGGCGGCAGTTACGATCTGGCGGCGATCATGGGGCAGGCGCAGGCGGCGATCACCTCCTCGCAGTGGGAGGATGCCATCGAACTGCTGGATGTGATCCTCGCCGTCGATCCTACGTATCAGTCCGGGCAGGTGCGCACGCTGATGTCGCAGTCGCTCAACAACTTCGCCCGCGAACTCTACAATTCCGGGCAGCCCGCCGCCGCCAACCTGATCGTCGCTCGCGCGGAGGAGTTCGGCACGCTGGCGGAAGGGCTGAGCTTCGAGCGCTACGCCGCCGAGCTGTATCTGACGGCGCGGGCGGGAGTCAGCACCGGCAGTCAGACCGCCGTCAATGCGCTCAACGAGCTGCTCGGTCTGGGCGCGGGCGGGCGCTACTACACCGAAGCCCAGCAGCTCCTCTACGATGCCTACATCCGGCGCGGCGACGCCTATGTCGGGCAGGGCAACCCCTGCGCGGCGATGTCCGAATACCAGCGGGCGATGGGGGTGTTCGGCTCCGGTTCCGCCAACGGCAAATATGCTGCTGCCGAAGCCTCCTGCGCGGCGCTCTCGGCGCCGACCGCCGACCCGAACTGGGTTCTGACTCCCGGCGCATCCCCGCCGGTCGCGCCGATCGGCGTGCCGGGTTCGTGACACGGTTTGACGAATGAGAAGGCATCGGGCTGGAGCCGCCCAGCCCGATGTGGTCAAGGGTGGGGCGTCATTTCCCCCAGGAAGTGCGCGTAGATCTCGCCAATCAGTGCGCCGCCGTTGAGGAAGACGCTCGCCACCGAAGGGACCGTCGCCAGCTTCGCCTGCGGCAGATACGCCGTCATGCGGTGCGCCAGTTCGATGGGATGCAGGGGATCGGCGGGCCAGGCGATGATGCAGATCGGCATGGTGAGCTGTGCGATCTCCGCCAGATCGTCGAAGATCACCCAATCCTTGACGGTATCCAGTGCCGTGATCAGGCTTTGTTCCTGGTGCGAGCTTTGCATTTCGCGCACCGCCTCGATAACTTCTTCCGAAGCGCCCCAATTCTCGCGCATACGCTGCGCCGAAAGCCGCAGATATTCCTCCAGCCCATACTGCTGAATCTCCATCGCCATCATGTGCAGCGAGGGGATTTCCGGGTTCGGAACATCGCTGAATGCCGGACCGGTCAGCAGCAGGGCGCTGACCCGATGCGGGTATTTGAGCGTGAAGAGCAGGGTCGTCGCCGCGCCCATCGATTCGCCCTGAACAATCGCCTTTTCGATACCGTAGGCGTCCATCACGGCGCGCATGTCTTCCGCCATGCGGTCGGGGTTGTACAGGCTGGGGTTGGTGATCGGCGTCGAATCGTGATGACCGCGCTGGTCATAGACGATGACCTGGTAGCGTTCGGCGAGGGCGAAAATCTGGCGCTGGGTGATCGTACGGTTGCCCGACAAGCCGTGCGCCGCGATGATCGGCGGACCGCTTCCGATGCTCTCCGCGACCAGTTCGAGACCGTCGGACTGCACCCTCAGAATACTGCCGTCCATGCTCTAAACTCCGTTTCTGCCCCAAAAAGTATGTAAGCCGAGACGGAGCCAGGTCGTGGATGGGATCGGCGCTGCGTTCAGGGCTCGACCGCTGCCACCATGACCTGCACACCGCGCTCGCGCAGCGCCTCGACCATCTCCGCCGGCGCGCTGCTTTCAGTGACGACGTAATCCAGCTGCTCGATGCGGGCGAAAGAGGCAAGCCCGGTCTGCCCGAACTTGCTGCCATCGACTACAGCGATGACCTCTTTGGCGTTTTCGACGATGTACTGCCGCAGTTCGATCTCCAGCGGATCGTTGCCGCTTAGCCCATCTTCCAGGGTCAGCCCCAGCGCGCCGACGAATGCCTTGTTGATGTTGTAGCGCCCCAGCATCTCGCGGGTGATCGGTCCGCTGACCGATCCTGAGGTGCTGCCCAGGCTGCCCCCCGCCATGATGGTGTGGATGTTCGGCGAATCCATGATGGCGACCGCCGTCCATAAGCCGGTGGTCAGCACTGTGACGTTGCTGATCGTCGGCGATGCCTTGACCGCCTGACCGACCGCCAGCGCCGTCGTGCTGGAATCCAGCAGGATAGAATCGATGGGTTTGACCAGAGTCGCCGCCAGCCGCGCTACGGCATGTTTTTCTGCCGCCCGATGACGCTGGCGCGAGGCAAAGGTCATCTCCTGCCTCATGCTCGGCTTGGCGAGCGCCGCGCCGCCGTGAACGCGCACGACCCGCCCCTCTTCGGCGAGGAAGTTCAGATCGCCGCGCACCGTGACCGAAGATACGTTCAGCATTTCGCTCAGCTCATTCACGGTGACTCGTTCCCGCTCGCTGAGGATGTTGACGATCTGTTCCCGGCGCTGATTCATCAGCCTGATGTATACAGCCATGTGGAAATGCTGCCTTTCGCACGCTTACGACATCGTGGAGCTGCTCACAGAATCATACATCGGGCGCGGCTGATTCACGCTGTCCTTTCAATATGAAAGTTCCAAAAAAGCCAAAAACAAACAAAAACTTTCATTCGTAAGTTAATTTATTGTATTGAGATTTCTTTTCAGTGTCAATGAGCCTTCGTTTTTCCAAGAATCGTTGACAACAGGTAAATTCGTGGCGTACACTTCAAGAAAAGTTTGACCCTGCTGCGCTGTTCGAAGGGTGTCGCGGTTTCGCGAAGAAGGGATCGACGTATTCGAGTTCTGCTGCACGTCAACTGCTGCCCCTGGAAAACCCTTGAGGAGAAATCAAAATGAGAAAGCTGCACCTGCTATCCCCGAAACTCTTTTTGCTGCTCTGCATCCTGGCTCTGTCGCTGACGCTTTCAGTGGCAGGCGTGTCGTCCCAGGACACCCCGGCGCACGGGGCGGATTTCGCCGGCGAGCTGCGCGTCGCCGTCTGGGGGCAGATCGACCAGGCTCCCGACCGCCCGGATGTCACCGTCGTCCACAACCTGTTCCAGCAGTGGCAGGCGATGTACCCGAACGTCGAACTGAAGTACGACTACATCGGCGGGACGAACGTCTCGGAACGCTTCACCTGGATCAACACCAACCTGCTGGCGGGCACGCTGCCCGACGCGGTGATGATCTACTTCCCTGGTCCCGATGTCTACAACGCCGCCGATCTGCTGTACAACTTCGGCGATGACCTGCAGCAGGCGAATCCTTACAGCGACAACGCCACCTGGCTTGAGGATTTCCCACTGGATGGGCTGGTGCTGAACCAGACCGTGTCGTCCGACGGCGGCAACCGCGTGATCGGCTTCACGCTTTCCGGCGATTCTGGCGTGACCACCTACGCCTACAACAAGACGATGTTCGACGAAGTGGGCGTCGAGCCGCCGCAGACCTGGGGTGAATTCCTGGAGGTTCAGCAGAAGCTGAAGGATGCGGGCTATACCCCCTTCCTGATGCCGACAGCGGGACCGCTGGGCTGGGTCTGGAACTGGTCGGAATGGACCATCCGCGAGCAGTTGATGGAGGACGTGATCGAACAGTGCGACATCGAAGAGCCGTTCAATCTGCTCAACGACAAGGAAGTCGTCTACTGCATCGCGACCGGCAAGCTGACCCTGGAAGACCCGCGCCTGGCGGAGACCTGGGAGCTGATGAAGGAATGGTCGCAGTACTGGCAGGAAGACTTCCTGGCGCCCCCGCCGGATGTGGACCTGTTCGCTCAGGGTCAGGTTGGCGTCATCAATACGATGAACCTGTGGCTGGGACAGATCGCCAGAAACCCGAACATCACGTTCGAGTGGGGCACGTTCTATCAGCCGCCGGTCACCGCCGCCGACAGTGAATTCGGCAACGACATCCTGCCGCGCCGCGTCGGCAACCTGGGGCAGGCGGGCAGCGGCAGCGTCTATTTCTTCATCCCGACGACCACCGCCGATCGCAGCCCAGAGAAATTCGCTATGGCGCGCGACCTGATCCAGTATGTGACCGCGCCGGCGCAGCTCGACATATGGTGCAGCCAGCAGCCGATCCCCTGCTACGAACCGGGGACGCCTATCGATCAGGTGTACACCGACCCGGCGATGGTCGTGCGCATGCGCGGCTTCTTCGAGCCGGGCGCGTTCGATAACGGCGGGGCGTCGCTGAACTGGGCGACCTTTGATCGCGCTATCGATGCCGAATGGTCGCGGCTGTTCGTCGAATACATGGGCGGCAGCATGACCATTGAAGAGGTCTTCGCGGAATTCCAGCCGCTGCTCGACGACGCCGTTGAACGGGCGATTCGCGCGCATCCGGAATGGGATGCCGATTCCTGGGAATAAGGCTGCCAGGCGCTCGCTGAAGTGAGCGGCAAGACTTGAGGATGCGGTTGGTTGAGCCGCATCCTCTTCATGATCCTGTCCAAAATAACCGTTTGGGCGAATGATGTCCTCAAACAGCGCAATTTCTGGAATCCTTCCGAAGGCAGGCAGCCGGCGCGGCGTCAACTGGGCGCGGCTGCGCCATTTTGCGCCGCTCTACCTGATGGTGCTGCCCACCGTCGTGATGCTGCTGGTCTTCTTCTACTACCCTGCCATCAACGGCTTTCTGACTTCCTTCCAGTACGTCGATGTGCGCGGCGCGCAGTGGGTAGGGCTGGATAACTACGAGCGCCTGTTCAATGATGTTCGCCTGATCCAGTCCTTCAGAAATTTGATCTTTCTGGCGGTCTTCAACGTCGGCGTCGTCATCAGCCTGCCGCTTCTGGTGGCGGCGCTGATCTTTCGGGTGAAGAACCTGTCGGCGCAGTACTGGTGGCGCATCGTCTTCGTCATCCCGATTGTTGTCCCGGCGGTGGCGTCGATCCTGGTCTGGCGCTGGATGTACTCGGCGGACGGCGGGCTGAACATCCTGCTGAGCGCCGTCGGACTGGGCGATCTGACGCGCAGCTGGCTGGGTGACCGCGATGTCGTGATGTGGGCGCTGGCGTTCACCAACTTTCCCTGGGTGGCGGGCATCAACTTCCTGATTTACTACGCCGGCTTACAGGACATCTCGCAGGAGGTGCTGGACGCCTCGGTGGTCGATGGCGCGACCAGCCTTCGCCGCTTCCTCAGCATCGAGCTGCCGCTCCTTCGCCCACAGATGCGCCTGCTGGTGCTGCTCACTTTGATCTACTGGATGCGCAGCTTCGAACTTCCGATGATCATGACCAACGGCGGACCGGGTTTCGCCACGATGGTCCCCGGTCTGCGCATGTACTACGCCATCAATCGCGACTTCGACCTGGGTTATGGATCGGCAATTGGCACGATCCTCTTCCTGATTGTGCTGGTCATCACGCTGATTCAGCTTCGCCTGACCCGAACCCGCGACGATGTGATATAGACAGGAGGCTGAGCGTGCCCAAACTCAAGATTTTCAACCGAGACCTGCCGCTGCACCTCATCCTGCTGCTGTTTGCGCTGCCGACCTTCTTCCCGGTCTTCGTCATGCTGTCGATTTCCGGCAAGGACTTCTTTCAGTATGGGCAGCAGCCGCTTCTGCCGACCCTGCCGTTCAACTTCGCCAACTACGAAGTGGCGTGGTCGTTCATGTCTTCCACCTACTTCAACAACACGCTGATCATCGGCGTCGGCGTGGCGGCGATCCTGCTGTTCGCCTCGCTGACCGCTTTTTCGCTGGCGCGGTTCAGCTTTCCGGGGCGCAAGGTGCTGTTCTATTTCGTGCTGGCGGTGCTGGCGATCCCCTCGACGGTGATCCTCGTCCCGCTCTTCATGCTGATCGTCGATCTCGGACTGCTCAACACCCGCTGGGCGGTCATCCTGCCCTACGCCGCCAGCCAGAGCTTTGCCATCCTGGTCTTCTATACCTTCTTCTATAGCCTTTCCAAAGAACTTTTCGAATCCGCCCAGATCGACGGGGCGAATTTCTTCCAGATGTACCTCCATCTGGGGCTGCCCCTGGCTCGTCCAATCATGAGCGCTATCGGCGTATTCCTGATCTGGCTGCTGTGGAATGACTACATCTGGCCCAGTCTGGTGCTTTCCGACCCGGAGCTTCAGACGGTTGCCCTTAAACTGGTGGTCTTCTATCTAGGGCGCGGCATTCCCGAACCGGGGCAGGGCATGGCGGCGTCGGTGATCAGCTCGATCCCGCTGGTGCTGCTGTTCCTGGTCAGCATGCGTACTTTCATCGCCGGGCTGACTGCCGGAGCCATCAAGGGCTGAGGCTCGCTGGACGACGAGGATGACTCTATGCGTAAATTCGACCGGCGCGCCGAGTGGGTCTGGCGGCGGCGCGGCTTGGGGGAAATCTCATTCGGCACCGCCAGCCCCCGGCTGATAGAAGAGACCAACCGCTATATCTACTTCCGGCGCGTCTTCGATCTGGGCGTGCTGAACAGCAGCGCCAGGGCGGCGGCGCACGTCTCTGCCGATGGGCGCTATCAGCTCTTCGTCAACGGTCAGCGCGTCGGGCGGGGTCCGGCGCGCTGCAATCCCGCCTGGCAGTACGTCGATCCTTATGATTTGACGCCGTACCTTCGCCCCGGTCGCAACGTCATCGCCGCGCTGGCGCACAGCTATGGGCGGCACACTGCCTGGTATGAACTGCCGTCCTGGGAGCAGGTCCGCGCCTTCGGCTGCGGCGGGTTCTTCTTCCAGGGCGAGGTGACCACCGCCGATGGCGTGATACGGCTGGACAGCGGTGAAGACTGGCGCTGTCTGGACTCTCCTGCCTGGCGGCGCGATGTGCCGTCTGGCAGCCTGGGCTTCATCGAAATCTATGACGCGCGCCTGGCTCCTGTGGGATGGACTGACGCCGATTTCGACGACTTCGCCTGGGAATGGGCGGAGCCGCTGCGCGTGCCGGCGCGTAACAACGCCGGAGACATCCTCCCGTTTCCGGTGCTGATCCCGACCGACATCCCCCCGATGACCGAAGCGCTGCGCCGGGCGGAGGCGCTGATTCGCGTGGCGGAGGTCGAAAACGCGCCGGTGGATGCTGCTTCGGCGGCGGATATTGCCGCATTGTTCCAGCAGGAGGCGCTCATCGACCTGCGCCACTGCCGGGTTGAAGACCCCGACAACCTGAACCGCGCGGAAGGCGTCGTCATCAGCACAACGGATTCGCACAGCGTCAGCCTGGTACTCGATTTCGGCTGCACCCAACCGGGGCGCGTGCAGTTCGATGTAGAAGGTCCGGCGGGCGCGATCCTGGATTTCACCTACAGCGAGCGCCTGCATGAGGATGGGCGGGTCCACATGCACCGGGGCATTCCCGGCTTCGACATCTTTCCGGCGCACCGTCTGATCCTGCGCGAGGGGCGGCAGACCTGGGAGGCGTTCGAACTGAGCGGCTTTCGCTACCTGCAAATCACCGTGCGCGGCTGTCAGCGTCCGCTTCGCCTGCACGCCGTTCGGCTGAACTTCAGCGCCTATCCTGTACAGCCGCGCGGTTCGTTCACCTGCTCCGACGAGACGCTCAGCCGCATCTGGCAGGTCGGCGCGACGACCCTGCGTCACTGTATGCTCGACGGCTATGTGGACTGCCCCTCGCGCGAGCAGCGTCAGTGGCTCGACGCCTACGTCGACTCGCTGATCAACTACGCCGCCTTTGGCGACCCGCATCTGGCGGCGAAGCTGCTGCGTCAGGTTGCAGAGTCGCAGCAGCCGGACGGAATCACCATGATGGTCGCGCCCGGCGACTTTTCCGTCATGCGCTTCACCAACATCCCCGATTTCTGCCTGTACTGGATTCTGGCGATTGACGCCTATCTGGATTACGTCGGCGATCAGTCTATCGTCGATGCGCTCTATCCGTCGGTGGTCAAAGCCATCGGCTGGTTCGAACGTCATCTGAACGCCGAAAACCTGCTCACCGATGTGCCGCACTGGGTCTTCGTCGATTGGGCGGAAATCGACAAGCAGGGGCAGGTGACTGCGCTCAACGCACAGTTCGCGGCGGCGCTGAATACCGCTGCGCGGCTGGCGCGGATCGTCGATGCGCCGCGCGACGCCGCGCGCTTCGAAAAGCTGAGAACGGCGGTCAGCACCGCCGTCAACGCGCTGCTGTGGGATGAAGTACGCGGCGTCTATGTCGATGCCCGGCGCGGCGGCGTGCGCAGTCGGCGCATCAGCCAGCAGTCCAACGCGGCGGCGATGGCGTATGGAGTCGCTCCTGTCGAACGCTGTGAGCGCATCTTCAGCACGCAGCATGTCGTCCTGGCGCAGCCGTTCACCATGCATTTCCTGCACCGCGCGCTTTGCGCCGCCGGGCAGCACCTGACGATGATCAACAACATCCGCCGACGCTGGGGGCCGCTGATCGCCGCCGGAGATCGCACCTTCCGCGAGTCCTGGCAGATCATCGAACTGACCAGCTTGTGCCATGCCTGGTCGGGCACGCCGACTTTCGATCTCTCCAGCGACGTGCTGGGCGTGAAGCCGCTCGCACCGGGCTTCGTCCGTTTTCAGGTCGCGCCGCACCCGGGCGATATCACCTGGGCGCGCGGCGTCTTTCCGTCGCCAAAGGGCGATATCGCCGTCGATTGGCGGGTGAGCGCCGACCGCTTCGACCTGACCGTCCGGGTCCCTCCGGGCGCGCAGGCGGAGATCATCCTGCCGGACTTGAACGGTCTGACCTGGACGGTTATCCTGATGGATGACCGGGCGTATGCAGTCGATAGTCGGCTGCTGGCTGCGCCGGGCATTCATAGAGTTTCTGCTTTTTGGACGACTCCAGATTGATGTGTGACTACAAGAGGAAAAAATGACGAATCATCCTATTCCGAAGACGATGGGGCAGCAGTTCGGTCGGCGTTCCTGGGCGGAACCCTGGAAGATCAAGATGGTTGAGCCGATCAAGATGATCGACCGAGCCGGACGGGAGCGCGCTCTGGTCGAATCCGGGTTCAATACCTTCCTGCTGCATTCCGAAGATGTCTACATCGACCTGCTGACGGACAGCGGAACCAGCGCCATGAGCGACCGGCAGTGGGCGGGCATGATGCTGGGCGATGAAGCTTACGCCGGCAGTCGCAACTTCTATCGTCTGGAAGAGGCGATTCGGACGTACTACGGCTACCGCTACATCGTGCCCACGCATCAGGGGCGCGGCGCTGAACACCTGATCAGCAAGGCGGCGATCACGCCGGGGCAGTTCGTCCCCGGCAACATGTATTTCACAACGACGCGCCTGCACCAGGAGATGGCGGGCGGCACATTCGTCGATGTGATCATCGACGAGGCGCACGATCCGGCTCACCTGCACCCGTTCAAGGGCAATGTCGATCTGGATAAGCTCCAAGCGCTGATCGACCGTGAAGGCGCGGAAAAGATCGCCTACGTCAGCCTGGCGGGCACGGTGAACATGGCGGGCGGTCAGCCGGTGAGCATGGCGAACGTCCGCGAACTGCGCGCGCTCTGCGACCGCTACGGCATTCGCATCTACCTGGATGCCACCCGCATGGTCGAAAACTGCTTCTTCATTCAGGAACGCGAAGAAGGCTACGCCGATAAATCCGTTGCCGCCATCCTGCGCGAATTTTGCAGCTATACCGATGGGGCGTGGATGAGCGCCAAGAAGGACAACCTGGTCAATATCGGGGGCTGGCTGGCGCTGAATCACGAGGACGTATTCGAGCTGGCGTGCAACATGGTGGTGGTCTATGAAGGGCTGCACACCTATGGCGGCATGGCGGGGCGCGACATGGAGGCGCTGGCGATTGGCATCGAAGAATCGGTGCAGGATGACCACGTGCGGGCGCGCATCGGACAGGTGCGCTACCTGGGCGAACTGCTGGTGGATTGGGGCGTCCCCATCGTTCAGCCGGTCGGCGGACACGCCATCTTCCTTGATGCCAAACGGATTTACCCGCATCTGCCCCAGGACCAGTTCCCCGGTCAGACGCTCGCGGCGGAACTCTATCTGGATTCCGGCGTGCGCAGCATGGAACGCGGCGTGGTCAGCGCCGGGCGTGACCCGAAGACGGGCGATCACCGCTATCCGGCGCTCGAACTCACCCGCCTGACGATTCCGCGCCGGGTGTATACCCAGGCGCACATGGATGTCGTCGCCGAGTCCGTCAAGGCGGTGTACGACGCGCGCGAACAGACGCGCGGGCTGCAGATGGTCTATGAGCCGAAGTACCTGCGCTTCTTCCAGGCACGCTTCGAGAGACTCTAGCCGATGGAGCAGATCACGACGGCAGCCGACCTGCACCACGACAGCATCATCATCGACGGGCTGAACGCCAGCTGGTTCATGAGCGATGGCGTCATCGAACGGATTCACCGGGGCGGCGCGACGGCGGTCAACGCCACCATCGCCGCCTGGCATAATCCTGAGGATACGCTCGACATGATCGGCAGGATGATCCAGCAGGTGGACAGGCACAGCAGCATCGCCATGCTGGTTCGGAGTACGTCGGACATCCACGCCGCTAAAGCTGCCGGCAAGACCGGCTACATCCTGGGCTTTCAGGATACCAACCCGATCTCCGACAAACTGTCGCTGCTGCGCGCCTACCATGTGCTGGGCGTGCGCATCATCCAGCTGACCTACAACTTCGAGAACCGCGTCGGGTTCGGCTGCCAGGCTCCGGAAGATCGCGGGCTGACGGCGTTCGGCAGGGAAGTCGTCGCCGAGATGAATCACCTCGGCATTTTGATCGACCTCTCGCACTGTGGGCAGCGCACAACGCTGGACGCTGTCGACCGGTCGGAAAAACCGGTCGCCATCACCCATTCCAACGCGGCAGCGCAGTTCCCTCATCCGCGCAACAAGACCGACGAGGCGCTCAAAGCCTGCGCCGCTCGCGGCGGGGTCATCGGTGCGCTCTCTTTTCCAGCGATGCTGACGCCGAATCTGCCCGCGACGGTGGACGACTACGTCGGCGCGATTGACTTCCTGGTGGAGCGGGTGGGCGTCGATCATGTTGGCATCGGACCCGATTTTATGGAGGAAATGCCGGAGGAGGTGGTGCGGGTGGTGCTGTCGGGGCTGCCGCTGGATGTTATCTCGTTTATGCAGAGCATCCCGCCGGTGCAGGGGTTCTCATCGGCGGCGGACCTGCCCAACGTGACTGCCGGGCTGCTGGCGCGCGGCTACAGCCCCGCCGACGTTCAGAAGATCATGGGCGGCAATTGGCTGCGGCTGTATGGGGAAGTCTGGTGCGACTGAGCTGCGACGCTGTACACTATCATCTTGAAGCGGGGTCTCGCAAGAAACTCACAAGCGGTTGAGTTGTCGGCACGCCGCTACGAAGTTCCGCCGCATTCCGCGCCGCAGGCGATTCGCTGATCGTCTGCGGCGTGTTTTTCGAGGGGGCAGTGCATCACAGCCGGCGCATGTGGAAGCCGCCATCGACGTTGATCACCTCGCCGGTCGAAAAGGGCAGCACGTCATCGGCGAGGGCGGCGACGATGCGCGCCACATCTTCCGGCTGACCCCAGCGGCGGATCGGCGTCAGCCCGTCGGCGATCAGCCGGTCGTATTTTTCGGTGACGCCTTCGGTCATGTCGGTGGCGATGATGCCGGGGCGCACCTCGTAGACGTTGATGCCCTGCTGCGCCAGCCGGTCGGCGAAGAGCTGCGTCATCATCCCCATGCCCGCCTTCGCCAGACAGTATTCGCTGCGGCTGATGCTGCTGGTGTAAGCGCTGATCGACCCGATGTTGATGATCTTTGGCGCGCCGGCGCGTCCTGCTTCGCGCGCGCGGATCATCTCGCGGGCGATGCGCTGACTCAGGAAGAACGGTCCCTTCAGGTTGATCGCCATCACCTCATCGTAGCTCTCTTCAGAGGTTTCCAGCAGGTCGGCGCGCCGGCGGGGGGCGACCCCGGCATTGTTCACCAGCAGATCGACCGCGCCGCGCCACGCCAGCGC
>JABWBO010000060.1 GCA_013360465.1 Anaerolineae bacterium | reverse complement strand
GACCGGCGACGGCGGGCGAGTGATCGCCGTGTTCGGCTGCGCCGGGCTGCGCGACCGCGAGAAGCGCCGGCTGATGCCGGAAGCCGCCGCGCGCCTCGCCGATTTCACTATTATGACTGCTGAAGACCCGCGCAGCGAGCCGCTGGATGACATCCTGACGACGATGGCGGCGGCGGCGGAAGCGGCGGGCGGCACGGAAGGTCAGACCTTCATCCGCGTGCCAGATCGCGGTGCGGCGCTGTACGCCGCCTGCCAGATGGCGCGCCCCGGCGATGTGGTGATCGCCTGCGGCAAGGGGCACGAGCAGAGCATGGCGTTCGGCGGGACGGAGTATCCCTGGGATGATCGGGCGGCGCTGCGAGCGGCGATTCAGGGAGACCCGCCGCGCACGCTGCCGACGGCGAAAGCGTGATACACTTGAGAAGTAAGGCGAGAGGAGCTAGACCGTGATGCAAACCGTGACTCTCAGAGACTGTTTGCAAACTGCTCACCTCACCCCGTTTCGCTGCGCTCAACCACCCCTCTCCAATTGGAGAGGGGCAGGAAACCGTCGGGTTTCCGGGGTGAGGTTGTGTGAAAACCGGCTTTTCAAACAGTTTCTCAGAGGCCGCATCGACGCGGATGGGAGGCTTGAACTGGAACAGCCATTGGCGCTCAAGTCGGTTGATGTGTTCGTCACGATTGCTGTAGCTTCAGACGAGTCCCGAAGCGCCGGAGGCGAACTGGGCGAGCCGCTGAGTTTCGCCGGAAAGTCTGCCGCCGAAATCCTGGTATCTGGATTGATCGGCAGCTGCGAAGGCACTGACTCGTGGGGCGGGGGAGATGCCGCCGAATGGGTCGAGGCGCACCGTCAGGCATCTAGAGATCGCTTTACATGGTAGACCACTGCCTGATCGCCGCGCCCAGCGCGCGGCTGAAAATCCCGTTGTTCACCCGCAACCTCAAACACCTCGTACCGCTGCTTGACGCCCTGGCGGTTGAGCCGTACTGAACCCGGCGCGTCCCGATTCGTGTTCAGAATCGCCAGTCGCTGAGTACACGCCGATAAGGGAAGAATACATGCTCGATCTGGGAATCGTCATCGTCAACTGGAACACGCGCGATCTGCTGCGCACCTGCCTGCAAACGGTGTACGCCAGCCAGGGCGAATTCACCTTCCGCGCCATCCTGGTGGACAACGCTTCAGCGGATGGCAGCGCCGAGATGGTGCGCGCTGAATTCCCGCAGACTGTGCTGATCGCCCTGGACCAGAATCTCGGCTACCCGGCGGGCAACAACGTCGGGCTGCGCCATCTGGGGTTTCATGGCGCGGGCGAGTTCGACGCCGGCGCGCCGCGTTACGCCCTGCTGCTGAACCCGGATACCGAAGTCCCGCCGAGTGCCCTGTACAACATGGTCGCTTATATGGACGCCAACCCTTCGGTCGGCGTCGCCGGTCCCCGGCTGGTGCTGCCCGATGGCAGCCTGGATAAAGCCTGCCGTCGCGGCTTCCCCACGCCGATGGTCTCGCTCTATCACTTCAGCGGTCTGGCGAAGGTGTTCCCTCGCAGTCCGCGTTTTGGTCGTTATAATATGACGTATCTTCCCGCTGACGAAGAGGCGGAAGTCGACTCCGTCGTCGGAGCATACATGCAGGTGCGCCGCGAAGCGATCCGCGATGTCGGGCTGCTGGACGAGACCTTTTTCATGTATGGAGAGGATATCGATTGGGCGTTCAGGATAAAAAGCGCCGGCTGGCGCGTGATGTACCATCCGCAGGTCGTCGTGCAGCACGTCAAGAGGGCGGCAAGTCGGCAAAGCAAGCGGGCGCAGTTCGAGTTCTGGCGCGCTATGCTGCTGTTCTACCAAAAGCACTATCGCCGCACTACCCCCCTGTGGCTGCACACGCTGATCCTCGGCGGGTTACTGCTGAAAGGCGGGCGTCCGCTGTGGACGGAGATACGCCGCCCGACCGTTCTGCCGAAACCGACGGGATGATCGAACCGGTATCGCTGGACGGACCGCCGGAGCCTCTCGGCGACCCCTCGCGTCGTACCGACTTCGCCAAGGCGCTGCTCGGCATCCTGCTGATCGCCACCGATATTGCCGCGCTGACGGCGGCGTTCATCCTGGGCTACTGGGCGCGCGAGAACCTGCCGTTGTTCACCGCGCCGCCGGCGCAGCCCGCTCTCGACAAATATGTGCCGACTCTGCTGCTCCATGTTGGCACCATCGTCATCATCTTCTACCTCACCCAGATGTATCATCTGCGCCGCGCGATCAGCCGCATCGACCACGCGCGCAACATCTTCGGCGCGGTTACGGTCGGCGCGCTGATGGTCAACGGCATCCAGGAGCTGGTCTTCAAAAATACGCTGCTGGAGCCGGTCGATTATCCGCGCAGCATGTTCTTCTACGTCTGGATTTTCAGCGTCGCCCTGGTCATACTGGGGCGGGAGATCAACGCTGCGGTGCGACGCTTCCTGCGGCGGCGCGGTATCGAGAAAGCCAATCTCATCGTCGTGGGCATGGGCAAGATCGCCCGTGAGATCATCCGCAAGATCGAGGGCAGCCCGGAACTCGGCTATCATCTGGTCGGCGTAGTCACCGTGCGCTCCGATCAGAAGAGCCGGGACCTTGGCGCGCCGATCCTGGGGCATTACCCCGAACTGGCGTATCTGATCGACCAGCACAATGTCGAGCAGGTGATCATCGCCGTCCCGGATGCCCACCGCGATGAACTGGTCGAGCTGATTTCGTTCTGCCGGCGCGGGCGGGTGGACATCAAGATCTATCCCGACATGTTCGCCTATATCGCCCGCGATCTGTCCGTCGATGACCTGGGCGGCACGCCGCTGGTCACGGTGCGCGATGTCGCCATGCGCGGCTGGCGGCTCAGCTTCAAGCGCGGCATGGACATCGTCGGCGCGATGGTCGGGCTGATCTTCCTGTCGCCGTTCATGCTGCTGACCGCCATCCTGATCAAGCTGGAATCGCCCGGACCGGTCTTCTACACGCAGACCCGCATGGGTTTGGACGAGCGCCCCTTCGAGATGATCAAATTCCGTTCGATGCGCATCGACGCCGAAGCGACCGGACCGGGATGGACGGTGGAGAATGACCCGCGCGTCACCCGTTCCGGGCGTTTTCTGCGCAAGACCAATCTGGACGAGTTCCCGCAGCTGATCAATGTGCTGATTGGCGAAATGAGCCTGGTCGGTCCCCGCCCGGAACGCCCGGTGTACGTCCAGCAGTTCCGCGAACAGATTCCGCGCTACATGGAACGCCACCGCGAGAAAGCCGGCATGACTGGCTGGGCGCAGGTCAACGGGCTGCGCGGCGATACCAGCATCAGCGAACGCACCATCTATGACCTGTGGTACATCGAGAACTGGTCGCTCTGGCTGGACATCAAGATCGTCATTCGCACCATCCTCAACACCGTCCTGCGCCGCGATCAGAATGCCTATTGAGCAAGGCTCACATGGACTTGAAAACGCTGACCGACGCCATGCACGCCTTCGTGGAGAGCAAAGGCTGGTATGCTGCCGATTCGCAGCGTCCGCAGACGCCGCGCAACCTCGCCATCTCGCTTGCGCTGGAGGCGTCGGAAGTGCTGGAACACTTCCAGTGGGACGATCAGCCGCGCCACCCCGAAGACCTGCCCGGTGAGCTTGCCGATGTGATGCTCTATCTGCTGCAGCTCGCCAGCATCAGCGGCGTAGACCTGGGGCAGGCGGTGATGGACAAGCTGAAGGTCAACTATGGGCGAGCGTGGGACGTCCCCGCCGAGTGATATACGGGTTGCAAAGAGTGGAGATCGTGACGATGACCCTCAAAGATGTGACGATGACGGCGGAGGAGTTCTTCGCCTATGCTGAACGTCCAGAGAATGCGCTGCGCAGCCTGGAACTGCACGATGGAGTGATCCTTGACATGCCTTCGCCAAGCCAACTGCACGGATTAGTCGCTGCTCAAACGCTATTCGTTTTCATGCTTTTCGTTCGCGATCATCCCATCGGATTCGTTTTTGGTGACTCTAACGACTATGTTCTAGCACCGGGGCTGATCTACAAGTCCGACGTGTCGTTCATCGCTCGACATCGTCTGCCCAAGCTGGTGAAACATTTCCGAGGCGCGCCAGATATCGCCGTCGAGGTGATCTCGCCCGGCAACACCGCCGCCGAGATGGTGGAGAAGGTCGAAAAATACCTGCGTTATGGGTCTCGACTGGTCATCCTGATGTACCCGGAACACAAAACGGTGAGAGTTCACCGGATGCAGGCGGATGGGGCGGTCCTGGTGCGCACGCTGAGCGGCGACGACTGGCTTGACGGAGAAGAGGTCCTGCCCGGCTTTCGCGCCCAGGTCAGCACCCTCTTCCCCGATCTCCCCGTCGAAGAGGATTAGGCGGGCACGCCCAGGACGTGCCGCAGGAACTGCCCCGTGTAGCTGATCTCGATCTGCGCCACTTCTTCCGGCGTCCCCTCGGCGATCACCAATCCACCGCCATCGCCGCCTTCCGGTCCCATGTCGATCAGATGATCCGCCACCTTGATGATGTCGAGGTTGTGTTCGATCACCAGCACGGTGTTGCCGGCGTCGGCGAGCTGCTGAAGCACGGCGATCAGCCGTTTCACATCCGCCGCGTGTAAGCCAGTGGACGGCTCGTCCAGGATGTAGAGCGTTTGCCCGGTTGCCCGTTTGCTTAGCTCGCGGCTCAGCTTGATGCGCTGCGCCTCGCCGCCGCTGAGCGTGGTGGCGGGCTGCCCGATGTGGATGTAGCCCAGACCGACCTCTTCTAAAGTCTCCAGCTTGACGACGATGCTGGGGATGTTGGCGAAGAACTCCACGCCCTCGCTCACCGTCATGTCGAGTACCTCGGCGATGCTCTTGCCCTTGTAATGGACCTGAAGCGTCTCGCGGTTGTAGCGCGAGCCATGACAGACATCGCAGGGCACGTAGATGTCGGGCAGGAACTGCATCTCGATCTTGAGCTGCCCCTGCCCCTCGCACTTCTCGCAGCGCCCGCCCTTGATGTTGAAGCTGAAGCGCCCGGCGCTGTAACCGCGCACCTTGCTTTCCGGCAGCTCGCTGTAGAGCGTGCGAATCTGGTCGAAGAGCTTGGTGTAGGTGGCGGGGTTGCTGCGCGGCGTCCGCCCGATGGGCGACTGGTCGATATTGATGATCTTGTCGATATGCTCGATGCCGTCCAGAGCGTCATGCACTCCGGGACGTTCGCGGCTGCCGTTGATGATCTGCGCCAGACGGCGGTAGAGGATATCCACCATGAGCGTACTCTTGCCGCTGCCGCTCACCCCGGTGATGCAGACGAACTTGCCCAGGGGGAAGGTGACATTGATGTTCTTCAGATTGTTTTCGCGCGCGCCGCGCACCACCAGCGCCTTGCCGCTGCCGGGGCGGCGGGTAGGCGGGATGTCGATGCGCAGCCGACCGGAAAGGTAGGCTCCGGTCAGGCTGTCCTCGACCTGCGCCACCTCTTCCGGCGTGCCGGCGGCGATGACATGTCCGCCGTGTTCGCCCGCGCCCGGTCCCAGATCGATCAGCCAGTCGGCACAGCGCATCGTCTCTTCGTCGTGTTCCACCACCAGCAGGGTGTTGCCCAGATCGCGCAGCTCCATCAGAGTTTGGATCAGCTTGGCGTTGTCACGCTGGTGCAGCCCGATGCTCGGTTCGTCCAGGACGTACAGCACGCCGGTCAGCCGGCTGCCGATCTGCGTCGCCAGGCGGATGCGCTGCGCTTCGCCGCCGCTCAGCGTCGCCGCCGAGCGCGCCAGGCTCAGATACCCCAGACCGACGTTGTTCAGGAAGTTGACACGGGCTTCGATCTCGTTGAGGATCTGATGGGCGATCTGTCGCTCCCGCTCGTTGAGCAGGGGAGGCGTCCCATTCTTACCGCGCAGCGCGTTGACCCATTCGACCAGGTTGGAGACGGGCAGGGCGGTGACGGCGTTGATGGCGTAATCTGCCACCGTGACCGCCAGCGCTTCTGGGCGAAGCCGGTTGCCGTTGCAGGTGGCGCAGGGGACCTGTGCCATGACCATCTCGATCTGCTCACGGATGTAGTCGCTGGTCGTCTCCTTGTAGCGGCGTTCCAGGTTGTTGACCACGCCTTCATAGGTGGTCATGTATTCGCGCCAGTCGCCGTTCTGGTTGGTATAGCGCACGCGCACCCGGTTCTTACCTGTGCCATACAGGAAGATGTCGCGCTGCTCCTGGGTGAGGTCGCGCCAGGGCGTGTCAAACGGCACGTTGTAGGCGTCGGCGACGGCGCGCGTCAGGCTGCCGGACCAGGAGTTCGCGTCGTCGGTGTTCCAGCCGTTGCCGCTGATCGCCCCTTCGGCGAGCGTGAGATCGGGATTCGGCACCACCAGATCGGGGTCGATTTGCAGGCGGAAGCCCAACCCCTGACAGGCGGGGCAGGCTCCTGTCGGCGTATTGAAGCTGAAGGTGCGTGGCTCGATCTCCGGCAGGCTGCCGTGACCGTTGACGCACGCCAGCAGCTCGCTGTAAACCGTATCGGCGGGTGAGTCCAGGCTGATGTTGTTAACGATCATCACGCCGTCGCCCATCTCCAGCGCCGTCTCGATGCTGTCGGTCAGGCGGGTCTCGGCATTGCGGGCTTCTTCCGACTTGACATCGGCATAGTGGCGGATGACCAGGCGGTCCACGACCAGTTCGATGTTGTGAATCTTGTAGCGGTCGAGCTTGATCTCTTCTTCCAGCTCGCGCACCTCGCCATCGACGCGCACGCGGGCGAAGCCGGCTTTGCGCGCATCTTCGAAGACCTTTTCGTGCGTCCCCTTGCGCCCTTTGATCAGCGGGGCGAGGACCTGCACGCGCGTGCCGTCGGGCAGCAGCTTCACCTCGTCCACGATCTGCTGGGCGGTCTGCGCTTCGACCTTTGCACCGCACACAGGACAGTGCGGCACGCCGACGCGGGCATAGAGCAGACGCAGGTAGTCGTAGATCTCCGTCACCGTGCCGACCGTCGAACGGGGGTTGTGGCTCACGCCCTTCTGATCGATGGAGACCGCCGGGCTTAGCCCTTCGATTTGATCGACATCGGGCTTCTCCATCTGTCCGAGGAACTGTCGGGCGTAGGCGCTCAGGCTTTCGACATAGCGCCGCTGCCCTTCGGCGAATATCGTATCGAACGCCAGCGAGGACTTGCCCGAACCGGACAGCCCCGTGACGACCACCAGCTTGTTGCGCGGGATTTCCACGTCGATGTTCTTCAGGTTGTGTTCACGCGCGCCGCGAACGACGATCTTGTCCTGAGTCATGACGCATCGCTTCTTTCTGACCGAGGGGTGTTGTGGAGTACAGATGTTCGATTATAGCCCACCAGGACGGCGGCTTCAACAGAACATTAGATGAATGAGTGGTGAGCGCCGCATAAAATCGGCATGGAGGGCGAAATCCTGACGCCGCTGATGACCAACCTGCACAGCGGTCATCAGCGGCGCGGTGCATATTCAGGTGAATAGTGTTTGCAGGGGTAGGGGATCGTCCCGTCGAGGGTGAGCAGGCGGCGTTCGGTCGGGGTCAGCCATTCGACCAGTTTGCGATCCGGGTAGATCAGCCAGACCATCTGTCCGCCGCGCGCCAGATAGTAATCCGCCAGATCGCGCATGTGGCGGTCGCCCTGACCTTCCGACTGGATTTCGATCAGCAGGTCGGGCATGAACGGGAGCGGATCGTTATCGCCCAGCGCCCCAAGCTCGCCGCGCCGTTCGACGACTACGCAGATGTCCGGCACGACGGCGTTGTGGCTTTCGTCCTCCAGGGTGATGCGAAGCTCGTTGAAGACCTCGCCGATTGGGCTCCGTCTGAGATACTCCAGCAGCCAGGCGATCAGGCGCACCGAAATGCGCGCATGGGCGAGTTTGGGCATCTCTTCAACGATCTCCCCATTGATGAGCTGGAGTTTACGTCCCAGGTTTTCGGGCAGTAGGGCGAAGCGCTCGAACTCCTCGACGGTGACCCCTCTGGCTGGCGAAAGCGTCATGGCATCATCCTCACGAGGCGCTCAGGCGAACAGCGTTTGCAGGAGTAGGGGATCGTCCCGTCGAGGGTGAGCAGGCGGCGTTCGGTCGGGGTCAGCCATTCGACCAGTTTGCGATCCGGGTAGATCAGCCAGACCATCTGTCCGCCGCGTGCCAGATAGTAGTCCGCCAGATCGCGCATGTGGCGGTCGCCCTGACCGGGCGATCCGATCTCGATGCAGAGCGCCGGCACGAAAGGCAGGGGCAGCGAAAGGTCGAACGCACCCTGTTCGCTGCGGATGAGCGCGATGTCGGGGATGCGGCTCTGCCCCTCATCGTCGTCGAGTCTTACACGCACTTCGGTCAGCAGGGTTCCGACGGGCTGATCTTCGAGAAACTTCAGCAGCCATTTGATCAACGCAACGGCGATGATTCCGTGCAGCGGTGTCGGCATCTCTTCGACGATCTCTCCGTTGATGAGCTGGAGTTTGCGTCCCAGGTTTTCGGGCAGTAGGGCGAAGCGCTCGAACTCCTCGACGGTGACCCCTCTGGCTGGCGAAAGCGTCATGGCATCGTCCTCAACGCTGTTTGCGACATGCTCATTGTACAACAGGACGCCGCCGGTTCACGCTCAGCCGACCGTCTCGACCGTCGCCTCAGGCGTGATGGAAGGCGGCATCGCCGTCTGCGTGCCGACCATATCCGCCGGCGAGTCGCTGATCGCTACGTAGTTCATCCAGCGCGTGACCATCACCCAGGTGCGCCCCGGCTTCAGGTGGATCGGCGTGTTGTTGCCGAAGAGCAGCTGAAGCGCATCGCCGGCGCGCGACCAGCAGGGGTCTTCGCGCTCCGGCGGCATCTCCGGGTCGGGTTCCGTGCCCTTGCATTCTCGCCGCCAGAATCCTTCATACCAGCGCCCATCGCGGAAGACGTAGGCGCGTCCCTGACCCCACATGACGATCTGCTGCGACGCCGAACTGCTTTCCGGCTCGAAGAGGTCGGGGCGCTCCAGGTGTTCCACTTCGAGGATCACCAGATTATCCGCCCAAAGCTGTTCGCCATCGGCGGCGTCGAAATGCGCCACGCCGTCGGTGAAGCGCCGGTAGCGTCCATCGGCGGCAGCGTACTGCCAGCGAGCATCGGTCTGCCCGTAATAATCGATGAAGATGTCGTTCGCCGCCCTGCCGTCGGCGTCGGGGATGTCACTGAAGGAGAAGCCGCGCGCCCGCCGCCCCTCGTTGACCGTCCCGCCGCGCGCCGTTGCCCGCGCCCACGCCAGAGTCATATCGACGTAAAGCGTGTGTTCGAAGGCTTTGCCTTCTTCCTCAAAGCGGCAGTAACCCGCCTCGACACAGTTGTCGCCGCGCGTCGGCGAAATGACGCGCGGGAACCAGGGCTGAGACCGGATCAGGTTATTGACCGGCTCGCTCGCGCCGCTGTAACCGAACAGGGCATCATACATCTGCACCAGCTCGACATCCATCAGGCGTCCGCTGCGCACGGGACCGACATGGTCGGGCGCGTTTTCGCGATAGATCGCTGCGAAGCGGGTGACTCCGCCCTCGACCTCGTATTCCCAGACGACATCCGCCGCGTTCACGCCGCTCTGCGGGCGCACGACCGGCGGGTAGTTACTGATCTTCATGATGAAACTGCGGCGGCTGCGCGCCTCGTCGCTGGTATAGGGCAGCCCGGTCAGCGGGCTGAATCCTTCCGGATAGTCGAAGGGACCGACCAGCGTCGGGGTTGGCGACGGCGTGTAGGTCGGCGTGAAGGTCGCCGTTGGCGTCGGCGTGCGCGTTGGCGTGTCGCTCGGCGTCAGGGTGAAAGTGGGCGTGAGTGTGCTGGTAGGCGTCAGCGTCGATGAGGGGATAGGCGTATTGGTGACAAATAACCCGGCTGGCAGCGGGGTGTTCGTCGCAAAGACGACATCCTGCGCGTACGAGGCAGGGCTGACGATGAGTGCCCCCGCCAGCACCAACCCCAGCATCAGCACGGTGAAACGCTGTGATAAACGACGCATGGCTACTCCAGAATGGTCTAGACTCCGGCGCTTTCGCGCGGCGGCAAACAGCGTAAGAGTATACGCGCTGCTCACGGCGCGTGATAGGGGATGTTCGTCCTACGCAGCCTCTACGACGCGGCGCAATCGGGCGTATAATGCAGGGTGCAACTGCTGTTCACCCATGTTCACCCGAAAGAAGATGCGCTGCTCAGTTTTGCTGATCTCGGTCGTCGCGTGGAAGGACTACGCCGCTCATGTCGAAACGCCGCCTGCTGATTGTCTACGCTCACCCCGACGATGAAAGCTTCGGGCTGGGAGGGCTGATCGCCAAATATGTCGCTGAAAACACCCAGGTGGACCTGATCTGTGCCACCAACGGAGAGGCGGGGACGATCTCCTCTCAATACCTGGAGCATCACGGTTCCCCGGCGGCGGTACGTCTGGCAGAGCTTGACGAGGCGGCGCGCCTGCTGGGGCTGAGCAACGTGATCACCCTGGGCTATAAGGACAGCGGCATGATGGGGACCGAGGCGAACGATGACCCGCAGTCGCTGTGGCAGGCGGATGTCGATGAGGTGACGCGCCGCGTGGTTGAAGTGATCCGCGATCTCAAGCCGCAGGTGGTGATCACCTTCAACAAGTACGGCGGTTATGGACACCCCGATCACATCGCAATTCAGCGCGCCGCCACACGCGCCTTCACCCTGGCGGGTGATGCGGCATATCTCACCGGGCAGCCGCCCTATGCGCCGCAGAAACTCTACTATTCCGGTATCGCCACCTTCATGCTGCAACTGCGCATCCTGCAGGCTCGTGTCATGCGCGAAGACCCTCGACGCATGGGGCGAAACCAGGATATCGATCTGGTGGCGATCCTGGATCATGTCGAGCCGATTCACGCCCGCGTCTCCATTGCCGAGTATTTCGACCACTGGGAAGCCGCCAGCGCATGTCACCGCAGCCAGTTAGGTGGGCGGTCGCTGCGCTTTCCGGATTCCCTGCGCCGCTTCCTGGCGCGCTCGCAGGGGTTCACCCGTGTCCACCCTGCGCCGAACGGCGGCGTCGATGAGCGCGATCTCTTCACCGGCGTCATCCTCGAAGACGCTCGCTGACATCATGAGCGAACCGACCGACGACGCCAACCGCAGTGAACGGGTGGACCGGCTGCTGGATGCTATCGAGCATGTCAAGGAGAACCGCGCGGAACACGCTCGCGCCATCCTGCGCGATCTGATCCGCGAGGATGTGGATTCCGAACATGCCTGGCTGTGGATGAGCGTTGCCGTCGATTCGCTCGACCAGAGTTCGATCTGTCTGGACAACGTACTGCGTGTCAACCCGAAGAACAGCGCCGCCGCCAGCGCCCTCTACCGGATTCGCATCCCGGAAATGCAGATGACCGAGCGCCGTGCCCGACTTCGTCTGACGCGCGATATCGCCTTCAGCGCGCTGTGGGGCATGATCCTTCTGATCCTGCTCGCCTCGTTCGCCACCTTCATGTCGATTGCCGCTTCCCAGGGGTAAAGGGTCAATCCAGCGCGAGCGGGGCGACATGGCGCGCCACGAGCGCCTGACCCTCAGGGCTTTGCACCCAACCGATGAACGCGCGGTAATGCTGCCCCTGAGGATCGTCGGCGTTTGGCTCGCGCGCACCCGCCACGTAGAGGATCATTCGCAGCGGATATGCCTGCGGGGCGAGCGCATCCAGCGAGGGGACAGCCCCGTCCAGGGTGAGCGCCACCGCTGTCCCGTCAAGCTGGCTGATCGGCACATAGCCGAGCGCACCCGGCGTGCGCTCGACCGCGAAGCGCATGGCGGCATCAGACGGGGCGATGCGGATATTTGAATCTATCCGCGCGCTGCCCATCACCTGCCGGATCAGCAGGTCCTGAACGCCTGCGCCGTCTTCGCGGGTGAACGCGACGATGGGCAAAGACTCGCCGCCGATCTGGCTCCACTGCGTCAGTTCGCCGGAATAGATCGCCCGCAGTTGCTTGAGCGACAGCCCCTGTACGCCGCTGCTTGGATGGGCGATCAGAGCGATGCCATCCTGCCCGATCGGCGCAGCCCATCCGTCGAAGTGTTCATCGAGATGATGGGTGATCGCGTAGGCGTTCGGGTCGCGCAGAGCTTCCCTGGCGGCGCGCTCGGCGACGGCGATCACTTCGAAGGTGACATCGGTATTGCGCAGACTGTAAGCAGTGGTCAGGGCGCTGACCAGACCCGCAGTAGGCGCAGCGACATACAGCCGCAGCGGAGGCAGCGGCGCGGGCGGCGTGGTCACCGGCACCAGCTGGCTGCTGCAGCTTGCCAGTGTGAAGGCGATCACGGCGAGCGTGCGCTTCGGTCGAAACATGGGCACAGCGAACGCTAAAGGATACTGCGTTCGCGAGACCGCTGCACAACTGTGTCGTGTCGAATCGTTTGGCTCTCCCTCAACCGGTTTCCCCTCGCAGGTAGCGTCGCAGAAACATGTCGACATACGCCTCAAGTCTTCCATCCCCATCGAGGATGGCGGCGCGCATCGCTTCCATGTGGCGGATCAGAAAGCGCAGGTTGTGAATGCTCAGGAGCATATGAGCGAGCAGTTCGCGCGCTTTGACCAGATGTCGAAGATAGCTTCGCGTGAAATTCTGGCAGGTGGCGCAGTCGCACGTCGGGTCGATCGGCTGATCGTCGCGGGCGAAAGCGAGGTTTCCCATGTTGAGGGTTCCGTCGGGTGTGAAGACCGCCCCGTGCCGGGCGATTCGCGTCGGCAGCACACAGTCGAAGAAGTCGATGCCGCGCAGGACGCCGTGCGCCAGATCATCGGGCGCGCCGACGCCCATCAGGTAGCGGGGTTTATTTTCCGGCAGCATGGGGACACAGAAGTCGAGCGTGGCGACCATCTCCTGCTTGGTTTCGCCGACGGCAAGCCCGCCGATGGCGTAACCGGGGAAGTCGAGTGCAAGCAGATCAGCCGAGGAGCGGGCGCGTAGGTCTTCGTAAACACCGCCCTGCTGGATGCCGAACAACGCCTGACGCGAATCGTCGGCGTGCGCGCTTCGGCAGCGGCGCGCCCAGGCGCTCGTGCGCTCGACGGCGGCGCTGGCGACTGCGTAGTCGGTCGGCTTGGGGCATTGGTCGAAACACATGATGATGTCTGCGCCCAGGTCTTCCTGAATTTTCATGGCGCTTTCCGGGGTCAGCCGCCGCGCGCTGCCGTCGAGATGGCTGCGGAAGGTCACTCCGTCGGCGTCGATGCGGTTGATCTGCGCTAGGCTGAAGACCTGAAAGCCGCCAGAGTCAGTCAGGATCGGTCGATCCCAGCCCATGAAGCGGTGCAGCCCCCCCATCTCGGCAACCAGGTCGGGACCGGGACGCAGAAAGAGGTGATAGGTGTTCGAAAGGATGAGCGTCGCGCCCATCTCGCGCAGGTCGCGCGGGGGGACTGCTTTGACCGTCGCCTGCGTGCCGACCGGAGCGAAGGCGGGAGTAAGGATGTCGCCGTGAGGGGTGTGGATCACACCGGCGCGTGCGCGATTTTGAGTTTTGACGGGATCGAAATACAATGACATTGATCTTGCCTCTATCCAGGCGGCAATTATATCCCAAAGTCGCGACAACAATGATCAGCTTATATGACATCCTCGAAGCCGCAAACGGACAGCTGTTCGGTGAACCGGCTGCCGAACTGTTCAGCGGCTTCGCCTTTGACGCATACTCGGTGAGCGAATCCTGTCTCTACGTCGCTCTGAGGACGGACGCCGGAGACGGTCACAGCGACATTGGCGAGGCGATGGCGCGTGGGGCGACCGGCGTCCTGTGTACGCGCCCGCCGGAAGTCGAAACCAGCGGCGTGACAATCATCCTGGTCAAAGATACGCAGACGGCGCTGACCCGCTGGTCGTACAACATGATCAGAAAATTCGGTGTGCAGGTGGTCGCTGTCACCGGTTCGACCGGGCGCACCTCGACTGTGCAGGCGATCAGCCGCGTGCTGGAAACCCGCTACACGGTACTCAGCAGCGAGGACTGCCTGCCGAACCGGCTGCTGCTTCCCATCACCACCGCGCGTCTGCGCCCCGGACACCGGATCATGGTGGTGGAGATTGCGCCGAATCAACCGGGGGAGATGTCGGAATTTCTGCTGTCGGCTCAGCCCCAGGTCGGCGTGGTGCTGCGCACGCCGATGACCCCCAGCGATCATTTCGAAAGCGCCGATCAGGTGGTCGAAGAGAGCGCGCTGCTGATCGAGTATCTGCCGGCGTCGGGCTGCGCCGTCCTCAACTATGATGATGACCGGGTGCGAGCGATGGCGACACGAACGCGCGCCCGCCCTGTGTCGGTGGGAATCGACTCCTTCGGTGCCGACCTGATGGCGTATAACCTGGTCGAAGGCTTGAGCGGCACCGGTTTCGATGTGCGTTATGGGTCGCAGCGGCTCGTGGGGCGATGGACGCCGCTGCTGGGCAGACATCATCTCGCCGGGGTGCTGGCGGCGGCGGCGGTTGGCGGGTTCTACGACGTACCGCTGGACGACGCCCTGCGCGCGCTCACCACCGTCGAAGCGCTGCCGGGGCGGATGTGCCCTCTCAACGGCAGCGGCGGCGCGCTGCTGGTCGATTTCACGCACAACGCCGACCCCGATGGCTTGGTCGAAGCCCTCGCCTGGATCAGGCGGGTGCGCATCGAAGGGCAGCGGGCGCTCGTCATCCTAGGCGACCTCGACAACCTGGGCGCTTCCAGCCAGCGCGAACACCGCATCCTGGGTCAGCAGGCGGCGGAAGCGGCGGATACCTTCGTCACCGTTGGGGCTGACGCCGCCTACGCCGGACGCGCCGCACTGGATCACGGCATGTCCCCACAACAGGTGGCGATCACCCACAGCATTCAGGATGTCATCAGCCAGATGGATCGCCAGACCTGGGTGGGCACGGGCGACATCGTACTGGTCGCCGGTGGGGCGGGTGCGCGCATGGAGCTGCTCACCCGCGCGCTGCTGGCAAGCCCGGAGGACGCCAAGCGGCTGACGCGCACCCATCAGACGCCCGAAGTGGATCGGGCGCTGCGTCCAACGCGATCCAACTGGGTGGAAATCGACCTCGACGCCCTGGCGCACAACGTGCGCGGGCTGAAGATGTTGATCGGCGATGGCGTGACGCTGTTCGCCGTCGTCAAAGCCAATGCCTATGGGCATGGCGCCGTCGCCGCCGCGCGGACGGCGCTGCTGAATGGGGCGGGAGCGCTGGCGACGGCTTCGATTCACGAGGCTGCCGAACTGCGCGCCGCCGGCATCGACGCCCCGATCCTGGTGATGAGCTATACGCCGACCCAGGAAGTGCGTCAGGCGGTGCGCCAGGAGATCACTCTGACATTGTACGATCTGGAGATGGCGCGGGCATATGATCGGGCGGCGCGCGAGGCGGGCGGCAGTCTGCGCCTGCACGTCAAGATCGATACCGGCATGGGACGGTTGGGTGTGCTGGCGTCCGGGACGGTTGCCTTTTACCGCCAGCTGCTCAACCTTTCCCGTCTGGAACTGGAAGGCGTCTACACGCACTTTTCGACGGCAGACGACGACTTATCCTACGTGCAGGAGCAGTTGATCCGCTTCAAAGGGGTACTCGCGCCGCTGCGCGCCGCCGGTTTCACCTTCCGCTATGTCCATGCCGCCAATTCCGCCGCCACGCTGCGATTGAAGGAGGCGCACTTCAACGCCGTCCGCTGCGGGCTGGCGATGTACGGCGTCTCGCCCTCTGATCAGGCGCGCATCCCGCACGATTTCCGCCCGGTCCTCGCCTGGAAGACCCAGGTGGCGCAGGTCAAGACCCTGCCGCCGGGACATCCGGTCGGTTATGGCAACACCTACGTCACCGAGGGCGAAGAGCGCATCGCCGTGCTGCCGATCGGCTATTCCGATGGCTTGCGCCGCGCGCCGGGTTACTGGGGGCACGTCCTGGTGCGCGGGCAGGTCGCGCCGATTATCGGGCGGGTGAGCATGGAAAAGACGGTGGTCAATGTCAGCCACATTCCCGGCGTCGCCATCGGCGATGAAGTGGTGGTGATCGGGACTCAGGGAGACCTGACGATCACCGCCGACGACATCGCCCGACGCCTGGGCACGATCTCGTATGAAGTGCTGACGATGGTCGCGCCGCGATATTTGCGCTAGAACTGCCCGCGAATCGTCTCGACGATCACCTCCGGTTCGGCGGTGAACGAGAAGACCGCGATCATCCGTCCCTCCGGGTCCACCAGGTACGACGGCGTGGTGTGATCCACCACATAGTCGATGTCCTCAGGAGTTTCCTTACGCAGTTCGTAGTACAGACCGTAGTCCGCGCTGATTCGCGCCAGCGTCGCCGTGTCGCCCCGCATGAACAGGAATTGAGGGTCGAAGCGGGCGACATACTCCTCCAGGACAGCCGGCGTGTCGCGCTCGCCATCGACGCTGATGAAGAGGAACTGAAGCTGGTCGGCTTGCGCATCGAGCGCGCGCTTGACCTGCCTGAACTCCGCCAGGGTTGTCGGGCAAAAATCAGGGCAGTGGGTGTAGCCAAAGAAGATCAGCGTGAACCTGCCGCGCAGGTCGCTGAGCGCCAGCGGCGCGCCGTTTCGCCCTGGCAGCGTGAAATCGACCAGCGCGCGCGGCGGATCGATGATGGTGACGCCGCTGGACGGTGTCGGCGTCGGTGTGGGCGCGTCAAGCTGTGACCGAAAGAAGAGCAGCGCGCCAATGCCGAACAGGAAGATGATGCAGACCAGCACGCCGACGACGATCATCCGCCGCTGCTGAATCGCTCCGTCTGAACCAGCCACGAGAAATCCTCTCCGAATCTGACAGTTTCAGCGAACCAGGAAAGGCACGAGCAGCTCCGTGCCCTCGTCGAACAACAGCGTCGCCAGGAAGGCGCTGCCCGCCGGCGGCAGCCCGCCGATGGTGAGATCCGCCGCACGCAGGAAGTAGCCGTTCGGCTGAAGCAGCAGACGCGCCTGAACGGGGACCGGCGCGAAGGGGATCGCCCGGCTGGTGATGACGCCTTCCTGCATGTAGGACTCGCGCACTTCGACCGCGCCGGCGAAATCCAGCCGCGCGCCGATCAGGTTGACCGTCGGTGCGCGCAGGTTGATGAGGGTGAGGTACAGCGCCAGCGCCGCGTCGGCAGCCTCCGGCGTCGCTGCGACGGCGAGTCCCGGCGTGACCTCCTGGGGGGCGGGCAGCGCGTAGGCGTCCACCGCCGCGATCAAGCCGAGTTCCGGCGGGCTGTCGGTGACGAGCGCCGCAACCATCTTTTCCAGAGTCGAGCCATCGTCACCCCGGAAGGTCAGGCGCAGCGCCACCGCCGAATCGGCAGTGATGTCCTGGGTCACGCCCAGCAACATGGCGTGATAACCGCCTGGTGTCAGCTCGGCGAACGCCCCGGCGGGAATCGCCATTCCTGTTTCAAGCTGGCGCATCTGCATGAGATCGCCGTTCATCACCGTTTCGTGAAACTGCGACTCGGCACTGAAGGAAGTCGCGATGCTCACCAGCGTATAGCCGATGGCGGTGGTGTTCTGGATCAGCATATAGGCGGCGCTCGTCCTGCCGGCGTCCTGGTCCGTGCCGCTCCTGCTTTCGGGTGCGGCTTCAGCGCCTTCGGAGGGTGGCGCGGCGGTCGGGCGGACCCAGGCGGCGAAGATCAGCAGTTCGCCACCTGTCTGCTGCGGACCGACACCGCCACCGCGTCCCTCCTGTGCCGCCGCGCCGCCCGTGACCAGGAAGACCGCCGCCAGCAGCGAGAATGCCAATCGTTTTATCATCGTTGAGCGCCTCTGGTATGGGTTGACGAATCTTGTGAGGATTATAACAGACGGGGGACTGTTCCAAACGACGTGGAGGTACAGGGCAGACATGAAATGAGCGGCAGCCCGTGCGCTGGCTGCCGCTCATTGTGTTGAAATTGGATGCGAGGAACGCCGGCGTCACCGCCGACGAGACCACCGCCAGCCCCAAATGCCGGCGGCAGATAAGAAGGAGAGGGTACTCATCAGCACCAGTACCGGAAGGACGATTCCGTCCTCGCGCGGTGTGCCGCAGATGAATGCCCAGACTGCCTCAGGAATTTCCCTAAGCAGCCGGAGGTCGCGCACGTAGAAGAAGGTAAAAACCAACAGCGTCAAACCGAAGCTGAAGAGGAGCGCAATGCTCAGCGTAATCCAAATGCTGTCTTGTGCTGGTGACTGCGATTCCGCTGTCGGATTAACCACAATGTTGTGCCCCATAGCCCATCAAAACCTGAGGTCGGGTTACTGACGATGCTCAGGGGCATGACACCGCCACGCCCCTGGTTGATACCACGACTAGTTCATCGGATAGCCGACGGACCAGAAGCCGTTGACGAAGTTCAAACCTTCGAACAGCACTGGACCCCACATCACGACGTTGCTGATCACGATCAGGGCGATCCACAAACTCCAGCGTTCCGTCCAGAGCGGCGCGCTGCTGGGCGCAGCGGTAGTGATCGGCGCGGGGTCCTCCGGGTCACCCTTAGAGAAGAACCAGGTTCCGATGACCACGATGAACAGCAGCACGATGCTGATCAACAGGATAGTGCCGGCGACGGCGGTGATGTTCAGCCAGGGCGCCCAGTATTCGCTGATGACCTGCATGCTGCCGACATCGGTGCGCCGCGATGCGCCTTCCAGACCGGCGCGCCCCATCGAAACGCCGAACAGCAGCATGCCGACGAACCAGGTGTACGCCTGCGCTGTCGCCAGGGGACGACTGAACAGCTTGCGCCCACGCATGATCGGGAGCATCCAGTAGAGGATCGACATGTAGGTCATGAAGACGCCGCCCGCCAGGGTGGTGTGAAAATGCCCTGGGACCCAGGTCGTGTTGTGCAGCGCGACATTGAGGGTGAACGAGGCATTCATCAGACCGGTGACGCCGCCGATGATGAACATCATCATGCCGAGAATCTGGCTGACCATCACCGGGTTGCTCCACTCCAGCTTGAGCATCCAGCCGAGCAAGCCCGTGCTGCCGCGCGCCCGCCCGGCGCGTTCCAGCGTGGCGGCGATGTTGAACGCCGTCAGGAAGCTGGGCACGCTCACCGTGAAGGTCAGCAGAGAATGCATGACTTTGGCGACTTCGCTCACACCGGGATCGACGAACAGATGATGCACGCCGATGGGGATGGAGACGATCATGATCATGATGAAAGCGACACGCGCCAGGGTTTCGCTGAAGATGGGAACCCGGAACTGGATCGGCATCATGGTATACCAGGAGGTGTAGGCGGGCAGCAGCCAGAAGTACACCAGTGGGTGACCGAAGAACCAGAAGAGGATGCGCGAGACCTGTGGATCGGTCGTCTGCACGATGCCCAGCGACAGAGGCAGGAGCATGGTCAGCACTTCGATGGCGACGCCGAGCGAGGCGCTGATCCACATGATGAAGTTGGCGACGGTGGCGAAGACCGCCAGCGGCGCTGCTTTACCGGGGTTGGCGCGGCGCCACAGGAGGTAGGTGGCGAAGATGTCGCCGCCGGCGACCCACGACCCGACGATGACCAGCGCCAGCCCCAGGTAGAACGTCCAGTGGGCGAGCATCGGCGCGTAGAAGGTGTAGAGGACGTTCGCCTGACCGGTGAGCATGGCATAGCCCGCCAGGAGGGTGCCGACGAACATCAGAACCCAGGCGATCCAGCCGACAGTGACGCTCGCCAGCGCCCGCTGAAGGCTGCGCTGTACGACGAAGTAGCTGAAGCCGACGATGAAGAAGGTCGTGAAGACCAGGGCGTTGAGTACACCGTGAAGCGTGAGCGCCTGATAGTAGTATGAGAAGACCGGGATTTCCCACTGAAGCGCGGGGGCGCGGCGGTACGCCTGCGCCGGTCCGAGCAGCAGCCCGATGCTGATCGCCAGCAGGGCGACCAGGATGTGCGCGCCGATCAGCGCGCGTTCACTGCTGAGCATGCCCAGGCGAGGGAAGGTGAGGATGTTCGCCTCTGACTTCGGGGCAGGTGAAACTGCCTGCATGATCGACTCTCCCTGTAAGATTACGCCGGCGCCCGGACGGCAGCATCCTCAACAATAATCGTGAAGAACATATTGGCATGGTCGCGCCCGCAGTACTCATGGCACTGAACATGATATTCACCAGGGCGGCGGAAGGTGATCGTCTGCCGGGCGACCTGACCGGGCACGATTTCCATGTTGGCGTTATGGAATTCGATCATGAATCCGTGCGTGATGTCGCGGCTGGTGATGGTGAAGGTCACCTCTGAATTGACGGGAACGCGCATGATTTCATGTCCGGTCTCGTCGAATTCGTTCGTGCCGACCTGGAAACGCCACATGCCCGCCACGATCACGGCTTCATACTTGCCATCGCCGAGATCGCGCAGACCCGGATTGGCGAACGGGGTATCTGCCAGCGCCAGCGGGTTGACGAAGGCGGTGGCGGTGGGGAGACGAACGCCGAAGACCAGCGCCCCGGCGATCAGGGCTGCGAAGAACACGCCCAGGACGAGCGCCACCGCGATGAGATAATTCCGTTCTAAGCGATCAATATGCATGGTCGCGTCACCCTCTTGACATCACGGTGAGCCACATATACACGAGGTAGATCACATAGCCGATCAGCATCAGCGCTGTGAAGGCGGCTGCGCCGCGCGGTGCGCCCCAGTCGCGCTCGTCTTCCTGTTCGACTGTCTGCGGCGGCGCAGCGGCATCTTGTGTATTCGACTCAACAGCCATGTTTAACCCCCAAGCGAGAGTACGTATGCTGCCAGATCATCCACATCCTGCGCCGAAAGCAGTTCCGCGTAGTTCTGCGGCATCAGGTTCGGCGGGTAAGCGCCCCCGGCGTCCGCCGGAACGATGAAGTCGTTCGGGTGCAAAATTGAGTTATGCACGTAATTCTCAATCGGCTCACTCACACCGTAGGACGCAAACCGCGCCCGCAGACCGCCCAAACCAGGACCGACGAGGCGCTGATCGCTGAGGTTGTGGCACTGATTGCACGACCAAGGACCCTGAGTGGTGGTATAGGTGGTGGTGAACAGCGTCGCGCCGCGCGCAGCGTCACCAAGCGGAGCGGTGGTCGCCTCGACAACGGGTGGCTCCGCCTCAGCAGTCGCCTCGGCGGTGGCGTCCGCGGGGATGTCAGTCGGCATGACGGCGGCGGCGGTCGGGTTCTCCACCCGTGTTGGGACCGACGTCATGCTGATGTCAGTCCGCCCGCAGGCGGCAAACAGCAGGATGACCAGGATGAGCAGCAGTACGCGAAGTCGTCTCATGGCTGATTCCGTTTGTGAAAGTATGTAATTTGGCGTAGTCTCACTCTTCACCCATCTTACAAAGTGGGTCATCGATGGTCATGTGACAGACGACACGGGAGACCGTGCAATTTGTCACATCCTACGCCATCAGGTCAGGCGCGTTATACTTGTGCAAACGTTTTAGAAAGGGATCTGCTGTGACCCGCACATTCGCTTTGCTTGATGACTCCACCGTGGATACGACCGCCGGCATCCTGACGCTGCGCGGGCAGGTTCAGGACAGCTACGCGCCGGAAATATCCATGCGCCGTGAGGGGGCGCTGATCGTCATCGCGGCGGGGACCGGGGTGATCGAGGTCGCGCTGCGGCTGCGCTATGACGAGCTGCGCCAGGCGATGCAGTATTTACAGCCGAACGATGGGCTGACGACCTCGCGCCAGGTTGGGACAGGGCAGGCGTATCTGGGCATTGGCTTGAAGACCGACGATACGCTGATCCTGCGCCCGGTCATCGTCGGGGATGCGTCCGGTCATCTTCGGCTTAACTTCCGCCTGACCTCAGCGGTGCGGGCGGTGATGGCGCGCTGGATCGAAGACTGCGCAGGGGCAAAATAGGGCGGCGCGCGCTCAGGGCTTCGCCGCCGGACTCAGCGTCACTCCCAGGTGTCCGTGATCGCTCAGCCGGCGGCTTCCTCCCAGATAGTAGCGCATCACGCGCCAGACGATTCTGGGCTTGAGCAGGGTGGTCGGGGCGTCCAGCAGATTCATCACCCGGACGAACTGCCTGAAGACGACGGCGTCGGTATCCGTCACGTCGATCAGCGCCCGGAAATACAGCCCGATCTGCTTCAGCACCCAGGGCTGTCTGGGGATATCGCCTTCGACCGACGGCTGGCGCAGGTCGTCCGCCGTCGCCAGGGCGAAGGGCACGCGCACCGCTTCCGCCAGGCGCTTCTGGAAGGCTTCGGCGAAACCGGTCAGCGGACGATTCTCCCAACCCCGCAGCAGACCATCCAGCAGCTCGGCATCCATCGCCGCCACGCTCATACCCTGCCCGTAGATCGGGTTGAAGCCGCAGGCGGCGTCGCCGGTGACGACGAATCCTTCTGGGCGGCGCGTCAGCTTCTCGTAGTGGTTCCAGACGTTGTTGGTGTTGCGGTAGCCATAGACCTGCGAAAGCGGTTTAGCGCCCCTGATGTAGTTGTAGATGAGGGGTGATTGCAGCGAGCGGGCGTATTCCAGGTAGCCGTCCATGTCGGAAGGCGGGTAGTCGCGGTTCTTGCCCGTCAGGATGACCGTCCAGCGCCCGCCCTCGACTTCCAGGATCATCCCGGCGCGCCCGCTCTGCGGGTCGGCTTTGACCAGCATGATCGGCACATCGGGGGGCATGTAGGTGGGCTTCTCGAACCAGCAGGAGGCGTAGCCGACGTGGGCGTCTACCATCGTTCGAGACGGACGCTCATAGCCGAGCGCCGCCAGCCATTCCGGCGCGTCGGAACGGCGTCCGCCGGCGTCCACCACCAGGTCGGCGGTGAATTCGGCAGCCTCGCGGGTGATGCGCTTTTCGGCGCGGACGCCGGTGACAGTTGTGCCGGTGGAATCGGTCAGCAGCCCGGTGACGGTACAGCCTCCGCTGAACGTGACGCCGGCGCGTTGCGGAACGCGCCGGCGGATCAGCGCTTCCAGCGCCGAGCGCGATACCGTGTTGCTGCGCAGTCCGGTCGGCTTGGGCGGGGTGAAACCCTCACGGGTGGCGACGATGCCGTTGATGCCCCATTCCAGGCTCGGCGCGCCGATGGCGCGCAGATCATCGGGCAGGGTAGGAAAGCGCCGTTCCATGATCTGCTGTCCGCGCATCAGCAGTTGATGCAGGTGGCGCGACTGCGGCACGCCGCCGCGGAACTCGGTGTCTTCCGACAGGTCATCCCGGTCGATGACGGTGACGCGCTGGAAGTGGTCGCTGAGTACGCGGGCGGCGAACAAGCCCGCCATGCTGCCGCCGATGACGACGGCGTGATTCCGTAGGGGTATAATTGTCCTCACGATGGCTTTACCAGTGATTTCAGGTATAGACTGATACTACAACTATTCTTCGCCCACCAGGATGAAACAGATGACTCGGTTTGCCAAGAAGGTCATGAGAACGGTTTTCCCGGCGCTGATCCTATTGCTGCTTTTGGTCGCCCCCTTGCAGTCGGGACGAGCTGCGGCGCAGGCTGATTCGCCGCTGACCAGCGATCTCGATCCTGCTCCCATCGTAGAGTGGATGGAACTGCTGCGGCAGCGTATCTGGCTGGAGGCGACCAGCGCGCCGGCAGCCGCGCGTATCTATGGCTACACGAGCATCACCGTCTACGAATCACTCATCCCCGGTATGCCCGCTTTCCGTTCGCTGGTCTTCCAGTTGAACGGCTTGGGCGACCTGCCCTACTGGGACGATGAAGAACTGTATGACTGGCTTTCGGTCAGCAATGGGGCGATTCACACCGTGCTGCACGGGCTGATGTTCGACGCCTCGAGCGAGACGCTGGGCGCTTTTGACGCCCTGCGCGACGAGCAGGCGGCGGCGCGCACCGCAGAAGTCGGCGCGGAGATCGTCGCGCGGTCGCTGGAATTTGGCGAAGAACTCGGCACCGGGCTGCTGGATTGGATCGCCAACGACAATTACAAGGCGGCGGCACAGGCGGCTGCCGACTATAAACTGCCGACCGCTGAAGAGTGGGGGCTGACGGAGACGGAAGATTGGCTCTACGTGCAGACCGACCTGAACATGCCGCTGGTCGAACCGACATATGGCACGGTGCGCACCATCGGCGTGGAGAACCGCTACGACTGCATCGTCCCCAACAACATGGATTTCAGCATCGACCCGGAGTCGGCGTTTTATCAGCAGACGATGGAAGTCTTCGAGGTCGGCAACAATCTGACCGAAGAACAGCAGGAGATCGCCCAGTTCTGGATCGACACGCCAGGCGAATCGACGACGCCCGCCGGTCACTGGATTTCGATTGCCAATCAGATGGTCGATCATCTCGACCTGACGCTGGACCGGGCGGCGATGATGTACGGGATGCTGGGGATGGTGCTGCACGACTCGTTCGTGGTCGGCTTCGGCATCAAATACGAGCTGCCGCTCCTTCGCCCGGTGACTTACATCAACCGCTACATCAGCCGGCGCTGGCAGCCTTACCTGGTGACGCCGCAGTTCCCGGAATATCCCTCGAATCACTCGATTGTCTCGGCGGCGGCGGCGGATATCCTGACTTTCCTGTTTGACATCGTGCCTTTCACCGACATGACGGCGGCGGAATCGCTGGGCGTTGTGCGCTCCTTCTACTCTTTCGAGCAGGCGGCGGACGAGGCGGCGATCTCGCGGCTGTACGGCGGCATTCACTACCGTACGGCGATTGAAAACGGCAGGCGAATCGGGCACTGCATCGCCGAACGCACCCTGGACCGCGTCGTCATGCTGCCCATCGAACAGGGGGAATAGCGCGGCGACAGATCGACAGAGGCGGACGTTGCGCGTCTGAACAAGTATGGCTAGAATGTTGTCTGTCAGTGCGGAGAGTGCGCCGGGACTCAACCCAGCGCCGCCGAAGGGGCAAGCCGCCAGCAGGCTGGGCTGGGCGGCGAAACTCTCAGGCTTCAGGACGCACCGATTGGCAGGTCTCTGAAAGCTGAACGTCTGACGTTCACGACAGAGCGCACAGCGATCCTGTGCGCTCTTTTTTGTTTGGAAGACAAGTGCTACGAGGAGCAAAGGCGATGGCAAACTGGAATACTCCTGAAGATCTGAAGTATCTCAAGTCGGACGAGTGGATTCGCATCGTGGGCGAGGTCGGCACGATTGGAGTCAGCGACTATGCCCAGGACCAGCTCAACGATGTGGTCTTCGTCGAACTGCCCGAAGTGGGCAAGGCGCTGAAGAAGGGCGATGTGCTGGGCGTGATCGAGTCCGTCAAGGCAGCGTCCGACCTGTTGATGCCGGTCAGCGGCGAAGTGATCGAGGTCAATACCAGCTTGAAGTCGCGCCCGGATCAGGTCAATGCTGATCCATTCGGCAGCGGCTGGATCGCCAAAGTCAGGATCACCGGCGACGCCGACAATCCTGATCTGATGGACGCCGCCGCCTATGCGGCATACTGTCAGACGCGCTAGAACGGAATCGCACACGCTAAGTTGATGAAAGCAGTCTCCACATGAGCTATATACCGCACACCGACGTCGAGCGGCAGCAGATGCTCGCCGCCATCGGCGTGACCACCATAGAAGACTTGTTTGAAGCCGTCCCGGCGCGTTTTCGTTTCCCGGAGCTTGACCTGCCGGAAGGGATGAGCGAGCTGGAAGTGAGCGCCGAAATGCAGGCGCTCGCCGAAGCCAACGATCACGGCGGCGATTTCGCCATCTTTCGCGGCGCGGGCGCGTATCACCATTACACCCCCGCTGCTGTCGGTCATCTGCTGCTGCGCGGCGAATTCCTGACCGCCTACACGCCCTACCAACCGGAGATGAGCCAGGGCACGCTGCAAGCCATCTTCGAGTATCAGACGATGATCAGCCAGATGACCGGCATGGACGCGGCGAACGCCAGCCACTACGACGGCGCGACCAGTCTGGCGGAGGCGGTCACGGTGGCGCTGGAAGCGTCGCGCCGCGCCCGCAAGAAGATCATCCTGAGCTACGGCATTCACCCGCATTATCGCGCCGTCGTGCGCACTTATCATCAATGGAACGGGCTGACCATCACGGGCGACGACGCCGAGCGCGACTACGAGGCGCTGGCGGCGCTGATCGACAAGGATACGGCGCTGGTCGCCGTCGCCTATCCCGATTTCTTCGGACGGGTGCGCGACTTCCGCGCGCTGGCGGAAAAGGTTCACGCCGCCGGGGCGCTGCTGTGCGTCGTCGCCAACCCGATGGCGCTGGCGATCTTCAAGAGTCCGGGGCAGCTTGGCGCGGATATGGTCGTCGGTGACGGGCAGGCGCTCGGCATCCCGCTGAGCTACGGTGGTCCGTATGTCGGATTCTTCTCCACCAAACTGGCGCAGGTGCGGCGCATCGCCGGGCGCATCGTTGGCGAGACGGTCGATAAGACCGGCAAGAAGGCGTATGTCATGACCCTGCGCCCGCGCGAGCAGGACATCCGCCGTGAACGTGCCACCAGCAACATCTGCACCAACCAGGGGTTGATGGCGCTGGCGGCGACGATCTACATGTCGCTGATGGGCAAGCAGGGGCTGACCCAGGCGGCGAAGTTGTGCTACCACAAGGCGCACTATGCCGCTGCGCGCATCGCCGCGCTTGAAGGCTACAGCGTCGCTGCCGGCGAGCCGTTCTTCCACGAATTTGTCGTCAAATGTCCGAAGCCGGTCGCCGAAATCAACGCGGCGCTGTACGACGCCGGCATGATCGGCGGTTATGACCTGGGCAAGGACTACCCGGCGCTTCAGGATCACATGCTGCTGTGTGTGACCGAGATGAACAGCAAGGACGAGATCGATACCCTGGTACACGCGCTGGAGGAGGCTGCGTCATGACCGAGACCATTTACGACAAGAGCGTCCCCGGTCGCGTTGGCGTCGTCCTGCCGAAGGTGGATGTGCCCACCAGCGACCTGCCCGGCGACCTGCTGCGCGATAATCTGGACCTGCCGGAGGTGAGCGAGCTTCAGGTGGTGCGCCACTTCACCAATCTGTCGGGCTTGAACCACGCCATCGACAAGGGGTTCTACCCGCTCGGCTCATGTACCATGAAGTACAACCCGAAGATCAACGAGGACGCCGCCCGCCTGCCCGGTTTCGCGCAGCTGCATCCGCTTTCCGACGACGACGGGTCGCAGGGGGCGCTGGCGCTGATGCATACGCTTCAGGGGTGGCTGGCGGAGATCGCCGGTTTCAAAGGGGCGAGCCTCGTCCCGGCAGCGGGCGCGCAGGGCGAGCTTGCCGGCATCCTGATGATCCGCGCCTATCATGCCGATCGCGGCGACAGCCGGCGCACGAAGATTCTGGTCCCCAACAGCGCGCACGGGACCAACCCGGCGACGGTCTCGATGGCGGGGCTGAGCGTGGTGGAACTGCCCTCCGACGAAAACGGCGATGTCGATCTGATCGCGCTGCGCGCCGCCTGTGACGACACCGTCGCCGGCATGATGATCACCGTGCCTTCGACGCTTGGCGTCTTCGAAGAACACATCCTCGACGTGATCGAAGCCGTGCATGGCTGTGGTGGACTGATGTACATGGATGGCGCGAATATGAACGCGCTGCTGGGCATCGTCAAGCCGGGCGAACTCGGCTTCGATGTCATGCACTACAACCTGCACAAGACCTTCAGCACGCCGCACGGCGGCGGTGGACCGGGCTGCGGCGCGGTGGCGGTCGGCGAAAAGCTGACGCCCTTCCTGCCGGGTCCCATTGCTGTGATCGCCGAAGAGGCGGAGCATGAAGACGATGCGCCGCTCTATGCGCTGCGTATGCCCGCCAAGTCGATCGGTCGGCTGAAGGCGTTCCAGGGCAATTTCGGGATGCACGTCCGCGCCTACGCCTACATTCGCACCTACGGCGCGGCGGGGCTGCGTGAAGTATCGCGTCATGCCGTGCTGAACGCCAACTACGTGCGTTCCAGGCTGCGCGGCGTGTACACCATGCCCTATGATCGCATCTGCGCGCACGAGTTCGTCACCGAAGGGCGCTTCGAAGGCGTGGAGTCCGTCCATGCGCTGGACATCAGCAAGCGGCTGATGGATTTCGGCATTCACCCGCCGACCAACTACTTCCCGCTGATCGTCCATGAGGCGCTGCTGATCGAGCCGACCGAGACGGAAGACAAAGCCACGCTCGACGCCTTCGTCGATGTGATGCTGCAAATCGCCAGCGAAGCGAAGGAGAACCCGACGCTCCTGACCGAAGCGCCGCACGTCACGCCGGTGGGGCGGCTGGACGAAGTGCGCGCCGCCAAGGAACTGGTGTTGTGCTGCCGTCCGCTGCCCGATTGGGCGCACACCCAGGCGGGCGACTGATCCTGATCCTCGCTTGACCGCAAGGGGGCGAACCGATACCGGTTCGCCCCCTTAAGGCTGAGGACGCCCCAGCCACTCCCGCCAGATCGCCAGCGCCGGACGCTCCGCGCCATCTTCGGCGTACAAGCCGGTATCGCGCCAGGCGATGGTCAAATCCTCTCACCCGCAGCAGGTTGACCTCGATGCCCATCAGACGTAATCCGGCGCGAAGAAGGCGATGATGTCGTTACAGTAGGTCGTGAACGCCCGAACGATAACTGGAATACGCTGTCCGCCGGCGCGGCGTTGCAGGTGCGCCTTTGCCGCAAGTCCAAAAATGAGAGAAACCCGAAAGAGGATAAGGCTTGTTCAAATCATACAAGCAGACCTCGCCCCGTTCCCTCAAAACATGTTACACTCGGCTGCGGTCGTCGATGACCACATCAGCAAAAAGATAACCAAAGGATTTTTCACGATGAAGAAGTTGCTTAACCGCCGTTTCCTGGTCCTCGCTGCCGTGCTGATCGCCGTCGTGGTGGTTGCGGGTGTCTCGGCTCAGGACAGCCTCATTCGCTATGCTTCGAATGCCAGCGACGAAGGTCCGCGCGGGCAGGACGAGGCGATGGTCGCCCGCTGGAATGAACAGCACCCTGATCAGCCGATTGAACATTCGGTGACCGATCACGAAGCCTTCAAACAGGCGATCCGCACCTACCTGGTCGCCGATCCTGCGCCGGATGTGCTGACCTGGTTCGCCGGCAACCGCATGGCGTTCTTCGTCGATCGCGGTCTGGCGGCGGATCTCAGCCCGCTGTACGAGCGCGAAGGCTGGTACGACAGCTATGCCCCCGGCTTCGTGGCGCTGGCGACCGCTGGCGAAGGGCAGTACTTCGTCCCGACCTCCTACTACTGGTGGGCGATGTATTTCCGCAGGAGTATCATGGAAGCCAACGGCTTGACTGCCCCGGCGACCTGGGACGAACTGCTGGCGACCTGCGACACGCTGAGTGCGGCGGGAATCACCCCGATCACCATCGGCACGCGCGCGCCCTGGACGGCTGCCGCCTGGTTCGACTTCCTGAACATGCGCATCAACGGACCGGAGTTCCACATCAACCTGATGCTGCTCAAGGAAAGCTACACCGACGAGCGCGTCGTGGCGGTCTTCGATCACTGGCGTCAGCTTTACGAACACAACTGCTTCCTGCCCGACAGCGCTGCCTACGAATGGCAGGAGGCGCTGGACTTCATGAATCGCGGCGAAGCGGCGATGTACCTGATGGGCGACTTCATCCGCGACAGCGTGCCGGATGAGATCGAAAGCGACCTTGACTTCGAGATGTTCCCGGTCATCAACCCCGATATGCCGATCGGCATCGACGCCCCGACCGACGGCTTCTTCATGAGCGCCGCCAGCGGCAACCCCGAGGGCGCTTATGACTTCCTCGCCTTCATCGGCTCGGCGGAAGAGCAGCAGTTCGCGGCGGACAATCTGGGACGCCTGCCCACCCGCATGGATGTCGATACCAGCGGCTTCAGCGAGGCGCAGCAGAAGGGTATCGGGCTGGTTCAGAGCGCCGACTACGTCGCGCAGTTCTATGACCGCGACACCACGCCGGAGATGGCGGAAGCCGGTCTGAACGCCTTTGCCGAATTCATCTCCGACCCGATGAACGCCGACGTGACGGCGCTGCTGGAGAGCCTGGAAGCCGACCGCGTTCGCATCGCTGCGGAGCAGGCTGCTGAATAGCCTGTAGGGAGGGGGGGCGCGCTGTGCGCCACCTCATAACCGACTTGCCACACCTCAGGGGCGCACAACCGTGCGCCCCTCTGTTTACCCGCAGCATCTCCGCGCGGGAAACGCTCGAACTAGGCTGAGGAGTCTTCGGCATGACCACAATTTCTGCGGCACAGCGCGGCGCGCAGAGAGAGCGGCGGCGGATGCGAATCAACGCCACGCCGTATCTGTTTCTGCTCGTCCCGCTGGCGGTTTATTTCATCTGGATCGTTTTTCCCATGCTTTTTTCGGTCTATCTCAGCCTGACCAACTGGGATGGCATTTCGCCGATTCCTGCGCCCAACGCGCTGAGCCTGGACAACTACAACCGCCTGTTTACCGACCGGGATTTCGGTGTCTCCTTCGGCAACAACGTGAAGTGGATGATCGTCTTCCTGACCGTGCCGACGACGGTCGGGCTGGGGCTGGCGATGATCTTCAACACCGACATCCGGGGGTCGCGCTGGTTCAAAATCAGCTTCTATGCGCCGCTCATCCTGTCCTTTGTCGTCATCGGCACGATCTGGGCGTGGATTTATGAGCCGCGCGCCGGGCTGCTCAACAGCGTCATCGTCGGCGTCTCGCAGCTGCTGGCGTCGATCTTCCCCTTCGTCACCCCGCTGGAACGCGGTCCCGGCTGGCTGGCAGACCGCAACCTGGCGCTGTGGTCGATCATGGGCGCGGCGGTGTGGCGGCAGTGCGGCTATGTCATGATCCTGTACCTCGCCGGGCTGAAGAACCTCGATCCGTCGCTGATCGAGGCGGCGCGGGTGGACGGCGCGAACGGCTGGCAGTTGTTCCGCCGGGTGATCTTCCCGCTGCTGGGTCCGATCACGACGGTGGTCATCGTCGTCTCGGTGATCGACTCGCTGCGCGCCTTCGACCTGGTGCAGGTGATGACGCGCGGCGGTCCCGGCGGCGCGTCAAACGTGCTGGCGAACTTCATGTACATCGAAGCCTTCAACAACTACAACTTCGGCTATGGCGCGTCGATTGCCGTCGTCCTGCTGGGGTTGTCGCTGTTCATCGTCGTCCCATATCTGTACCGCACGGTCAAGACCGAGCTGGAATACTGACCCGTCGCCTGAAGGAGGCTGAACCATGACCGACACCACCTATAACGGGCAGTTTTCGCCCCAAGCGTCGGGCGCGCTTTTCCAGCCACGGCGTAAGCCGCTCACTGTTCGCCGCGCCCTGCTGTACGCCGGTTTGCTCATCCTGACGCTGATCTGGCTGCTGCCGTTCTTCTCGGCGCTGCTGACCAGCGTCCGTACGATGGACGAGATCTCGCTCAACGGCTTCTGGCGTCCTGATCTGAACACGCTGACGCTGGAGAATTTCACCCAGGCGTGGGAGCAGGCGCGCGTCTCGCGCTACCTGGGCAACAGCTTCGTTATCACCCTGCCGTCGCTGTTTGCCACGCTGTTCCTGTCATCGCTCTCGGCTTTCGCCCTGGCGCGCTACAAGTTCCGTCTGGCGCTGCCGCTCTACTTCATGTTCGTCGCCGGGACGATGCTGCCATTTCAAATTCTGCTGCTGCCGGTCTTCAAGCTCGCCAACGACTGGAAAGTCTACAACACCCACTGGGCGCTGATCATCATTCACACCGCCTTCCAGATGGGCTTCTGCACGATGGTGCTGCGCAACTACATGAAGACCATCCCCAACGACATTGTTGAGGCGGCGCGGGTCGATGGATGCAGCGACTTCCGCATCTACTGGCAGATCATCATCCCGCTGACTCTGCCGGCGATGGCAGCGCTGGCGACGCTGGAATTCACCTGGATTTTCAACGATTACCTGTGGGCGCTGATCCTGGTGCAGAACGACGCGCTCAAGCCGATCACCGCCGGACTCGCCAGCCTGCAAGGGCAGTTCACCACCAACTGGCCCCTGATCACCGCCGGATCGCTGATCGGCGTCGTGCCAACGCTGTTCGTCTTCGCTTTCTTGCAGCGCTATTTCATCCAGGGTTTGACGCTCGGCTCTGGCAAGTAGTGATTTCCCCTGTGGGACGCGCAGCGCTCCCTGCCGCGCGCCCCACCACTTCTGCTGCTTTTCGGCGACGATGCTGAACACTACAATGCTTTCGATCTGTAAGAGACCCGGAAACCTGACGGTTTCCTGCCCCTCTCCAATTGGAGAGGGGCGGTTGAGCGCAGCGAAACGGGGTGAGGTGAGCAGTTTGCAAACAGTCTCTAACCTCCAACGCGCCGTTTACGAGATAAAAAGGTGTCCCATGCGTCTTCTGAAACTCCTGAGTCTGCTGTCAACTGCCCTGCTGCTGGCGCTCGCCATCGCCCCTGCCGGGGCGCATGAGGGGCGCGAAGTCGGCGACTACCTGCTCAGCTTCGGCTGGCGGGTGGAACCCGCAGTCGTCGGTTCCGCCAATGGTCCCGAACTGACCATCGCCCTGCATGGGCATGAAGAGGGCGGCGATCACGAACACGACGAAGACCCGCTGGCGGGCGTCGCCATCAGCCTTCAGGTCGAAGTCACCTTCGGACCCGCCAGTCGGGTGCTGCCGCTCGAACCGGCGTGGGGGACGACCGATCACTACGTCGCCGACCTCATCCCGACCCGCCCTGGCGACTACACGTTCCGCGTCTTTGGCACGATCGGCGATGTGGCGGTGGATGAGGTATTCTCGTCTGCCGACGGTGAATTCAGCAGCGTCGTGCCGGCATCGGATGTTACCTTCCCGGATGCACTGCCTTCGACGGTCGAACTGCTGGAACAGATCGCCGCGCTGGAAGCCCGCCTTGCTGAACTGGAGGGCGGCTGACCTGAGGTCTCGACTCTCTCGGCGGACAGGCTGTTCCCGCACCGTAATCATGGAGCTGATGTGCAAAACACATCCCGCTGCTTTCGCCTCGCCACCTGCCTGACGCTGATCCTGCTGCTGAGCGTGGGCGCGTCGTTCGTGCGCGCCCACGCCTCGCTGGACCGCGCCGATCCGTCGCCCAACGCCCGCCTGGGTCGGACGCCCGATGCCTTCCATCTGTGGTTCACCGAGCCGGTGGAGCCGGAGTTCAGCCGCGTCGCGCTGCGCGACTCTTCCGGCGCGCTGGTGGAGTCGCCGCCTGCCGCCGTCAGCGCTGACGGGATGGGCATGACTCTGACGACGGGCGATCTGCCGGATGGGGTGTACACCGTCGTCTGGCGGGTGGTCTCGGCGGCGGATGGGCATCCAACCCAGGGCAGCTATCCGGTCGTGATCGGCGCGGCAGCGCCCGCTGCATCCCTCGCTTCTGATGGCGCAGACGCCGTGACGATCCCCATCGACAGCGCCGCCGTCCGCTGGATCAACCTGATCAGCCTGGCGCTGCTGGGCGGGCTGCCCGCCTTTGCGCTGTGGGTGTGCCGGGATGCGCGGACGGAACGCCGCCTGTGGGCGCTGAGCTGGACCGGCTGGCTGGCGGTGGGTGCGGCGTCGATCCTGCTCCTTCTCCTGCAAACAGCGATCCTGGCGGGAGAGATCACGCCGTCCGCCCTGGCGAACGCCCTCTTCTCCAGCCGTTTCGGCGCGCTCTGGCTGGCGCGCATCGCCCTGTGGGTGCTGTACGGGCTGGCGGTGATGCTGCTGTGGCAGCCGAGCGCAGGGTCTGCGGGGAACGCGCCGCGCCGCCGCGCCGCGCTGGTGGCAGGGGTGATGCTCGCCGCCGGCATCCAGGCGACCCAAAGCCTGTTCAGCCATGCCGCCGGGGTAGAGGCGAACGCCGCACTGGTCATCGCCGCCGACTGGCTGCATCTGATCGCCATGTCAGCGTGGGTTGGCGGGCTGGTGGGGGTGATCGCTGCCGCACCGCTCCTGCATGCCGAGCCTGCCGCGCTGGGGCGCGTCGTCGCGCGCTTCTCCAACCTGGCGCGGGCTGCCGTCGCCCTGCTGATCGTCACCGGTGCGTCGGCGGCGCTGGCGCAGGTCGGGTCGTTCGAAGCGCTGACCACCACCGCTCACGGCGCGGCGCTGATCGTCAAGCTGATCCTTCTCGCGCCGCTTCTGCTGATCGCCGCCGTCAACCTGCTGCTGAACGGTAGGCGGCTGCGCGCCGGGGCGGCGGTCTGGGCAGGGCGGCTGCGTCTGCTGGCGGGCGTCGAGCTGGCGCTGGCGCTGGCGATCCTCGTCGCTGCCGGTCTGATGACGGCGATCCCGCCGGCGCGCGTCGCCCTGGCGGAGCGGCTGGGAGCGCCGCCGCCGCCCGACAGCAGCTATTTCGAGATGGAGGTCGAGGGCGGCGTGATGGTGCATCTGACGATCACGCCGGGGCTGGTCGGCGAGAATACGTTCATCGTCGAGCTGCTGGATGACGCGACCGGCGCGCCGATCACCGACGCCTCGCTGATCCGCCTGCGGCTGGAACATCGGACGGCGAACCTGGGCGAAAGCGAGCTGCGCCCCGTCCACGAAGCCGATGGGCGCTACGTCGCCGTCGGCTCCAACCTCAGCCTGCCGGGCGATTGGCGGGTGCGCATCACGGTGCAGCGCCCCGATCAGTTCGATACCCTGGTCGATTTTGCGCCGTCGATCCCTGCCGCCGCCCCGCCGGTGGAATCGCCGGAGTCCGCCTCTCAGAACTCCAGCGACGTAGAAGCGGGGGACAGCAGGGATGCGGTTGGCGACCCGGTTCGGCTGGTCCCGGCGCGGTCCGGCGCGCCCTGGCTGATCACATCCGCCGGCGCGCTGTTCCGCCCCGGTGAGACGGGCGGGTGGGCGCGCGAGCCGCTGGCGGCGCAGGTGCGCGACGCCACCATCGGCTTCGGTGGAGTCATCTGGGCGGCGGCGGACGAGGGCGTTTATCGCAGCCGCGATGGGGTTTGGGAACGCATCAGTGACTTCCCGGCGCGGACGCTGGTCAGCACGCACGGCTATCTGTTCGCGCTCGGCGCAGGCGGGTTTCTGCGCGCCGCCGAGGGGGTGCTGGAGCAGGACGTTCGTCAGATCGACGCCCCGGAAAGCGATCAGCGCGCTGCCGATTTTGTCATGCTCGGCAGCCACAGCCATGCGCTGCTCAACGGGACGGATGTCTACATGACCGGCAGCCTGGGCTTGGGCTGGACGCCGCTTGACGCGCCCGCCGACGTGCGGCGCATCACCACCGACGCCGCCGGCAACCTGTTGGCGGTGGGCGATGCCACCATCACCCGCTGGGAGTGGAGTACGAATACCTGGTCGCTGCGGCTGGCGCTCGGCGGCGGCGCGCCTATCGACGAACTGGTGGAGTTCAAAGGCGCGCTGTACGGATTGAGCGAAGGGCAGGTGGTGCGCTTGATGGCGGATGGCGCGCGCGAGGCGGCGTTCGCTTCCGAGGGTGGCGTCAGCGACATGGCGTTTCAGTATCCTGATACGCTGTGGGCGCTCGATGCGGCGGCGATGACGCTGGTTTCCACGCGCGACGGGTGCACCTGGTCGGCGGCGGCAGTTACCCTCGCCGGCGGCGGGTGATCAGCATTGTTTCGAGAGAACTGTCACTGTTCGTAAGGGTAACGACTTGTCCTGGAAATCCCCGTCTTCAGGCATTCCACGACGCGAAACAGGACGTAGGCATCCAGGACGAACATGCCGGCGACGACCAGCCCGCCGATGGCGTAAATCCACCCATCCTTCCCTACAGCCAGCGAGTCGGTGCTGTCGAAGCTGTAGAGGATGTCCCTCGCGTCTTTTGCAGAGACCGGGCAGTCAATGTCCACTTCTGTAACTCCTTATTATCCAATGCCGTCACGAGATAACTATACCGCTGATCGCCTTTCGCTGCGTGGACTCACTTCGGCGGCGGGTTGCCGCGCGCCCGACCTGCGGTACAATCGCGGTTATGGCAAAGATTCGCGTCGTCGTCCCTGTCCAGCACCGCCGCGTCACCCGCTGGATGCGCCTCACCCGCGCCGTCTGGCGCGATTCCCAGGCGCTCTGGCGCGAATTTCACCGCCCGCTGCTGATCTTCCTGGCGACCATCCTGGGCGGCGGTTGGCTCTACGGCGAGCTGCTCGTCCGCGCCGGCTATGAGCGTCTTCCCTATCATGATCTGCCCTATATCATGATCGCCCTCATGACCTTCGAGCCGGTGGGCGATCCGCCGCCGCAGTGGTATCTGATCCTCTTCTGGTATGCGCTCCCGCTGATCGCCCTGTACGTCGTCGGGCGCGGGGCGGTGGATTTTGTCCGGCTGTTCTTCAATCGCGGGGAAAGGCGCAGCGCCTGGGAGGAAGCAGTGGTCTCGACTTACAGCAATCACTTCGTCGTCGTCGGGGCGGGGCATGTCGGGCTGCGCGTGGTGCGCTCCCTGGTGGAGATGGGCATCGATGTGGTGGTTGTCAACCTCGACGAGAGCCAGGACCTGAACGAGACGCTCAAGCGCCTGGGCGTCCGCCTGATCTACGGCGATGCCCGCCAGCGCGAAACCCTGGAACGCGCCCGTGTTGCCTACGCCGACGCGCTGATCATCGCCTCAAGCGATGATTTCACCAACCTGGAAATTGGCGTGCGCGCCCGCGAGCTGAACGACGGCATGCGCATCGTCGTGCGCATGTGGGACGATCAGCTGAGCAGCCACCTGAAGCATTCGATCAACGCCGAGGTGGTCAGCGCGTCCGACCTGGCAGCGCCGGCGTTCGTCGGCATGGCGGTCGGCGCGGACATCTCGCCGATGTTCCAGATTCACGGCACGCACTACAGCCTGATCCGTCTTCAGGTTGAACCGGGATCGTTCATGTGCGGCATCACCATCGACCGGCTGCAGAGCGACAACGAAGTCGATGTCGTGCTGTTGGAGCGGGGCGAGCAGGTGTCCGTCCATCCGGAGGGAGAAATCCCGGTAGCGGAGGGCGATTTCGTCACCATTTTTTCTCGACACAGCAATGTCAACGCCATCATTGCCCGCAACCGCCGCCGCCTGAACCGCGAGACATAGCCGGGGGCAGTCAATTGCGCGCTGCCGGCAGCGTCCCCCGCGACTTCGCATATAATGGCTGATTATCGTGGAGCTTGATGGTTCTGCCGGGAGCGTGCTATCGTGGATTTCAGCGGCATTTTCGGGAATACCCAGAATTTCGTGATCATCGCTACGACGCTGCCCGTCCTGGTGATCGTGGTCATCCTGGCAGGGGTCGCCGTCACGCGCACACGCAGGGCGCGCAGCGCAGCGTCGAGCTGGGCGACGACGACCGGGCAGGTGGTGGCTTCCGGCGCGCAGGCGTACCGGTCGCGTTCTGGCACGGGCGGCTCGACGACCATGTATCGCCCGGCAGTCAGCTACCTCTACACGGTGAACGGCAGGCAGTATGCCTCTGACCGCATGAGCCTGGGGCTGAGCGTCGGCTACGGCTCGTCGGGCATCGCCGAGCGGACGGCGAGCAAGTATCCGGCGGGGTCGATGGTAGTGGTCCACTACAACCCGGAGAATCCCGCCGAGGCGACGCTGGAGACGACCGCGCGCGGTTCCGGGCTGCTGTGGCTGATCGTGGTGATCCTACTCATCATCCTCGCCGTGAGCCTTGCCATGACGGTGGGCATGGGCGGATTCCTGAATGGCATTCTCGGTAACTTCTTCTAGGAGCAGCGTTCACGGATGGGCAAGTTCTTCGACTCGATCAACGATGATCACCGGAAGTTCATCGCCAAACAGCACATGTTCTTCGTGGCGTCCGCGCCGCTGAGCGCCGACGGGCACGTCAACCTGTCGCCTAAGGGGCTGGACTGCCTGCGGGTGCTGTCGCCGAACCAGGCTGCCTACCTGGATATGACCGGCAGCGGCAACGAGACCTCGGCGCACCTGGAGGAGAACGGCAGAATCACGTTCATGTTTTGCAGCTTCACCGGGTCGCCGCTGATCCTCCGCCTGTATGGTCAGGGGCGGACGGTGCTGCCCGGCACGCCGGAATGGGAGGCGCTCAGCCCGCACTTCACGCTCTGGACGGGCGTCCGGCAGATCATCGTGGCGGACATCCACAAGGTGCAGACCTCGTGCGGTTTTGCCGTGCCGCTGTACGGGTTCAAACATGAGCGCGCGACGCTGGTGAAAAGCTGGGAGGCGAAGGGCGACGATGGAGTCGCCACCTACCAGAGCAAGAACAACCTGTGCAGCCAGGATGGCTTGCCGACGGCGCTGGCGCTTCAGACGGCGGATGAACGTGAATAGGGCGGGGAGAACCGGGACGGGCTGACGGCTCGTCTCTACGGTTTCGCCGCGCGCCGCCGACTGACCAGCAGTATCCCGGCTCCCAGGACGATCACCACGATGCCGATCACCAGCCAGCGCGGATCTCCGCTCATGAAGCTGCCGGGCAGGATGCCCGCGCCTTGCAGCGACCAGATCGCGCCGACGACGATCATCAACCCGGCAAGGACGGCTGTTCCAGATCTCATGACATCACCTTTTATGGCGCTGTGCGAATCGATTGCCGCCACTATAGCCGTTATTGATGAGCCGACGCCATAATGACAGATGAGCCACAGCGAAGCTTCAGGAGCGCGATCGTATGACATCTGCCCCTCATGAACCGCGCCGCACCCGCCCGGACATCCCCAAGGAATACGGCATCCCGGACGACGAGACGGATATGGTCGAACGGGGGTGGGTGGTGGAACAGCTCACCAGCGCCCGTCACTACTGGCTGATCACCAGCTACCCGGACGGACGCCCGCATACCGTACCCTCCTGGGGATCGTGGATCGACAACCGGCTTTACTTCAGCGGCGGCGACATGACCCGTCACGCCAAGAATCTGCTGGTCAATCCGACGATGATCGCCCATCTGGAAAGCGGCGACCGGGTCGTGATCGTTTACGGACGCGCCGAGCGCGCCAACGATCTGCCGCCGGACCTGCTGGCGCGCATCGAGGCAGACTATGCTGTCAAGTACGGCGCGGGCGAAGGCGCGCAGTTCGCCCTCATCCCGGAAAAAGTACTCGCCTGGACGACCTATCCCAATACGCCGACGCGCTTCCTGTTTGACTGAACGGGTGCAGATCGGTCTGCCTGACGATTAGCCTACGTGCGGCGATTTTCATAAAAATTTCAACTGTAATTAACGAGCGATCTGATATAATCTGCTGCGTGCATCGTTCGGAAATCAAGGAGGATGCCGTGATGAACTGGTATGAGATGAAGCTCATCAACGAAGCACATGTGAATTCGTTCCACGAAGACGCCGATATGGCGCGCCTCGCCGAAGCCGCGCGCGGCAACAAGGGGGCGTCGCTTGGTCTGGAGGATGTCCTCTCCGCGCGTGCGCTGGTCCGGCGAATCGCCGGCAGCCCGGCGCACTCCGGCGCGCTGCCGCACCTGGCGCTTCAACCCGCCCAGCGCTGAGCGACCGAATTCGGGCGTGCCGCCTGCTCCGTGATCCCTTGACGGGATGATGGGGCGGGCGGTTTCTTTTGATCTGAAAGCCGCCTGCCGGCGCTGCCGCGATTTATTCACATTACGATAGAACTTACGCCAATGATGCTATAATAGAAGCATCTTTACCGCTCGTTGGTGGAGGTTTCATGTTGAGCGTCTACATGATGAATCTTCTCGTCAAAGCACACGTCGAACCGCTCTACGAGGCGGCGAAGATGTACCGTCTGGCGGATATCGCCCAGAGGGAAAGCGCTGATCCGCCCGTCGAAGCCGTCGCGATCACCGAGCGCGAACGCGACCTCTGGACGCACTGGCACGAGACGCCGCGCCGCCCGCATCTGCATCTGACGCTGCGCCACGCGCACCGCTGAACGTTGCCCCTAGAGCCGTTCCAGCGCGCGGGTTAGCACGCGCACCGCGCGCAGGTATTCATCCAGGTCGATCCGTTCCTGTGGGGTGTGGTCGAGCGCCGAGTCGCCCGGTCCATAAGCGGCGATAGGACAGCCCCAGACCCTTCCGACGATGTTCATATCGCTCGTGCCGGTCTTGTGGACGAACGCCGGGCTGCCGCCTTCGTCGCGGATCGCCCCGCGCAGGGCGCGGGTGAGCGGCGTATCTTTTTCCGCCACACAGGCATGTTCCATGCCGAATGTCCGCAGCGTCCCGCCGCCGGCTGACGCCTGCGCCAGGGACTTCATCTCGTCCGCCAGCGCCGCCGGATGGATGTTCGGGGGCAGCCGGAAGCCAATCGTCATCTCCGCCCAACCGCGCACGCCGTCCGAACCCGTGTTGATGGCTTGCAGCGCCGAGTCCAGCCGCGCGAAAACCTTGTCGCGCCCGGCGTTGTGCTGATCGACGGCGGCGCGCACCTGTTCCCAGAAGGCGAAGGCGTGTTCGGCGGCGGTGTCGGTCTGCCCGGCGCTGTGCCCCAGATCGCCCTGCCAGCGCCATTCAAGCAGCAGCCGCCCCTTATACCCCAGCGTGATGCGATCCCAGTTAGAGGGTTCGCCGATCAGGCAGAGCGCCGGGCGATACTGACCGGCGGCGAAGCGCGCCCCATTGCTGGTCGGCGCTTCTTCTTCGACCGCGCCGATCACGATCAGGCTGGTCTCCGGCGGGAGCGCCGCCCTTGCCGCCGCCGCCGCGAAGGCGCAGAGCGATCCTTTGGCATCGACCGCGCCGCGCCCGTGCAGGATGCGCCCTTCGAGGTAGACCGGCAGCGCCGCCCCGAACGTATCGATATGACCGAGCAGGACGATCTGCCGCGCCGCCGGATCGGTCGAGCCGAAAACCCCGATGGCATTCCCGGCGTCGTCGATGAACGCCTGCGCCGCGCCGTACGCCGTCATCCAGTCAACCAGCGCGCCGACGGCTTCCGCTTCGTGCGCTGACGGTGAGGGGATGCCGACCAGGTCGCGCAGGAGCGCTTCGACGGCGTCGTCTTCTGCTTGAAGCGTGTGGAGCGCCTGGGGAAACCGCTGATCAGCCACGCAGCACCTCCTCGATGGCGTCGGCGATGCGCATCAGTTCGTCCCAGGTGATGATCAGCGGGGGCAGCAGGCGCAGAACGGTCTTGCCGGCGGGGAGCGCCAGCACACCGCGATCCTGAAGCGCCTGAAGCACGGGCGTCACCCGGTCGCGCAGTTCGATGCCGATCATCAAGCCGCGCCCGCGAATCTCGCGCACCCCCGGCAGGCTGCGCGCCCTCAAGTCTTCGAGCAGCCGGGCGCCCAATTCCGCCGAGCGGGCGGGCAGCCCCTCGTCGCGGATCGATGTCAGCGCCGCAATCGCCGCCGCGCAGGACAGCGGGTTACCGCCGAACGTGCTGCCGTGACTGCCGGCGGGCAATGTTCCCAGTGCGCCGCGCCAGGCGACCGCCCCCATCGGCACGCCGCCGGCGATGCCTTTCGCCAGGATGACGGCGTCGGGGGTGATCTCCGGCGCGACCTGCCAGCCGAACCAGGTCCCCGTACGCCCCAGCCCGGTCTGAATCTCGTCCACGACCAGCATCGCCCCACGCTCGTCGCACAGGCGGCGCAGCCCACGCAGAGTGTCGGCGTCGGCGGGGTGGACGCCGCCCTCGCCCTGCACCGGCTCGACGACGACCGCCGCCGTCCGCTCGTCGATGGCGGCTGCCGCCGAGTCCAGATCGTTGTAGGCGATGTGGGTCACGCTGCCCAGCGCCCACCCGGCGAAGGGTTCGCGGTAGTCCCTGTTCCAGGTCAGACCGAGTGCGCCCAGCGTTCGCCCGTGAAAGCCGCGCCGCGCCGCCACAATCTGGTCGCGCCCGGTGAGCAGGCGGGCAGCTTTGAGCGCGCCCTCGGTCGCCTCGGCGCCGCTGTTACACAGGAAGAAGCGGTCGAGTTCGGCGGGCAGCAGCGACGCCAGCAGGGCGTAAAGCTCCGCCCGGCGGTCGTTGTAGAAGGCTTCGGCGCAGGTGATCAGCTGCGCCACCTGCGCCGTCACCGCCGCGACCACCGCCGGATGGCTGTGACCGATCAGCGCTACGCCCTGACCGCTGGTGGCGTCGAGGTAAGCCCTGCCGGCGTCGTCCCACACGGTGCAGCCCGATCCGCGCACCAGCGCCAGCGGGCGTTTGCTGTACGCTCCGGATGTGTGCCGATCTTCGAGCGAACGCAGCGTATCCATCTGATCCTTGTCGGCGGATGCGGCGGGTGTCATCAGGTTCATCGGGTGAACTCGGTTCCAACGCCCGCCAGCGCCCGCGAAACCGGTTGGTGCATCCGCCCGTCGGCGATCAGCACGCGGGTCACGCCGCCTTCGAGCGCTTCCTGCGCGCCCAGGACTTTGCGTTTCATGCGCCCCTGCGCCCAGTCCAGCGCGACTGCGATGTCGCGCCCGCCGACCTGTTCCACGAACGACGATTCATCGCCGAAGCTGCGGTACAGCCCGCGCACGTTGCTGAGGATGATCAGGTCGCGCGCGCCGAGCGCCGCCGCCACCGCCGCCGCTGCCCGGTCGCCATCGACGTTGAGCAGACCGTCGGCGCTGTTCGCCAGCGGGGCG
>JABWBO010000059.1 GCA_013360465.1 Anaerolineae bacterium | reverse complement strand
AGCGCAGCTTTCGGAAGCGTGGCTGCACGAGATGGTTACGTTCTGCATCGCCGGACAGGTCGAGGAGGCGCTCATTCATGTGAAGGCGCTCGATCCAGCGCAGTCGGATACAGCGGTGCAGTTGAGCGCGCTGATCACGCTGTTTCACCTTGACCGGATTGCCGACGCGATTGAGCCGCTGATTGATGCCGGGGTGGTTCAGTGAGATTATCGCCACACAGGAGGGACGGGCGGATAGAATGTGATTCATGCAAAAGAAAACACTTTCCCTCACCCGACCCTCACTGGACACTTTGGCGTGCGTGAACGCAGAGTGCAGGGACTATGCACAGCCAGGGCTGAACAACCTGATGGTGCGCAAGACATATGGACACGACCAGATTCGGTATCTGCGCTGCCGTAGGTCGAGGCATTGGAAGCGGATGAACGGCACGGCTATGCCCAGGACAAACGGACGAGGCTTCCAGGGCAATCACCGTGGCTGGGTTAGAGTCTGCGACAAACACACCAGTCGCAGTGAAGACTTCGCCTGACCCGATGAAGTGCAGCACCTGTTCGCGTCCATCGGGCGAGGTCTTCACTGCCTTCAGCTAACCCGTATCAACGATGTACAGCACGACATCTTCTTCCCCTTCGAGGAAGACAATCTGCCCGGCAGCATACTCGCGATACTGCATCTGTTAGCTGATCACTTCGGCAAGGTCAGCATCGAGTTTGGTGAAATAGGAAACCTGTGCCAGTGCTGCTTTTGCCTTCCCAAGCGAACCCTCATCGAGCATCGTGGAAACCTCAAATCAGCTTGCAGTGCGAGAAAGTCATCTGACTGTCCCACGAAGTACGACAAAAGTCAAAGACGTGCGGTTGGTTCTGGCGCATACTGACAACAATATCACCGTTCAGGAGTGTGTTGAATGGCTGCAAACGTCGCAAAACTCAACTCAATCAGCGCTGCTAACGACGCGCTGATCCTACCGACATGAACGCTGGTTCACATCCTGTGGCGCGAAGTGCGGGAAGGAGGGGACATCACAGACCTGGCAAATCCCTTCCAGTTCTGATCATCGATTTTGAGCGCTGTACCGGGTGCGGATTATGCATCCGTGTGCCCAAATTCTACACTGGGGCTAATCGCAGGTTGTGCAGTGGTCATTGACCCGTCCGCATATACCTATGCCGGGCATTGTGAACGCATCTGCCCGACGCAGGCAATCAATCGCCGGTTTCAGATCGTGTATTTAGCCAAGGAGAAGAAGTTGATGCAAACCGTATTTGTAGTAGACTGGCGCGACCAGGCTGTCTTTTCACCCGATGGTCCGCATCCGCAGGTGCTGGCGCAAACTGACAAACTCAAAGCCATCATTGGCAGTCTTGAGGCTGGGCAGGTGATCCCGCCACATCCGGAGGCGCTGGCTGTCTATCTCTTTCTGGAAGGTTCGGGCTGGATGACTGTTGATGACCAGCGTTATCCCGTACTCAGCGGCACCATCATCATCACGCCAGGAGGAGCGGCGCGCGGCGTCGAAGCCGAGACCCGCCTGGTTTTCCTTGCCGCTCGCATCGCATAACCGATTTCTCGATTCGTACTGAGCCTGACAAGAAGGAGTATGCTCATGGTATTCGTGACATTTATGACTGGAAACACTGGACGTCTGCTGCGGGTCATCGTCGGAATCGTCCTCATGACGATTGGACTGGTGGTCGTCAAGGATACGCTGGGGACGGTAATGGCCGTGGTGGCGCTGATCCCAATCGCGGGCGGCGTACTCGATTTCTGCGTCATCGGCGCAGTCCTTGGGTATCCCTTTCGCGGAGCCGCTGCCCGGGAACAACTAGCGCGGGAACGCCAATCCCGCTGATCCGATGGTTTAAATCAACCAGTGTGAGATCCTCATCATAGGAGTTACCACGTGTTCAATCCCTATTTTCTTGTCGCTTTCCTGTATGGGTAGTTCAGTAAGACTATCTCCGCAAGGGGGTCGGATACAAGGGAGTGAGCAGCAGGTCGCTGAGGGAGTAAATGCGGTCGGTCAGACCGACCGCCATCGCCGGGGTGCGCTCAGTCAGGGCGCTGTCACGCGCGTCCTGCTGGTGCGCCAGGACGAACTTGCTCATCGGGTCGATCCGTTCCGCCTCCCAACACGACGACCTTTTGTCCTGGACATAACCCAGCCGTTCCGCCGCTTCGCATCACCTGAACCACCGCCGCGCCGCCATCCCGATGACCTCGAGCGCATCATGGCTGCCCTGGTCACGCCCTTTTTCAAAGTCTCCCTCAATCTGTGCCATCTGGTTAGTGATGTGCGCGAAGCAGACCACTGCTTTTTTCTTCACCTGAGCGAAGGCATAGAGCGCAGCAGCCTCCATTTCGACTCCCAATATCCCCTCTGACTGAGCATAGCCAACAGCGTGTTCGGTCTCGCGAAACGGGGCATCGGTCGTCCAGGTTGCGCCGCGCAGTACCCGAACAGAGGCATTGGCGAAGGCATCCTCAAAACAGGCAAGCAGCATCGAATCCATCGTGCTGTAGGGCGCGGGCGGCAGATAGTGGTAGCTTGTACCCTCATCGCGCAGCGCCTTCTCGATCAGCACAAAGTAGGGCGGCTGTCCCATCGGCACAATTTGTCCGGCGGAAGTCATGCTGATCAGCAGTTGGCAGCCCGAAACGAACAGCTCTTCCGCCACCAGCACGGCAAAGGATGCCCCCACCACATGAGGGACGATGCCATATTCCACGCCATCATAAGTGAAGGCATACAGTTTCGTGTGATAACACGCCCAGTGCGGATGAATGACCGCCTGCCCTGTCGCGATCAAATAGGCGGCAATATCCCCATCCGGGTCAAGGATACAGATCGCTGGGATGTCGCCTTCTGGGATCGACTTCTGCCGCCGCGCCTCGCGCAGCATGTTTTCCACTGAAAAGATGGTAGGTGCTTCATAGTGCTTGTTTTCCAGAAGTGGCGCTGGCATGTTCTGTTCTCTCCCGTCGGCGCGGTGGTGAGTGATTCCCGTTGACTATGCGTCATTTACCCGCAGTATGCAACGGCAACTCCAGGGCAGATCAGAAAAGGGTGCTGCCCTCTTGACAATACTGTGCGTGATACAGTATATTTATACTGTGCGTCACACAGCACCACATATCAAACAGTATTGTAAGGCACACAGGGTATGACAGCACCAGGGGAACATGTTGAGCAGCTTCGTCTAGAGCTTCGGCGGGGCATCGTCGTCCTGGCGGTGCTGAGCCTGATGGACAGCGCCAGCTATGGCTACAACCTCATCCAGCGGCTTGCGGGGCTGGGGCTGGCGGTCGAGGAAGGCACGCTGTATCCCCTGCTGCGGCGGCTGGAAAAACAGGGGCTGCTGCAAAGCGAATGGGATACCACAGAGTCGCGCCCCCGCAAGTACTACCGCATCAGCGCCGACGGGCGCGAGGTGCTGACGGCGCTGCGGGCGGAGTGGCAGGAAACCGTCACGGTGATGCAGAACATACTGGAACGAGACCGTCATGAATGATTTGATCGACCGCTACGTGCATCAGGTGGGGCTGTACGTGCGTCCCAAGGAACGCGCGGAAATCGAAGCCGAGCTGCGCTCACAGATTCAGGATCAGTTGGATGACCGTTACGGCAGCGCGCCCACCCCGGCGGATGTCGCGGCGGTGCTGAAGCAGTTTGGCTCCCCGCGGACGATGGCGGTGTCGTACAGCGGCGAACAGTACCTCGTCGGACCTGAACTGTATCCGTACATGATGACGGTGCTGCGCTTCGGGCTGCCGCTGGTCCCGGCGCTGGTCGTCATCGCCAACATCATCGGCGCGGCGCTTTCGCCGGAAGGCGCGAACTGGATCGGTCTGCTCATCGGTTCGGTCATCACCGGAGTGCAGGCAGCGCTCCTTTTCCTGGCGGTGGTGGTGATCTTCTTCGCCATCCTTCAGCACTCCGACGAGGTGCTGCGCGCCTCGCAGACGGAGTTCAACCCGCTGGAACTGCCGGCGGTGGAAGACCCCGGCGCGGTGGATCGCCTGGAATCGGGCGTGGGCATCGCCATCGGTATGCTGTTCGGTATCGCCATCCTCTATTATATCCAGGTGGGCGGGCTGACGCTGCGCTTCAACCTGAGCGATCCGGGTGAGGTGCTGCCTGTGCCGACGCTCTGGCTGGTGGTGCTGCTGTTCACGACCTTCGCCAGCATCTTCCTCAACCTGTGGGCGCTCCTCTTTCGCCGCCGTTGGACGTTCTGGACGTGGCTGCTGGAAACGGCGTTGGAGCTTCTCGGCGCGGTAGGTCTTTACTTCGCGCTGTTCACGCCCGTCGCCGAGCGCATCAAGGCGACCGTGCCGAACCCGACCTGGCTGCCGCTGGATCAGCTTCCCTGGATCATCACCCTGGTCACAATCGCGATCCTGGTGCTGGGCAACGGCGGCAAGCTCATCCGCCTGTGGCAGGCGCAAGGAGAGCGCACGAAAAACTGAAAGCGTCAGCAAGCTGATCGGCGGACGAGACGACGCCTCGCCCCGTACCTGATGACTCGCCCAATGCAATGAAAGGTCTGTGAATGTCCTCCCATCACTCAGTTTCAACCCTCAGCGCATCTGCGCGCCCTGAGAAAGGGATTTCTATCATGCTCGATACACGCATCATCCTGGCTGGCATCTGGATCACCGTCATGCTGATCTATCTGCTGGGCGACGTGCTGCGCATCTACAGCGGCGACATGGCTCGCATGGCGGATGCGGATTCGTCTGGAACCACAAAATGGCTGTTCGCCGCCATCATCATGCTCATCCCGATCCTGATGGTGTTCCTGTCGCTGGTGCTTCCGCAGCCGATCAGCCGTTGGGCGAATATCATCGTCTCCGTCGGGTTCTTCCTTTTCATCCTCGCCGATATGCGCAGCTATCCCTCCGCTTATGACAGGCTCCTATTCGTCATCAGCCTGATCTTCAACAGTGTGACAGTCTGGTACGCCTGGAACTGGTCCTAGGGCGGGGTCGAGAAGCAGAAAGGTCATGACGATGAAAGCGATGGTTTACACACAGTACGGGTCACCGGATCAACTGCGCCTGGTGGACGTGCCGAAACCCACCCCCAAGGCGGGCGAAGTGCTGGTGAAGGTCCACGCCGCCGCCGCCAACAGCTCAGACATCCGTACGCTGCGCGGGCAGCCGTTCATCATGCGGCTTGCCGGCAGCGGGCTGCTCAAGCCGAAGCGCCCCATCCTGGGCGGCGACATCGCCGGGCGCGTGGAAGCGGTCGGCAGCGGCGTCATGGCATTCAAGCCGGGCGACGCCGTCTATGGCGACCTCTCCGACCGGGGTATGGGCGGCTTCGCGGAATATACCGCCGCACCCCAGGAGGTGCTGGCTCCGATGCCTGCGCGCCTCAGCTTTGAGGAGGCGGCGGCGCTGCCGCTGGCGGCGGTCACCGCGCTGCAAGCGCTGCGTGATAAGGCGGCGGTGCGGGCGGGCGAGCGCGTGGCGATCAACGGCGCGTCGGGAGGCGTGGGCACATTCGCCGTGCAGATCGCCTACGCGCTGGGGGCGGAAGTGACCGCCATCGCCGGGGCAAGCAAGCTAGAGATGCTCCGCGCACTGGGCGCCGCCCAGGGTATCGACTACGCCGCCGAGGATTTCACGACGCGCGCCGATCAGTACGACGTGATCCTCGGCGTCAACGGCTATCATCCGCTGGCGCATTATGCGCGGGCGCTGAAGTCGGGCGGCAGATATGTGATGGTCGGCGGGAGCGACGCGCAGATCTTCGAGGCGATGCTGCGTGCGCCGCTGATGCGCAAACGGGATGGCAGGACGCTGGGTTATCTGTATGCCAGGACCACCACCGCCGATCTGCGCGAGGTGGCGGCGCTGGTCGAGCGCGGCGCGGTCAAGCCGATCATCGAGCGCTGCTACCCGCTGGCGGAGCTGGCGGAGGCTCTGCGCGCTTTAGAGGCGGGTCACGCGCGGGGCAAGCTGGTGATCACGATCCACAGCGGCGATTAGGGCATCAGGGCAGCGCAGACGGTGGGATCAGCCGATCTCCACCGTCGAATCGGTCTCGCGCAGGGGGATGAACTGCGGACGCTCACAGGGCGACGGGTTGGGACGATGCAGCGCCAGGAAGAGCCGTCCGTCAAAGGCGCGGAAAGTCATGCAGTGCCCGCCGTCACCAGCGTACAGCGCTTCCGGCTGCTGCCGCCAGGGACCCAGGATGTCGCCACAGGCGGAGCGCGCTACCCCGATGGTATAGCCGCCCTCGCTGAAGCTGGACCACAGCATGATCAGCACGCCGCTCGCCAGGCGATGCAGCCAGGGACCGTCGGTGACATAGCCCCGCCGGTCCTTCGAGTTGATCTCTTTCGCCCAGGGCGCTTCGGACGCCGTGAAGAGCAGGCGCGGCTGACCCACTGCCATCGTCAGATCGTCGCTCAGGGGCAGCGCGCAGAGTTCCCCATCCCGCACCTGCACCCACTCGTGGCAGAAGACCATCCAGGGCTGGTTATCAATATCAACAAAGAGTGTTCCGTCCAGGCATTCCCAGGCGCGGGGAGTGAGCGGTCCCTGGCTGTGCGGCAGAAACGGACCCTCCGGGCGATCTGCCGCAAGGATCTGCGTCCCCCGGCAGACTCCCTCGGCTTTGAAGCTGGCGAACATATAGTACCGCCCGCGATATTCGTGAACTTCCGGCGCCCAGAAGTTGCGATCTGCCCAAAAGCCTGCCGGCGGACTGAAGGCGGGAAAAGGTCCCGCCCAGGTCCGCAGATCGGCACTGGTATAGTAATCCAGCCTCGTCGCGGCGCTGGTCCACGCCTCCTCGCCGGTCGTCCCGTAGAGGTAGTAGCACTGCTCCCCCGCGACGGGCAGCACAAACGGATCGCGGATATGAATATCGCCGGATTTCAGCATGTCTTTCCCCCAATGATCCCCTGGACTCAGACCGGAGAATAGACGCGGAACTGTCCGCTCAGATGCAGCAGCGCCAGCATGGTGAGCAGGTTGTCGTAGTAGCGGTACTGCCCTCGGGTCAGTTCGGTATCCCAGAACGCCTGCACGAATTCCAGACGGATGGGGTCATCGGCTCCCAGCGCCGCGACCGCATTCATGGCGATCAAGCCAAGCGAGCGGTGCTGCGGCTGCGCCGGCGTGCCGTCAATCCTGAACTTGGTATTGTAGCGGTTGATTCCCAGATCATAGAAGAAGCGCAGCAGGCGGTTGCTTTGTTCGACCTGCCAGGGGTCGGCGGCGAACCAGGCATGATCGACCGCGACGTTCATGGCGGTCCGCCAGGCGTCGGCATAGAAGAATTCGCCGTAATCGCCCCAGACCACCGGCTCGCCCGTGAATTCGGCATAGTTCGGCATCAGCCCGGTCTCAGGATGCGCCGTCGTGCGCCAGAACGCCCGGCTGGCGGCAGCAGCCTGCGCCCAGAATTCCCGGTCCTGGTCCGCCCAGCGCGCCCACAGTTCGTAGAAAAACGGCACATGATACGACGGGTCGGTGAATTCGCTCACCCTGCCGAACTGCGGCACGAAGACCACCATCGCCGTCTCGGCGTCGAACATGTTGGTCGCGCCGGATGTTGCGCTTGCGGTGTGCAGCATGGCATTGAGGATGGCGTTCGCCTCCGCCTGGTAGTTGTAGATGCCCTCGCCGTTCCCCCAGCGCCCGGCGGCGAAGAACAGCGCGGTGGTGAACCAGATTTCACCATCAGAGGCAGGGTTGCGGTCGATAGGCGTGCCGTCGGTGCGATTGTGCCACGAGAAATAGCCCTGGTACTGACCGCGCGACTGATACATATAAGTCTTCGCCCAGGTCCATAGGCGGTCGAACTCTTCCTGTCGATCCATCTGTACGGCGATCATCATGCCGTACGACATGCCTTCGGAACGGATATCCTGGTTGTTGACATCCAGCATATACGCCATGTCGTCGCCGACCGGGTAGTACACCCGCTCGGAGTCGTCATCGCCGTAGAACAGCGTCTGCCAGACAGCTTCCAGCCGTGCCTGAATATCGTCGTCGCTCAAGCCGATTTCGGCGAGTACGTTGGGATACTGCCCGGTTTCCACCGCGCCGCCCCCCGACTGGGCGACCACGCCGGTGAAGAGCGCCGGGATGATGAGGAGCGCGAATAAGGATCGCATAGCCTCGCCTTTCTATGAAATCGAGAAGTCATGAACCCCGCCAGATGGCACATCCGAGGTCATGGCGGATGGTCGAGCGGGCGACCCGGCGGCTCGACCGCCACCGTTCACAGGCGCTACCCCTTCAGCTCACCGCCCGTCAGCCCGGTCACGATGTATTTCTGGGTCAGGATGTAGAACAGCACCGCCGGGACGAGCAGGAGCGATACGAACGCCATCACCCTGCCCCAGTCGGTCCCGTACTGCCCTTGAAACTGCATGATCCCCAGGGTGAGGGGCCATTTGGAGTCATCCGTCAGGATCAGCAGCGGCAGGAAGTATTCGTTCCACGAGACAATGGTCTGCAGGACGACGATTGCCCCCAGCGCCGGGCGCGCCAGCGGCAGCAGCACATACCAGAAGAAGCCCAGCGTGCTGCACCCGTCGATGTACGCCGCATCTTCCAGTTCCGACGGAATCGCCCGGAAGAATCCGCGCAGGATGAGCGTGCTGCCGGGGATGCCGAAGGCGACCAGCGGCAGGATGACGCCGAAATAGCTGTCGATCAAGCCGAGCTGACGCACCTGGATGAACACCGGCAGGAAAGCGATAGTGACCGGAAAGAGCAGCCCCAGCGTGAAGAAGTTGAAGAGCAGTTCCCGTCCGGTGAAGACCAGACGGCTGAAGACGAACGCCAGCAGCGCCGAAGTCATCAGCGTCAGGCTGACCGTTCCGGTGACGATGATCGCGCTGTTCAACAGCTGTCTCCAGAACAATTCGCCGGTGATGATGTCGGTATAGTTCTCCCATCGCGGGATCGTCGGCAAGCCGAACGGCTCGGCGAACAGCTCGCCGGTCGTCTTCAGCCCGCCCAACACCGCCGTCAGGATGGGACCCAGGACCAGGAACGCCAGCGCGGTCAGGACGAGATACTGAAAACCGCGCGAAAGCCAGCGGCGATACGGGGCGCGTGGGCTGGAAGTGATTGCTGCAAGTGCCTCTGCCATTGGAAAGTTGCCCCCTGACCTAGACTGACCCCGCGTAATCGCGGCGCATGATCGTACGCTGGTAACCGATCGAGAAGATGAGTGAAATCACGAAGATGATCACCGCGACGGCGCTGCCGTAGCCCAGGTTGAAGCTCTTGACCCCGAAGCGGTACATGTAGGACGCCATGACCTGAGTCGCATTAGCGGGCCCGCCGGTGGTCAACACCCAGACCAGCACGAATTGATTGAGCGATCCCAGCACCGAAAGATAAACGCTGAGGCGGATGGTCGGCGCGAGCAGGGGAAGGGTGATGTAGCGCAGCACCTGCAGTTCGTTCGCGCCGTCGATGCGCGCCGATTCTTCGACCTCGCTGTTGATCGACTGCAACCCTGCCATGTACAGGATCATATGCAAGCCGAAGTATTTCCAGGTGATGACGAAGAACACCGCCAGCAGGGCGATATCGCGGTTGGCGAGCCAGCCCTGCGGCACGTAGCCGGGGAAGATCGACGACAGCACAGTGTTCAGCATACCGCCGCCAGGGTTATAGACGAACAACCAGATGATGGCGGTGACGACTTCTGAAAAGACGTAGGGCATGAAGAAGATGCTGCGGTAGATCATGCGCCCCGGCAGTTTACGCCCCACCATCAGCGCCAGCATGATCGCCAGCGGCAGCTGGATCGCCAGCGACAGCGACATGATCGTCAGGCTGTGGATGACGGAATTGACGAAGACATCGTGTTGGAAGGCGCGCTCGAAGTTGCCCAGCCCTATGAAATCGGTGACCGGTCCCAGCCCGTTCCAGTCGTGCAGACTGAAGTAGCTCGCCTGGACGATGGGAAAGACCAGAAACAGGGTGTAGATGGCGGCTCCGGGCAGGACGAACAATCCAATGGTCAGGAGCTGTTCGGTCCGGGTTCGTGGGCGCTCGTTGGCTGCTGGGCGCTCGCGCTGGGTGAAACGAAATCGAGGGGTCGAACGGCTCGCCATAGGAGGGTCCTCTCGCAAACAGGTCTTTTTACATAAAAGGCGGGGATATCCTGTGATGGACATCCCCGCCCCGCCGGTCAAGCCAGGCTATTCAAGCTCAAAGGATGCCGTGTCTTCAATCGACTGGGCAGCGTCCGCCGCGCTCAGCGTCCCCACGAACAATCCTTCCACCGCATCCAGCACTGCCTGGGCGACAGCCGGCGGCAGGAACTGGTCGTAGTACAGCTGATAGTATTCGGCGTCGTTGCGCGCCGCCGACACGGTTTGCAGCAGCGAGTCGGTGACCGCCGACTCTGCACCGACAACCGTCGGGATGAAGCCGATGTTCAGATCAGAGTAGCGAATCTGGACTTCCGGGGTCGTCAGGTAGCGCAGGAATTCAACCGCCGCGTCGGGCGCATTCTTGCCGACCGCGATGCCGTCACCGCCGCCCAGGACGTCCGTCGCGCCACCCGCGCCGCCTTCAATCATCGGGAATGGGAACCAGCCCAGCTCGCCTTCCGGCAGACCTTCACCGCTCTCGCTGTTGCCCTTCTGCACGCCAGGCGCCCACTGCCCCATCAGCTCCATCGCCGCCTCGCCGTTGCCGACCAAGCCGGCGTGCTGTCCGTAACCCATCGCCAGGAAGTCGGTCTGGAAGGGTTCCAGCGCGATCAGTTCCTGAAGCCGTTCGCCCGCCGCCACGAAAGGCGCGTCGGCGAAGGTTCCTTCACGGGTGTACGCCGCTTCGAACGCCGCCTGACCGCCCTCGCGGATCGCCAGATAGACCCACCAGAAGTGACCGGGCCATTTGTCCTTCTCGCCCAGAGCGATCGGGGTGATGCCGGCGTCCTTGAGCAGCTGCACGTCCGCCAGGAATTCAGCCCAGGTCGCCGGAACGCCCTCAATACCTGCTTCTTCGAACAGGCGGCGGTTGTACCAGAAACCGACCGCGCCAAAGGTCATCGGCACGCCGTAATAGACGCCGTTGTGGCTGTACAGGTCGAGCGCCGCCTGAGCGCTGAAGCTGTTCTGCCAGGCTCCGCCATCGGCGGTGAGTTCCGGCGTGATGTCGCGCAGCAAACCGGCTTCGGCGTAGTTCCACAGCACGCCGCCGCCCCAGCTCTGGAACAGGTCCGGCGCATCGCCCGACTGCATCAGGGTCGCCAGACGTTCCTTAAAAGCTTCATTCTCCAGGTGGGTGATTTCGATGGTCACTTCCGGGTGCATTGCCATGAATTCGGCGGCGAGCGTCTCTGCCAGGGCGGGCAGCTCCGGCGGGGTCGTGTAGATCGTCCACCATTCAACCGTCACGGGGTCTAGTGCGCCGACCGCGCCCACCGACAGAGCCAGCAGCAGAACTGCCGCCATCAACACCATCAAACGCTGGGTACGCATGGAATCCTCCTAATGAGTTTCATGTCAAGAGAGTTGTCGTATGCCGGTTGAATGGAGTTCAGTTCAATAACGCCTCCTGTTCGGTTAGCTCTTCTTGTCCGAGGTCGGCACTGCTGCGCAGGACTCGCGCTCTATCAGGCGCGTCGCGAGTGTGACTCGCCGCGCGGCGCGTTCAGGATTTTCAGGTCTCTCAATTTGCTCAATCAGGAGGCTCACCGCTACCCGTCCCATCTGTTCGAGCGGCTGGCGCACTGTCGTCAGCTGCGGGTGAACCATCGATGCCTGCGGGATGTCGTCAAAGCCCATGACGGAAATATCGGCGGGGATTTCCAGCCCCTGGTCGCGAATCGCCTGCATCGCCCCCATCGCCATCAAATCGTTTGACGCGAAAACGGCGGTCGGACGCGGCTTGTGTTTGAGCAGCTTCTGCGCCGCCGCATACCCGCTTGGCGTGAAGAAATCCCCTTCGGCGATCAGCCCCTCATCGAAGCGCACGCCGTGATCAGCAAGCGCCGCCTTATAGCCATCCAGCCGATCCAGGGCGCTCTGGATAGCGCGCAGCCCGGTGATAAAGCCGATGCGCCGGTGTCCGAGGTCGATCAGGTACTTGGTCGCGTCGTAGGCGCCCTGCCAGTTGGTGGCATCGACCATCGGGCTGTGCATCTGGGGGTCGATCTGGTCCACCAGCACGTACGCAAAGTGGTGTTCTCTCAGCGCCGTCAGATATTCCCGTTCCAGCAGCGGCACGATCAGGATGATCCCGTCGGAGGGTCCATTGCTGATGGCGTCGATATACATCGCTTCCCGCCCGACTCTCCGCCGCGTCGTGTAGAGCATCAGGTCGTAATTCGACTTGGCGATCTCCTCGTCGATACCGCGCACGATCTCGCCGATATAGCCGTTGTCCAGCCCAGGGACGAGCAGCCCGATAATTCGGGTCCTGCCCCCGGCAAGACTGCGCGCCTGGATGTTGGCGACATAGCCCAGTTTCTCGGCTGCCGCCAGCACCTTGTCGCGCGTCGCCCCCTTGACAAAGTCGAAGCCGTTCAACGCCCGCGATACGGTCGAGTACGAGACGCCAGATTCTCTGGCGACATCAAGGATAGTGACCCGCGTACTCTTCTTTCGGCTGCTGTCCATCTGCACACATTCCCAAGAGTTCATTCAGTCAATGAATGCAATTGTAGCGTGAGCGTCTTGTACAGGCTTTCCGTATTCGCTGCGTCGGACTTGCAAGCGTTTGCACAATTAAAATAACATGAGTGCCAGAACTTGTCAACAAATTGGCGAAATCCATCAAGATGCAGGTAGATTGAGCGGAATATTTGTGCAAAACCGTCAAATTCGGGGAAAACGAACAGGTGCAAGTTTATGCATACGTTTGCGGAAAGTCCGTCCTATGTCGGGCATGGCGCGTCAGATGCTCTGCACATGGAGCGGGTGAGTGCAGCGAAACAGGGTGAGGCTTGAGGGAGCAACCGCCAAAAACGTTAGAACGAGAAAAGAGGCGAGACCCGCCTTGAAGGTGCGCCGCCTCGCTCACTCGGCGATCTGGATGATCACCCCTGCTTCGCGCAGTTTATCGGCGACTTCTTCCGGCAGGTGACTGTCCGTCACCAGGATATCGATGGATTCCACCGGCGCGATGCGCGCCAGCGCCGACTGTCGGAATTTGCTGCTGTCGGTCACCACGATGACGCTGTGTCCGGCTTTGAGGTAGCTGCGGAACAGCTCGGCTTCTTCGGCGCTTTCCGCGCTTAACCCGCGTTCTGCCGAGATCGCCTTGGTGCCGACGATCACCTTATCGACCTGAAGTTCGGCGAGGATCAGCCGCGACAGTGTGCCTCGCACGGCGAATTCGTCAGCGTCAATCATGCCGCCGAGCATGATCACGCGGTGAATTCCCTGGCGCATGAGTTCGTTCGCCACCAGCAGCGAATCCGTGACAATCGTCAGGCTGGCATGATGCGCCAGCTCGCGGGCGACGGCAAGCCCGGTACTGCCGCCGATCAGCAGGACCGTTTCGCCGCTGTGGATGAGCTGCACCGCCGCCCTGCCGATGCGCCGCTTGATCTCGGCATTCTGCTTCTGGCGGTGTACGATGGGCGCTTCGCTGGTGGCGACGGCGTGGTGTACCATCGCTCCGCCATGCACACGGCGGATCACATCGCGCGCCGCCAGCGCCGTCAGGTCGCGCCGCACCGTCGCCTCGCTCACTTCGAACATCGCGCTGATCTGGGCGACGGTCAGCGTGCCGCGCTGCTCCAGCGCCTGCGTAATCTTTTCCTGACGTTCCAGTCCCAACAGGTCAGAGTTTGCCATCGTTTGATCTCCAGCGTCTAACCGACCACAGACGCAAGGGTCGTCGCTTCGAATGCCGCGCGGAATGATTCCAGGCTGAACTGCCCACCGCCATAGGATTGGGCATTCGCTGCGCCCGCCGCCGCCGCCCTGCGCAGCGCCGCATCTGGCGGTTCGCCCGCGCCAAGCGCGACCAGCAGCCCGGCGAGGAACGAATCGCCGCTGCCAACGGCGCTCTTGACGGCGATGTGCGGCGGCTTCGCCAGCCAGGTGCGCCCGCCTGCCGCCAGAATCGCGCCCGCCTTGCCCATCGTGATCACCGCGAACGCGCCGGAAACGTCTGCCAGAAGAGCGGCGGTCGCCGTGGCGATCTCTGGCGAGGGGATCAGCACGCTGGTCAGGACTGAAGCCTCTTCATCGTTGACCTTGAGATTCACCCCCCGTACCTTCGACGCCGCCATCAGCGCCGCGCCGCTGGTATCGACCCAGACGCTGTGCCCCGCCGCTGCGCAGTCGCCGAGCAGCTGCGCAAAAGAGTCGAGAGGCGAACCGGGCGGCAGGCTGCCGCAAAAACAGATCGTGCGCGGTTCGGCGTCGGCGAGCAGGTCGGCGCGCAGCCGCGCCCAGTCCGCTGCCGCAGTCGCCGCCCCCGCCTCGTTGACCAGCGTGGTCACCCCCAGGTCTGGGTCGGCAAGGACGGTACACGTGCGCGTCTCGCCCGCCTCCAGCGGCGTGAAGCGGCAGACCAACCCTTCGCGGCTTGCCAGATCGGTCAGCAGCCTGCCCGAATGCCCGGCGACGAATCCGAAACAGCGCGCCCTCCCGCCCAGGACGTCGGCGGCGCGCGCCACGTTGATCCCTTTGCCGCCGGCGGCGAGGATCGCCTTTTGCGGGCGGAACACCCCGCCCTGCTGGTAGCCGGGCACAACCAGGGTGCGGTCGAGCGCGGCGTTGGGGGTCACGCAGTCGATAAGGATCGGCGGGGTCATGAGCGCGTCAGCAGCCTTTCTGCGTTGCGAAAGTAGACCTTTTCCAGCACGTCATCCGGCAGGGACAGCCCGCAGATCTGCCAGCGCCCCTGACCGGGGATTGCTCCCGCGCCGTAGTTGAAATACTCGTCGTCCGTCTCCAGAAAACGGTAGTAGATGCGGTACGTATCCAGATCAGCGCCGGCGTCGATGCCGAAGAGGATACGATCGGCGTAGTGCAGAAAGAAGCGGCGCGCCGTGTAGGGCTGCCGTCCCAGCTCGCTGATGCGGGCGCTGATGTCCACGTAGAAGTTCGGGCAGTCGTCGAGCATCTGCCCTACCCAGCCCAGGTTTTCGCTGTAACAGCCGACGTGCGCGCCGATGAAGGTGGTCCGCGAGTGGCGCGCCACAAGATTGTGAAAATCGGTCATGATCGTCATGAACGGCGGGTACGGCGGGCTGGGGAACTGCCAGTCCGGATGCGCGTTCAGCTCCTCGAAGCGCTCGTTGGTCGCATCCAGCGGATCGAAAAAAGCGACTGGATCGGCGACATGGATCAGGACGGGCAGATTCAGTTCACCGGCGGTCGCCCACAGCGGGTCGAGACGAGGATCGTCGATGGCGACCAGCACATCATGCTGATCGCGGATGTGCAGCCCGAAGGGCTTCCAGATCTTCAAGCCGTCCGCGCCGCGCGCCGCCTGTTGACGAAAACGCTCGGCAGCCCACTGCCCGAAGTCGTCCCCCTGTTCTGCCCACTTCGACCAATCGACACCGCCGAAGACCCGGAAGCGCTCCGGGGCGTGCGCCTTGATGCCGTCGAGATGACGGTGCAGCAGGTCTTCCCCCCAGCCGCCGTCGAGATCGACGTACAGCCGCACTCCGGCTTCATCCAGCCGGTCGAGCAGCGCCGTTATCGGGCGCTGATCCCAACCGCCGCCGAAAGGCTCAGCGAGGTGGTTATGGGCGTCGATAACCGGGAATCTCGCCTGGGTCACCGTCGTTGACTTGACGACCAGCCTGGGGATCGGTCGAAATGCGCTCAGCGGAATATCGTTCATGTGCCTGCATCTCTGTTGACGGTGCGATACAGTCCGAAGGCGGCGGGCTAGCGCCGCATCCAGCCCGGCAGATAGGCGGCTTCGGTCGCCGCCATCTCGTCGAACATCGCCCGAATCTCCGCCGGCGAGCAGACCGCCGCCGTGAGCGGGTCGAGCATCAGCGCGTAGAATGCCGCGTCCCGATTCTGCTCCAGGATCGCCGTCGCGACCAGATCGTGTACCGCCATATGCGCCTGATCCAGCGCTGCCAGCTGCGTGGGCAGCGCGCCGAAATAGGTCGGCTGGATGCCCTTTTCATCGACCAGACAGGCGACTTCCACCACGCCATCCTGCGGCAGGTTGGTGATCAAGCCGGTGTTGAGGACATTGCCGTAGATGACCGTCGGCGTGTCGGTCTCGACCGCCGCCATGATCGCCGAGGCATATTCGGGTCCGCGTTCCAGTTCGAGTTCCGTCGTCCCGGCGATCATCTGGCGAATCCACTCGTCGGCTTCCGCCCGCCAGATGGGCCAGTTGTTGGCATAGAAGCCGGTCTCGCCCAGGTATTCGGGACGGGTGTACTTCGCCACCAGATCAGGGCGTTTGCGGAAATACGGCACATACTCCGAGAAATGCCCGCTGCTTTCGGTGACGAACGCGCCGAGGTGCAGCATCATCTCGAAGCGGATCGGGTCCTGTTCGTAGATCGCCGGGTCTTTGGCGGCTTCGCGCAGACGCGGGGTCATCGGTTCGCCCTGGTAGGTCAGATCGAGCAGCCAGGCGAGATGATTGATGCCGGCGGAGCGGAACTTGAGATCGCGCGGCGGCACGCCGAGATAACCCGCCACCTGCTCCTGCGTGTTCTGAATCGAGTGGCACAGCCCGACGATTGGCAGAGACGACGCCCGCACGCCGGTCAGGCAGGTCAGCGACATCGGGTTGGTGTAGTTCATGACCAGCGCGCCCGGAGCCAGGCGTTCGGTATCGCGCAGGATGTCGAGCCAGGCGGGCAGGGTGCGCAGCGCCTTGAAGATGCCGCCGGGTCCGATCGTATCGCCGATGCATTGATCGACACCGTATTTCATCGGGATGTCGAAGTCGTGGCGGACATTTGCCATGCCGGCGACCTCGATGGTGTTGATCAGATAATCCGTCCCGGCGATCACCTGCGCCCGCTCGGTCGAAGCTTCCACCGACCAGCTCCGCCCGGTCGCGGCGATCAGCTTCTCGGCGATCTGGTGCGCCAGTTCCAGCCGCTCGGCGTCGATATCCACCAGGGCGAACGTACCGGCGTCCAAGCCTGGCGTGACCAGCACATCCCGCATGATCTCGTAAGCGAATACGGCGCTGCCCGCGCCGATGATGGCAACTTTAGTCATTTTGCACGATTCCCGGCATCATTTCCTGATCATAACTGCGCATTTCGGCGTCCTAAGGTACGCTCTTTCGCCTAATACTAGCCCTGAACCTCTTGCATGTCAATCAAAATCGCGATATATTGCACTTTATCCAATCAATATCGCGCATAAATGCGCAGCACCGGCGGCTCGGCAGACCGGTCCACTACTCCCGAATATTCGCGCACCACGCCGCTGGATGAGAATCCCCGTTCGCTATTGATACAGGAGATTTGGGCAATGAAACGGATCGTTTTTATCCTCGCTGTCCTGACGCTCGCTCTTCCCCTTTTCAGCGCCACCGCCCAGGATGCCCCCGTCACACTGCGGCTGTGGGTACATCAGGAAGCCAATTTCAACACCGGCACGCAGGCGCTCATCGACGCCTACACCGCGCTGCACCCCAACGTAACCATCGACATGGAAACGTTTGAATATGACCTGTTCATTCAAACGCTGCAAACCGCCCTGCCCGCCGGCGACAATGCCGATATCCTGGGGCTGTTCGGCTCCTGGACGTGCAGCTACGCCGATCGTCTGGCGGCGATGCCCGCCGGGCTGGTGGACACCAGCCGGTTCTTCGATGCAGCCGTCGGCGGCTACCTCTGCGATGATCAGGTCTACGGACTGCCGCAGGAATTCAATATGGAATACGGGACGGTGCTGGTCAACAAGGCGATGTTCGAAGCCGCCGGACTGACCTATCCGCCCGCCTGGGCATCGCTGGATGAACTCAACAACAACGCAGTCGCGCTGGCGCAGACCGGCAGCGACGGGCTGATGACTGTCGCCGGCTACCACTTCACCAACGCCGACGCCATCGCCTTCGGCTTCCTCGCCGGCATCCTGCAGAACGGCGGCGATTACTGGAACGCAGATCGATCCGCCTTCACCTTCAACACCGACGCCGCCCGTCACACGCTGGAACAGATGCTCAGCCTGGTGGAGTCCGGCGCGGTGGACCCGGTGCTGTTCAACGACTCCGCCAACTGGGGCGGCAACGCCTTCTTCACCAGCCAGGCGGCGATCACGCTGATCGGTCCCTGGGCGGTCGCCTTCGGTCTCTCCGACTTCCCCGATTTTGGCGAATTCGGCTACGTCGCCCTGCCCTCGTTCGGCAGCTCCGACCCGCTGTTCGCGGCGGATTCCGGCTGGGGTCTGGCGGTCGCCGGCAACAGCCCACATGCCGATATCGCCTGGGATTTCGTCCAGTTCGCGACCGCCGGTGCCGAAAACGCGCTCGGTTGGAACATCACCTCCGGCACGATACCGGCGCTGCGCGAGATCGTCGAGACCGATGCGGCGCGCGCTGAGCTGCTCGCTGCGCTGCCCTGGCTGGAAGCGAACCTGCCCCTGCTTCAGTATGGGCGCTACATCGGACGTATGCCCGACCGCGATCTGGTCTTCTACGACATCCTCTATCCGTACATCCTGGACACCCTTCAGGGCTTGATGTCCGTCGATGAGGCGCTGATGTTTATCGAGGAAGACGCTAACGCGACGTTTTAGGTAGGGACACGCAGAAGCGCGTCCGCCGACAATGCGGTCGCATTGTCAGATGCACCATCCGGACGGGTGAGCCGCCGGCTCACCCCTACGCCTGATTGCTCGTAGGAGCGACCCGGCGGGTCGCCTCCTTGACGCCCCGTTTTCTCACAGCCTGCGGGATGGAGCGGAACCAGCACCATGCCAACCTACAACTATGATGCCTTCACGCTGTACTGGCTGATGATCGGAGCGTTCATCGGGACCTCGGTCACGCCGCTGATCTTCGACCGCCAGGGGCTGAACCCCTGGCGCGGCGCGCTGCTCGGCTTGATCGTCGGCGTGATCTCCGCGCAGATCGGCGGACGCCTGGCGCTGTCCCTGCTCGGCGGCATCCTGCCCGGAATTGCCCCCTGGATCAGCCTGCTCGGCGGGCTGGTCGGTCTGGGCGCGCTGTGGGCGCTTGCGCCGGTATCCGCCTCGCCGAAGCTGCGCCGGCAGGGCATGGCGGCGGGGACCGTCACACCGCTGGTCTTCTACCTGGCGACGCTGAGCGTGTTCCCGCTGCTGTGGGCGTTCGCCCTGGCGTTCTTCGACTACAGCCCGCGCCGCCTTGGCGGTCCTTTGCTGGGGCTGGGCGGCGACAACCCCTTCGTCGGGCTGGAGTACTTCCAGCAGATGCTCAGCGGCGCGGGGCGCGACGCCCGCATCTTCCAGAGCAGCCTGACGAACACACTCAGCTTCACGCTGCTGGTCCTGCCGCTGAACATGCTGATCACCATCCCGCTGGCGGTGCTGATCGAATCGACCAACAGCCTCTTCCGCTCGCTCTTCCGCACCCTCTATTTCCTGCCGGTGGTCACCTCGTCCGTCGGCGTCGCCGTCATGTGGGGCTACATCTTCAATGCCCAATACGGGCTGCTCAACAACGGCTTGCGCACCATCGGCGCGACTCCCGTCGCCTGGCTGCAAGACCCGACCGCCACCATCCTGGGCGTGCCGGCGGCGATGGCGGCGGTGGTCATCGCCTATCTCTGGCAGGACTTCGGCTATAACCTGGTCATCTTCATCGCCGCCTTGCAGGGAATCCCCGACAGCCTGAAGGACGCCGCGCGGGTGGACGGCGGCACGCACTGGGATGTCTTCCGCTTCGTCACCCTACCGCTGCTGCGTCCGACGATCATGGTGGCTTCCGTGCTGACAGTGATCTCCTCGTTTCAGGTCTTCGACATCATCCAGGTGATGACTCAGGGGGGACCGGGGCGGATCGGGTTGACGCGGGTGCTGGTGCTGGATATCTACGAAAACGCCTTCCGCTTCGAGCGCATGGGCTGGGCGGCGGCGATTGCCGTCGTCATGTTCCTGTTCGTTGCCGTGCTGACCCTCATTCAGACGCGCGTCCTGCGCACCAACTGGGAGTATTGAGCGATGGCACAGCAGAAGCGGCGCATCTCCGGCAAGCTGCTGGTGTACGTCCTCCTGACGCTGGGCGGGCTGCTGACCCTGCTGCCCTTCGCCTGGACGATCCTGGCATCCTTCAAGACCCACGCCGAGATCATCAACCCGGCGGCGCAGACCTTCTTCCCGCGCGAATTCACCACCGACAACTACGCCACCATCTTCAACGACGACAGCCTGCCGCTGGAGCGTTTCTACCTGAACAGCAGCCTGATCGCCATCATCAACGTGATCACCAACACCTTCACCAGCGCGCTCTTCGGCTACGTCTTCGCCAAGTTCAATTTCCGCTTCAAGCGCGCCCTGTTTTCCTACATCCTGATCACCATGATGATCCCCTTCCAGCTGACGATGATCCCGTCGTATCTGGTCCTCCTCAAGTTCGACCTGACCAACAATCTGCTCGGCATGGTCGCGCTGAGCTGGGTCAACGCCTTCGGCATCTTTCTGATGCGCCAATTCATGATCTCCGTGCCGGATGAACTGCTCGACGCCGGGCGCGTCGACGGGGCGAACGAATGGCAGATCTTCCTGCGCATCGTCCTGCCGCAGATGCTCGCGCCGCTGGCGACCTTCGGCGTGCTGGTCTTCATCTCCAACTGGAACGCCTACCTGTGGCCCCTGATCGTGCTGCGCGATGTCGATGTGCGCACCCTGCCGATCATCCTGACCTGGTACAACGACCGGCACACCAGCGATATCGGCTTGCAGATGGCGGCATCGGTGCTGATCGTCATGCCGATCCTGATCCTGTACATCGTCATGAACCGCTGGGTGGTGCGCGGCTTCTCGCTCAGCGGGTTGAAGGGGTGAGTGAAACCCTGATCGAAAGGCTGAACCTCGTGAAGCGTCTCTGCCGACAGTTCATCCTGGGGACATCCATCGCGCTCGCTGCGCTGTTGTTCAGCGCGTCGGTCACGACAGCTCAGGATGCACCGCCGCGCAGATGGTCGGCGGTGAACGACTACATCATCCAGCTTCAGCGGGCGCGCGTTGACCGTCTCGCCCCGACCGCCTACGATCTGGTGATCGCCGACATCGCCCTGGCGGGCGGCAGCGCCGCCAACATCGAACGTCTGCGCCACAGCGCCGGCGGCGAAAAACTGGTCGTCGCCTACATGAGCGTCGGACAGGCGGCGACCTTCCAGTACTACTGGCAGCCGGAATGGAGCATGACCGGCGCGCGCCCCGACTGGGCTGATTCGCCGGACGGGACCTGGGCGGGCGACATCTGGGTGCATTACTGGGATCCCCGCTGGCAGGCGATCCTCATCACCGGCGCAGAGTCCTACCTGGACCGGATCATCGACATGGGTTTCGACGGCGTGCTGCTCGACCGGGTGGATGCGGCGACGTATTATGCGGAACAGGGGCGAACGTCCGCCTATGCCGAGATGTCGGCGGTCGTCATGGCGATTGCCGACCATGCCCGGCGGCGGTCGCCGGGCTTCGGCGTCTTCACCATCAACGGCGAAGACATCCCCTTCCGCGATCCCGCGCCCGGCTATCTGGAGGCGGTCACCGGCATCCTGGTCGAAAGCCTGTACTACGGCTATCCGCTCGATCACCAGCCTTCGCCGGCGGACTGGACTCGTCTCCGCGAAGCCGATCTCGCCCGCTGGGTCAATGCCGGCAAGCTGGTGCTGACCGTCAATTACAGCCGCCAGCCGGACCACATCGCCGATTCGTACGCGCGTTCCCGCGCCGCCGGTTACGTTCCCTACGTGTCGGATCGCGGCTTGAGCCGCCTGTTCATCTTCGAGGGCTTGGAGCCGGATTGACCCTTTTTCAGCCGCCTGAGGAGAAATCCAGCGGTTGGATCATCTCCAGGCGGTTGCCGAAGGGATCGCGGCGCTCAAAGCGGTCATAGCCGGGGATCGGGTATAATAATTTTTTTATGCTTGATCTCAGGAACACGCCATGATCGACCGTCCCGCCAACCCCAACCGTACGGAAGTCCTCACCTGGAGCGACGTGGATCGCGTCATCGACAAGCTGGCGCCGCGCATCCGGGCGGTGGCGACGTTTTCGACGATGATCATGATCACGCGCGGCGGGGTCATCCCTGGCGGGCTGCTCGCCGAGGCGCTCGACATCCGCAATGTCCTCACCGCCGCCGTCGATTTCCCCTCCAAAGCGGCGGGTCTGATGGCGTGGCCTCAGTTTTTGCAGTTTCCCGACAATGCGCTGGTGACGACCCGGCGCGTGCTGGTCATCGATGACGTCTGGGGCACGGGACGCACCAGCGTCGCCGTGCGCGAACGCCTGCTGGCGGCGAGCGCCACTCCCTACAACTGCGTCCTTCACTACAATCCGTACCGGTCGCTGTTCGAAAACGAAAAACCCGACTTCTATGGCGACATCACCGACGCCTACATCGTCTATCCCTGGGAAATCGACCGGGGGATGCGTGATATGGATGTCTCTATGCCGATGGCGAACTAAGCCCCCCCCGCGCACAGTTGGGCAAAATAACCGAGCATTAATCTACTTCCAATCCATCCCTGCTATAATGATGGATAGGATCAGCATAATTCCCAATGGTAGTCGATAGCGGACTTCTCTGCGACGCTGCGAAGCGCGAGCAAACCCGACGCCTTCAGGGATGGCGGGTCTTGTACCTCTTCTCGTAAGGTGAGTGATTAGATGGCGAGTGAACAAAACGGTAACGAGCAGGATCGTCAGTCCTACGGTGACGAATTTCGTGAGCTGCTAGAGTCGACGTTCGAGTATCTCCCCCCACAGCGTGGTGAAATTCGCAGCGCGGTCATCCTGCAAATCGATCGCCGCGAGATCATCGTCGATCTCGGTGCGAAGCGCGACGGCATCGTGCCCGTCAGCGATTTGGAGCGGCTAGAACCGAAGTTTCGAGACAGCCTCAGGGTCGGCGCGGAGATTCCGGTCTACGTGATGAATCCGCGCGATCAGGACGACAACCTGATCGTGTCGATCAACATGGGCTTACAGCAGTACGACTGGGAAAAAGCCCGCGCGCTGCTGACATCCGAAGAGGTGGTCGAGGTCACGGTCAAGGGACATAACCGAGGCGGTATCCTGGTCAACTGGAACCGACTGGAAGGGTTCATCCCCAGCTCCCACCTGATCACGACGGGGTCGTCGGGCAGCCGCGACACCTGGGACGATCTCGTTGGAACGGGATTGGTCGTCAAGGTGATCGAGGTCGATCAAAGCCGTCGACGGCTGATCTTCAGCGAGCGCGAAGCGCAGCGCGAATGGCGCGCACAGCAGAAGGCTCGCCTGCTTGCGGAACTCAAGGAAAGCGACATCGTGCGCGGGACCGTGACCGGTCTGCGCGATTTCGGCGCATTCGTCAATCTCGGCGGCGCGGACGGCTTGATCCATGTCAGCGAACTGGCGTGGCATCGCGTCGATCATCCGCGCGACGTGCTGAAGGTCGGCGACAATATCGAAGTCTACGTCCTGAGCCTGGACAAGGACACCAACCGCATCGCCCTGAGCCGCAAGCGCCTGCTCCCCGATCCATGGGAGGTGGCGCAGTCGCGCTATCACGAGGGGCAGTTGGTGGACGGCACGGTCACCAACGTGGTGGATTTCGGCGCATTCGTGGCGCTCGACGACGGACTGGAAGGACTGCTGCACCTCAGCGAAATGGGCGATGGTTCGCTGAAGGAACCGTACAGCTACGTGAAGAAGGGCGACCGTCTCAGCCTGCGCATCAGCCACCTGGAACCGGAAAAGCGGCGGGTCGGTTTCACGCAGCGCTGGGGGACAGACCTGCCTCCTGAAGGTGATGGCGGCACTCCGGCAGGCGCAGCAGCGCCCGTCGAGACGGAATCTCCTGTCGATGAGGCAGCGCCCGTCGAGCCAGAGGCTCCTGCCGGCGAGGCAGCGCCCGTCGAGCCAGAGGCTCCTGCCGAACCTGCGGCGGAAAACTAAGCGGCTGTCACTGCTCACCTCACCCCGTTTCGCTGCGCTCAACCGCCCCTCTCCAATTGGAGAGGGGCAGGGGGTGAGGTTGTGTGAAAACCGGCTTTGCAGACACGCTCTAAGCCTCTCCACGCGGTGATACCGACGAAAACGGATGCTTCGGCATCCGTTTTCGTTTATGATGCCTCGTGAGGTATAGTTGGTAACATCTCCTCACAAGGCAGCGTTTATGTCCCTGATCCCGGTTTCCCGCTATTTCGCTCTGCTGGCGCGCTATCTGCGTCCCCAGCGTGGGCGCTTCGCCCTGCTGGCGGTCTGCCTGCTCACCAGCATCATCCTGCAGGTGATCATCCCCCAGGTCAGCCGAGAGGTGATCGACCTGGCGACCGACGCGCCGCCGGTGATCGCCGGCGCTCAGTCGGACCCCGCTGCCGACCGGCTGACGATGCAGGCGCTCGCGTTCATCGGGCTGGCGCTGGTGCAGCAGATCATCAGCCTCGGCGCTACCGCCCTGGGCGAACGGGTGGCATGGATGGCGACCAACACCCTGCGGTCCGATGTGCTGGCGCATGTCCTGCGGCTGGACATGCCCTTTCATCAGGCGACGAACGCCGGCGCGCTGATCGAGCGGGTGGACGGCGACATTTCGCAGCTTGCCGAATTCTTCTCACAGTTCTTCATCCGCATCGTCGGCAGCCTGCTGCTGACGGGCGGAATCCTGGTCGCGCTCTTCCTGGAAGACTCGCGCGCCGGGCTGATCTATGCGCTGTTCGCCGGCGCGGCGCTGTTCGTCCTCTATCGGCTGCGCGGCGTCGCCATCGAACCCGCCAGGGCGCTGCGCGAGATCTTCGCCCAGCTCTCCGGCTTCATCGAGGAACATCTCGGCGGCATGGAAGACCTGCGCGCCAACGGGGCGGGCGGCTACGTCATCGACCGACTGGCGGACATTCACCAGGAAATCCGCCGACGATGGTCGCGCGCCGTGTTCTATAACGCCCTCTTTCAATCGACCAACGGCGTGATTTTAACTGCCGGTTTCAGCGTCGCCTTCATCACCGGCGCGCTCCTCTACGAGCGGAGCGCAATGACGCTGGGCGGCGTCTACCTGCTGATGAACTACGTCGTCCTGCTCAACCGCCCGCTGACCGATCTATCCAATCAGGTGGAGCGCCTCCAGACGATCAGCGCCAGCATCGCGCGGGTGAACGATCTGCTGGAGACGCGCAGCGCCCTGCCCCAGGTCGCCGACATCGTCGCGCAGATCATCCCGCCCGGCGCGCTCGCTGTGGCGTTCGACTCGGTGACCTTTGGTTACGCGCCGGATCAGCCGGTCCTGCGGCAGGTCTCGTTTCGCCTGTCACCGGGCGAGACGTTGGGCGTGGTCGGGCGCACCGGCAGCGGAAAATCGACGCTGGCGCGGCTGATATTCCGGCTCTACGACCCGCAGGAAGGGCGGGTGATGGTCAGCGGCGCGCCACTGACCGCCGTCCACCTGGGCGATCTGCGCCGCCGTGTCGCGGTGGTGACCCAGGAGGTGCAGCTTTTTGAGGGCGCGGTGCGCGACAACCTGACTTTCTTCGACCCGACTATCAGTGACGAGCGGATCACCGCCGCGCTGAGCAGCCTGGAACTGGAATCCTGGCTGCGCGAACTGCCCGACGGCTTGGAGACGCGCATCGGCAGCGGCGGACAGGGTCTCTCCGCCGGACAGGCGCAGCTCCTCGCCTTCGCCCGGGCGATGCTCCGCCAGCCTGATCTGGTCATCCTGGACGAGGCTTCGTCGCGCCTTGATCCACTGACCGAAGCGCGCATCGAGCGGGCAGTGGATCGTCTGCTTCATGGGCGCACCGGGATCGTGATCGCCCACCGGCTGGCGACGCTCAACCGAGTCGACCACATCCTGGTCCTGGAAGGTGGCAGCGCCGTTGAAGCGGGCAGCCGTGCGGCGCTGGCAGCCGACCCGGCTTCGCACTTCGCCCATCTGCTGCGCCTGGGCGACGGAGCGCTGTCATGAGCGCGCCAGGTCCCGCCGGAACATCCGCCGCCAGCCCCCGCGCTCGGACGCGCACCCGACACGCGCTCTGGATGTTGATCCAACGCCGTCTGCCGCTTTGGACGGTCAGCATCAGCCTCGATATCCTGTTCATGCTCTTCGTACAGGCGCAGGCGCTGCTGATACGCGCCTTTTTCGACTGGATCAGCGGCGGCATGGCAGCAGGACTGAACGTCTGGAGCATCGTCGCACTGCTTTTCGCGGCGCGCATCGCCCGCAACCTCGCCGGCTACGCCGCCCAGGTGACCGGGGCATGGTTCGGCGCATCCGGGCAGCACTTCATCCGCCGCAGCCTGTTCCTGCGCCTCTTCCGCCAGCCCGGCGCACGCGCCTTCGTCGGGTCCCCCGGCGAGGCGATGACCCGGCTGCACAACGACGCCGCCGAGCCGCCGAACTATCTGATCAACACCAAATGGGTTCTTGGCCAGGTCGTCTTTGCTGGGATCGCCATCGTCTCGATGCTGCTGATCAACGCGCCGGTCGCGCTGATCGGCTTGCTCCCGCTGCTGATCATCGGCGCGATCGCGACGACGGCGGCGCGCCGGGTGCAGCAGAACCGACGTGAGACCCGCCGCCAGGTCGGCAGGATCACCGGTTTCATGGGCGAGATGTTCGGCATCGTCCAGGCGATCCAGGTAGCGGGCGCGGAAGACTCCATCGTCGGGCGCTTCGGCGCGCTCAACCGCGATCGCGCGCGCGCCGCCATTCGCGACAGGGTATTCAGCGAGGTGCTGAACGCCGTCTCCTACAACTCGATCAGCCTGTCCACCGGGCTGATCCTGCTGGTCGGCGGACGGCTGATTCGCGCCGGCGAATTCACCGTTGGCGACTTCGCGCTGTTCATCTACTACCTCGATCAGCTCACCTTCATCGTCGGCGCGGTCAGCGGCATGGTGACCGGTTATCGCGGCGTCGGCGTCGCGCTGGAACGACTGGAAGCGCTGACCCCCGACGAGCCGACGGAAGATCTGTTCGTGCCGCGCGATCTGCCGCTGCCGCCGGACCTGGAAACACCGGCGAGTTCGCAGGATAAATCTCTCCGTCCACTGCTGGAAGTTTCCCGGCTGACCTGTCTGTATCCAGGGACGACGGCGGGAATCCGGAATGTCTCGCTGATCCTCCACGAAGGCGGTTTCACGGTGATCACCGGGCGCGTCGGCGCGGGCAAGACGACGCTGCTGCGGGCGCTGCTGGGGCTGCTGCCGCGCGACACGGGCGTGATTCGCTGGCGCGGTGAGGCGGTCGACTCGCCGGCAGATTTCTTCATCCCGCCCCGCGCCGCCTACACGCCGCAGGTCCCACGCCTGTTCAGCGCCAGCCTGCGTGACAACATCCTGCTCGGTCTGCGCTCAGACGACTCCGCGCCGCTGGAGCGCGCCCTGCACGCCGCCGTGATGGACGATATGCTTGCCGATCTGCCGGAGGGGCTGGAGACGCCAATCGGCGCGCGTGGGGTGCGCCTTTCCGGTGGACAGGTTCAGCGGACGGCAGCGGCGCGCATGTTCATCCGCCAACCGCAGTTGCTGGTCTTCGACGATCTGTCCAGTGCGCTCGACGTGGCGACCGAGGCAGCCCTGTGGGAGCGCCTGGCGCAGCAGCCGGCGACGACCTGCCTGGTGGTGTCGCACCGCCCGGCGGCGCTGCGCCGCGCCGACCAGATCATCGTGCTGCAACAGGGCGAGGTCGCCGGCGTCGGGACTCTGGCAGACCTGTTGAAGAGCAGCCAGGAGATGCGCGACCTGTGGACAGACCTGTGATTGTGAATCAATCCTAACTGTCGGACAGCGTAAATGATTCTTTGCCAATACCTGTCGCATAATAAGATCAGACCGTCACGATGATAGATGAAGATATGCCCAAGATAGCGTCATCCCCTCCCTTCGTTCCAGATCGCGCCGACGACGATGCAGCGGCGCAGACCACGTCACCTGCGCCGCCTACAGCCGATGAAAAGCAGCAGCGCGCTGCTGAAACCGTCCGCGCGCTGCTGGTGGCGCTGACCGCTTCGCTGGATATTGATCAGGTGATGCAGCAGATCCTTGATGCTGCGCTGTACGTCTGCGCCGCCGACTCAGCGACGATCATGCTGCTGGAGGAACAGGCAGGACGCGCAGTCCACTTGACGGGTTTCTCGCCTGACCGCAAAGAGGAGATTAAGGCGCAGATCATCCCCCGGGGGTTCTATTCGTTCAAGCAGCTTGCCCGGGCGCATTACCCTTTCCTGGTCCATGACACGGCACAGGAGCCGGAATGGGTGATCACCGAAGACACCGCGTCAATTCGCTCAGCCGTCGGCATTCTCATTCAATCGCGCGATCAGGTATTGGGCGTGATGACGGTGGACAGCCGGCAGATCGGGCACTTCGCGCCTTCAGATCTACCCCTGCTCCAGGATATCGCCCGCTGCGCCGCGCTGGCGCTGGAAAATCATTACCAGGTGAGCGATCTCGAACACAAGGTGATGGAACGCACCGCCGAGCAGATGAATGCCGCACGTACTCTGCGCGCCAAGATGAAGGACGAACTGGAATTCCATCGAAATCTGACGGCGCTGCATGAGATCACCATCGAGCTGACGGCGATCGGCGATCTCGATACCTTCTTCCGGCGCACCGTCGAACTGGGGCATCAGCGCCTCGGTTTCGCGCGCGCCGCGCTCTTCCTGTATGACCCGGAAAGCGACCAGTGCCTTGGCACTTACAGTGCCGATGCTTCGGGACAGCTTGCAGATAAGCGCGCCGCCGCCTTCAGAGTGCCGCCAGACAGCATCCTGGATCAGGCGTTCAACAGCGCCGAGCGGTTCAGCTACTCGGCGACTCTCGATGTGCCTGCCGGTCCTGAGTCGGCAGGGATCGCCTGGAATGCGGCGGCGGTGCTGCTTAACGGGTCGGAGCGCCTGGGCTGGATTCTGGTGGACAGCGGGTCGAGTTCACAACCGGCGACGCCGCCGATGCTGGAAACGCTCGCCCTCTACAGCCGCACCATCGGCGCGCTGCTCGCCCAGAAGCGGGTGCAGCTCGAACTCCACCGCTCTGAGTGGGCGTACCGCATGTTGGCGGAGAATATCAACGATCTGGTCTTCAGGTTTACCGCCGCCGGGCAGGTGTCGTGGGTATCCCCCAGCAGCGCGACGCTGCTGGGCGAAGCGCCAGAGGCGTTTCTGGCGTATGTGAGCTACAGCCGCGTTCATCCCGAAGACAGGGCGCTGCTGCGCGAGCGCATCACCGCCTTCGTCGAATATCCCAACCCTCTCCAACCTACCCTGCAGGCGACCGTCCGCTATCGACATCACGACGGTCATTACATCTGGCTGGAGCTGAACGGGAAGGCGCGCCAGTCGCCAGAGACCGGCGAGGTCGAAGAGGTCATCTTTTCGGCGCGCGACATCAGCGAACGCAAACAAGCAGAGGCGGTGCTGCGCAGCGCCCTGGAGCGCGAACGCGAACTCAACGATCTCAAGTCGCGCTTCGTAGCGATGGCATCGCACGAATTCCGCACGCCGCTGGCGGTCATCCTCAGTTCCGCCGAAATGATCGCCAGCTACCGCCAGCGCATGGACGAGAAGAAGATCGACGACCGTCTGCACAAGATCATTGATCAGGTGAACTACCTCACCACCATCATGGACAACATGCTCCAACTGTCCAGGATGGGGTCTGGCAGGGTGGACTTCAAGCCGCTGAGGCTCGATCTGGATGCCGCCTGCCGGACCTGGATCGACGCGATCAGGATGACGCGCGGAAGCCAGCCAATCGAGTATTCCTGCTCCTGCACCGATCCCACTGCATCGATGGATCAAGGGCTGCTGCGCATCGCCGTCCTTAACCTGATCGCCAACGCCATCCAGTATTCCGTCGCAGATCAACCGGTCGCTGTCAGCCTGGAATGCGACGAACGGGAATTTCGCATCGCCGTCCAGGATACCGGCATCGGCATCCCGGAAGCCGACCAGGCGCGCCTGTTCGAGCCGTTCCATCGCGGCGAGAACGTCGGCGGTAAAGCCGGGGCAGGTCTGGGGCTGTCGGTGACCAAAGAAGTCATCGAGATGCACGGCGGCACGATCACCTTCAGCAGCGCCGTCGGCGTCGGCAGCACTTTCGTCCTGCATCTCCCCCGTGCCCAGGGCGCATGACCCGCCTGTCGTATCCTCGCGCCCTGCGCTAAAATCTTCCTCTTTCGTCATGCAGTCGAATAAGGAATCCCTCAATGTCAGCTAGACAGGATTATTTGGTGCGCGGGGGTCTCGCCGAGATCGACGCCGACGTCGCAGAGTTGATCCGCCAGGAGACCGCCCGTCAGGAACGCTGCCTGATCCTCATCCCTTCCGAAAGCACCGTGCCTTTCGCCGTGCGCGAAGCGCTGATGTCGCCCTTCCACAACCTCTATGCCGAAGGCTACCCGCTCGACGAAACGCGGACGATGACGCAGGAAGACATCCTGGATTACGGGCTGCGCCTGCCGGAATACCGCCGCAAAGCCGATAAACGCTACTACAAGGGCACCGAATACGCCGACGTGATCGAATCGCTGGCGCGGCGGCGCGCGGCGGAAGTCTTCGCCACGCCGAAATATCCCGCCGACAAACTGTACGTCAACGTGCAGCCGTTGAGCGGCGCGCCCGCCAACAGCGCCATCTTCAGCGGCTTGATGAACGTCGGTGATACCTTCATGGGCATGGATCTGCTGGTCGGCGGGCATCTGACGCACGGCAGCCCGGTGGCGCGCAGCGGCAAACAGTACAAAGCCGTCGGCTACACCGTCGATTCGCACACCGAGCTGCTGGATTACGAAGTCATCATGGAACAGGCGATGGAGATCCGCCCCAGGCTGATCATCGCCGGCTATACCAGCTACCCCTGGACGCCAGACTGGGCGAAGTTCCGTGCCATCTGCGACGCCAGCGGGGCGCTGCTGATAGCGGATGTCTCGCATGTCGCCGGGCTGATCGCCGCCGGGGTTTATCCGTCGCCGGTGGGCATCGCCGATGTGGTCAGCTTCACCACTCACAAAACGCTGAACGGTCCGCGCGGGGCGGTCATCATCACCCACCGCGCCGACATCGCCGGCAAGGTGGACCGCGCCGTCTTCCCCGGCGAACAGGGCGGTCCTCACGTCAATCAGATGGCGGCGCTGGCGGTCGCCCTTAAGATCGCCGCGACCGAGCCGTTCAGAGCGCTTCAGCGTCAAACGGTCGCCAATGCCAGACGACTCGGCGAAGCGCTGAGCGCGCGCGGGCTGCGCGTCGCCTACGGCGGGACCGACACCCACATGCTGTTGGTGGACTGCAAGAACATCGTCGGCGAGGACGGGACTCCGCTGAGCGGCGATATGGCGGCACGCATCCTCGACCTCGCCGGCATCGTCCTCAACCGCAACACCGTGCCCGGCGATCCGTCGGCGCTGCGCGCCAGCGGCATCCGCCTGGGCACGCCCTGGATCACCCAGCGCGGCTTCGGCTTCGAGGAGATCGACCGACTGGCGGAGCTGATCGCCGATCTGCTGTTCGCCTGTATACCCTTCAGCTATGCCGGCAAGAAGCGCCCGGAGCTGCGCGCCAAGGTCGATTACGCGACGTTGGAACGGGTGCGTGTGGCGGTGCGCGAACTGGCGGACTCCGTCGGCATCGACACCGACGCCGGCGCGACCGGCTACCCGCACGTCACCTACCAGGACGCGCAGACCGCCGACGGACGTTCGCTGCGCGTGCGCGGCGGCGAACCGGGCATAGCGGGGCAGTTCCTCAGCTATGCGCTGACCGCCGACGTGGTCACCCTGCCCGAAGGCGAGCAGCGCCCGACCTATATCCTCACCCACGACGGCGCGGCGCTGGCGCGCGGCTTCGTCGAACGGCGTGGCGAGCAGTTTTGGCTGCACCTGGAATCGCACGCCGACCGCGCCGCCGACTGGCTGCGGGCGCTGAGCGACGGCTTCGTCCTCCTCGACCCCGCCGATCCCTACGCCAAGCTGCCCGGACCGGTGGAAGTGACGGCGCACCCGCTGGCGGTCGAAGCGCAGCGCTTCGCGGATTTCTCCGGGACGGCGGCATTCGCCGTCAAACCCTATTGCGTCGGCATCGGCGCATTCAAAGACGCCCCGACGCCGGCTCCCCGCCCGGTCTTCGCCTGGACCGACGTTGAAAGCGAGACCCTCAAGTCTACGCCGCTCACCGCGCTGCACAGGCAGTTGGGCGCGAAGACCGCCCCCTTCGCCGGCTACGATATGCCGCTCTGGTACGACTCGGTGACCAGCGAACATCTCGCCGTGCGGTCAAAAGCCGGCATCTTCGACGTGGCGCACATGGGCGTGTTCGATGTCAGCGGCACGGCGGCGGCAGCCTTCCTGGAAACCGTCACCACCAACGACGTGGCGACATTGGGCGTTGGCGAATCGCACTACACCTACTTCCTCGACGTGAACGGTGTGCCGCTCGACGATCTGATGATCTACCGCCTGGCGGAAGATCACTATCTGGTGGTGGTCAACGCCTCCAATAACGACAAAAACTGGGCATGGCTGAACGCCGTCCTGCGCGGCGAGGTCGCCCTGAACCCGGCGCAGCCGCACGCCGCTTTCGGGCTGGCGGATCATCTGCGCCTGCGTGATCTGCGCGACCCGGCGCACGGCGCAGACCAGCGCGTGGATATCGCCCTTCAGGGTCCGCAGAGCAAGGCGATCCTGCAGGCGCTCGGCGGCGGCGATGCCGACCTCAAGCGGGTGGGCGGGCTGGTATGGGCGGGCGTGACGCGCGCCACCCTCGGCGGTTTCGACCTGATCGTCTCGCGCACCGGCTACACCGGCGAGCGCACCGCCTACGAGATCTTCGTGCATCCTGAACACGCCGCCGAGCTGTTCAGCAAGCTGATCGGACTGGGCGCGGTCCCCTGCGGGCTGGCGGCGCGCGACAGCCTGCGCACCGAAGCCGGTCTGCCCCTCTATGGACACGAACTGGGCGGCGACCGGGATATGATCCCCAGCGAAGCCGGGTTCGGAACGTACGTCAAGCTGTGGAAGCCGTTCTTCGTCGGCAAGGCGGCGTATGCGGCGCGCGAAGCCCGACGCGACCGCGAGATCGTTCGCTTCCGGCTGGAGACCAAAGGGGCGCGCCCGCCGCACCCCGGCGACCCGGTGACGACCCGCGAGGGCGCGGATATCGGCGTGGTCACGTCGTGCAGCATCGACAGCGAGGGCTACCAGTCCGGGCAGGCGCTGCTCCAGGATGATTATCTGGAGCCGGAGACGGCGATTGCTGTGCTGTGCGGCGCGGCGCGGGCGCGGGCTGCCGGACGCACGCCGAATGCCGAGCCGGCGGTGGTGCTGACCCGCTTCCCGGTGAAAAAGAAGGGCTAAGGCTGTTCCAAGAAAATAATCGAGCAGTTGTAGGGGCGGAGCTGTGTCTCCGCCAGCGGTTGCAGGGGCGAACACGTGGGTTCGCCCCTGCAACCGCTGGCGCGTCTTTTGTCTGGAACAGCCTAAGATTCCAAGGTGCAGTCGTTGAGGCGGATGTCTTTACTAATAGGGCGTTATGCTAGATCGATTGAAGTAACGAAAAGTCTCTCGGTGCGGTAAGGTTAAGTCGTCAAACCAACCGAAACCGCACAGAGAGACCCTCCCCATGATAGAAGACTTTGACGATTTTTGCCTGTGGATGTATGTGGTAGTGGATGACGTGTGGCGCGAAATCGCCCCATGTTCAAGCGACCGGGCCCCGCCCCGGAGTGCAGTGACAGCGAACTGCTGACGCTGGCATTGGTGGGGGAATGTCGGGGATGGGCAGTGGAAAC
>JABWBO010000194.1 GCA_013360465.1 Anaerolineae bacterium | reverse complement strand
CCGTGAAACGGTCAGCCAATCGTTCGTAGGCGGTAGGCACATACGCACGCCTGTTTTCATCACCTGGACATACATTTGCGTCCTCATTGCACACGATGCTGTCCAGACGGGTTCGGGTTTCAATACTCACCGCGACCGCGCCGAGTTCACGCGTGATGATTGAACGCTGCGTTAGGTCGAACGGCGACTCGCTGGTGAGCGACAGCATCAGGTCACGTGGATGGGCATTATCCACAGCGTAGCGCAGTGCCGACTCACCCAATGCGCGCAGGTAGAGCGGACTCAGCGCGAAAAACCCTGTGACTAGGCTAAACGCCACCAACAGCATCAGCATTTCGCGTCGTCCGCGCCACATCCGGCTGAGGATCAATGACCAAGACATAGGCTACTCCCCTCGATAACGCAGTGCTTGGCTGAGCGACATACGCCGGATTAGCAATGTGGTGACGATCACCACAAGGATCAGCAATCCGATAAGTAGAGCAGCGTATTGCAGCAGTGCAGTGGTATCAATTTCGACAAGAAATGGCGGCGTGATCGCACTGCCATCGGTGCTAATTGCCAAAGTTGGGAGCACCTGTGAACTCAGTAGCACACCCATAACCGTTCCTAACAGCGCAGCCACGCCAAATACAATCATTTGCTCGAATGCCACGCTTGCAGCGATACGCTCGGAAGACATCCCTAACGCACGCAGCACTGCGAATTGATCTCGGCGGTTTTGTGCATTCAAGGTTGCGTAAGCCAGCAAACTTATTACGCTGAGGATGAGCGAAATAATGAAAGCGATCAAGAGTAAACGACTTAAGCCCAACATCAGCACGTCTCCCGATAACTGTTCGCGCGTGTCGGCAGCAGTTAAGGCATTCATAACTATGCGATTTTCGGGATTTATCGCATGGGTTTCCAACCACGTATCCGTATCGACACCTTCGTTCAGAGCAATCAATATCTCGTTGGGATAGTACGCAGCCCCAGGACGTTGGTTAAGGGCGTACAGCAGGGTATTGAGATCGGCAACGACAAAAGAGGATTGATCAGCATACAGTGTAGGGAAATAATCTGAAGTATCTTCAACAACGAATGTATACGGGCGACTATCGACATAAAGATCGAATGATGCACCGACTTCAAGTGCATTTTCTGCTGCGAAAGACGAGCTAATTACCGAGGGAATAGATGGCACAGGTGGATACAAAGCAATACCGAATGTAGTACGTACGCTCCTGACGCTGTGACCAAACAACCGACCAACCCCGCCCTTCATCCGCGGGCATCCGTTCGAATTGACTTGTCATTATCAAAGTAGGGTTATCTAATGTGAGTGACCAGGTTTCAACCTCCATCAAGTCGTCGTTGAGTGGCTGGTCATCGACATCCAACGGCATCAACCCCGCAATTTCAAGCTCACGCTGTGCCATGGGTGACCATCCATTGCTCAAGTTTGTACGCCAGTAGAGCGTATCAAGCGTTAGAGGGCTAACAAGACCCGTGTCAATTTCACCCGCGAAGTAAACCCATCCACTCACGCCTTCAAGCGCTGCCTGTAATCGGGATGTCTCCGCCTCTACTTGTGCTGGAGGAGCAAAAATGTTGACATTGAGATTGAATCTCGAAAGGTCTGTTATATCCTCCACACCTTCGATTGCGAAAGGATTCAACTGGACTTGTGAATAGGTGCCATCTCCCCCACGCACGCGAACAAAAAACGTAAACTCGTCAAACAAAGATGAAATTAAAAGCACGCCATCTGTATGTTCCCCCGTCTGGCGATTGAGAATAGAGTCGCGCAGACGTAACCTCAGTCCAAGTCTAACGGTTCCGGTTGGCAGTAGAATACCCGTTTCAGGCAAGTTGGACGATGAGGGTAATGTCAATCTGCCTAAATCATCACGCCAATAAGCTGTACCTTCAAAAGATTCGGAGTCAACAGCGAGAAACTGTCCAGCTGTTACCCCTAAACCATCCAGTGATAAGTTCAAATCATCGATGCGAAACCCGGTCGCTACCGCACGCACGCTATCCAACTCAGCGTAAGTTTCCAACGTCGCAGTACTTATTGTGTCCGGTTGTACATCTTGCTCGAAGAGCCGCACATCCGCTCCGACACGGTATCTTGATTGATCAGTATAACTTCGCGTCAAGGTTGCCTGAAAGCTGATTGCGAACCAACCAATTCCTATGGCTAATGCTAACAAGAAAGCGAGTCGTGCATAGTGCGCTGGATCACGACTCACCGACCAAGTTGCCAACGCCCCCTCCGCACCGCGTCGTCCGGCAAATAGTCTTGCCGTCAAGTCGGTTAACGATGGGAACAAACGCAGCGTTATACTTCCCAAAGCGATGAACAATAAAGCAGGTGCAATCAATAGCAGCGGGTCGGCACGCAATCCGCTTAACAAAGATTGTGCGAAAGGTGAGTTGGTCGCAAGCAAACGGAATAGTGCCGCGCTGCCCACGACCACTAATAGCAGATCGAGATAATAACGCTGCCACCAACTTTGACGTATGGCGCGTACCGTGCTGCCACCTGCACTGATTAGAGGTAGTTTCAGTACCGGACGCAGTGTGATTATCAGCACACCCAATGCCCATACACTCATCACTCCTGAATATATGAAAGGCAGTGCATCAAGTTCGAGTGTCACTTGATGGGTGTGGGTTAGCATCGGTGCGGCGAAGATCAATGCCTGCCGTGCTATATAGGGCGCGACCAGCGCGGCGATCACGCAGATGATCACCCCTTCGAAGGCGCGGAGCAGCATGATTTGACCGTCGAGCGCACCCCGATTTTGTAGCATCGCCACTTCATGCCGTTCGCTCCGCTGTGTGAGCGTCACCGTGATCAGCAGGAAGAACAGCACCAGCGCGGCAACTTGCAGCATCAGTACGCCAAACGGCGCGTTCAGCAGGTTGATCTCATCCGCATAGCTAGTGAGTACGGCGGGCAGGTGGGTGTTGATCGTGGGTGCGGAGCCTTGCCCGGCTCCCAGAAGCTGCCCTAACGCATCATCAAAGTGCTGCACCTGCTCGACAGCTTGTGGAATGCGCCCAAACGCTAGCGCGTCATGATTGAACAGAAATCGCCACCCGACGGCGGAACTCGCCTGCGGGATGTCATTACTGAGGATGCTCAATAAACTGTCGCGCGATACAAGAATATTCGCTTCGACGCTGTTTTGCGCAGTATCGAGTCGTAACGGGGAGGGTGCTATCCAGAATGGATCATGCCCATCGAGCGGGGCGATGATGGCTGTAATCTCGACGTTAAAAGGTCGGCTGGTTGCCCATCCGCGCTGATCCAGCGTGATCACATCACCGACAGCGAACCCATAGCGAGCCGCCAGCTCCGACGACACTGCCCCTGCAACCTCCGCAGGACTCGAAGGCGGAATTTCCCCTTCAATCACCTGAACACGGGCTTCCCAGTTTTCGTAATACGCCGCGTGCAGTTTCAAATTGGGGATGTCTGTGTCGCCGCGTACAACGAACATCGATGCTGATTCGCTCCACAGGTCGATTTCGTTCAGCCAGTCCAGATTGATGCTGTCAAAACTTGTTCGTGCAGATTGACGCACCGAAGTATCAAGAGTACCCCACACCTCATAGAAATTCGCATCAAGCGAGCTTAGCCCGATACGACTGGTGATATTGACCGTTTCCAGCGGCTGCGAGTCGAGGCGCTGCACCATCCCCACTTGGGCGACCAGTGCCGTATATAAAGGTGACATCGCACCGATCACCGTCGTCAGAAGCACGCTTGCAACAATGATCACACGTGATCGCCAACCTGCTCGTATCCGTGCCGTGGCAAAACGCGCTGCCCAAATAACTGGGATGATTTCACGAGATGTGATCAAGAAATCTCCTTTGTAAAGCACCTTTTTGAAATACTAGGCGTATTTTCAGCTATATTCAAAACCCTTCCTTTATTAATGGCGCGTTCCAAACGAAGCAATAGTTAAAACTGATTAGTTGTGATTGCGATTCACCGAAGCGTAGCTTCATTATATTCACTGAATTGCAAAAGACGACCCACTAAATTAGGGACTATGCAGGAACAATATCCTTAGATGAACGCTTTGAAGATGGTGTTCCCCTCGCACAACCGCCGGCGCGGCGACTCTACAGCGCGTGACCCTTCCTCTCAAACACCGGCAGGTAGTACGCTGCCCCCATCCCTTCGGGACGTGACCACCGAACTACCTGCCTAAAAAGCCGACCCTATAAACCCAATTCACAAAGTGCCGACCTCACCGGGTCGGCTTTTTCGTTTGACAGGCTCCTTCCCTGCGCTGTTCCCGCGTGCTTGAGCGGTTGCGCTCAACGCGCTGGAAGATTCCAGCTTGAGAGGGAGTGTTCACCATGACTTCTGAGTTCAGCAGCAAGATTCGCCCGTATCCGCGTGCTGCCGTCTATCCGACCAGTTGGGCAGGCGATCTGACGTTTCAGCAAATCTACGACGATCTCGCCCACTACGCCTCGAATGTGATGAAGAACTTCGGCGTGTTCGAGGATGAGCTACCCGACTGCTTGCAAATCGGTTTCATGGCGTTGTGGGAAACGCTCGTTGAGCAGCATGATTTTCTCGCTGAAAAGACGCGCAAGCAGACGGTATTCTTCATTTTGGCGCGCTGCAAGATTTCGACGATCCGCTACCAGGCGAACCAGTACGACAGCCTCGACGCGCTGATCAAGAGTGACCGGCGTGACACCGCCGACGAGAATGTGATCGACGGTTTCCAGCACCAGCAGGGCGAACGTTGGGCTGGTTGGGCGACCGAAATCGACATGCGGATCGACATCGAGCGCATCATGCACAAGCTGGCGGTGAAGTACGAGCATTCGCTCAAGCACTTGGTGGCGCTGTACTACCACACAACGCAGGTGGGCAAGGAAGCCGCCGCCAATATCGTCACGACCGACGTGTGGCGCTGGTATCAACGCTATGGCTTGTACGTCCAGCAAGAACTCCAGTACGAGTTCGCGGAAGTGTTCTTGGAAACGCACACCTACCCGCCTCCGGGGCTGTTTGAGCAGCCGGTCGAGCATCCCAACCACGGACGCTTCACCTCGCCGTACCACTGGCGCGAGCAGTACAAGCACGGGCATACTGCTCCTGCCGAGGCGCTGCTGGAGCAGTACCGGCATACGAAATGTGTTTCAGTGGCGCTGCGGGCACAGTTGGAAGGGAAAACGTACCGCCAAGCGGCAATCGACAAC
>JABWBO010000193.1 GCA_013360465.1 Anaerolineae bacterium | reverse complement strand
TCAGGGGATTTCGGATTGCCCGCTTTTAGTTCTGTCTTTTCTGTCCTTCTGAATGCTGGATTCTGACATGCTTTTTTCTGTTTCCCCCTCCGCGAAGCGGATCAAATTTTGCGGAAGAATCTACTATGAAGACATATAATCATCTCTACGCCCAAATTGCCAATTTTCAATCCTTGTATGCTGCCTGGCGAAAAGCGCGGCGGGGAAAACGCTACACGCCGTCGGCTTCTGCCTTCGAGTCATCGCTGGATGAGGCGTTGTTGCAGCTGTACGAAGCGCTTTCCGACGAGAGCTATCGACCGGGTGCATATCGAAGTTTTACCATCAACGAACCGAAACGCCGCAGAATCAGCGCCGCACCATTTCGAGATCGCGTCGTACATCACGCCTTATGCGCGGCGTTGACGCCGATCTACGAGCGAAAATTCATCTACGACAGCTACGCTAACCGGGTTGGCAAGGGAACACATGCCGCCCTCGACCGGTGTACGCAGTTCATGCGGAAGTGGCGCTACGTCCTTCAATGCGATATCGAGCAGTTCTTCCCGGCAGTCGATCACGCCCTGCTGAAAGAGATGCTGGCGCGGACGATTGCCTGCCGGAAGACGCTGCGGTTGTGCGACAAGATCATCGATGGCGGCGCGGGCATTCTCGACAGCGAGTATACGATCCGTTGGTTTCCGCAAGATAAGTCGCTGTTTGACGCGCTGCGTCCGCGCGGGCTGCCGATCGGGAATCAGACCTCGCAGTTCTGGGCGAACGTCTACCTGAACCCGCTCGATCACTTCATCAAGCGCGAATTGGGCTGTCGAGGGTATCTTCGCTACGTTGACGACTTCCTGCTGTTTGCGGATGATACCAGGACACTGCACCTGTGGCGTGAGGCGATCATGACGTTTTTGGATCAACAGCGGCTGACGATCCATGAGAATCGCGCTCAGCCAACGCCCGTTGAACACGGCATCCCATTCCTGGGATTCACGGTCTTTCCAACACACCGTCGATTGAAGCGGGAGAAGGGCATTGCGTTTCGACGGCATCTCTATGGACTGTATCACGCCTATCGTCGCGGAGAAATCCCCCACAAAAAGCTGAAGGCAAGCATTCAGGCATGGGTAGGGCACGCAGCACACGGCGATACCTGGGGGCTGCGGCGGGAAATCTTCGCGGGAATGGTCGGATGAGGATGTCCAGGATCGAAGCGAAGCAGTCGCCGATTTTCACCAAGACCGAAGCATTCATGGGGTGGCTTCTGAATCATACGGCGCACTATCCGCGTATCGAGCGGTTTCGCTTGGCGGCGCAGATCGACGGCGCTTTGTTCGCTTTCCATGAGAGTTTGCTGCGGGCGGCGCTGTCCGAAGAACAGAAGCCTTATCTGCTGGAAGCGGATGTGCAGCTGCAGAAACTGCGTACTTTGCTGCGGCTTGCGGTAGAATTGGGATACACGACGAGCGACCAATTCTTTTTCGCCTCGCAGCACACGACCGAGATCGGCAGGCTGTTGGGGGGGTGGATGCGGTCATCGTAAGGCGGGCAGCGTCCGCCGGTGGGGGACTCCGGGGAGCGCTCCGGGTGCTGCGCGGCGGCTCTTGGAACAACAACAACACAGAGGACTTCCGCGTTGATCACCGCAACAGGAATACCCCAGAGAACAGGAACAACAACAGGGGATTTCGGATTGCCCGATTTTGCACTGCTCCTGCTGTGATATCGCGTGTTCACGGATGCGCGGGGCGGCGTAAAAGCGCCGGATGTTCCCGCCCGGTCTTCCGGGCAAATACAAAAGAGCGCCGTCTGCTCTGGTAGCCGATGCGTTGTCAGATGCGCGAAGGTTCAGGCGGCGCAAATGCTGTCAAACGCTCCTAATGTAAATTCTCGAAAGAAAACCACGCGCGGGAGACCCGCCGGGTCTCCCCTACGACCGCCCCGCGCGCGGGGCGAGGGGACTTTCCTCCCCCTTCTCCCCGTTTTTGTGGGAGAAGGGGGTTGAGGGGTAGCCCGACGTTAGAAACGTCGGGCGCATCTCGCCCGCCAACATGTTCGGCAGCGAACGCCGGAGAATGGAATTCTCCGGCTACCCCCAAAGACGCAAGAAACCGACTGAAGTCGGTTCCGTCAGGCGAATACTCGACGCGAGAGACGCTCACATCCACGCTGGAATCGCCGCCGTAGGAACCCTCTTTCAGAGGGTTTTCGGGGGTTGAGGAGTAGCCCGACGTTTCTAACGTCGGGCGCATCTCGCCCGCCAACATGTTCGGCAGCGGACGCCGGAGAATGGAATTCTCCGGCTACCCCCAAAGACGCAAGAAACCGACTTCAGTCGGTCCCGCGAGAAGCTGTCTTGAATTTCTGCGGCATGTGTTCCCCCTCACCCCTCGGTCCCCTCTCCCACGCGCGCGGAGCAAGGGGACTTTCCTCCCCCTTCTCCCCGTTTTTGTGGGAGAAGGGGGTTGGGGGGTTGAGGGGAGAAAAGCGCGCACCTCAAACCTGAACCGCCCTTGCGAAGTATTGATGTGTGAGACCGCATCACTTCACGATGGGATGAACGCCATGAAGACCGCCAGACTGCTCGTCCTCCTGCTGATCGGGCTGCTCGTCATGGTGGGCGGGACAGCGGCGCAGGACGACCCACCCCCCGAAAGCGCGCCGGTCTACGACGACGTGCCGATCTTCACGCTCGACTACGGCGGCGTGGAGCGCGCCTACGGCTTGTATCTGCCTTCTACCTACGACGCCGGGACGCCCGCGCCGCTGATCCTCGCCCTGCACGGGCGGTTCGGGTCCGCCAAGGCGCTGCACGCCCTCAGCGGGCTGGCGGCGCTCGCCGAGGCGCGCGGGGCGCTGCTGGTCTACCCGGAAACCTACGGCGTCTTCTGGAACGACGGCGGGCACGATGCCCTGGAACGGCGCGAGGAGCCTTCCGACGACGCCGGTTTCATCGGCGCGGTGGTCCGGGCGGTCCAGGCGGACTATGCCGTCGATGCCGACCAGCTCTTCCTGATCGGCTACGACAGCGGCGGGGTGATGAGCTACCGGCTGGCGTGCGAAGGCGTGGCGGATTTCGCCGGCGTGGCGGCGGTCAGCGCCCTGATGTGGGATTTTCTGCTCGAAGCCTGCCCGCCGGAGGAAGAAGCGTCTGCTGCGCCGCTGATCATCCTGCACGGCTGGCGCGACCCGCTCTACCCGTTCGGCGGCGGACCTATCGAGAGCTTCGGCGGCGATCTCTCACCCGTGCTGCTGCCCTGGCGGATGAGCGTCGGCGATACCCTGAGCTACTGGAACCGCCTCAACGGCTGCGCCGCCGATCCGACCGCCGAATCGGCGAGCGGCGCGCTCTACCATGACTGCGAGAGCGGCGCGGACCTGGCATACGTCGGTCTGGCGCGCGGCGGGCACGACTGGTTCCACGCCGGCGACGCTTACCAGCTCAACCGGCACGGCATCGAGGCGATGGACGTGATCGACAGCTTCTTCTTCGAACGCGAGTCCTTCGCCCTGCCGGAAGAGACGCTGACCGATGACGCCCCGCGCTCCTGGCTGGTCTACGTGCCGCCGAGCTATGACCCGGCTCAGCCGACGCCCGCCGTCGTCGCCCTGCACGGACGCCCCGGCAGCGCTTCCGGCATGGCGGCGATCACCGACCTGAACCGGGTCGCTGACGCCGAGGGCTTCATCGCCGTCTATCCCGACGGGCTGAACAACGAATGGAATTCCATCGGCGATCTGATCGGCGCGACCGAGCAGTATCCCCAGGATGACGTGACCTTTCTGAAGCGGCTGATGGACGACCTGAGCGTCGATCTGAACCTGGACCGGAGCAGGCTGTACGTCACCGGCTTCTCCAACGGCGGCTTCATGACCATGCGCCTGGCGTGCTCCGCTGCCGACACCTTCGCGGCGTTCGCCTCGGTCGGGGCGACCTTCTACCCCTGGCTGCACACCGTCTGCCGCGAAAACGCGCCCGCGCCGATCCTGCTGATGCACGGCACGGACGATGTCAGCATCCCGTTCGACGGCGTGTTCCAGCGCGACGCTGCCGGGACGCTGCATCAGGTCTCGCTGGACGTGCCCGGCACGCTCGACTACTTCGTGCTGCGCAGCCAGTGCCAGCCGAGCGGGGTGCGCAGCGAATTTCCGGCATCGGGCGCGACGCCGGGGGTGCGCGTGTTCCGCTTCGACTACCTGGGCTGCGTCGATGACGCCGATGTCACCTTTTACTTGATCGTCGGAGGCGGGCATAATTGGCCCGGCGTCCCCGGCGTGATCGGCGAGGAGATCGCCGGGACGGTGACGATGGACATCAACGCAGGAGAAGAGATTTGGGCGTTCTTCGAACGGCACACGCTGAACTAGCGCCTGACAGCACGTACCCCTCACCCCCGACCCCTCTCCCGCGCAAACGGGGAGAGGAGAGAGCCTCCGAATTCCGCCTGGGTGAGGTGTTCCGCGCCACGTTTGGAAGGCTTTCCGGGGCTTCTCACGACCCTTCAGCGGGGGCGCGTCTGAGAGGTCGGTGGGCGGTGTTTGCGCTCTTTCTCGCCTTGCTTGTCCTCTACGTGCTGCTCGGCGTCCCCTCGGTCAGCTTTCACGGCGACGAGGCGATGCAGATCTACATGAGCAGCGATTACGCGACGGTCTTCTTCGACCGCGCACCGGAGCGCCTGCTCAGCTTTCCGCCGTTCGCCATCGACAGCGACGCCCACTTGCGGCTGATCAACGGGACGGTCAACCGCTACCTGATCGGCCTGTCGTGGCATCTGGGCGGCTATCCGCGCGAGTCGCTGCCGCCGCGCCCCGGCTGGGATTGGGGATTGAGCTACGCCGACAATCTCGCCACCGGTCATCGCCCCGCGCCGGATTTCATGACGGCGGCGCGCGCTTCGTCGGCGCTGCTGACCGGCGCGGCGGTCCTGCTGATGTTCGCGATCGGCTGGCGCGTCGGAGGCGCTCCCGCCGCCATCCTCGCCTGCCTGATCTTCGCGCTGCACCCGGTGGTGCTGGTCAACGGGCGGCGGGCGATGCAGGAAGGGTCGATGCTCGCCTTCGGGCTGCTGACGGTGTACGCCGCGCTGCTGATCGTCAGCGCCGGGGGCGAAACGCGCCGCCGCGCCGGAATCCGCTGGACGCTGCTCGCCGCCGCCGGGGTGCTGACCCTGGCGTCCAAGCACAGCGGGGTGATCTTCCTCGCCGCCGCTTACGCCTGGGTGGCGGTCGATGCGGCGTGG
>JABWBO010000058.1 GCA_013360465.1 Anaerolineae bacterium | reverse complement strand
AATGTGGCAAAAAATCGAAGCGCACTTGCTCAAGTTGACATCGCCGTCTCTGCGTCTTGCTCTTTTTTGACGGCTTCAAAGAGCCAAACGTCAGGGACGATGCAGGCATCGTCCCTACGGAGGACCATTTTGTAGGGACGCAGGCATCGTCCCTACGGAGGACCATTTTGTAGGGACAACGCCCGCGTTGTCCGACTGTATCCCCAATAATCTGAAATGCACCCGGAGATGGAGGGGTATTGACATATTGATGCGTATCGATATAATGGGATTCATGATGATCGACGCACAGACCCTTCAGTTCGCTAAAGCTATCGCCGACGATACGCGCCAGCAGATCATGACGCATCTCTGCTGCGTCTGGTTGAGTGTGTCGGAGATCGTCGAAAAGTTGGACGGCAGGGTGAACCAGCCCACCGTCAGCCATCACCTGAAGAAGCTGGAAGAGGTCGATCTGGTCCAGGTGCGCCAGGAAGGGCGCAGCCGCCTCTACACGCTGAATCAAGAACGGGTGACGGTCTGCTGTGGGCGGCTTCTGGTGCAGTTCGCGCCAGATTACGTCTCGAACGTGGTCCCGCTCAGCCAGATCGCGCCGGTGAAGTGATGGCGTGTTTTTTTGCCTCAATCTATCGATGCATGTCGATACATTCAAAAGGGAAATCGCATGAGTACCTCCGTTATCCCGATTCATGAAGTGGTGCAGGAACGCTACGGCGCGATTGCCGCCATCGGCGGATCGTGCTGCGCGCCGGAAAGCGGCGACCGCGCCGCCAACGTCCAGCTCTACGACCCGGCGATGCTGACCGAACTACCGCCGGAAGTGGTGGGCTTATCGCTCGGCTGCGGCGACCCGATCACCATCGCCGGGCTTCAACCGGGCGAGTGGGTGGTCGATCTGGGCAGCGGCGGGGGTATCGACTGTTTTCTGGCGGCGCAGCGCGTCGGCGAGGCGGGCTATGTCATCGGCATCGACATGACGCCGGCGATGCTGGCGAAGGCGAATGCCTCGAAGGTGCGCATGGGAGCCAACAACGTCGAATTTCGGCGTGGGCAGATCGAAGCCATGCCGGTAGTGAGCGATTCCGTCGACGTGGTCATGTCCAACTGCGTGATCAACCTGTCGCCGGATAAGAACGCCGTCTTCGCCGAAGCCTTCCGGGTGCTGAAGCCGGGCGGGCGCATCTCCGTCAGCGACATCGTGACCGAAGGCGAGTTCAGCGCCGAGCTGCGCGCCGACGCGGCGCGCTGGGCGGAATGCGTGACCGGAGCCATCGATGTGAGCGAGTACACGGCGAAGATGGCGGCGGTAGGCTTCACCGACATCACGGTGGTGGATAAGACCGACGCCGAGAAGGTGGTCGAGCGCCAGCCGGGCATGCCGCGTCTGTACAGCGCGCGGATCACCGCTCGCAAGCCGGCGTAGCGCCCTCCCCCCGGCAGGCGCGACGGCGCCTGCCGGGGGGAGTCTTCCCGCTCTGTCGCTATTCTTCGACGATGAAGCCGAAGGTCAGCAGGCACATGACCAGATAGATCACCGCCAGCACGACCAGGATCAGCAGCCAGTCCGACCACTGCGCTAACGGAGCGCGGCTGAGGATGGCGTTGGTCGCCCGCACCGCCGCCAGCAGCACCGGCAGCACGATGGGCAGCATGATGATCGGCAGCAGCGCCTCGCGGGCGCGGGTCTGCACGGTCATCGCCGCCAGCAGCGTGCCGACCACCGTCATGCCGAACGCGCCCAGCAGCAGCACGCCGATCACCTCCGGGGTGATCACGGCGACGTTGTACAGCACGGTCATGACTACCAGCAGCGGCAGTGAGACGGCGACGGTGAAGACGTAGTTGCCGATCAGCTTACCGACGTACAGGGCGGCGCGGTCGATGGGGGCGATCAGCAGCGCTTCGAAGTTGCCCTGCTCGCGTTCCATCGCCATGCTGCGGTTCAACCCCAGGATGCTGGCGAAGACGACCGTCACCCACAGCACGCCGCCGACGGTCTCGGCGCGCGCCTGCCGGTTGAGTTCCAGCGCGAAGCTGAAGACCAGGACGCTCAGCAGGACGAACAAACCCATCGCGCCGACCAGCTCGCGGCTGCGCAGTTCTGCCAGGAAGTCTTTGCGCACGATGCTCAGCGCGGCTTTGAAGAAAGGCGTTTTCAAGTGCGTTTATCCCTGAATTGCTCACGGCTTGGTTCGTTTGGACCCGCCTGGGAGTCTGCCCCTCATCCCGCCGAGACCGTGCCGACGATCTGGCGGTACCGCGCCGGCAGATCGTCCGGCGTCGCGCCATCATAGCCGACCTTCCCTTTGGACAGGATGATCACCCGCCCCGCCAGCCGCGCCGCCCGCTCCAGCTCGTGGGTGATCAGCAGGATGGTTCGCCCCTCGGTGTGGGAATGCAGAACGAGGTCATCGAGGATTTCGGCGGCGCTCACGTCTAATCCGGTGTACGGCTCATCCAGGAGCAGCACCGCCGGGTCGTGCAGCAGAGCGCGGGCGATGGCGAGCCGCTGCTGCATGCCGCGCGAGAAGGTGCGGACCACATCGCCGCCGCGCTTCGCCAGCCCGACGCGCGCCAGCCCGCGCTCGATGCGGGCGTCAATGTCCTGCAGGCTGTAGAGCCGTCCGAAGAAGCGCAGGTTCTCGCGCGCCGTCAGGTTGTCGTAGATCAGGGTGCGGTGCGCCACCAGCCCGATCTGGGCGCGGATGGCATGGGCTTCGCGGGGCAGCTCCCAGCCGCCGACGCGGATTTCGCCGGAAGTCGCCTTGCTCAGCCCGGCGACCAGGCGCAGCAGGGTCGATTTGCCGCTGCCGTTGGCTCCGAGCAGCGCAACCGATTCGCCGCGCGTGATGTCGAGATCGATGCTGCGCAGCACGGGGAGCGCGCCGTAAGTTTTGACCAGCTTGCGGATGGTGATCAGCGCGGTGTCAGTCACGGTCGATTCCGAAATAGCTCCGCCAATTTTCACTCAAAACCACCCAACCAGCGTATGCGGCTGAACCGCGCCTGGATGCTGCTCACCAGCACTTCGTCCGCCGTCCAGAACGCGCAGTCAAGGCGTTCTGCCAGGGCGACATACTGGCTGTCGTAAGCGCGCGGACGATTGAAACGATGCGCAAAGTCATAGGCGGGCTCCAAGAGCGCTTCATCTTCAACGAAACTCGACAGGATATGCTAACAATTGTCGAAGCAGAATGCGCCCCTGCTCATGAGCAATGCGTTGCTGAAAGACCACCTTGCGCATGACAGCCGTGATCTCCGAGCGAAAAAGGCTCGGTGCAGCCAAGCGTGTCCGTGATGCTTGCCAGCTTTGTAGAAGCCAGCTCGCCTGAGAGTGAAGCGGCTCGTCTGTCAGCGTGAAGGCAATCAGGATATTAGAGTCTACGACGACGGTCATTCGTCCTCATCATCGCGGATGTCGCGCAGAATGCTCACCACATCGATCACAGGAAAAACTCCGCCGTGAGCAGTGCGGATTTGCTGTCGGATGGATTCAACATCCCGAAACCAGACCGCATAGTCAAAAAGGGTATCGTCCGTATCCACTTCCTGGTCGATTAACGCCCGAATGCGCCGCCGGGCGTCCCTGTCCAGACGGTGGAACTTGTCGATGATTTCCTGCTCAAGCGCGGTCATCGTATGACTCCAGCCTATCAGTGCCTTGTTTGTATGTCCTTTCGGTGTTTTTTGCAACGGCGGATATAATCCAGCGTGCTTGAACCTGTTGCATTCCGGAGACAAACCCGGTGACCCCCGACCTGACGACTCTGCGTGCGGTGGCGGAACATGCCGCCCGTGACGGCGGCGCTGCCGCCCTGAAAACCTATGGCGGCAGCCACGACGAAGCCACCAAAGCCAATATCTTCGACATCGTGACCGAGGGGGATAAAGCCTCTGAAGCGGCGATCCTGCCGATCCTGCGCGCCAACACCCGCTTTCCGATCTTCAGCGAGGAGGGCGGCGGCGATGAATTCGATGCGCCCTTCATCTGGCATGTCGATCCGATCGACGGGACGGTCAACTACGCCAGCAACCTGCCCCATTTTTCGGTCAGCATCGCCCTGGCAGACCGCGATCTCGCCCCGGTGGTGGGCATCGTCTTCAACCCGGTGACCGGCGAGATGTTCAGCGCCGCGCGCGGGCAGGGGGCGACCCTCAACGGCAAGCCGATACACGCTTCGGATGTCCGGGACATGCATCAGGCATTGATCGCCACCGGCTTCCCGTCCGGACGCCGCACGGTGCGCCGCGAGAACAACCTCGACGCCTTCCTGGCGGTGCTGCCGCGCGTGCGCGATATGCGCCGGCTCGGTTCGGCGGCACTTGATATTTCCTTCGTAGCGTGCGGGCGGCTGGAAGCCTTCTGGGAAGGCGGCATGAACAGTTGGGATGTGCTGGCGGCACTGCTGATCCTATCGGAGTCTGGCGGGCGCTACAGCGACTATGACGGCGGCACAGCGCGGGCGATCACGGGGAAACAGGTGGTCGCCACCAACGGCTGGCTGCACGAGCAACTGCTGACGACGATCAACGCGGCGCGGCGCTAAACATCCGGGGTCCCATAACGCCGGACGCGTTCGCGCAGCGCGTAGACCGCCCCTTCCGGCGGAGCCATGCAGCCCAGTCCGTTCCCCGGCTTGACCGCCGGTCCGTGAAAGTCGGAGCCGCCGGTCATGATCAGGCTGTGCTGTGCCGCCAGCGCGCGCAGTTGCAGCCGGGTCCCTTCATCATTAGAAGGATGGTTCACTTCCACGCCGTCCAGCCCGGCGGCGACCAGCGCCTTCAGCAGATCGCGCCAGCCCGTCACCAGTCCGGGATGGGCGAACACGGCGACGCCGCCCGCCCGATGGAGGAGTTCGACCGATTCTTCCGGGGTCAGGCGCTTGCGCGCCACGTAGGCGGGACCTTCATTGCTGATGTAGCGGTCGAAGGCTTCACGGACCGATTCCACATAGCCGGCTTCGACCATCGCCCGCGCGATGTGCGGACGCCCGACCGCCCCGGCGGCGATCTGCTCGATGCGCGCCCACTCCAGATGAACGCCCAGGCGCGCCAGCTTCTCCACCATCATCTGCCCGCGGCGGAAGCGCGCCTCGCGGAAGTCGCGCAGCGCATCCTGAAAATCGGCATCGTCCACGCGGACGAAGTAGCCGAGCATATGCACGTCACCGCGATCTTCGGCGGTGCTGATTTCGATTCCGGGGAGGATGAGCGGTGCGCCATGACGCGCCGCAGCGGCACGCGCTTCGGCGATGCCATCGGTCGTATCATGATCGGTGATGGCGATCAGGTCGAAGGCGCGCGCTAAAACGACAACCTCCGACGGCGTATACTGACCGTCGGAAGCGTTGGTATGAACGTGGAGATCGACGCGCATGACGACGAAGGGTTACTTCGCCGGGCGCGGCTCGACCGTGAAGCGCACGGCAGTGCGCTCGTTGCCCTCAATGTCCACTTCCTTAAAGTAAGGCGTACACATGAGGTCGATGCTGTCCTGCTCCAAATAGGTGCGGGCAATCGCCAGCGCCTTGACGGCTTGGTTGACCGCACCAGCGCCGATCGCCTGCACTTCCGCATAACGGCGCTCGCGCATGACCGCGGCAATCGCCCCGGCAACCGCCGTCGATCGCGACTTGGCGGAGACCTTGATTATGTCGGGTTTGTCGTGGGAACTCGATGTCGGCGCGTCCCCGTCATAGCCTTCATCTTCGTCGTCGTAATTCGCATTCACATTGTAGTCCGTCATTGGTATCTCCGGCGTGATGGTATATCGCTGGGGCAACCAACTCTTAATTTTACACATTTTCGGGAGCTATGTCTATTCTATGATAACGCGAACTGTCATAAAAAGCATATAACTCGTAAAGATGAGGGGTTTTGGGACCTTTTTTCCAGTTCAGTTGGGATATAGCAGATCCGCACCCGCTGCCTTCTCACAACCTGGGATGGCAATTCCCGACGCTGCAAAAAGAATCCCAATGTTAAAAAATTCAACATTTTCAGGTAGATAGATTGTAATGTCGAAAACGCGCATTTTTTTCCCAAGTTAATCCAAGTTATCCCAATAATCCGGCAATTCTGCACTTAGTTTTGGGATGACTCGACGTGAAATATTGCGGCGGTTTTTCAGGAATGCGCAGAAAATAACCCAACCTTAAAATTTTCCGGTTTTTAAGGAAAATGGTTGTCCTGAACCCCCAGATCAGCTATACTGATCGGTACATTAGAGATTAAATCCTCGCGCTCCAGACGCCCCTTGCTCCACAAGGGACTGCCCGAAGAGATCGGTGCTTGTCGCTCACAGCGGCGTCGGTCGTGAACTCTCATCGCACCAACAGGTTCATCACTGCTGTGTGTCTGCGCGTGAAGCGGCGCGGAGGATTTAGTGTCGCCATTTTGAGACGGAGTTGGACGGCGCTGCGCCGCCCACTGTACGCCAGCAGATCAGGAAGACACTGTGAATCCGCAAGAAGCTTGGAGCGCCGCCGCACATCAGCTTGAATTACAACTGGATCGCGCCAGCTACGACACCTGGCTCCGCGACGCCGTGCTGCTGGGCGTCGAAGGCGACGTGTTCGTGATCGGTGTGGCGAATTCCTATGCCCGCGACATGCTCCAGCACCGGCTGTATCGCAATGTGCGCCGCATCCTCGCCGAAACCTATGGCGCGCCGGTCGAACTGCGCTTCGAGGTGGTTAAGAGCGCCAGCCCGGTCCAGGCTCCTGGCGAAGACGCGCCGCTGTTCCGCCTGCTGGAACAGAACCGCGATATCCGCGATTCATCGGTTCCGCTGCACGAACGCCTGGTCCGTCCGGGGCGCGTCGAGCTGCCGGAAAGCGAACTCAACCCGCGTTTCACCTTCGAACGTTTCATCCCCGGCGGCGAAAACCAGATGGTCTATGCCGCCGCCCACTCCGTCGCCGAACGACCGGGCGGCGTCTACAACCCGTTCTTCGTCTATGGCGGGGTTGGGCTGGGCAAGACGCACCTGCTGCAAGCGGTCGCCCACTACTGCAAAGCGCGCGGGCTGCGCACCATCTATGTGCCGTCCGAAGCGTTCACCAACGATCTGGTCGATTCGATTCGCAGCAAATCGACGGCGGTCTTCCGCGACCGCTACCGCTCGGTCGATGTCCTGCTGATCGACGACATCCAGTTCATCGCCGGCAAAGAGAGTACGCAGGAAGAGTTCTTCCACACCTTCAACGCGCTCAACACCTATAACAAGCAGATCGTCATCGCCTCCGACCGCCCCCCGCGCGATCTTCAGCCGTTTGAAGAGCGGCTGCGCTCACGTTTCCAGGGCGGGCTGGTGATGGAAGTGATCGCGCCGAGCTATGAGACGCGGCTCGCCATCCTGCGCAACTGGGCGGCAGATCGCGGCGTCGAGCTGCCGGCGCACGTGATCGAGATGATCGCTGGGCGGTCGAAGATGAATGTCCGTGAGCTGGAAGGCGTGTTCAACCAGGTCGCCGCCACCCACCATCTGGCGCGCCGCGCGATCACCCCCGACATGACCGCCGACATCCTGGACGGCTACCGCCGCCCGCGCGAACACGTCACGCTGACGCGCGTGCTGGAAGTCACCGCGCGGCAGTATGGCTTGAACGTGACGGACCTGACCAGCAAGAGCCGCACCGGCAGGATCAACCAGGCGCGGCAGGTGGCGATGTATCTCGCCCGCGACATGACCGCCGCCTCGCTGCCGCAGATCGGCGACGCCTTCGGGCGGACGCACAGCACCGTGCTGCACGCCTGCAACAAGATGCTGGAAGACCTGCAAGGCGATCCTCACCTGAAACTGATCATCCGCGACATCCGCGAGCGCATCGTCAATTTCAACGCCTGAATTGGTGGTACAATTGTTCGTGTATTACCGAACTCGTCGTCGAGAGAGTGAGGGCTGCGAACATGGCACAGTTCATGGGCAATGAACTCCTGCAAGGCGAGCTGGTCAATCTGGCGCGTCCCGAAAAAGAAGAGATGGAGATGTTCGCGCGCTGGTCGCACGACATCGGCTACCAGCGCAATCTGCGTCGCGGCATGGTCTATCCGAGCGTGGCGGGCGACTGGGAAAGCTGGTTCAGCCAGATGATCGACAAGGAAGAGGGCTTTCCGTTTTCGGTCCGCCGCCGCGACGACGACCGCCTGGTCGGCTTCAGCGTGATCAAGGATATCTTCTGGCAGGCGCGGCACTGCCAGGTGGTGATCGGCATCGACCCGGCGCAGCAGGGGCGCGGCTATGGGACCGACGCCATGCGCGTCCTGCTCAAATACTGCTTCCTGGAGATGAACCTGAACCGCGTGGGGCTGGATGTGCTGGGCTACAACAGCGCAGCGCTGCGGGTGTATGAGAAGGTCGGTTTCCAGGTGGAAGGCACGCTGCGCAGTTTCGCCTTCCGCGACGGCGTCTTTTACGACATGCACACGATGGGCATCCTGCGCAGCGAGTGGGAGCGCCTCTACGGGCAGTCCGCCGTCAGCTATTCCCCCAGCGCTCCAGCGCCGGCACGAGCCGCTGCAGGGCGATCCCCCGGTGGCTGAGGCGGTTTTTCTCCGTCGGGGGCAGCGCGCTGAAGACGATCTCGAACCCCTGAGGGATGAAGACGGCATCGTAGCCGAAGCCGTTGATCACCGCGCCGGGCGCGAAGGCGATTCGCCCTTCGACCGTCCCCTCGGCGCTGATCTGCCCGCCGTCCGGTTTGACGACGGCGACGACGCAGACGAAGCGGGCGGTGCGCGCCGCTTCCGGCACGCCCTCCAGTTCCCCCAGCAGTTTGGTGTAGCGGTCGGCGTCTGACCCCGGCGCGTAGCGCGCCGAGTAGACGCCGGGACGCCCGTCCAGGGCATCGACCGCCAAGCCGGAATCATCCGCCAGCGCCGGCAGTCCGCTCAGGCGGGCAAAGGTTTGCGCCTTGTGGACGGCGTTTTCGGCGAAAGTCTCATAGGGTTCTGCCAGATCGAAGGACGCCAGCCCGACCTCGCGCAGGCTGATCAGCCGCACGGGCAGCGCCGCCAGCATCTCGCCATATTCGCGCAGCTTGCCGGGGTTAGAGGTTCCGATGAGCAGGTCGAACATGGCAGCGTTTCTCCGCAAGAATTCCAGCAGCGTTCATCGGCGCAGCCTTGATTGAAGCGATCATACAGAAAACACAGAGGGCGCGGCATATAAGCGAAAGACAGGTTACACGCTGACACGAAGCAGGTCAATACAGGGTATGCTTATAGCATCGACAGAACCAGAATCGGATAGGGCTACTTTCGTGCCGCGCATCTTTGACAATATCTCCGAGCAGCTTCAGACCGCGCTGATCCAGACGCTCAACACCGCGCAGCGCGCCGACTTCTGTGTCGGTTACTTCAACCTGCGTGGGTGGCGACTGCTGCAGCCCCATATTGAGGATTGGCAGGGCGATGAAACACAGCGCGTACGGCTGCTGATCGGGATGCACCGTTCGCCGCAGGAAGAAATACGTGAACTTTTCAGCCTGACCGGCAAAGGCGACGGACTGATCGATAATGCACGGCTGGTGCGGCTGAAACGGCAGATCGTCGAGGAGTTCCGGCAGCAGTTGATGCTCGGCGCGCCGACCAACGCCGATGAGCAGGGGTTGCGCGACCTCGCTCGTCAAATGCGCGAAGGCAAGTTGGTGGTCAAGCTGTTTCTGCGCTACCCGCTGCACGCCAAGCTGTATCTGCTGCATCAGCCGCACCTCTACAGCGCGCCGATCCATGCCTATCTGGGCAGCAGCAATCTCACCTTCTCCGGCTTATCGGGACAGGGCGAACTCAATACCGAAGTGACCGACACCGACGCAGCGGCGAAACTTGCCCACTGGTTTGAGGAACGCTGGGCGGATCGCGGCTGCCTGGACATCACCGCTGATCTGATTCAGGTGATCGCGGAAAGCTGGGCGCGCGAGAAGACGCTCTCGCCCTATGAGGTCTATCTCAAGATGGCGTATCACCTCGCGCAGGAAGCGCTTGCCGGCTTGAGCGGGGAGTTCAAGCTGCCCAACGAACTTACCGCGATCCTGTTCGACTATCAAGCGGCGGCGGTGCAGATCGCCGCGCATCATCTGAACAAACGCGGCGGCGTGCTGCTCGGCGATGTGGTCGGCTTGGGCAAGACGCTGATGGCGACAGCATTAGCGCGCATCTTTCAAGACGACTACGGTTATGAAACGCTGATCCTGTGTCCAAAGAACCTTGAATCGATGTGGCGCAAGTACATCGCCGATTACCGTCTGATCGCTCATGTCTTGCCAACGAGCAAAGCCCTTCGTCAGCTTCCCGAACTGCGCCGCTACCGCCTGATCATCATCGACGAGAGTCACAACCTGCGCAACCGCGAGGGGCAGCGCTACGGCGTGATCCGCGATTACATCGAGGCGAACGAGAGCAAAGTAATCCTGCTCTCGGCGACGCCGTACAACAAGAGCTACCTCGACCTGTCGGCGCAGCTTCGGCTGTTCATCCCCGAAGACCGGGACATCGGCATTCGCCCGGAACGCTATATCGGGGAGATCGGCGAGCTGGAATTCACGCGGCGGCATCAGGCGAACACCCGCTCGCTCGCCGCGTTCGAGAAAAGCGAACACGCCGACGATTGGCGCGACCTGATGCGCCTGTACCTGGTGCGGCGCACGCGCAGTTTCATCATCCAGAATTACGCCGAAACCGACCCGATCAGCCGGCGTTCGTTCCTGCGGCTGCGCGATGGGCGGCTGTCGTATTTCCCGGCGCGCGTGCCCAAAACGATCGCGTTCCCGGCGAACGATCAATTCAGCCGGATGTATTCGGATGACGTGGTGACATGGATTAATCTGCTCAGTCTGCCGCGCTACGGGTTGGGGCAGTACGTGTCTGAGAAGGCGGCGAAAGGCGCGGACGCCGACGAAAAACGCCTGTTGGAGAACCTCTCGCGGGCGGGCGAGCGCTTGATGGGCTTCAGCCGCACCAACCTGTTCAAGCGATTGGAGAGCAGCGGCGCATCCTTCCTGCAATCGATTGATCGGCACATTCTGCGGAACTCTGTCTACCTGTATGCCATCGAGAACGATCTGCCGCTGCCGATTGGCACGCTCGACGCCGATGCCATCGATCCGAGCGCCGAAGATGAGGACGAAGACTCGATCCTGACGGCGGAGGACGTGGACGAAAACGGGGCGGACGCCGCACAGGTTGAGCAAGGCGACACCACCCGATCCGCCTACCAGCGCCGCGCCCAGACCGCCTATGAACTATTCAGTGGAGGGTACAAGCGGCGCTTCAAATGGCTGCGACCGACCTTGTTCAGCGCCGCGCTGAAGACGAAGCTGCGCGAGGACAGCGATCAACTGCTGGAAGTGCTGCGCCTGTGCGGGACATGGGACGCGGCGTCGGATACCAAGCTGAACGCGCTGCATGATCTGATCGCCCGTCAGCACGCCGGCGAAAAGGTGCTGATCTTCTCGCAGTTTGCCGACACGGTGCGCTATCTGGAAGAACAACTGGCGGCGCGGGGGGTGCGCGGATTATCCGCCGTGACCGGCAGTTCCGACGATCCGACGGCGCCGGCGTGGCGCTTCAGCCCGGTCAGCAGCGGGGCGAACGTCGCGCCGGAGGATGAACTGCGCGTGCTGATCGCCACCGACGTGTTGAGCGAGGGGCAGAACCTGCAAGATGCGGCGATTGTGATCAACTACGACCTGCCCTGGGCGATCATTCGCTTGAGCCAGCGCGCCGGACGTGTGGATCGTATTGGGCAGCAGGCGGAGCGCATCCTGTGCTACTCGTTCCTGCCCGCCGATGGCGTGGAGCAGATCATCCGGCTGCGCGCCCGCGTGCGCCAGCGCCTCGCCGAGAACAGCGAAGTCGTGGGCAGCGATGAGCAGTTCTTCGACGATGATCAGCTTGCCGCGCAGCTGCGCGATCTGTATACCGAGAAATCCGGCATCCTCGACTTTGAGGCGGATACCGAGGTCGATCTCGCGTCCTATGCCTATCAAATCTGGGCGAACGCCACCCGGACCGATCCCGCGCTGGCGAAGAAGATCGCCGATCTGCCGGATGTGGTGTACTCGACACGGCGCTATGTCGGCTCGGTGCAGCGACCGCAGGGCGTGCTGACCTACATGAAGACCGCCGACGGCACGGATTCGCTGGCGTGGCTGGATGCGGATGGCAACAGCGTTACCCAATCCCAGTATGCGATCTTGCGGGCGGCGGAATGTCCCCCGGATACACCCGCGCTTGAGCGGCATCCCAACCATCACGATCTGGTGCTGCAAGCGGTCGCACTGATGCGGCGCGGCGATTACAACGTCGGGGGGCAGTTGGGCGGACGGACGAGCGCCCGCCGCCGCGCCTACGAACGCCTCAAGGACTATATTGAGAGGCTCAAACAGGAAGCGCCGCTGTTCGTCACCCAAGACCTGGAGCGCGCCGTCGATGACCTGTACCGCTACCCGCTGCGCTCGACGGCGCGGGACAGCATCAACCGGCAGATCAAAGCGGGCGTGTCGAACGAGGATTTAGCCAAGCTGGTGGTCGCGCTGCGAGCGGAGGATCGTCTGAGTCTGATTCAGGAAGACGGTGAAGCGAACGAACCGTGCGTTTTGTGTTCACTGGGCTTGTTTGATTTATAATAAGTGAGCGGTAAGCGAGCGAAAGCGTAATCTGATGACAACAATTGATTTGAACGTGAAGCTGCGGCTTCCCGAAGACGTGGAACAGAAGGCACGCGAGGCAGGGCTGTTCACTGGCGAGAAAATCGGTGAGCTGATCACGGCTGAGATTGAGCGTCGACGCGCCGAGGCAGCCACTCGACTTCGAGATACGATGGGAAAATTGTCGTCATTCATGCAGGAAGAATACGGCGATTTGTCGGAAGATGAGGCGGAGGCGCTTCTCAATCAATGGATCAACGAATCGGATGATGAATCCGAAGCGCACTTGAATTCAACGACCTCCCCATGACCTATGCCGTCGTCCTTGATACCAATGTGTATATCTCCGCAACATTCTGGGATGGAACATCGCGAAAACTTGTGAACCTGATCCTCGATGGGGAAGCGGAGCTGCTGACCAGCGAAGCGATTCTGGGTGAATTCGAGGAAAAGTTACAGGCGAAGAAACTGGCGCGCTATCTTGCACGCCTCGATAGACCGCCGGGTGATATTGTGAACGACTTCCGCGAGAGCGCACAAATCATCGTCCCGGTTGATGTTCCAGAGGATGCTGTCGCTGATCCCAAAGACCTGATCATTCTGGCTTGTGCAGTCAGTGGTAAGGCAGATTACATCGTCAGCGGTGACCACCATTTGCTTGACCTGAAAACCTACCAGAAGATCGTTATCGTCACCCCGGCAGAATTTCTCGCTATTCTGACCCCACCCCCTGAAGCGCCTTCGGACGACACACAGAGCGAATAAAAACCGATGACCCTTTCCACGCAGCAGATGCGGGCGTGCCTGCAAACCTTCGACTTCAAGCGGCTCTTTATCGAAGAACTCGGCTGGAACACCTATTCCGCCCGGATCGCGCCCGCAGACATAGACGGCGTGCGCTGCACCTTCACGCCGATTGCCGAGCAGGGCGGTATGGTGGTCGTGACCTGCACCGCCGCCGACGGCAACATTCCGCCGAGCGGGGCGCGGCGCAAAATCGACCAGCATGTGACCGATCTGGCGTTTGAACACCTGATCATCTTCCTCGACCGCGACAGCAAAGGGGCGGCGCAAACGTCGCTGTGGTGGTGGGTGAAGCGCGAGACAAGTCCCTCTCCACATGGAGAGGGATTTAGGGTGAGGTCACAACCGCGCACCTTCACCTACCGGCGCGGGATGATGGGGGATGCGCTGCTGCAAAAGCTGGCGGGAATCGCCTTTGCCATTGAAGACCTCGACGCCGAGGGACATGCCTCGATTGCGACGGTGACGAGCCGCGTCAAAAAAGCCTTCGATGTGGAGACGGTCACCAAGAAGTTCTATGACCAGTTCAAGACCGAACACACGGCATTCCTCAGGTTCCTGACCGGGCTGCCCGATGGTCAGCCGAAGGACTGGTACGCCAGTGTGATGCTCAACCGGTTGATGTTCCTGTACTTCATCCAGAAGAAGCGGTTTTTGAACGACGATCCCGACTATCTGCGGACGAAGCTGGAAGCCGTGCGCGCCGATGGGAAAAACTTCTACCGCGATTTTCTGCTCGTCCTGTTCTTTCAGGGACTCGCCTGCGAAGAGGGCGAGCGCGCCGCCGCGACCAATCATTTGCTCGGCAGAATCCCTTACCTCAACGGCGGCTTGTTCCTGCCCCATGCCCTGGAAGATCAGTACGGCGAAGCATCGCCAGATGCCCAGATCGCCATCGCGGATGAAGCCTTCGAGCGGCTGTTCAACTTCTTCGACGGCTATACATGGCATCTGGACGAGCGTCCGCTGCGACAGGGCAACGAGATCAACCCGGATGTGCTGGGCTACATCTTCGAGAAGTACATCAACCAGAAGCAGATGGGCGCGTACTACACCAAAGAGGACATCACCGGCTATATCTGCCGCAGCACGATCCTGCCATTTCTGCTCGACAAGGTGGGTGTGACGGTCAAAGATTTGATTCCAACCTCATCCCCCGACCCCTTCTCCACAGGAGAAGGGGAGAATAAGCCCCTCTCCGCCGGGGAGAATAAGCCCCTCTCCGCCGGGGAGAATAAGCCCCTCTCCGCCGGGGAGGGGTTTGGGGTGAGGTCGGTGAGGTTAGATGCCATCGATCCCTACATCTACGACGCGGTATCGACCGAGGACTACCTGCCGACCGAAACCGAGCGCGAATACGCCGCCCGCCGCGCTCGCTACGCGCAGATCAAAGCCGATTTCGCCGCCGGGAAGATCACCACCGTCGATGATCTGGTGACGTACAACCTCGATATGCAAACGCTGGTCGAGGACTGGCTGCGCGGCTTGAGCGATCCGGTGCTGCTGCGCCGCTTCTACTTCGAGTGTCTGCTCAAGCTGACGGTGCTTGACCCGACGGCGGGCAGCGGCGCGTTCCTGTTCGCGGCGATCAACATCCTTGAGCCATTGTACGAATTGGCGCTGGACAAGATGCGGCAGATCGTGGGCGAACCGCCCTCATCCGCAGCCTCTAGAGCAACCTCATCCCCCGACCGAAAAGCAACCTCATCCCCCGACCCCTTCTCCACAGGAGAAGGGGGGAAAAGCCCCTCTCCACATGGAGAGGGGTTTGGGGTGAGGTCGGTGAGGTCAGCTTCTCTCGTCAAATACCTCGACTTCGTGGACGAACTGAAGCGCGTGAGCGCCCACCCCAACCGCCGCTACTTCGTGCTGAAAAGCATCATCGTCAACAATCTGTACGGCGTGGACATCATGGACGAGGCGACGGAAATCTGCAAGCTGCGCCTGTTCCTGAAAATGGTGGCACAGGTGGACAGCCCCGCGCAGATTGAACCACTGCCGGACATCGATTTCAACATTCGCGCCGGAAACACGCTGGTCGGATTTGCCACACGCGGCGAAATTGAGGGACGCTTATTCGCGACCGAAGCCCTCAAGCGCAAGGTGGAGGATGCCGACCGCGCCTTACGCAACTTCCGCGAACTGCAAACGCGGATCGGCGTGGAATCGAGCGTGTTCAAGGGGGCGAAAGCCGATATTCAGACGCAGTTGACGGCGATCCGCGCCGACCTTGACGCCTCGCTGATGGACGACTACGGCTTGACCGACCTGCCTGCCTTTCGCGCCAGCCACAAGCCGTTTCACTGGTATGTCGAATTCAACACCGTGCTTGCCAACGGCGGCTTTGACGTTATTGTTGGCAATCCTCCGTATGTGGAATACAGCAAGGTTCGGAAGGAATACACGATTCGAGGCTATGCAACGGAGAGTGCTGGAAATTTGTATGCTATGTGTACGGAACGATTTATAACCCTGAGTAGACGATCAGGGCGATTTGGAGAGATTGTGCCGTTGAGTGGCTTTTCTAGCGCGCGTATGGAGGAGTATCAAAGACTATTTACTGATAGCTTGTCCGATGTCTACATATCATATTTTAGTGGCGATGCTCATCCCTCGGTATTGTTCGATGGAGTTAAATATCGACTTTGTGTCATTGTGGGCAGGGTTGATAGTGCCAGTCACGCAAACATATTCGTCAGTGACTACTATCGTTTCTACGCTGACGAACGAACAGGTTTATTTGACAGACTTAGCTACGCCAAAAGTGCGTTTTCTAAAGGTTACTTGCAATTTGCAAAGGCGGGTAATGATGATGCACAAAACCTGCTTGTCAAACTCGTTTCAACCAAGAAAACCATACGAGCATATCTCGCTAAAAAAAGTAATCACATCTTACTCTATCATCGCAGTCCAAATTTTTGGATTCGAGCAATGGACTTTGAACCATACTTCAAGTCTCCAACGCGAAATAGGTCAGAGGATCATGTAAGAGAGTTATACATTTCAAATCCTGACCATGTAAAGGTCATTGGGGCAATTTTAAGTAGTAGCTTGTTTTACTTCTGGTTTATCGCGCAAGGTAACTGTAGGAACTTGACAGGTGAAAACATTGAAGATTTTCCTCTTGGGGATCTGTCCGAAGGTATTTGCAAAGATTTAAGTGATGCCTACAGCATTCTAATGGCTGATGTAAGACGAAACTCCAAGCGACGTGTAATTGAATACAAACTATCAGGAACAGTCGAATATGATGAATATTATCTACGCCCTTCAAAAGGGTTGATAGACGAGATCGACCGGGTGCTGGCGCGGCATTACGGGTTCACCGAGGCGGAACTCGACTTTATCATCCACTATGACATCAAGTATCGCATGGGACGAGACGCGGAGTCGGATGGCGATGAGGGGGCAGAATGAGCGAAACCGTTCAATCAAAGCAGGGCATCCCAATCCGCCTGACGGATGAGCGGTGGGAACACATCGTCACCGAACACGGAGAACTCAGCGAAAGCCGCGCCGCTGTCTTGCAGGCGATCAGCGACCCTGAGCGCATTCTCGCCGGGGGCAGCGGTGAACGGTTGGCAATCCGGGAAACTGAACCCGGCAAATGGTTGGTTGTGGTGTATCGTGAAGATGAGCAGGATGGCTTCATCATTACCGCTTTCTGGACGCGCCGTTACCGCTCGTTAGAGAAAAGAGAGGTTATATGGTCACCTTAGACCCGTATCTGCGTTTGCTCCCGGAGATCAGCCGCGTGCCGGGGCAGTCCATGTGGATGACGTATGACGCTGAAGCGGATGTCATGTACATCAATTTCAAGCGACCGAGCCTTGCTGACGACAGCGAACTGACCGACGATGATGTGATCATTCGCTATCAGGGGGATGAGGTCATCGGCTACACGATCCTGCATATTAGTGATCGGCGCGCGTCGTGAAAGTGACATATGGCGTCAGCGTCGATGTGCTGCGGATGCTGTTCAACGACGCGCCAACTGCCGAAAGTGACGAAGATAAGCCGGGAGTGATCCTCGACTACGCCGAAGATGGGACGATTATCGGCATGGAAATCCTGGACGCCTCGAAGCATATGAGCAATCCGAGCGGGGTTGAGTATGCCGTCGTCGGCGTGAAGTCGGCGTGATCGACCGGGTGCTGGCGCGGCACACCGGTTTTACCGAGGCGGCACTCGACTTCATCCGCCACGATGACATCAAGGATCGCATGGGACGAGACGCGGAGTCGGATGGCGATGAGGGGGAGGAATGAGCGACGACACCCTGATCCTCACCGATCATGAGGGGCGCACGATTCGCTTGACCTCTGAACGGCAGGCGCATATCTTGGAGCATCCCGAACTGGAAGACCAGTTGGATCGCCTTAAGGAAACCATCGCGCAGCCGAGCGTGGCCATTGCCACCGCCGCCGATGAGACAGTGCATGTGTATCATCGACACTATGCCTTTACGCCCGTGACCAGCAAATATCTGCTGGTTGCCGTTAAAATACTGGAAACCGATGCGTTTGTGCTGACGGCATTTTTCAGCAGTCGGCAAAAGAAAGGGGAAATCGTATGGCAGGCATGAAAGTCTGGTATGACCGCGAAGGCGATGTGCTGGAAGTCACCTTTGAGGACGCGCCCGCCGCGATGGAAGAAATCGCGGACGACGTGTTCGAGCGCCGCACCCGCGACGGACGCATCATCGGCTTCACGGTGCTGAATTTCAGCAAGCATGACCGCGATCAACTGACGCTGCCGCTGGCGATCACGGCGAAAGCGGCGTCATGAAAGTGACGTATGACGCCAGTGTCGATGTGCTGCGGATTCTGTTCAACGACGCGCCGATTGCCGAGAGCGACGAAGACAAGCCGGGGGTGATCCTCGACTACGCCGAAGATGGCAGCATCGTGGGCATGGAAATCCTTGATGCGTCGAAGCATGTCGGCAACCCTGGCGGTGTCGAGTATACGGTCGTCGGCATGAAGTCGGCATGATTCATCGGGTGTTGGCGCGGCACACCGGTTTCACCGAGGCGGCACTCGACTTCATCCTCCACGATGACATCAAGGATCGGCTCGACAACGATGCCGAGTCGGGCAGAGACGCGGAGATCGACGGGGAATAACCTCACCCCAAACCCCTCCACAGGAGAGGGGCTCAGGCTCAGCCGCTAGCCGTACTTCTCCCCTTCTCCAATGGAGAAGGGGTCGGGGGATGAGGTTCAGAGAAGGGGTCGGGGGATGAGGTTCAGAGAAGGGGTCGGGGGATGAGGTTCAGAGAAGGGGTCGGGGGATGAGGTTGCTTTAGCGACACAGGAGGAAACACCAATCATCATGACCGACGAACAACATCCGCAGTTCACGTCTTCGCCTGAGCAGTGGGCAAAACTGAAGCCGCGAGCGCGCCAGATGCGGCATGAACCCACCCGCGCTGAGGATGCGCTGTGGCAGCGCATCCGTAATCGACGCATTGGAGGCGCAAAATTCCGTCGGCAGCACGCCGTAGAAGGCTTCATTGTCGATTTTGTGTGCATTGAAAGGCGTCTGATTGTCGAAGTGGATGGTGACATTCACACCCTGCCCGATCAACAGGCATACGATCAGCAGCGCCAAGCCCTGCTTGAGTCGCGCGGCTTTCGCGTGCTGCGGTTCGCAAACGCCGATGTGCTGCAGTCCATCGAAGCGGTCGCGGAAGTGATTGGCGAGACGCTGGCACAGTGATCGACCGTGCCCTGGCGCGGCATTCGCCCCTGCGAAAACAGCCCCCGCGTTACCCGAAGCGCAGACCGAGCTGCACCCGCCCGTCGAACACTTCTTTGACCCGCACCGGGTTGTCTGCCACCACCAGATCGAAATAGACGTAGCGGAAACGGTCGCGGATGGCGCGCTGCATGGTCTCCACCAGATCGGGCGCCGCGATCACCGTGACGGCGAGGCTCTGGCTGCCGGGGATGAAGTCGATCAACTCGGTCAGCGTCGTCACCATCGGGTGGAACAAATCCCAGTAGGCGCGGGCGGAATCGAAGAACCACGACGAGTCCAGCCCCGGCGCAAGCAGGACCATGTGAAAATCTGCCGCGCCGTGAATGGGTCCCGGACCGACCGCCGGCAGCGTCGGGACGCCGGTCAAGCCGCTGCCCATGACCTCGACTGCCGGCACTTCCTTGACGACGACCGAGGTCTCGGCGAGGCGGTCGATGGCGCGCACCGCCCCCCCGCTGGAAAGGTAGTAGTCGTCCTCCTTCCACAGCGTGACGCCGAACAGCCAGGGCGGAGCCTGGCGGGCGATCCACTCGAACATGGCGACCGTGCCCTCCGCCTGACTGAACTCGTCATACGCCGGGTAGCGGGTATCCTGCTGGTAGACCTGATCGCGAATCGGGAAGATGCCGCCTTCCGTGCCCAGCACCGGGACCGCCTGTGACCCGAACCACGCGGCACAGCGCTCGTTGAACATGCGCCCCATCGCCGTCAGCCCGACCGGGTCGCCGTTGGGGGTCAGCGCCGTGCCGCCATAGACCGTGCGCCCCGGATCGCGCGACTGCTGAAGCGGATCATACGGGTATTCGAAGTGCCAGCCCGGCTCGCGGGCGTTGACCTGACCGCGCGAACGGGCGCTGGTCGGTCCGCCGCCGGGCGTCTCCTGATACCAGTGGTTGAGGATGTAGGGGTGGGTGGCGCAGTACAGCCCGCTCGCCAGCACCCGCTGGTAGCGTTCAAAATGATGATCCGCCAGGTAGCGCAGCATGGTATCCATCCAGGGCACGGCGGCACGGCGCAGATCGTCGCTTTCCGCCAGTGGGATGAAGCCCGGATAGCAGCCGATGCTGACCACGTATTCGGCGAACAGCAGCCAGTTGTCCATCAGCGGCTTGATGATGCCCGCCTCGTCGCGCCAGTCGGGGTCGATGCCGGCGGGCCATTCGACGCCCAGGTTCGGCTCGTTGTAGAACTCGAACCAGCGCACCCCGACGCGGGCGAAAGCGTCCACCAGCGAGCGCCAGTGCCCGGCGAAGGGAGTCGCGCCGGCTGCGCCCAGGTACAGGCGCACGCAGGGGGTGATGTTCAGGTCGAGCAGGCGCTGCGCGTCATCGACATATTCCAGCCCGGCGGCGATCAGCTTCGCCCAGCCGGCGCGCATCCGTGTGTAGCGGGCGATGTCCAGCGGCGACTGGTAGATGCTGTAGACGTGCAGCCCGCGCGGGTTGCGCGACCAGACGAATTCGTCGAGGCGCATCGGTCTTCTCCTGGGTTCACCCCTGATCCGGCGCAGGGCAGCGCCGGCGGGGATGCGGTCCGATCATCGGTGAGGCTACCCGCCGCCCAGGATCGAGCCGGGGGTCGGCTGAAGCGGCGCGGGGGTCGGCTGCCCCGGATCAGCCGTCGGCGGAGTCTGCGGCGAAGGCGTGGCGGTGACAAAACCGGCGTCTTGCAGAGGCAGCATCGGCGTTGGGATGGCAAAGTCGAGCGGGAACGGCGTCAGCGTCGCCTCGCGGATCGGCACGCCGAAGGGCTGCGCCAGCTGCGCCCGCTGGTCGAGGACGCGCTGCGTTTCCTCGAACGTCTCGCGCACCACCGCATCAAAGTAGGCGGACGGGCGAATGCGGGCGAGATCGACCCCGGCGCGGGCGGCGTAGTCGCGCAGCATGACGGCGGTGACGATGACGCTGCGATCGGGCGGGACGAAACTGAGGAAGTCGAAGCCGCTGATCACCGTCGGGCGGTAGCGATCCCAATAGAGGCGGGCGGCGTCGAAGAACCATTCCGCGCCCAGGTGGGGGGCGATGAACAGGAAGTGGAAATCCGGGTACTGATCGGGCGTAGGCGTGGCTTGGGGCAACGGGTCAGCCTTTGGCTGGCGGGGACGCCCCGCCTCGAATGTGAAATCGCCTGGGACCTCAGCGGTCAAGGCACTGCTCGCGTCTGATTGTTCCACAGCTTTGGCGGCAGGACAAGCGGCGGCGAGACACCCTGACACGTGGCGTCCTGTGTGGGTCCAGGTGTTTCTCAGGCATTGGTTATCGAGATTGCGTTGAGATTGGCGCTCACATAGAATACGTGTACTACAGATCATGATCCAGAGATTCTGAAGAACAGGAAATGTTGTGACCAAGCCGCAAAATGGACAGATGATGCTGTTTGCGGGGACGGCGCGCGATGCGTTTCGTGAGATTCGCAACTATCTCGCCGGTCGCCTGCTGGGCGCAACGCGTGATGAGGCGCTGCTTCAAGAGGTTGTCAAATGCCTGTTCTGCAAGATGCACCTGGAGCGCGTACCTATAGCATGGCTCGAGGAAAATGACGCGCTCCAGGTGATGAAGCGTTATCGCCAGGCATTCGACGCAGTGAAAGCTCACTTACCAACGGTATTCTCCGAAGACGATGAAATCCTGCTTGATCCCGCCAGCCTGCTGTTTGTCCATCAGGCGATGCGGAATATTGAGCTGCACTCTGCAAGCTATGATCCCTTTGGGGATGTCTATGAAGTCTTCACGGGAAACGGCGCGCGGGGACAGGAAGGACAGTTTTTTACCCCGCAGAACGCCGTCAACTTTCTTGTAGAAGTGGTCAATCCTCAGCCGGGCGAACGGATCATTGATCCTGCCTGCGGGTCGGGCGCGTTTCTCAGTGCGGTCACACGACATCTGATTCGTGCGGGCACATCACCACAGGATGCCGTTGCCAGTGTATTTGGGGTGGACAAAGACTCGTATCTGAGTCGGCTTGCAACGGCGCGCCTGTCGCTGCCGGCGCTCCAAATGGCACAGGTTTACACTGCCGACTCGTTAGCGCTCCAAGATGACCAGGGACAGTCATTTGCATTGTCTGATGAGTTAGGTCAGTTCGATGTTGTGCTGGCAAACCCTCCCTTTGGGGCGCGAATTGTGGCGGCATCGAAGGAAGTGCAAGCGGCGTTTGACCTCGGCTACAAATGGAAGCCTGACCGCGCCAGAGGACGGTATGTCAAATCCTCAGAACTGCAAACCAACGTTCCGCCGCAGGTTTTGTTCATCGAACGGTTGCTCTCGTTCGCTCGACCCGGTGGCAGGCTAGGCATTGTCGTACCTGAAAGCCTCGTGTCGAGCGTCAGCTATCGCCACGTGATTCAGTATATGCAAGACCATGCCCATATCATGATGGTTGTGGGAATGCCTGAAGCATTGTTCAAGACCTCAGGTAAGGGCGGAACCCATACAAAAACCTGTCTGCTTGTCCTAGAGAAGAAGGAAAAACCGACCGAACCGAAGCGCTCGATCTTCATGGCAGAAGCCAAATGGTGCGGGCGCGACAGCCGGGGACGGGACATCGATAAAGATGAACTGCCTGACATCATCGCTCGATGGCATCAAGCCCGTCGTGGCGAATCGATTCCAGCGGGTTCCCTGGGCTACATCGTCGCGCCGGAGCAGTTGGTCGAGGATACGCTTGCGCCGCGCTACTATGGCTTTGATGCTGAAACGGATTTGGCGGACCTCAGCGAAACGCATGATTTGGTCAGCGTCGGGCACTTGATCGAGCAAGGGCTGCTCAAGATCACGACTGGCGATGAAGTTGGCAAACTGCACTATGGGAGCGGATCTATTCCGTTTGTCCGCACATCGGACATATCGACATGGGAAATCAAGATCGACCCCAAGCACGGAGTCAGCGAAGAGGTCTATGAGTCGCTGGCAGCTAAGCAGGATGTACAGGCAGGCGATATCCTGATGGTGCGTGATGGCACCTACCTGATCGGGAAATGCGCCTTGATCACCTCCTACGATACCCGCATCGTCTTCCAGAGCCATATCTACAAGCTGCGCAGCATTGACCACGAGCGGCTCTCCCCGTACCTGCTGCTGGCAGCATTCGGCAGCGAGCCGGTGATTCGGCAGATCAAGGCGCGCAGCTATACACAGGATATCATCGACACGTTGGGGAACCGTATCGTCGAGATCGTGCTTCCCATCCCTAAGGATGCGCAGCGGCGCGAGCAGGTCATTCGCACCGTCGAAAAAGTGATACAGGAACGCATTGAGGCGCGCGAACTGGCGCGTCAGGCGTGCCTTGACATCGTGCAGCCCTAATCCAAGCCGGTATCGCGGTAGTTGTCGGTGATCCGTCTCAAAAGGGCGCGTGTCTCGTCCAGCGATAAATGTCCCTGAATGCGATTCCCGTCGGCGGTGATCCAGCCGATGTTCGCTGCTGTATGTCCTTCAATCGCTGCCCCGCCAATACCGCGCAGCGGATTTAAGTGCCCTGCTTGAAATCGAGCGCGACCATGCCGGGGATGAAGAACCTCATCGCGAAAGTCATCGAACGACAGCGGATCAAGCGTGATGGGGCAGCGGTACGGTGTTGGTATTGCGTGCAGTACATTTGATTTGCTGAGAAGCGCGTGCAAATCAACCGGGAAATCCGCAAAATGGCAAATCTGATTAATGAGGGCGTCCTCGACACTCCAACATTGCCTGCGAAGCGCGTACTGGAAGCTTGAAGGGTCGGACTCCCAGCGCTTCTCACGGTTCGTCTGGTGTTCTCCCGTCTGCGCGCGATCGGTCAGGTAGGTTTTGACCGCGATCTTTTTGTACACATCGGCAAAGATGACCGCATGGGGGTTAGATCTGGCAGATCGCAGCAGTTGTCTCATCCTGATCACACGAAACGGTAGTTCCGACCAATCCCAGGCAATATTCTCGACTCGGTGTATTGATTGACGTTCGCGGCGCATATTGATAAAGATGTACTTTCGTGCATACTGATGTACATGAAACTGAGCGATTATGCCAAGCAGGTGGGTGTCCACTATCGAACCGCGTACCGCTGGTTTAAGGCG
>JABWBO010000057.1 GCA_013360465.1 Anaerolineae bacterium | reverse complement strand
CATTGTTTTCATGGGAAATGACTTTCTTGAAATGCGGCTTCGGACCTTCATTTCTACCGAAAGTCATTTCTTCTTTCCACAAAGAGCCAAACGTCAGGGGACGATGCCTGCATCGTCCGTTGAAGTACCTAAAATCTTGAAATGTCCCCCTCTCCCGCAAACGCACGGGAGAGGGAGGAGCATCAGGATTACGGAGGAGCCAGGACCGAGGTCAGGTTGAAATAGTTGTTGCCCTCGTTCAGTTCGGCGATCAGGTTGTTCACGTCGATGGCGCAGTTGGCGGTGGTGTTCGCGCCGCCGCCGCTGTCCAGCCGAGCGGTGATCGCCACATCGGTCTGGGTGTAGGCGCCCAGCCCGCCCAGCATCGAGCTGACGAAGGTGTTCTGCGGCGTGAAGTTGCAGGCGACCGAGACTGCTCCCATCGCTATCGGACTGTTGTTATAGACGGTGACGATCACCTGGAAGTTTTCGCCCTGCTTGATCACCCGGTCGAAGCGCACGTTGCTGATCGTGCCGTCGGGCAGTGCCGCCTGAGTCGGCGGGATCGGTGTGGCGGTGGCGGGGACAGGCGGCGGGTTGACCATGCCGACGCGCGTCAGTTCGCCCTGTTCGGCGACGACATCCGGCGACACCCAGCCCATGCGCCCATTGGGCATGCGGATGTACCACCAGCCGGAGCCGGTCGAACTCAAGCCGATGATGTCGGCGAATTCGCCCACCAGCAGCGAACCGACCGTCGGGTAGGCGGTGCTGTCGCCGGTGCGGACGTTGACATTGACGTTGATCGGCGTCACGCGCGGGTTGGTGACGACGGCGGTCGGCTGCACCGGCGGAACGGCGGTCGCCACCACGATCTGCGTCGGGACCAGCACGTTGGGAATCTGGACGAAGGGCGGCGGGTTGTTCTCGATGCGCAGCGGGCTGACGCGCGAGGTGATCGTGCCCGTGCTGGTGATCATCGACAGGCGAATCTCATACGCGCCGTCGTTCACCAGGGTCGTATCCCACACCCCCAGTACGTTATCGATCACCGGGATATTCACCGGCAGCGTTGCCGGGGTCCAGCCGGTATCGCCCGCCACCGGGGTGTAATCGGCGTTCAGGGCGCGAAACTCGACATAATGCCCGATCATCCCCGGCAGATTTGCCGTCCCGCGAATCTCCACGCTGCCGCGCAGCAGATAGATCGGCGGGGGCCAGGTGATCGCGCCCAGCGGGTTGGGCGCAGGACCGATCGGCTCAAAGGACTGGAAACCGGCGGTCAGCAGCAGCACCGGCAGCAGCAGGACGGCGAGCGCACGTCTTGCTTTCATGAGACACCTCCTCCAAAAAGAACCTGTAGCAACACCATAAACCAGGATCGGCAAAGACTGCATCCGCCGATTGTCCTACTGATCCCCATCTTTCGCACGGTCCATCCTGAAAACCAGGGCTACGAAAAGGTGATCGTGCCGCGCATCTCCATCGGCAGGCTGAAGAGCCACCCGCCCGCCATCATCATCAGCAGCAGGAGCAGCGCCCAGGGCAGCAGCCCCGCCATCGCCTGCCGGCGGTAGAGCCGGGCTGCAATGCGCTGCGCCGCCAGCAGCGAACCGACGAAACCGGCGAGCAGGGCGATCATCTGGATCAAGCCGACGACTTCCAGGCTGTCGATGCCGCCCAGCGACCAGTTCGGCGCGCCCAGCCAGCCCAGGTGATGGTCTTGCAGGAAGTACTGCGTGACCGGGATGATCGTCAGGAAGCCGACCAGGAAGTGAAAGGCGTAATGCGCCGCCCACAAGCCGAAGCCGATCGGCACGAATGCCGGGGCGAAGGCGCAGAGCGCCGCCCGCAGCGAATCGCGCTGGACGGTGCGGGTGAGCCGCCGCGCCGCCGCCGCCGTCAGCAGGCTGAGCGCGACCGGCAGCAGCACGCCGCCGATCAGGAAGATCGCAATCAGCACGACGGCTTCGATGGCGGCATCGGACAGTCCGGCGGCGGTCAAACCGAGTCCATCGGCGAGCGACTGCATCAGCGCGTAGACCGGCGGGACCATGCCGAAGGCGTTAATCAGCCCGAACGCCGCCAGGATGATGATCAGGAATGCCAGGTCATAGCGCGGCGGGAAGGCATCGGCGCGGGTCAGCGCTGTGCCGGGGCGGCGCGCCATCAGCCCAACGTTGTCATGGGGGCACGCCCGCGCGCAGTCCAGGCACATCACACAGTCGATATTGCTTTTGATCTGCGGGGCGAAGAGCAGCGTGCCGCAGCCGAGCGTCCCCTGCGGCGAATGGGCGTGCGTCCGGTCCGGCGCGCCGTTCACGCCGACCTGATCGATCAGGATAACCGGCTGCGGGCTGTAACTGCCGGTGAGGCATTCCCTGCCGACGCACGACCGGCAGATCTCGCGGTCGCGCACGGCGATCTGCACCGGCGACAGGGTGGAATAGACGAAATTGAACGTCCCCAGCGGGCAGACGTATTTGCAGAACGGCGATTCGCTGAACAGCGCTTCCAGGATGAACGAAGCGGCGAGATAGGCGACGATGAGCCACGCCGTCAGCGCCGGGCTTGACCAGAAATCCAGCCACTCATAGGCGAAGAACAGCAGGATCAGCGCGGCGACCGCCAGCCACTTGCTGCGCAGCGCCCTGGGGAAGCGCGGACCCCGCCCGCTCAGCCGCTTCGCCAGGGTGCGCGGCACGGTGAACGGGCAGCCCATGCAGAACAGGTTGCCCGCCAGCAGCAGCGCCAGCACGGCGAAGCCACGATAATGTACCCAGGGGATGACCGTCGCCAGGTTACGCCCGGCGAGCGGGTCGCCGGTGAAGCCGTCATAGACCAGCAGCGCCGCCAGCGCCAGGAACGGAATCTGAAGCGCCAGCCTTCCGTAGCGATGCCGCAGCACCCGACCGATCAGCGGCAGGCGCAGCGCGTCGAAGGCGGCGGCGGGGCGATAGAGCGAAGGCGAGGGCGTCATCGCCGGCGATCAGGAAGCGATGGTCAGTTCGAACTGACCGGCGCGCTGCTGACCATCCGGCGTGGTGATGGTGACGGTGACCACCCAGTCGCCGCCCGTCGTCCACTCGAACGGCACGCGGACGACGCCCGCGCTGTCGGTCTGTCCGCCCCCCTGCACGGGGAGTACGCCGGCGCGCCGCAGGTCGCCCTGCACCGCCACCTGCGCCCCCGCCAGCGGCGCTTCGCCGCGCAGCACCCTGAGTACCAGCGTCACCTCGCCGACGATCTGCGTATCCGGCTCCAGGGCGACCAGCTCGAAGCTGACTTCTCCGGTGGTGGGGCTGGCTGCTCCCTGGCAGGCGGTCAGCAGCAGGAGCAGAAGCGTCCACAGCGCCAGAATCCCTGCCGGATGGATACGACGAAGCACAGTTCTCGACATCTAGGTCCAACCTTTTCGGTGAGTAGGGGCGGTTCGTGAACCGCCCCCCGGTTCGTCGGGCGCATCGCGATGCGCCCCTACGATACGCCTTGCGTCCTCATGATCTCATGGTCGATTTTGAGACGCCGACGCTTCACCTACCATTATCACCCGGCTGGGGCAGGATGTCACGAACAGGATCGGGCGTGACCGGACGAACTCACCCCGCTGCAGGTCATGCAGGTCGCCCCGGCGACGGTCGGCGCGGTGGTGAGCCAGTAGCCGGTCGGCGCGGTGCTGTCGGTCCCCGGACTGATCAGGTTGACGTGTACGTCGGCGATGCTGTCCTCGCTGGTGGCAAAACCATCGCCAGAGATGCTGTCGCCGTTGCTGACGGCGCTGCCGCCGCCCGCTGCCGTGATCCGCGGACCCCAGATCGTCCCCCACCAGTTGGAATTGGCGATGTTACCGCCGCCATCCGCCGCCAGATCGTTGGCGACCTCCGTATCGACCACCGCCGTATCGCTGTTGCCGACGATGCAGGACTGGCTGATCGAATCTGTGCCGCCGCTGACCGAGTAGTAGGCGCCGCCGGTGTTCGACTCGATGCGGCTGGTGGTGACGGTGAGATTTCCCTGGTTGTTGTAGATCGCGCCGCCTTCTGCCGAGCTGAGGGCAGAAAGGCGGCGAAATCAGCCGGCTCAGCCCGCCGCTTCTGCCAGCGCCAGCAGCTTGATCACCGTGTTCCAGTTCCGCCCCGTGCCGACCGTCTTCAGCTTTCGCTCCACGAAACTGTTGTCCAGCTTCGCCCGCCCCATGCCGTCGGGGTAATAGGCGTACACCTCCTGCCCGCGCACCTCGACCTGTTCCGGTCCGGCGTGCGCCCCCCGCAGCGCAGCGATGGCGGCGGCGTCTGGCACGGTCAGCAGGAAGGTGACCAGGATTTTGCTCGGCTCGGCGATCTGCTGTGGGGTGAACGGATGCCGCGCGATCAGCGCCGCCCACTGGTCGCGCGCCCGCAGCACGACGCGGGACTCAAAGCCGAAGCGGGCGGCGATGCCCGCTTCGAGGTCGCGGACGATGCCCTCGGCATCCGCGCGCGGGCTGGCAAAGACGACGTTGCCGCTTTGCAGCAGGGTTTGCGCGCCGGCGAAGCCCAGCGACTCGCACAGGGTCCTGAGGTCCGCCATCGGCAGCTTCTTATTGCCGCCGACGTTGATTCCGCGCAGCAGCGCGATATAAACGGGCATGGGGGGTACTCCAGATGGGAACATCAGGCTGCAGCACCAGTATACAGGAAATCCATTGGCGGAAACTCCGCAAGGGTGCTGCCGACACCCCGCCAGATCACCCCGCGAAATAGTTGACAGCGCTGCCAAGCGGTGTTAGGTTATGGTTAACATATTCAGGCGCAGGCGGCGATCCGCCGGCGTTTATTGGGATGTGTACCCCGAAGACTTATGGCGACGATTGAAGATGTCGCGAAGCGCGCCGGCGTTTCGGCGATGACCGTTTCGCGCGTGTTGAACAATTCCGGCTATATCGGCGCGAAGACGCGGGAAAAGGTCGAGCGGGCGATTGAAGAACTCGGCTACGTGCCCAACGCCCTGGCGCGCAGCCTGCGCTTCAAGACGACTCACACCCTGGCGCTGGTGCTGACGGACATCACCAACTCGTATTTCACGACGGTGGCGCGCGGTGTCGAAGACATGGCGAACGCCCGCGACTTCACCGTGATGTTCTGCAACACCGACGAATCGCCCGACAAAGAGATGAAGTATCTGAGCGTGCTGGCGCAGAAGCAGGTCGATGGCGTCCTGCTGGTCCCGGCGTTCTCGTCGCCAGACCCGATCCTCTTCCTCAAGGCGCGCGGCATCCCGGTGGTCGTACTCGACCGGCGCATCCCCGTTATCGAGGTCGATACCGTGCGCACCGATTCTGTGCGCGGGGCGTACCAGCTCACCCGCCACCTGCTCGACCTGGGACACCGGCGCATCGCCATCCTGACCGGACCGGTGGAGATCTCCACCTCGACCGACCGGGTCGCCGGCTACAGACGGGCGCTGTCTGAAGCCGGGCTGAGCGAAGCCGACGCCGTTGTCATGGGCGGAGCCTACACCATCAGCAGCGGCTACCAGCTGGCGCAGCGGGCGCTGGCGCTGAAGCCGACGCCAACAGCGCTCTTCGCCGGCAACAACTTCATCGCCATCGGCGCCCTGCGGGCGCTGCGCGACGCGGGTGTGCGCGTCCCGGAGGAGATGTCGGTCGTGTCGTTCGACGATCTGCCCTCGACCACCGTCGTTGATCCCTTCCTGACGGTAGTCAGCCAGCCGGCATACGCCATCGGCGAACAAGCGACCTCGCGCCTCTTCGACGTGCTGGCGGGCAGGACGCCGACCACCTCCCTCGACCTGGTGCTGCCCGCCGAGATGATCGTCCGCCAGTCGAGCGGCGCGCCGAGGCGTGAAGACCCGGACACAGGCTGATCAACCAGCAAACGTGATGAAAGGCTGAAGCGAATGAATGATGCGGGAACAGGTGCGGCGCTGGCGGCGCGCGTGCCGGGGCGCAGGGTCTACACCGGCGCGTCCATGCCGGGGATCGGTCTGGGGACGTTCGGCTCCGACCGCTACGGCGAGGCGGAGATCGCCGAGGCGGTGCGCGTAGCCATCGCCGCCGGCTACCGGCACATCGACTGCGCGGCGGTCTATGGCAACGAGCGGGCGGTCGGTGCAGCGATCCACGACGCCATCGCGGCGGGCGTCCCGCGCGAGTCGCTGTGGATCACCTCCAAATTGTGGAACGACAAACACGCCGAAGCCGATGTCATCCCGGCGTTCGAACGGTCGCTGGGCGATCTGGGGCTGGACTACCTCGACCTCTACCTGACTCACTGGCCCTTCCCCAACTTTCACGCGCCGGGCGTGGATGTCCACTCGCGCGATCCGCACGCCAAGCCGTACATCCACGAGAATTTCATGAAGACCTGGCGGCAGATGGAAAAGCTGGTCGCCCAGGGGCGCGCCCGGCATATCGGCACGTCCAACATGACCCTCCCCAAGCTGAAACTGCTGCTGCGCGACGCCGACATCCGCCCCGCCGCCAACGAGATGGAGCTGCACCCTCACTTTCAGCAGCCGGAGCTGTTCCGCTTCGTGCAGGAACAGGGCCTCGTGCCGATCGGCTTCTCGCCGCTCGGTTCGCCTTCGCGCCCGGAGCGCGACCGCACCGCCGACGATACCGTCGATGTCGAAGACCCGGTGATCGTGCGCATCGCCGAGCGGCTCGGCGTCCACCCGGCGGCGGTCTGCCTGAAGTGGGCGGCGCAGCGCGGGCAGGTTCCGATTCCCTTCGCCGTCAAGCCGCACCAGATCATCGCCAACCTGCGCGCCGTCGCTGACGATCCGCTGACCGACGAAGAGATGGCGGCAGTCGCCGGCATCGACCGGAACTGCCGGCTGATCAAAGGGCAGGTGTTCTTATGGAAGGATAACCAGCCCTGGGAAGACCTGTGGGACCTGGACGGCGAGATCGCGCAGTGAGGTGAAGACGCCATGACGCGACGCTGCATCCTCACCGTAGACTGCGGCACGTCCAGCACCAAGACGGCGCTGTGGGACGAGACCGGCGAGACGCTGGCGGAAGCCTCGGCAGCCTACCGCGTTGAGCGTCCCGACCCGCTGTGGGCGGAGATCGACGCCGAGGCGTGGTGGCGGGCGCTGTGCAGCACCGCCCGCGATGTGCTGGCGCGGAGCGGCGTCCGCGCCGACGAAGTCGCCGGAATCGGGGTGGACGGCGTCGGCTGGACGCTGCTGCCAGTGGACCGCGCCTGCAAACCGCTGACGCCGGCGATGATCTGGCTGGACCGGCGGGGCGAAGCCGAGACGGAGGCGCTGCGCGGGCTGTCACAGGCGGAGGCGCTGGTGAACCTCGCCGCCAACCCGCTGGACGCCGCCTACATCACGCCGAAACTGCGCTGGCTTCAGGCGCACCACCCGGCGATCTTCGACGCCGCGCACCAGTTCCTGACATGCAGCGGTTTCCTGACGGCGCGGCTGACCGGCGTCTTCACCTGCGACTACACCCAGGCATACGGCTATCACTGCTTCGATATGCGGAACGCCCGCTGGGATGAAGCGGCGGCGCACCTGCTCGACATCCCGCTGGAGAAGCTGCCGCCTCTGCACGCCCCGACCGACGTGGTCGGCGTCCTGATGCCGAGCGCCGCCCAGGAGATCGGGCTGAACCCCGGCGTCCCGGTGATCGCCGGCTGTCTCGATGCGGCGTCCGGCGCGCTGGGGGCGGGAGTCACCCGCCTGGGGCAGACCAACGAGCAGGGCGGGCAGGCGGGCGGCTTCGCCGTCAGCCTGGACCGCGTGGTGGTCGAGCCGCAGCTGATCTTCTCGCACCATGTCCTGCCCGGTCAGTACCTTCTACAAGCCGGGACGGTCGGCGGCGGGTCGCTGGGCTGGTTCCGCGATGTCTTCGGGCAGATCGAAGTGGACGCGGCGGCGCTGCTCGGCGTCAGTCCTTTCGAGCTGCTCAGCGCCCAGGCGAAGGCAGCGCCGCCCGGCGCGAACGGGGTGATCTGGCTGCCCTACATGGCGGGCGAACGCACCCCGCTGTGGAGCAGCACGGCGCGCGGCGCGCTCTTCGGCATGAGCTACGCCACGACGCGGGCGGATGTTTTGCGGGCGATCATGGAAGGGGCGGCGTTCGCTGTCTACGACAACATGCGCCTCGCCGCCGAAAAAGGCGTGACCATCAGCGAATGTCTGGGGTCGGGCGGGGCGACGAGCAGCGCCGTCTGGTGTCAGATCAAAGCCGACATCTACGGCGTGCCGCTGATCGTCGCCCGCCGCACCGACGAGGGCGAAGGTGGGCACAGCCTGGGGATGTTCGCCCTGACCGCCTGCGGCGTCGGGCTGCGTGACGACATCGGCGCGGCGGTCGAGCGGCTGCTGCCCAGCCGGCAGGTCTATGAACCTGCGCCGGAACGGCACGCGCTCTACGAGGAGATGTTCGCCATCTACCGCCGGGTCTCGCGCAAGCTGCTGGACGACTTCGCCGACCTGCGGGCGCTGATTGTGAGGGGTTAGCGCGCGACGATCACCGCCATCAGCAGCAGGGTCATCCCTGCGCCGATCACGCCGCCGGCGATCACCTGGGGGACGGTGTGCCGCTGAAGCATCACTCGCGAGACGCCGACGATGGGGATCAGCGGGACCAGAATCAGCGCCGTCGATGAGCCGTAAAACGCCCCGGCGACCACCACCGCCGTGGTGATGCTCATGGCGTGCAGGCTGATCTGCCAGACCAGGGTGATGGTCAGCATGACGGCGATCTCGATCAGGCTGATCAGGGCAAATTCCGGCATCAGCGGCACGTCCATCCGCGACAGGATGATCCACGCCAGCGTCGTGCCGAAAAGCGTGACCGCCATCGGGGCGTAGCGCTGCCGGCGCACGCGCACATGGATGTCGGTGATCCTGCCCGTCATCACCATCACCGCGATGAACAGCGCCGGCAGAACACAGACCAGCAGAACATAGATTAACGCCCAGATCAGCGCCTCTTCGAGCGACGCCGCCGCACTGTAGGCGAGCGGAAAAGCCAGCGCCCCCCATACCACCGGCGGGCTGAAGAGGTCAGAGACAATGCGCGCGATCTTCAGGCGAACGTGTCCAGTTTGCTCCATGCCATCTCAAACTACTGATCAGTCTCATGTGAGTTTATCATAGGTTGGTGCGTTCTCTGAGATATGGCGTTTAAGAAAGCGAGAAGTCTTCGTCAATGAACGACCAACTGAACGGGCAGCTCGTCCTCGACTGGGCGATCCCAACCTACGCGCAGGACATGCTGTGGCTGGAGACCGAAGCCGGCATCGTGCAAACCGAAGGCGTGCAGGGGTTGTTCACCCTGCCCGCGCCCGCCGAGATGATCACCCTGCGCTGGGGCGGCGCGGAAGGTCCGGCGCTGGCGCGGCTGCCCTGGCGCGCCGATACGCTGGAATGGGACGGCTCGCTGCGCCTGGGCGGCTACATCGACGCCCTGCATATCATCCCGGCGGGCGAGGTCGAAGGCGCGCTGGTGGTGCTGCACCTGGGCGGGCAGCCGCTCAAGCCGGGCAGAGTCCCGTTCACGCCCGGCGCGGCGCGGCGGGCGCTCCCCTATCAACCGCCGGATTTCTTCGAAAGCATCGACCAGGATGTGCCGGAAAGCTTCACCTCCTGGATCGCCCTGGATGACAGCCCGGCGCTGACCCTGGCGCAGGACGCCCTGGTCAGCAAGCTGCGCGTCTGGTGCTTCGGGCGGCTGACGGCGGAAAAAGCGCGCTGGCACGAGCGTTTCGCCCTGCCCATCTGGCTCAGCGAGATGACCCTGTTCAACGTCTGAGGCAGCGCTTTACACATCGATAACAACCCTGAGAAATCGCTGAGCAAAGCGTACTCGCGTCCGTTTTGTGTTCTATGATGTTGGGCGTAACCTGCATCTGTCTGGAGATTCCACCTATGAATCGTACCGGTCGCATCGTTCTGGGGCTGATCGCTGCCGTTGCCGTCCTCGCCGTCGTCATCTTCGCCTACGTCTACATCAGTGGGGGCAGCGGTGAAGCCAGCCGCGCGGTCGAAAGCGCATCCGTCAGCGCCGCTTCCAGCGCGACCGTCTTCGAGATCATGCAGGATGAGTCAGAAGTGCGCTTCATCCTCGACGAAGACCTGCGCGGCATCCGCACCACCGTGACCGGGCGCACCAACGAGGTCGCCGGTCAGGTCGCCGTCGATTTCGCCGCGCCGGCGAATACCGAACTCGGCGCGATCAGCATCAATGTCCGCACCCTGACGACCGACAATGAATTCCGCAACCGCGCTCTTCGCGGGCAAATCCTGCTGTCGCAGCAGGACGAGTTCGAATTCGCCAGCTTCGCCCCGACCAGCGTCGAGGGGCTGCCTGCGTTGGTGACGATGGGCGAGCCCTTCAGCTTCACCATCAATGGCGATCTGACGGTCAAGGGCATCACCAAGCCGGTGACCTTCAACGCGATGGTCATGCCGGAAAGCGAGACGCGCATCAGCGGTACAGCGTCGGCGCTGGTCCAGCGCGCCGACTACGAACTCACCATCCCCAGCGTGCCAGGCGTCGCCAACGTCGAAGAAGAGGTGCAGCTGGAGATCGACTTCGTGGCGGTCGCCATCGCCGGCTAAGGCTGGCGGGGGGTCCCCGTCTGGCATCGCCTCTCATCACAAAAAACACGCCCCCGCGCCGCCGTGCAGGCGCGTGTTTTTTTGCGGCATTTGCCAGCAGGAGCCATCCAGACTTACCATTTATGCCAGCAGAAATGAAACATGCAGCTTACAACGAAATAGATCTGCGGAACCCTGCACGCCCTTTCTTGAGGAAAATGCCATGTTCATTCCGCGACGCTCCTCCTTTTTTCCGGTGTTCGTTACCTTCCTGCTCCTCGTCAGTCTGGCGATCCTGCCCCTGCCCATTGCGCATGCCGCCGGGTTCATCGTCTCCAAGACCGCCGATACCAGCGACGGCGTCTGTGATGCCGACTGCTCGCTGCGCGAGGCGATGATCGCCGCCAACGCTTCGCCCGGCGCGGATTCGATCATTTTCAGCGCAGCCGCCTTCAATCCTGGGACGATCACCCTGACCAGCCACCTGCCGACGCTCACCGACGACCTGGACATCGCCGGCGGCGACCCGAACAACGTGATCCTGCACGGCGTGGACACCTATCGACCGTTCAACATCGCCGCCGGCACGCGGATCAGTCTGAGCGGGCTGACGATACGCGACGGCTTCGGGGGCAGCGGAGCCAATATCCTGAACGATGGTTCGCTGACGATCAGCAATTCTGTCATCTATGGGGCGGCGATCATCGGCTTCGCCAGCGGCGGCGGCATCTTCAACAGCGGTTGGCTGACGCTCGATCACACCCGCCTCTACAACAACACGGCGAGCGCCGGCGGCGGACTCCTCAACGATGGCGGCGTGGTCGATGTCCTGTACAGCATGATTTATACCAATTCGGCAGGATCGGGCGCGGGCATTTACAACACCGGCGGCGGCATCGTCAACCTCTATAACAGCACGGTGCATACCAACACGGCGGCGAGCAGCGCCGGCGGCATCGAAAACGTGAACAGCACGCTTCGCCTGGTCAACAGCACCGTCTCCGGCAATGTCGCCAACGGCGCGCTGGCGGGGCACGGCGGCGGGGCGCTGTACAGTCATTTTGGCAGTCCCTACGTGCTGGTCATCAACAGCACCATCACCGACAACGGGGCGGTGCAGGCGCTGCGCAGCGGCGTCTGGGCGGATGCCGGCAACTTCGCCATCCAGAACAGCATCGTCTCTAACAACAACGGCGCCAACAACTGCGATCTGGCGGGCGCGACCGTCTTCGACAACGGCGGCAATATGGACAACAGCTTTTCCTGCGGCTTCGGCGGGACCAGCTACTCCAATACCAACCCGCTGCTCGGCACGCTGAGCAGCGCGAACGGCGGACCGACGCCGACGCACACCCTCCTGCCCGGCAGCCCGGCGATCAACGCCGGCTTGAATGGCAACGCTATCGACCCCGGCGGCGGGGCACTGTCGACCGACCAGCGCGGCGTGGGCTATGCCCGCATCCTGGGCGGCACAGTCGATATCGGCGCGGTGGAAACCGGCTGTCCGATCTTCCCGCACACCGTGCCGGCGGGCGATGTCTTCAATCTGCGCCTCGCCTTCAGCTGCGCCAGCAGCAACGGCGCAGGCACGAATGACGTGATCACCCTCACCCTCAGCACCTATACGCTGACCACCCCCGATAACGGCTTCAACGGGCTGCCGCTGGTCGCCAACGCCGCGACCGCCGGGACGCTCACTGTCGAAGGCAGCGGGGCGACCATCGCCCGCAGCAGCGCCGGCGGCACGCCGGTCTTCCGCATCCTGGAAATCAGCCTGGGCGGCAGCCTGACGATCAATGATCTGACGCTGCACAACGGGCAGATCCTCACGGGCGGCACCGATTATGGCGGCGGCATCTTCAACAAGTCCGGGACGCTGACGGTGAACCGCAGCACGATCAGCGGCGGTCTGGCGGCGGCTGGGGGCGCAATCGCCGCCTCCGGCGGGACGACGACGATCGGCAGCAGCACCATCAGCGGCAGCTCAGCCACCACCGGCGGCGGACTCTACAACAGCGACGACGTCATGACCGTGCGCGAAAGCACCATCTCCGGCAATATCGCCTTCAATTACGGAGGCGGCATCGCCAATGAAGACGGCATGCTGCACATCATCAACAGCACCCTCGCCGGCAACGCGGCGAACGGCGGCAGCCCGACGTTCGGCGGCGGCGGCGCGCTGGACACCTGGGGGACTTCCTCCGTGCTGATCGTCAACAGCACCCTCGCCGCCAACAGCGCCGTGCAGTCGTCGCGCAGCGGCATTTGGCTGGAAGCCGGGACGCTGGACCTGTACAACAGCATCGTCGCCATCAACGGCGTGGCTCATGAAAACTGTGAGGTCGGCGGCGGGACTCTCACCGATGGCGGCGGCAACCTGGACAGCGGCGCAACCTGTGGGTTCGGCGTCAGCAGTTATTCCAACTTCAATCCCCAGCTCGGCGCGCTGGCGGACAATGGTGGACCCACGCAGACGATGGCGCTGCTGATCGGCAGCCCGGCGCTCGATAGCGGCATCAACGGGTCGGCGGTCGATCACGCCGGAGTAACGCTCAGCACCGATCAGCGCGGGGCGGGTTTCCCGCGCGTCTTCGGTGGTTTGGTCGATATTGGCGCGTTCGAGGCAGAAACCGCCCCGCTGTACGTGGTTCTCACCCTGGAGGGGCGTCCGAACCCCGCGCCGCATCCCAGCCGCGTGGTGAATGTCTATCTGCGCATCACACCGTCAGGGGGTGGATCACCCATCCTCCTCCCCGGCATCATCACCGACGCCAGCAGCATGTTCACGCTGAACGCGCTGCCGGTCGGCGATTACACCCTCTGGCTGAAGGGCGAACACACCCTGGCGCGGCAGATAGTCGTCAGCGTCGTCAGCGGCGGGACCAGCGTCACCACCTCCGTCATGCGCGAAGGCGACGCCAGCAAGAACAATATCGTCAACATCAGCGACTTCTCGCTGCTGGCGGCGGCGTTCGGCACATCGCAGGGGCAGCCCAACTACGACGCCCGCGCCGACTTCAACGACGACAATGTCGTCAGCATCAGCGACTTCTCGCTGCTGGCGGCGAATTTCTCGCAGATCGGAGACGGCGGCATTCTGCCCTGATGGCGCTCATCGCCGCAGCCCCTTCTTGACAAAAACGGCGGACGGGGTTACAAACTGTGCAAATGTGCATTTCATGTGCATTTGCACAGTTGTGTATGGAGCGAGAACCCCGTCATGCTCGACCCCGAAACTCACGAACTGCTGGCGCGCGTCGCCTCGATGTACTACGAGCAGGACATGACGCAGAACGAGATCGCTGACGAACTGGGCATCTCGCGCGTCAAGGTCTACCGCCTGCTGCGGGACTCGCGCAGCAGGGGCGTCGTGCAGATCAGCATCGACTGGCCCATCAAGCGCGACGCCGCCCTCGAACAGGCGCTGGCAGAAGCGTTCGGTCTGGACGAGGCGCTGGTGCTGAGGACGGCGCTGGACCAGCCGCTCCCCATGCTGCGCCAGTTGGGCTACTTGGGAGCGCGCTACCTGGAAAGCCTGCTCAAAGACATCTCGTCGCTGGCGATCTGCCTGGGGCGCTCCACCTTCGAGGTGATCAACGCCATCCGCCCCGACCTGCAGGCGCACATCCGCATCGTGCAAGCCATCGGCAGCATGCCCTATCCGCGCGAGGAGTACGACAGTTCGATGCTGGCGCGCCAGCTCGCCCAGAAGCTCGGCGGGCAGGTGGTCTATCTGAATTCCCCGCTGATGGCGGATACGGCGCACGCCGCCCAGGTGATCCGCAGCCAGCGCAACATCCAGCACGCGCTGACGATGGCGAGTTCGGCGGATATCGCCCTGCTCGGCATCGGCAACCTCGACCCGCAGACCTCCGGGTTCATCCGCGAAGGTTTTCTGACCGAAGATGAGCTGGCGGCATTTGCAGTGGACGGCGCGGTGGGCGATCTCGCCTGGCGCATCTTCACGCAGCAGGGGGCGATCTTCCCCTGCGACTTCAACGAGCGCGTCATCGGCATCAGCCTGGAAGACCTGCGCCGCATCCCGACGACGGTCGCCGTCGCGGCAGGCTCCGCCAAGGTCCCGGCGATGGTCGGGGCGCTGCGGCTGGGGGTGATCAATGTGCTGTGTACGGACGACAAGACGGCGGGCGCGCTCCTGCACTTCATTCAGCGTTGACCCGCCCGCTTTCGGGTGAAAAAGGAAGGGCTGTTTTATGACGGACACGATAGGCAAGGTCACGCAGCAGTGCAAGATCGCCGCCGGCTTGTTCTGGGCAGACTATGCCGTGCTGGGCGGGCAGGTCCGCGACCTGGAAGCCGCCGGGGTGGACTGGATTCATATCGAGGTGCGCGACGGCAAATACATGGACTTCGGGATGCCGCGCGGTGGTTTCGACATCATCGAGGCGACGCGCAAGAGTACCAGCCTGGAGATCGAGGCGCAGCTTCAGATGGTGCGCCCCAGCTTCGATGTCTTCGACCAGCTCAAAGACCTGGGCGTCGGCATGATCAGCCTGCCGATTGAGACGATGGGCGAGCTGATGTTCCAGAGCATCACTTACATCCGCGAAAAGCTCGACCTCAAGGTCGGGGTCTGGGCATGGCAGGGCGTGCCGGCGGTCGCCTTCGAGCAGTACATTCACCCCTACGTCAGCGCCATCGAATATGAATGCCGCGCCCCGTTCTGGGTCAACCCGACGGCGGGGAAAAGCCCGCACACCATCGACCCCATCGTCGTGGCGACCGTCAAACGGCTGCACGAGATGATCGTCGCGGCGGGCATGGAGCAGCGCATCGAGCTGATGGAAGACGGCGGGCTGAACGCCGGCAACGTGGGCGATTTCATCGCGGTGGGCATGACCGTCGGTGAGTTCTCTTCGCCTCTGCTCAAGGGACCGAACGGCAAGCTTCAGCCGGGCACGGGCGAGATCGCGGCGGCGGTCGGCAAACTGCGGGCGGCGATGCGGGCGGCGAGCGACCAGCACCGCGACGCCGGCGGGTTGAAGTAGGACCGGCGCGGAGCCGGAGGGCGGGGGACATCGATGGCGATACCGGGCAGGGAAGGCGAAACAGCGTGAAACCCATGAAGATCGGCATGGTCGGCTATGGCGGCATCGGGCGCGTCCACGCGATGGCGTACCGCTCGCTCCTGTTTCATTACGGCTTGCCCGCCGATGCCGTTCAGATCGTCGGGGTCGCCACCACCCGCCGGGAGAGCGCGCAGAAGGCGGCGGCGGAGATCGGCTGCGGCTTCTATACCGACGACTTCCACGAGCTGCTGGCGCACCCGGAAGTGGCGATCATCGACTGCTGCACGCCCAACGCCGCGCACGAGGCGATCCTGGTGGCTGCCGCCGAAGCCGGCAAACACCTGTACTGCGAAAAACCCCTGGCGATGGGCATGGCGGATGGCAGGAGCATCGTCGCCGCCGCCGAACGGGCGGGCGTGCAGACGCAGCTCACCTTCAATTTCCGCTTCTTCCCCGCCGTGCAGCGCGCCCGCCAGCTCATGCAGGACGGATTCCTGGGGCGCATCTTCTCGTTTCGCGGGCGCTACTACCGCAGCAGCTACATCGACCCGGCTAAGCCGCTGTCCTGGCGGCTGCGCAAAGCAGAGGCGGGCGGCGGGGCGCTGGCGGACCTGGGGTCGCATGTCCTCGACCTGCTCTATTTCCTGCTCGGCGAGTTCGGCAGCGTCCAGGCGACGCTCGACACGCTGATTCGCCAGCGCCCGGTCGCCCAGGGCAGCTCAGAGATGGGCGCGGTCGATGTGGACGACATCGCCCTGCTGCACCTGCGCACGGCGGATAACACGCTCGGTCTGGTCGAAATCTCGCGCATGGGCACGGGTGCGACCAACGACCTGGTGATCGAAATCTACGGCGAGCGGGGGGCGCTGCGCTTCTCCGCCGCCGATCCCGGCTGGCTGGAAGTGTACGACGTCAGCGACCCGGCGTCACCCCTCGGCGGAATGCGCGGTTTCCGCCGCGTCGAGACGGTGCAGCGCTATGACGGCGCGAAAGTCCCCGATTGGACGATGTCGCCCGACTTCGTGCGCACCCATGCCGAATGCCAGTACCAGTTCCTCAAGGCGCTGAACGACGGACGCACCCCCACCCCTACCTTCCGTGACGGGCTGCACATCCAGGCGGTGATCGACGCCGCCGTGCGCTCGTCGGAGGCGGGGCGGTGGGTGCGCCTGGACGAGATCTAGAGGCTGTTATGAACTTCTGCGGCAGCCTCACCCCAAGGCGAGCCTTGCTCGCGCCCCCTCTCCCACGCGCGCGGGGCGAGGGGACCTGACCTCCCCGTTTTGTGGGAGAAGGGGGCTGGGGGGATGAGGGGAGAAAAGTTCATAACAGGCTCTAGCCGCGCTGCGAGGACTTTTCGGGCTGGAAGACTGCCGCGCGGCTTCGAGACGGCGCGGCTGATGAGAAAGGATGGCAAGTATCGGGCAAAGGATCGTTCGGGACTGTAATGCTGAAACAGGCGTCACTTTGGAAAACTAGGAGGGCAAAGCTCATGAAGGCACGGTTTTTGATGATGCTGGTGATCGTCGGCGCGCTGCTGTCGCTGGTCTCCGGCGCGGTGGTCGCCCAGGACGAGACGGTCACCGGCGACCTGGAGGTCTTCTCCTGGTGGACATCGGGCGGCGAAGCGGCGGCGCTGGATGCGCTGTTTGCGGCGATGAATGCCGCCTACCCCAACGTCAACATCGTCAACGCGACGGTGGCGGGCGGCGGCGGTTCGGCGGCGCGCCCGGTGCTTCAGACCCGTCTGGCGGGCGGCGATCCGCCGGACAGCTGGCAGGTCCACCCCGGTTGGGAATTATTCGGTCAGTATGTCGAGCCGGGCTACGTCGCGCCGGTCAACGACATCTATGAATCCGAAGGCTGGAACGACGTGGTGCCGGAACAGCTGCGCGAGATGATGAGCCGCGACGGCAGCATCTATCTGGTCCTCGCCGGCGTGCATCGCGGCAACGGCTTCTGGTACAACAAGAAGGTCCTGGACGAGCAGGGCATCACCCTCGGCGAGGCGCTGAGCGTCGATGAGTTCTTCACCATCGCCGATCAGCTTCAGGCGGCGGGCGTCACCCCGCTGTGCGTCGGCGACAGCGGCATCTGGGCGACGGCGCAGCTGCTGGAAAACACGCTGCTCGGCACGCTGGGACCGGAAGGCTATCGCGGCTTGTGGGATGGCAGCGTGTCGTTCAACAGCGATGAAGTCAAAGCCGCCATCGCCGTCTATGGGCGGATGCTCGACTACCAGAACAGCGATCACTCGGCGCTGTCCTGGGATCAGGCAGTCGATGCCCTGATGGAAGGGCGCTGCGTCTTCAACTCGATGGGCGACTGGGCCTATGGCGAATTCGTCGCAGCGGGCATGGAAGACAATGTTGATTTCGGCTGGGTCAGCCACCCCGGCAGCGAAGGCGCGTTCATGGTCGTCGCCGACGGCTTCCCGATGGCGGCAGGCGCTCCGAATCCTGCTGCCGCCGCCAGCTGGCTGAGGGCGATCGGCAGCGTTGAGGCGCAGGAAGCGTTCAACCCGCTGAAGGGGTCGATCTGCGCGCGTACCGACTGCAACCGCGAGAGCTTCGGACCCTATCACAACTGGGCGATGGACTCCTTCGGCAGCGGTGAGCTGGTGGCGACCGTCGTACATGGGACCGCCGCCCCGGCAGACTTCCAGCAGGCGATGAACGACGCCGCGACCCTGTTCGTCGTGGATCGCGATGTGGACGCGCTGGCGGCAGCGCTGGCAGAGGCGGCGGTCTCCGCCGGGTTCGCCAGCGAATAACCACTGTTTGACCGGTTGGGGCGAGTCGAAGCGGCTTGCCCCAACCTCTCGCCGGGCGGGAAGAGTTGATTTGACGGTGAAATATTTCTATGGAAAACACGCGCGCTTCCAGTGCCAGCGCCGCCCTCGCCACCGCTCCCCGGCGCAAGCGCGGCACACCGGTTGAACAGCGGCAGTCCTTCTTCTTCCTGCTGCCCTCGCTGATCGCCATCCTCATCTTCGTCTACGGGTTCATCAGCGTCACCTTCTACATTTCGCTGTCGAACTGGCGCAGCGCCGCCCCCAACTGGACACTGCACACGCCGCTGTTCGAGATTTACGCCGACCTCTTCAGCAACACGCGCTTTCAGATCGACCTGCGCAACACGGTGGTCTTCACCCTGCTGTTCATCACCATGGCGGTGCTGCTGGGGCTGTCGCTGGCGATCATCATCGACTACAACCGGCGCTGGTTCGCCATCCCGTTTTTTCGCAACACCTTCCTGTTCCCCTACGCCCTGTCGTTCATCGTGACGGGCGTCGCCTGGCGCTGGATTTTCAACCCGGAGACGGGCATCAACCTGTTCTTCGACATCCTGGGCATCAACAGCCTGCTGGCGGCGCAGGGGATGCCGCCGCTCAAACCGGGGTGGACGACCGATCCTTCGGTCGTGCTGTCGATCAACAACGCCCTCAGCGCGGTCATCCCCGCCGCCGCCGACTGGCGCGTGCAGCTGGGCATTCCGGTGGCGATCATCCCGGTCGCCATCGCCGCGACCTGGCAGCTTTCCGGCTTCGTCATGGCGATGTACCTGGGCGGCATGACCACCATCTCGATGGAACTGCGCGAGGCGGCGCGCATCGACGGCGCGACGGAATGGCAGATCTACCGCTACATCATCATCCCGTCGCTGGCTCCGGTGACGATCAGCGTCATCGTCATCCTGCTGCACGTCTCGTTCAAGATTTTCGACCTGGTTTTCGCCATGACCGGCACCGGTCCGGCGTTTGCCACCGACATGCCCTCGATCTTCATCTTCGAGCAGATGTTCAAGGGCAACAAGTACAACCTGGGCACGGCGGCGTCCATCGTTATGCTCCTCCTGGTAGCGCTCATCATCATTCCGTACCTGAGATCGCAGCGGCGGGGAGAAGACTCATGATCACCAGGGGCATTCAGGAGAGCGATGCTCAGATCGGACGCCGGCGCTGGCGCTGGGTGTTCGTGCTGATCCTGGGACTGGCGGCGGTCTTCTACCTCACGCCGGTCTTCGTCATGATCAACAACGGGCTGAAGGATGCCCAGAACGTCAGCCTGTCCACCATGTGGAATCTGCCGGAGTCGCTGGATTTCGCCGAAAGCGGCTTCGTCGAAGCCTGGGCGCGGCTGAGTCCCAACCTGCAGAACAGCTTCGCGATGGTCATCCCGGCAACCCTCCTGTCGTCGCTGATCGGCGCGATCAACGGCTACCTCTTCTCGAAATGGAAATTCAGAGGGTCGGATACGCTGTTCCTGCTGATGCTCTTCGGCTTCTTCATCCCCTATCAGAGCGTGCTGCTGCCGATGGTGCGCTTCTTGCAGGAGGTTCGCCTGTACGGCACGGTCGCCGGACTGATCCTGGTGCATGTCGTCTATGGGCTGCCGGTGACGACGCTGATCTTCCGCAACTTCTACGCCAACATCCCGACCGAACTGATGGAGGCGGCGCGGGTGGACGGCGCAGGGCTGGTGACGACCTTCCTGAAGATCATGCTGCCCCTGTCGATTCCGGCGTTCGTCGTCGTCGGCATCTTCCAGTTCACCAACATCTGGAACGATTTCCTGTTCGGCGTGATCGTCGTGCAGAACCCCGACGCGCAGCCGGTGACTATCGCCCTGAACAACCTGTCCGGCTCGTTCTCGGTGGATTGGAACGTGGTGATGGCGGGGGCGATCATCGCGGCGCTGCCGACGGCGCTGGTCTACATCCTGCTGAGCCGCTATTTCGTGCGGGGGCTGCTGGCAGGCTCCGTGAAGGGCTAGATCGTGAACGGGTCTTACGATTTCATCATCATCGGGACGGGCGCGGGCGGCGGCACGCTGCTCCACGCCCTGCGCGAAAGCGGCGCGCGCCTTCTGGTGCTGGAGCGCGGCGATTTTCTGCCCAAGGAAGACGAGAACTGGCAGGTCAAAGCCGTCTTCGACCAGAAGCGCTATAAACCGAAAGAACAGTGGATCAACGCGGCGGACGGCTCAGAATTTCAGCCCGGCGTGCATTACTTCGTCGGCGGCAACACCAAAGTCTACGGCGCGGCGCTGCCCCGGCTGCGGCGCGAAGACTTCGCGGCGCTGGAACATGAGGGCGGCACATCGCCGGCGTGGTGCATCCGCTATGAGGACCTGGAGCCGTACTACAACCGGGCAGAGGCGATCTACGCCGTGCATGGGCAGGCGGGGATCGACCCGACCGAGCCGCCGCGCTCGCAGCCCTATCCCTATCCCGCCGTGCCGCATGAGCCGACCATCGCCGACCTGATGGAAGCGCTGCAAAAGCAGCACCTGCACCCATTCTTTCTGCCGATGGGCATCGATCTGCGCGACGGCGGGCGCTGCATCCGCTGCAAGACCTGCGACGGCTTCCCCTGTAAGCTGGATGCCAAGAGCGACGCCGATGTGCGCTGTGTGCGCCCGGCGCTGGCAGGCGGCGCGGACGTGACGCTGTGGACCAATACCCTTGTCCGCCGGCTGATCGCCGACCCCGGTGGGCGAAGGCTCAGCGGCGTGGAGATCGAACGGGACGGGCAGGTGCAGCAGGTCCGCGCGGATCTGGTGATCGTCTGCTGCGGCGCGGTCAATTCAGCGGCGCTGCTGCTGCGCTCGGCGGACAGCCGTCACCCGGACGGCTTGGCGAATGCGTCGGGCATGGTCGGGCGAAACTACATGGTGCATAACAACACCGCTCTGACGGCGGTCAGCCCGCTCAAACGCAACCCGACCGTCTTTCAGAAGACGATGGCGGTCAACGACTTTTACCTGCGTGGACCGGATTTCGCCTACCCGATGGGCAACCTTCAGATGCTCGGCAAGCTGCAAGCCGGTATGCTGTCGATCTCTCAGCCGCTCGTGCCGGAGTTCATCCTCCAGGGCATGGCGGGGCGCAGCGTGGACTGGTGGGTCATGTCGGAAGACCTGCCCGACCCGGAAAACCGCATCACCCTGCGTTCCGACGGGCGCATCGTCGTCCACTGGAAGCCGAACAACCGGGCGGCGCACGCCCGGCTGATCACGGCGGCGCGGGCGATGATGCGGGCGGCGGGCTACCCGTTCGTCTTCACCCAGACGATGGGTATCGAGACCAATTCGCACCAGTGCGGCACGCTGCGCTTCGGCGACGACCCGGCGCAGTCGGTGCTGGACCCGTTCTGCAAGGCGCACGATCTGGATAATCTGTACGTCGTCGATTCGTCGTTTTTCCCGTCGTCCGCGGCGATGAATCCGGCGCTGACCATCGCCGCCCAGGCGCTGCGCGTCGCCGATCATCTGATGGGGAAGAGGAGCGTATGAGCTGGGTCATCGGCATCGATCTCGGCGGAACCAAGACGGCGGTCGGGCTGGTCAGCCCGGAAAATCAGGTGGTCGGGCAGCGGCGGATCGCCACGCATGAAGAAGAAGGTCCCGCCTCGATTGTCGAGCGCATCGCCGGGCAGATCGCCGATTTGGAGCGCGAACACGGGCAGAAGGCGGAAGCGGTCGGCATCTGCTGCCCCGGACCGGTCGATCACCGGTCGGGCAGCCTGCTGACGCTGGTCAACCTGCCGGGGCTGTCGAATACGCCGCTGCGGCGCTTGCTGGCAGATCGTCTGGGGCTGCCGGTGCGGCTGGATCACGACGCCAAAGCCGCCGCGCTCGGCGAATTCCATTACGGAGCCGGGCGCGGGCGGGGAAGCATGGTCTACGTCGTCATCGGGACCGGGGTCGGCGCGGCGATCATCCTCGACGGGAAGCTGCATTACGGCGAGAGCAATACCGCCGGCGAGGTCGGGCACATCACGGTGGATCGTCACGGCGACCTGTGCGCCTGCGGGTCGCGCGGCTGCATGGAGACCTACACCAGCGGTCCCTGGCTGGCGCGCCGCTACCGCGTCGCCACCGAGCCGGTGGCCGCACTCGTCAGCGAGGCCTGGGCAATCGGCCGGCGCGCGGGGCTCGAGCCGACGCTGATACTGGCCGTCATCGCCATCGAGTCGAGCTTCAACCCGTTTGCGCAGAGCCCGGTCGGCGCGCAGGGGTTGATGCAGGTGATGACGCGCGTGCACGACGACAAGTACGGTGCCTTCGGCGGCACGCACGCGGCGTTCGACCCGATCACCAACCTGCGCGTCGGCGTGCAGGTGCTGAAGGAGTGCATCGCGCGCGCCGGCAGCGTCGCCGAGGGACTGCGCTACTACGTCGGCGCGGCGGCGCTGGCCTCCGACGGCGGCTCGAACGGATGGTCGCTCAGTTCCGCGTTGCGGATCGCCTCGGCGAGGCCGACGTCCGAGAGTTCCGGATCGACGTAGACGTAGCGGCAATAGCGGCGCAGCGTGTCCAGTTCGATCTGGCTGTCCACGCGAAAACCCTGCAGCAGGAACGGCGTGTCGAGCCAGGGCCGATCGAGCTCTGCCACGTACATGCCGCGCTGCAGGCTGTCGGCCGGAATCTGGTAGCGCGTGGCCGGAACGGCGCCGGAAGACTGCGGGCTGGCTGGCATCTCGGTGAGCGTCGGGCATGCCGGCAGGCATGCGCGAATCGGGTTCGGGGACCGGATTCATGGTAGCCACGCTCGCCCCGCCCGACCAACGCGGTGGCCGTGCGCTTAGCGGCCACGGCAACAGCAGCCGACGAGCGGACAGCGGATCGCCATCGGCGGCGCCCTGCCGCCCGCCGCTCCGGGCAGCCATGGTTGCCCGCGTCATGGCGGGCAGCCGCGGTGCCTAGCCGCGTGCGAGCCCGATCGCTTCGAGCACCCGGACGGCGGCCACGCTCTGGTTCAGCGTGTAGAAGTGCAGCCCCGGCACGCCCTCGGCGAGCAGGCGCCGGCACATCGCGGCCACCACTTCGACGCCGAACTCGCGGATCGCCTCGATGTCGTCGCCGAAGGAAGCGAGCCGCAGCCGGATCCAGCGCGGAATCTCGGCGCCGCAGGCGTCGGAGAAGCGCGCGAGCTGGGTGAAGTTGGCGATCGGCATGATGCCGGGAACGATCGGTACGTCGATGCCGATCCGGCGCGCGTCGTCGCGAAAGCGCAGGTACGCGTCGGCGTTGAAGAAGTACTGCGTGATCGCCGAGTCGGCGCCGGCGCGCACCTTTACCGCGAAGGCCTCGAGGTCGTCGCGCGGGCTGCGCGCCTGCGGGTGCATCTCGGGATATGCGGCGACCTCCAGGTGGAACCAGTCGGCGGTTTCGGCGCGCACGAACGCGACCAGGTCGCTCGCGTGGCGAAAATCGCCCGGTTCGCGCATTCCGGAGGGCACGTCGCCGCGCAGTGCGACCAGCCGCCGGATGCCGTGCCCGCGATACAGCGCGAGCAGTTCGCGCACCGACTCGCGCGTGGCGCCGACGCACGACAGGTGCGGTGCCACGGTGTGTTTCTCCGCCAGGATCTCGAGCACGGTGGCGAGCGTCTTGTCGCGCGTGGCGCCGCCGGCGCCATAGGTGACGCTCAGGAACTCGGGCGCGAACGCGGCCAGTCGCGCGCGCACCTCGCGCAGCCGGGCGGCGCCCTCGGGCGTGTTGGGCGGAAAGAACTCGAAGCTCAGGGCGGGATCGGAAGGTTTCGTCATTTGCGTGCGCACAGGAGGAATTCACGGTTGCCGTCGCCGCCGCGGATCGGGCTTTCGAACCAGTCGTCGACCGTCCAGCCGGCGGCCGCCGCAGCGTCGCAGATCCTGTGCCGGACGTCCTCGTAAAGTGCGGGGTCGCGCACGATGCCGTCGCGGCCGACGCCACCCGGCCCGACCTCGAACTGC
>JABWBO010000056.1 GCA_013360465.1 Anaerolineae bacterium | reverse complement strand
CGTCTGCATTCCGCTCGGAGCGCGTCCTTTTCCCGAGCGCCTCGCTCACATTCCGACGCCGCCTGACCGACTGTGGATCCGTGGCGATGCCGCGCACCTCCCCGGCTTTTCCACGCCATCGATTGCGATCGTCGGCTGCCGCACGGCCTCGCGGGATGGCCTGGAGAACGCAAGAGCGTTGGCCGATGGCCTGGCGCGCGCGGGTGTCGTCATCGTCAGCGGGCTGGCGCGCGGCGTCGATACCCTCGCCCACACCGGCGCGCTGATCGCCGAGGGGACGACGGTCGCCGTGTTGGGCGGCGGCATCCGCCAGATTTATCCCCCGGAAAATGCCCATCTGGTGGAGAAGATTCTGCGGGTGCAGCGGGGCGCAGTCGTCAGCGCGGCGCACCCCGACGCCGGGACGACCGCCGCGCGGCTGGTGGCGCGCAACCGCATCATCGCCGCTTTGTGCCGCGCCGTCATCGTGGTCGAATCCAACGACGACGGCGGGGCGATGCACGCCGCCCGGCGCGCCCTGGACCTGGGGCGGCAGGTCTACACGCTCGATCTGCCCGCCGGCGGCAACCGCACGCTGATCGCCCTGGGCGCACGGCTGATCGACCCGGATCGTCCGATTCTGGCGTGATTTGATCTGCCCAAGCGCCGTCGGCGTGGGTTAAACTATTGGCATGTCGCGGGCGGGCGCTCATCCCGTCTATCACACAGCGAGTCGCAGGAGAGAGCAGCGTCATGGGTCAGATCGGTTTGTTTTACGGCAGCAGCACGGGCAAGACCGAGGCGGTCGCCTATCAGATGAAAGACCTGTTCGACAAGGCGAAGCCGGGGCTGGTCGATATTGCCAATATCGGCAGCACCTCGCCGGAACAGTTCCTCGGCTATCAGTATCTCATCTGTGGGATTCCGACCTGGAACACCGGTCAGCTTCAGGACGACTGGGCGATCTTCGTGCCCAAGCTCAAGGGCAAGGACATGAAGGGCAAGAAAGTCGCCATCTTCGGGCTGGGCGACCAGAACGGTTATGGTTTCAACTTCCTGGACGCCGTCGGCACGCTGGCGGATGATCTCATGGACTGCGGCGCGCAACTGTGGGGCATGTGGTCCACCAGGGAATATCAGTTCAACGAGTCCAAGGCGCAGGTCGAAGACTTGTTCCTGGGGCTGGGCGTCGATGAAGAGGGTCAGTCGGAAAAGACCTCCGCCCGCCTTCAGGCGTGGGTGGCGCAGATCGTCAAGGAATTCGAGGTCTAGGTCATCGCTCGAAACGGTCTCGGCGGGTGGGCGGTCGAGCCGGCGGCTCGCCCCTACCAGCCGAGACCTCCTGACTCACCGGGACATGAGGCGTCACCCCCAGAAGCGCTCCAGCGCACTGGCGACCTCGTCCATGCGCTCGAACTGCGGCAGCCCCAGCGACGGCGCGATCCGTTCCGCCCGCCAGTTGGGGCGCTCGCGCAGCAGCCCCGGCAGCGCGTCGAAGCGGACGAAGAAGTCTTTGTCGTACAGGACCATCACCGGCATCTCCAGCCGGCGGTAGAGCGCGCCGACCGCGCCTTCGGTGAAGAGTTTGCCGCTCACGAAATAGAGCGGGGCGAAGCGGGCGCGCGGCTGATGCGCCGTCTGCACGCAGTAATCCACCAACCCTGAATCCGGGTCGCCGACGAAGCTCTGCTGAAGGAACCAGCGGATGCTGGCGCGGGTCGCCAGCAGGTCGAAGAACGCCTGGCTCCACAGCGGAAAGCGAAACGCCGCCAGAGCGCGGTCGCCATACTGCCCGGTCGTCCGCTGGCGCAGCCCCAGCCCGCTGGGCGAGATCAGCGTCAGCGAGCGCACCCGCTCCGGCTGGCGCAGGGCGGCGCGGGCGGCGAACTCGCTCCCCAGCGAGAGCGCCACGACATCCGCCGGGTTTTCCGGCGAAGCGACCCGTCCCAGCAGCGCCTCGACTGCCCCGGCGTAGAGGTCCGGCGTGTAAACCCGGTCGGCGCGCTCGGAGAAGCCAAAGCCGGGCAGATCGAGCGCGTAGAGGGGGCGCTTGCCCCGAAAGCGTTCGAAGATCGGGCGCATCTCGTAGGCGCTGGCTGCCGCGTTGATGCTGTGAATCAGCACCAGCGGGCGTCCCGGCGGAGCGGCATCGGCGTAATAGCTGAGGAAGCCGGCGGCGGGGTGACGAAAACGGACGCGCTCGGCGTCGATGGCGGGCGGAAGATCGACGGCGTGGTCGATGGCGAAGCGGCTGTAGGCGATCCACGCCCCAGCCGCCGCGATAACGCCGCGCAGGGCGGCGCCGAAGAGAGACGATTTGCGTTGAGTCATGTCGCGGTGTCCACTCCCCAATATGGAGGCAGATTTTACCGCGTTTCGCGCCGCGCCGCCTCGATTTCCGACCACGCGCCAAGCCAGTCCAGGCTGAAACCGCGATGGACCTTCGCCGCCAGTGCAGCGCCTCTTCTCATCAGAAAAACACCCCACCCGCGCCCCATGATGCCGCACGCCGCACAGTGAATATGAGCAAACGATGAGAAAGGCTTGAGCTTCACGCTGCGGCAAGGTGCATGATCGGGCTGCAAACGATGGCTGAGCATCAGAAAGCAGGGGCATGTTCACGGTCGGTGAATTCTCACGTCTCGCGCAGGTCTCCCGGCGGCTGCTGCGCTACTACGACGAGATCGGTCTTTTCAAGCCGGCGCATATCGAAGCGGAGACGGGCTACCGCTTCTACAGCGCCGCGCAGATGTCGCAGATGAACCGCATCCTGGCGCTCAAAGAGCTGGGGCTGTCGCTTGATCAGATTCGCCAGCTGGTGAAAGATAACGTCTCTGCCGACGAGATGCAGGGGATGCTGCTGCTGCGCAAGGCGGAGATCGAGCAGCAGCTTCAGGCAGAACTGGAGCGCATCCGTAAGATCGAGTCGCGCCTGGGGTCCATCCGCGATGCTGAAGCCGGCAAGCCGCTAAACGTTGTCATCAAACGGTCGCCCGTGCAGCCCGTCCTCAGCCTGCGCCGGATGGTCGATTCGTTCGAAGAGGGCTTAGAAATTTTCCGGCAGATTCGCACCGCACTGCCCAACAAGGCGCTCTACGGCTTGTCGTTCTGCATCTGCCACAACGAGGCGATGGTAGAGCGCGACATGGACCTGGAACTGGGCTGTCTGATCGAGGTGAAGGAACATGCCCCACTGCCCCTGTCCGGCGGCGTGCTGCTCAGCTTCCGCGAACTGCCCGCCGTCGATCAGATGGCGACCACCGTCGTGACCGGCGCTGTCGAGACCATTCATACCGGTTATGCCGAGATCGGGCGGTGGGTCGAAGGCAACGGCTATCGCCTCGCCGGGCTGCCGCGCGAGATCTCGCTCCAGCTTCCCCGATCAGCCGATGGCAGCGATCTCATCACGGAGATTCAGTTTCCCATCGAGTCTGCTCCCTGAATCCATGCACCGGAACGCGCACTGCACAACATCTGGGCACAAAGCCTAACGAAAGGGACATCCAATGCTCGAAAACGTCATCCTCATCGCCGGAGGGACGCTGACCGCCCTGCTGGCAGGGTTGTTCGCCGACTTCTCCGCCGCCGTGGTGCCGGCGCTGCGCAGCCTGCCGGCGCAGCAGCACCTCTTGGCGATGCAGGCGATCAACGTAAAGATCAAGAACCCGGTTTTCCTGCTCATGTTCCTGGGTCCGTCGATCCTGCTGCCGCTGGCGGCATGGCTGCACCAGGGGACGACCGCCTTTCCGCTGCTGGCTTCCGCCGCCGCGCTGCACATCATCGGCGGCAACGGCATCACCATCCTGGGCAATGTCCCCCTGAATGATCGGCTGGAAGCGCTTGACCTCCGCCAGTATTCGGAGACGGACGCCGAACGGGTACGCCAGGAGTATCACGGTCCGGGGGCGCGCTGGGTGCGTCTGCACGACTTGCGCACGCTCGCCGTCGTGGGGGCAGCCGCGCTCGCGTTTGCCGCCTGCCTGGCGAAAGGCGCATCCGACTAGAAGCATCCCGGCGGGTGTCGTTCTGCGGGAAGCAGTGGGTGGGCGTACCCGCGCGGTCATCCACCCACTGCCCCGCTGAAACACATATGCCCGATACTATTTTCCATCTTTTGTGTGATCTGTCCCACTAAGGCTGTTCCAGACAAAAGACGCGCCAGCGGTTGCAGGGGCAAACCCACGTGTTCGCCCGTGAACGGCGGGCGGAGACACAGCTCCGCCCCTACAACTGCGCGATTATTTTCTTGGAACAGCCTAAAGCACACGCCTGAATCGGTTACGTTTATCACTTCTACCACTTTTTGTGTCAACAGTACACTGGAAGAGAGACGCCGCCGATCGCCCATGCCGGACAGGAGTTTGCCTACTGCGTCTCTGGGAAGATCAGCTATCAGATCGGAAACGATACCTACAGCCTCGAACAGGGGGACAGCCTGCTGTTCGTAGCTTCACAACCCCATCGTTTTTTCAACACCTCCCCCCTTCCGCCGCTCATCCTGTTGGTGTTCCAGGCACAGGAGGGAAGCGGCGGCGCGCCGGGAGCATCTCGACGAAAGGAGCCGCGTCATGAAAACCATCACCCTCCTGCTGATCACAGCACTGTTCTTCGCAGTTCCGGTCAGCGCCCAGGACTGCCCAACGGTTATCACGGAGGCGCTGGCTGAGGCGGCAGACTGCACCACAGCCGGCGCAAACGAGGTCTGTTATGGTTCAGGCAGGATCGAAGCGACTGCCAACTGCGCCGATGCGCCGGCATTCGATGCGCCGGGCGATATCCTGCCGCTGGACGCCTTCTGCTCGCTGCATTCGCAGGGCATGGATTCCACAGGAGAATGGGGGCTGGTGGTGATGCGTGTTACCCCTCATCTGTCGGATCAGACACTCAGCGTCGTCGTGGTGGGTGAGGTCGAGATGCAAAACGCCGCCACCAGCCTGAATGCGATGGATGTGCGCGCCGAGCGCGATCTGAACATCCTGAGCGGACCCGGATCGAGCAGTGAGGTGCTGGCGACCCTGAGTTCCGGCGAGGTCCTTCGCGCCCATGCCTGCAACTGCACGGGCAACTGGCTGCGCACCGTCCTGGAGGATGGACGAGTCGGCTGGATCCCTTCGACATCGGTGACGGTCATGGGCGACGCCAGCGCGCTGCCCGTCGTGGACCGAGACACGCCGGTCTATGCGGCGATGCAGGCGTTCACGCTGCGCAGCGGCGACCAGCCGCGCACCTGCGCCGAAGTGCCGGCGGATGGCGTGCTGATCCAGTCGGATTCAGCCGCCGACCCCGTCCCGATGAAAATTAACGGCGTCGCCATGACGCTTGCCGGCACGGTCTTCATCCAGGCGCAGCCCGGAGGCGCGCAGATCGTCCACACCCTCTCCGGGGAAGCGTCCGTGACGGTCTCGGACCTGACCGCCGGCATTCCTGCCGGGATGCGCGCCGTCATACCCATGACCGATCAGCACATCGCCGCCGGCACACTGCGGGTCGAACCCTATGCGGCGGGCGATGTCGAGGCGCTTCCGCTGGCGCTCCTGCCGGAGACCGTCGATCCGCCGGCAGCGCTGGTGGATGACGTGCCGCACATCATCGGCATGGAAAGCTGCCGGGTGATCTCCAACGCCGGCGAGACCATCTGCCCGATCTATTTTGCCAACCGAGACGGCGACGCCATCACCCGCATGGAGGTTCACTTCGTCTCCGCCCCGCAGGGCGAGTGGACAGGCAGCATCAGAGAGAATCCGGTCCTTGTCGAGGGCAACAGCGTCAGCGGCGCGCTGAGCTGGGGGATCACCTGCTCCACCGGCAAAGCCTGCTTCATCGGACCGGTGGTATGGTCCATCACGCTCACCGACGCAGCCGGCAACGTGAGCGAACCATTTGAAGCTTCGTTCAACTGCGTCGGCGGCGAATAGGCGAAAACAAAACCCCCTCAGCCCGCGATGCAGACTGAGGGGGGCGGCATATGAATGCCGGGACGCCTTAGCTTTCCGGGCGCGCCACCAGGGTGACGGGCAGTTGAATCGCCTGACTGCCGTCGCGCACCACCGTCAGCGTGACAGTATCGCCGGGGCGGGTCTGGCTGGAGAGATAGGCGATCAGCGACGGCATGCCAGTGATCGTTGAGCCGTCGATGGCGGTGATGATGTCCACCGAGGTATATACCCGTATGCCATCCACCTCGCGCGGGTTGCGGGCGTTGCGCAAGCCGCCCAGCGCCGCCGGACCGCCCGGTTCCACCGCCGAGATGATCACGCCGCGCGCGTTGTTCGGCAGCCCCAGCGTCTCGATGGTCGCCAGATCGATGTCGCCGCCGCGAATGCCCAGATAGCTGTAATCCACCGCGCCATCGGCGATCAGCTCGGACGCCACACGCCGGACCAGATTGCTGGGGATGGCGAAGCCAACGCCGGAACTAGAGCGCGACTGACTGATGATCTGCGAATTGACGCCGATCACCTCGCCGTTCAGGTTGAGCAGCGGACCGCCGCTGTTGCCGGGGTTGATCGCCGCGTCTGTCTGGATCACCTCGCCGATCTGGTATTCGCCCAGACCGTCGATGGTGCGATCCAGCGCGCTGACGATGCCCGTCGTCAGCGTCCAGGGCTGGTTGAACGGGCTGCCGATCGCCACCACTTCCTGACCGATGAACAGGGCATCGGAATCGCCCAGGGGGACCGGGACCAGCTCGCTGGCGACGCGCTGAACCTGGATCACCGCCAGATCGGAATCATAGTCGATGCCGACCATCTCGCCGCGATAGATGCTGCCATCGCGGAAATTGACCTCGATGCGAATGGCGCCATCGACGACGTGCGCATTGGTGACGATGTGCCCCTGCTGATCGAGGACAAAGCCCGTGCCCGTGCCGCCGGAGAATTCTTCGTCGAAGAACTGCGTGCTGGGGGTGCGCGCCACGACGTTGATCGACACCACCGACGGACTGACATGGTTATAGATGTCGGAATAGACCGTTTCGCTCGGCAGGACGGCGCTCGACGAGTCCTGGGTGGGCACGAAGCTGGCGGGCCATACCACATCCTGCTGCGCCGCGCCGGTGACGAACGCCGAACCGGCGATGATCGCTGCTGCCAGCACGACGAACAGGATCACCGCCGACGTGCCGGATCGCATTGGATTTCTACGCATGGATTGCCTCCTTCAACAACGCACTTCATCGTAGGACGTGGGCATAAGCGCCGCCTGAGTGAAAAGTTAGCTGGATGTCAGATGTTTGTAAACTCGCAGTTTACAAGCCGCCGCCACCCGCCAGATCGTCGTTCACCTCGCACGGGTTGGCGATCTCGCCGATGCCCTCAACGCTCACCGTCACCACGTCGCCGTGTTTCAGGAAGCGCGGCGGCTTCATGCCCATGCCCACCCCGGCGGGTGTACCGGTGATGATCACGTCGCCCGGTTCCAGCGTGATGCTGCGGGTGGTGTAAGCGATCAGCGTGCTGACGCCGAAGATCATGTCGCGCGTATTGCCGTCCTGCATGACTTCGCCGTTGACGGTGGTCTTCAGGCTCAGATTCTGCGGATCGGCGATCTCGTCGCGGGTGACGATATAGGGACCCAGCGGGCAGAACGTATCCAGCCCCTTACCACGTGTCCACTGCGAGTCGATGCGATTCTGAATGTCGCGAGCGGAAACATCATTGGCGACGGTGTAGCCGAAGACGTAATCGAGCGCCATGTCTTCCGGCACATCTTTCGCCGTCCTGCCGATCACCACCGCCAGCTCGCATTCCCAATCGACCTCGGTGGTGTTCGAAGTGCGCCAGGTGATCGCCTCCCCGCTGCCGATCACCGCACTGGACAGCTTGGCGAACAGCAGGGGGCGCTCCGGAGGGACGCTGCCGGTCTCTTTGGCATGTTCGGCGTAGTTCCTGCCGACGGCGATGATCTTGCCGGGGTGCAGCGGCGCGCGGAACGCGGCATTGGCGATCGGGAAGCGTTCATACGTGCGCGTGGGGGTGATGCCTCGGCGGATGAGACCGATCATGTTGCTGTCGGGCCAGGCAAGCCCATAGGCAGTATCGCCGTCGATCTCCGCGAGGAGCTTGCGCCCCTGTACTTCCACGACTCCGAGTTTCATGTTGTCACCTATCGTGTGGTCTGCGTTTGCAGCAGCAGTTTAGCCTAATGCCCGCCGGGCTACAACCGACTTCTGCTGTTTCCATCCGCTTTCAGCGTTTCCTCGCCCGCCAGCCGCACCGCCGCCAGCAGCCGATCCAGATCGGCTTCCTGGGTGCGGAAGTTGACGATGCAGGCGCGAATGACGGCGCGCCCGTCCAGCTCGGTGCCGGTGACAAACGCCTCACCGCTCTCCTGCACGCGGATCAGCAGCGCCCGGTTCAGCGCGTCGATCTCGCCATCCTCCATCTCGCTGTCCGGGCGATAGCGGAAGCAGGTCACGCTCAGCGGACCCGCCGCCGCCAGTTCCAGGTCGTCGGACGCCAGAATTTTCTCTTGCAGCAGCCCCGCCAGGGCGATGTCGTTCTCGATCAGCCGGCTGTATCCCGTCTCGCCGATCTGCTGAAGCGTCAGCCACAGTTTGAGCGCCTTGAAGCCGCGCGTCTGCTGGATGCCGAACTCGGAAAACCAGGGCAGCGCCCGGTCGTCGCGCAGATAGGGCGGGATCAGGCTGAAGGTTTCGCGCATCGCCGCCGCGTCGCGCACCAGCGTGCAGCCGCATTCCACCGGCACGTACAGCCATTTATGCGGATCGACGGCGATGCTGTCGGCGCGTTCGATGCCGGCGTAGTGGGCGCGGGCGCTGGGCGCCAGGATACCAAAACCGCCGTAAGCGCCATCCACATGAAACCACATGTCATAGGCGGCGCACAGGTCGGCGATAGCACGGAGCGGATCGACCGCCCCGGTGTTAACCGTCCCGGCGCTGGCGGCGACGCACACCGGGCGCAGTCCTGCGGCGCGGTCATCCTCGACGGCGTCGCGCAGCGCGTCGAGGCTCATGCGCTGGTCGCTGTCGACCGGGATTTTGCGCAGATAGGCGCTGCCGAAGCCGAGCAGTTCCGCCGCCTTGTGGATGCAGGAATGCCCCTGCGTCGAGGTGTAGATCACCATCGGGAAGTCTTCGCCGTTGAAACCGCGCTTGCGCATGTCGTCGGCGGCTTTGCAGTGGCGCATAACCGCCAGCGGGATCAGGTTGGCGACGCTGCCGCCGCTGGTGAGGATCGCCCCGGCGTCCGCCGGATAGCCGAAGACCGACTTGATCCAGTGCAGCACGCCGTGTTCGACATAAGTCGCGGCGTGATCGCCCCCGGCGACGCTGGGGTTGACCGCCGACGCCAGGAGGTCGCCCAGGATGCCGAGCGGGGCGGGCGGCGAATTGACCCACGCCATGAAGCGCGGGCTGCTGTTGCCCATCGGATACGGCAGGATTTCTTCCGCCACCCGGCGAATCAGCGCTTCCGGGTCGGCGGTCGTCCCACCCGGCGGGGACATCAGCCGGGCGCGCAGGTCCGCCGGCACGGGCTGGCGCACGGGCAGATCAGGCTGCGCCGCCATGCGCTCGGCGATCAGGTCCACGGCGAGATACCCCAGGCGGCGAAATTCATCGGGAGTCAGGTCAATCATGGAAGAGTCCTTGCGTTCACAGCGTCCAGGAGTCACTGTCAGTATAGAGAGACAATGCCTGACGCGGTAGACACGCGCGCACTTGGTATCAACACCCCTGACTCAATGGGGGTGATTCCGTCTCACATCCGGGCATGTATCCAACCCGGCATTCGGACCCTATGGAGGATTCGCGATGAATGACACCGACCTGATCGCCCTGCGCCGGCAGAAAGATCAGTTCTTCAAAACCAGCCCGCATTCCCCGCTGACACCGGAACAGCAGGGCGCTTTTCAGGGCATTCGCTTCTTCGCACCGAACCCGACGCTCGATCTGGTGGTCGATGCCGAACGCCTGCCCGGCGACGCCGTGACCATGCAGACCACCAGCGGCGAGGTTCGCCAGTATCAGCGCTATGGGCGCTTCACCTTCACCGTCGATGGCGAAACTGCCGCGCTGACCGTCTACGAGACGCCGCACGGCTTCTTTCTGCCCTTCACCGATGCCGCCGAGGACATCTATGGCGGCGGGCGCTATCTGGAGCCTGAACTGCTCAACGAATCGCCAGATCGGGCGCGCTTCGAGGTCAACTTCAACCTCGCCTACAACCCCTACTGCGCCTATGGTCCGGGCTGGAGCTGCCCGCTCGTCCCGCTGGAGAACCGGCTCAAGGTCGCCGTCCGCGCCGGCGAAAAACAGCCGTCAGAAGGCGGATGAGAGATATGTTTCAGCCCTTCTTCGGCTTCCGCTTCACCTGGTTCTCTTCCACCCGGTAGCGCACGATCCGGCTGACCAGATCGTAGGGGATCGGCTTGTCCTTGGGGAACTGAAGCGATCCTTTGCCGCCGAAATAGGGCGCGATCTCCTCGGCGAAGGCTTCGATTCCCGAAGGGGCGGGGTAGAAGCCGATGTGATTCTTGAACGCCGCGAAATGCACCAGATTGCCGTTCTGCCGGAAGGTCGGCATCTGGTAGCTGATCGCCTCTTCGGCTTCCGGCGCCGCCTCGTGGATGACCTGCCGCATCTTCTGAAGGATCGCCTGGACATCGCCCGGAAAAGTGGCGATGTACTCGTCAATCGTGCTGAATTTGCCTTCGTTCATCGCCATCGCCGCTCCATCCTTTTGCGGATCGTCGCAAGATGATTTAGCTCATAAGTTCATATTCTACAGGGAAACGGCACGGATGAACACGCCGAGCCGCCGTCGATTTCAGTGTACAATGAGCATAGATCGTGAGCAGGAGAACCCTGGATGGTCATCCGCGAGCAGCGCTACACCCTGGAAGCGTTCCACGCTTTCAGCCAACGCCCCGAAAACCGGGATCGGCTCTTTGAACTCATCGATGGGGAGGTGGTTGAAAAAGTGGCGAGCTTCATCCCTTCAAGAATTGCCGGTTGGATCAGCACCTATATCAATATGTACCTCCTCAAACATCCTATCGGCTACGTGACTGGCGCAGACGGCAGCTACGTCCTCTCCCCGGACCACGAGTTCATGCCGGATGTCGGCTACATCTCCAGGCAGCGCCTTCCCGAAATCCCGATGCGTGAAGTGCGGGGCGCGCCCGATCTCGCCGTCGAGGTGCTTTCGCCGACCGACAGCAAGCGCGAACTGCGCCGCAAGGCGGAAGATTATCTGCGCTTCGGCACGCGCCTGGTCTGGCTGATCTTCCCGGAGACGCAGCGCGTCGAGGTCTACACCCCCGATGACGACGTGGTCGAACTGGACCTCAACGGCGTCCTCGACGGCGGCGAAATCCTGCCCGGTTTTATCCTGCCCGTGCGCGACATTTTCCCGACGTGACCCCGCCTGTCCAACCGGCTGCCGCGCCGCCCGCTCCGCTGGATTCGCCCCATACACAGATGGTGGCACAATACGGTCGAGAATCATGATTCGTGGTGGAGGGATGGGATGCTGCATATCGAGCTGTTGGGCGGCTTACACATCAGGCTGAACGGCGCGCCGGTGACCGGCTTCAACAGCGCCAAGGCGCAGGCACTGCTGTGTATCCTGGCGCTCACCCGACAGTCTCACCTGCGATCCAGCCTGGCGGCGATGTTCTGGGGCGACATGCTCGACGAAGATGCCGCCGCCAACCTTCGCCAGGCAATCGCCAACCTCAAGAAGCTGTTTGGACCCTATCTGGACATCACTCGTCAAAGCGTCGCCTTCAATCTCAACCAGCCCTACTGGCTGGATGTCGAGGCGTTCGAGACCACCCAGGACGCGGCGCTGTATCGCGGCGATCTGCTGGCGGGGTTCAGCGTTTCGGATGCCCCGGACTTCGATCAATGGCTCGCCGTCGAACGCGAGCGTCTGCACGCGCTGGCGCGTACCGCCCTGCGCCGACAGGCGTATGCCTACCTGTCAGAGGGACAGGATGAAGCCGGTATCGCGACTCTGAACCGGCTGATCGAGATGGACCCCCTGCAAGAAGATGTGCAGCGCGACCTGATGCGCGCGCTGGCGATTGATGGTCAGCGCCGCGCCGCCCTGGAGCAGTATCAGGCGTGCGCGACGGTACTCTGGGAAACGCTGAGAGTCGAACCGGAAGCCGAGACGACCCGCCTGAACGAACGAATCCGCTCGGCGCGGCGGCTGAGCAATCTGCCGGCGGAGACGACGCCGTTGATCGGACGTGAAGAAGAACTGGCTGCCCTTCAGCGGCGGCTGGACGACCCGACCTGCCGCCTGATCACGCTCGTCGGCTTGGGCGGAATCGGCAAAACCCGTCTGGCGCTGCAGGCGGCGCGGCATCAGGCGCGGCGTATGCTGCACGGCGCGGCGATGGTCAACCTTGCGCCGGCGCGGACGCTGAGCAGCTTCCTGAGCGCGCTGGTGGATGCGCTGCAATTTCCCCTGCTTCAATTGGGCACGCCGCACGAGCAGCTGCTCGATTATCTGCGCGAAAAACATCTGCTGCTGGTCCTGGATAATCTGGAACAGCTCGGCAGCGCGGCGAACGACTTCCTGAATGAGGTGATCCACACAGCGGCGGAAGTCAAGATCATCGTGACCTCGCGCCAGCGGCTTAACCTGCACAGCGAATGGGCGCTGGCGATCTACGGCTTGCCGCTCGATGGCGCGGCGTCGTCGCAAACCCTGTTCTGGGAAACGGCGCGGCGGGTGGGCGGCAGCGCCCTGCCGGCGGACTCCGAATCGGCGGCGGCGGTGCGGCGCATCTGCCAGATGGTCGGCGGTATGCCGCTGGCGATTGAACTGGCGGCGGCGTGGACGCGCGTGCTGACCTGCGAGGAACTGGCGGAGGAGATCGCCTCTAACCTGACCGCCCTGGAAGCGACGACCGATGGCGGCGAAGAGCGTCATCGCAGCCTGCGCGCCGTCTTCGATTACTCGTGGCGGCTGTTTACAGAACAGGAGCAGCGCGCGCTGATGGCGCTCTCGGTCTTCGCCGCCGGATTCACCCGCGAAGCGGCGCAGGCAGTCGCCGGCGCGTCGCTGTCCTCGCTGCTGGGGTTGGCGGATAAGATGCTGCTGCGCCGCGAAGGCGAAGGGCGTTTCTCGCTGCACGAGATGATCCGGCAGTACCTGCTCGAAAAACTGCCGGAGTCTGGTCAGATGGATCAGGTGCGAACGGCATATCTGGAGTATTTTGCCCACTTCCTTCAGGCGCGAGCGGCGCGCCTGAAGACAGCGGAACAGCAGACGCTGCTCAAAGAGATCACCCGCGACGTGAATAATCTCCATCAGGCATGGGACACCGCCGTACAAAGCCGCGATCAGCGCACCCTGGCGGCGCTGATGCCCGCCCTCTTCCTGTTTCACGATCTCAAGGCGGATTGGCGGCTGGCGGAGGCGCTGCTCAGGAGCGCCGAGAGCGCGCTTGACCCACAAAACGCCGACCTCTACGGCGAGTGGCTGGCGCACCTGGCGCTGGCGTCGTCGCGGATCGGTCAGACGGACCAGACCGAGTTGTGCGTCGCACGCTGTCTCGATCTGCTGTCCAAAGATATTCCCGCGCACCGCGCCAGCATCGCCCGCGCCCTGCTGGCGATGGGCTATTCCAAAGGGCTGCGCGGAGCCTACGCCGAAGCCGTCGCCCACCTTCAGGAGTGCCTGGCGCTGCGCCAGACGCTTGGCGACGAGTGGGATTTGGCGCAGTGTCTGATGCGCATCGGCAGCACCTATGGGCAGCAGGCGCAGTACGACATCCAGGTCGGCGAATCGCACAGAGAAGCGCTCACCTTCCATCTGGAACAGGCGCGCGCCGCCGCTGAACAGGCGGTGGCGATCATCCGCCGGTTGGGCGATCACTTCCTGACGGCGCGCTGCCAGACGCTGCTGGCGACCATCACGCAGATGGAGGGCAGGACCGAGGAATCGGAGACGCTGCACCGATCCAGCCTGGGCTTCTACGAGGCGGTTGGCAGCCTGGACGGTCTCAGTCTGGCGTATACCGGGCTGGGGAATGCCGCGCACCTCAGGAAAGAGTATGCGCTGGCGACGGACTACTATCTGAAGTCGCTCGACCTCTCCCGGCAGATCGGCGCGCGGCTGTGGGAAGCCAACACGCTGACCAACCTGGCGATCAACGTTCATTTTCAGGGGGAGCTGCGGCAGGCGCGGAGCTACTTCCAGGAGAGTCAGGCGGTCTTCCGCGCGCTCGGAAACGCGCAGTATGTGACGATGATCCAGCAGGAGATCGACGCCCTGACCGAGCAGATCAAGGCGGGCTGACCCGCCGCGATCTGCCGGCAAAGACTAGACCTCCCCTTTGACCGCGTAGATGAACTGGTGTTTGCCTTCGATGAAGCGGTGATTGACCGTCTCGATGAAGCCCAGTTCGCGCAGCGTCTCCAGCGAGTCGCGCACCCGCGCCAGCGGCAGCCCGGTCGCCTCGACCAGCGCCTCGCTGGTGATCTCGCCGGGGAGCCGCTGCGCCGCCCGAAGCACCTGCATCGCCGCGCTCGATTCGGCGTCCATATCGCTGGGCGTCACCCCCAGCGCGCTGTAGATGCGCCCGCCCTGTCCGTTTTGCGTCAGCCGCCCCGCCTTGACCAGCCGCTTCAGCCACAGCAGGACGGTGGTGTGCGAAACCCCCGCCGCTTCGGCGATCTCGCGCAGGGTCGGCGGGCTGCCCTGTTCGCGCTCGTAGCGGGCGATATAGGCGATGAGCCGCTCGCTCAGCGCCGGTGTCTGCTGCCGTGTCATGGTGTTCTGTCCCTGTCTTCCATAACAATTCTATAACGACCCTCACTATAAAACAGTACACCTGTTCTAATCAAGAGGTCTGGAAGTAGGAAGTTGGTTAGAATGTGTCCCAAATGCGCTGGTTCTTGCCGTCTCCCGCCGCTTTGCGTTATGTTCTGCGCAAAATGACCCCGCTTATTTGTAAGGAGCATCTGTCATGCCCAAAACGGTTGTCATGGTTGGCGCGCTCGATACCAAGGGCGGGGACTTCGCCTACGTCAAGGCGCTGATCGAGCGCGGCGGCGCGCGGACGCTGGTCGTCGATTTCGGCGTCATGGGCGAACCGGCGTTTCCGCCCGATGTCGTCCGCGCCGAAGTCGCCGGCGCGGGCGGCGCGAACCTCGCCCAGCTCGCCGACGGCGATCACAAAGACCTCGCCATGCGCGCCATGTCCGACGGGCTGGCGGTCGTCGTGCGGCGGCTCTTCGACGAGGGACGGCTCGACGGCATCCTCGGCATGGGCGGCGGCGGCGGCACGTCTATCGCCACCGCCGCCATGCGGGCGCTGCCGGTCGGCGTCCCCAAGGTGATGGTCTCGACGCTGGCGGGCGGCGACGTTCACGAGTACGCCGGGCTGAAGGACATCACCTTCATGCCTTCGATTGTCGATGTCGCCGGGCTGAACCGCATCAGCCGCCGCATCTACGCCAATGCCGCCGGGGCGATCCTGGGCATGGTGCTGGTCGAAGCGCCGCCCGCCGCCGCCGACAAGCCGATCCTCACGGCGTCGATGTTCGGCAATACCACGACGGCGGTCGGTCACGCGCGCGGCATCTTCGAGGCGGCGGGCTACGAAGTGCTGGTCTTCCACGCGACGGGCGTCGGCGGGCGCACGATGGAGAGCCTGATCGCCGACGGCTATGTGACGGGCTGTTTCGACCTGACCACCACCGAGATCGCCGATCAGGTGTGCGGCGGCGTGCTGGATGCCGGACCGGACCGGATGATGGCGGCGGCGCGCGCCGGTATCCCGACCCTCCTCGCCCCCGGCTGCGTCGATATGGCGAATTTCGGCGGCATCGAGACCGTGCCGGAAAAATATCGGGGGCGCACGCTTTACCAGTGGAACCCGAACATCACCCTGCTGCGGACGGATATCGCCGAGAACGCCCGCATGGGGGCGCTGATCGCCGCCGCCGCCAACGCCTCGACCGGGCGAACCGCCGTGCTGCTGCCCCTGCGCGGCGTGTCGATGTTGGACAGCGCCGGCGGGGCGTTCTGGGACCCGGCTGCCGACGCCGCCTGCTTCGACGCCATCCGCGCCAGCCTCAAGCCCGGCGTTCCGCTGATCGAGGTGGACGCCAATATCAACGATCCTGCCTTTTCCGGCAAATGCGCCGAAACATTACTCGAACTGCTCAGGAGCTGAACCCATCATGGCTGTGTCACGTCAGGAAATGCTGCGCCGGCTCGCCGCGCAGCGCGCCGCCCGCAAGCCCATCGTCGGAACCGGCGCGGGCACCGGAATCTCCGCCAAGCTCGCCGAGGCGGGCGGGGCGGACATGATCATCATCTACAACAGCGGACGCTACCGCATGGCGGGACGCGGCTCGCTGGCGGGCTACCTACCCTATGGCGACGCCAACGCCATCGTCATGGAGATGGGCGGGGAGGTGCTGCCCGTCGTCAGGGATGTGCCGGTACTCGCCGGGGTCTGCGGGACCGACCCTTTTCGGCTCATGCCGGTCTTGCTCAAACAGGTCAAAGAGGCGGGATTTTCCGGCGTGCAGAACTTCCCGACCGTCGGCTTGATCGACGGCAGATTCCGCGCCAACCTGGAAGCGACCGGCATGGGCTACGACAAAGAGGTCGCCATGATCGCGCTGGCGCACGCGATGGACCTGTTCACCTCGCCGTATGTTTTCACCGAAGACGAAGCCGTCGCCATGACCCAGGCGGGCGCCGATCAGCTCGTAGCGCATGTCGGCTTGACCACGTCCGGCAGCATCGGCGCGGGCGTCGCCATGACGCTCGACGAAGCCATCGACGTGACGCTGCGCATCATGGAGGCGGGGCGGCGCATGCGCCCGGACATTTTCGTCATCTGTCACGGCGGACCTTTCGACGAGCCGAGTACCGTCGCCGAAGCGATGCGGCGTATGCCGGGGATCGACGGCTTCTTCGGCGCATCCAGCATCGAGCGGCTGCCCACCGAACGGGCGATCACCCAGCAGGTTCGCGATTTCAAGGCGATGGCTTTGTGAGGCGTTTTCAGTAGGGAGACCGGGCGAGGATTCAGGTTATCCCGCCGCGCGCTCAGCGGGCGGCGGGGCGCTTCTGGCGCTGATGCAGCGCCTCTGTCAGCTCCATCTCGCGCTTGCGCGCGGCGCTGCGCGCCTCGTCCATCGTCTCGCGGACGCCCTCGCGCAGCGCATGGCGCATCTTTTCGCCGGTCGCCGGGGCGAAGACGAACACCAGTGCCGCGCCGATCACCGCGCCGATCAGAAACCCCATGCCTAGGCTCGTCAGTTTTCGCATCGTCTGGTCATTCTAGAACCGGTCAGTCGCCAGTATACTAGGAGTCTATTGTAGCATGTCTGTGTTCTGATGGAGAAACGATTTAGAGTTAGCGCAATTCGTAGGGACGGCATTCTTGCCGTCCGCCGTGTCGGACGCGATTAATCGTGTCCCTACATCCCGCCAGGTCTAAACCTATTGTCCATGAGGAGGCATTCCGCCATGAGTCGTAAAACTGTCGCCACCGACCGCGCCCCGGCAGCGATTGGACCCTATTCCCAGGGGATCGTCACCGGCAATCTGGTCTTCACCGCCGGTCAGGGCGGCGTGATCCCCGGGACCAACACGGTCGCCGAGGGCGTTGAAGCGCAGACCCGCCAGTGCCTCGAAAACATCCAGGCGATCCTACAAGCCGCCGGCACGTCGATGGACCGGGTGGTCAAGACGACCGTCTACCTGGCGGACATCAACGATTTCGGGCGGATGAACGGCGTCTATGCCGAGTTCTTCCCTTCCGCACCGCCCGCCCGCACGACCATTCAGGCGGCAGGACTGCCGCTCGGCTTGCTGGTCGAGATCGAGGCGATTGCCGAGATCGGTTAATGCCGGCGCAGCAGACAGACCCTATGGAGTACTATCGTTATGGCACGTAAACCGCTCGTGGCGCTGGTCGGGCGTCCCAACGTCGGCAAAAGCACATTGTTCAACCGGCTGGTCGGCGAACGACTCGCCGTCACCAACCCGATCCCCGGCACAACGCGCGACCGACTGGGCGGCGTCTTCGACTGGCACGGTATGCTCTTCGACGTGGTGGACACCGGCGGCATCGAGGTCTACCAGCCGAAGGGGACGCGCGACGAAGCACCGCTCGCCGAGGGCAGCTTCGAGTTCGTGCCGCAGATCAAGGCGCAGGCGCTGATCGCCGTGCAGGACGCCGACATCATCGTGCTGGTGGTCGATGGCACGACCGGCATCACGGCGGCGGATGAAGAGATCGCCGAAATTCTGCGACGCACCCAGAAACCGGTGCTGATCGCCGCCAACAAAGCCGACCACGTCGATCACTTCAAGACGGCGGTCGAATTCTACGGGCTGGGGCTGGGCGAGGTCTACCCACTCAGCGCCATTCATGGGCTGGGCGTGGGCGATCTGCTGGACGGCGTGATCGCCGCCGCCCGCGAGTCCCTGCCCGAACTGGTGACGATGCCCGGCGAAGGCGAAGAGGAAGACCAGCATCTCAAGATCGCCATCGTCGGACGCCCCAACGTCGGCAAGAGCAGCCTGACCAACCGGCTGATCGGCGCAGAGCGGATGATCGTCAGCCCGGTCTCCGGGACGACGCGCGACGCCATCGACAGCGAGATCACCTTTCACGGCGAACCGATCACCCTGATCGACACCGCCGGAATCCGCCGGCGCGGCAAGATCGAGCCGGGGGTGGAAAAATACAGCGTGCTGCGCGCCATGAAAGCCATCGACCGCTGCGATGTGGCGCTGCTGCTGATCGACGCCATCGAAGGGATCACCGACCAGGACGCGCACATCGCCGGCTACGTCATGGAAGCGGGCAAGAGCATCGTGCTGATCGTCAACAAGTGGGACGCGGTGGAGAAGGACAACAGCACGCACACCGCCTTTCAGCAGGCGCTGCGCGAGCGTTTCGACTTCCTGCCCGACCCGCCGATGATCTTCATCAGCGCGCTGACCGGGCAGCGCATCCACCAGGTGTTAGAGACGGCGCACCAGGTCTACGAAGGGCGCTTCACCCGTGTGCCGACGGCGGAGGTCAACCGCCTGCTGCGCGCCGCCATGCAGCGTCACCCGCCGCCCGCGCGCGGCACGGTGCAGCTCAAGATTTACTACGGGTCCCAGGTGCGAGTCGCGCCGCCGCTCTTCCTGTTCCATGTCAACGATCCGGCGATGGTCCATTTCACCTACCGGCGCTACCTGGAAAACCAGCTGCGCGCCGAATATCCGTTCACCGGCACGCCGATCCGCATGAGCTTCCGCCCGCGCGATAAAGACGAGGACTGAGAGAAGTCGCCGGCAGACTGACTATGGAACAACAACTCCTACCGAGTTTTCTCGCGCAAATGAACGAACATGACACGCGCTCATGGCACAAAGAGATGCTCGAAGCGCTGGGGGTTCGTGCTGGTGCTAACTGGGTTGACGAGTTCGGAGATAAGCTGCGTACCTGGCTGCGAGATCACGGGGTCAAGCCTATCAAGACTCTGAGTTTATTCTCTGGCGGCGGTGGGCTTGACATTGGATTTCACGATGCCGGCTTCCATAGCATCGAAATGATTGAAATTGAAGCCAAATATGTTAAGACGCTGGAAACAAATTCACAGCCGGGGCGCCTTTTTCATGGAAGTCATCCTCACTGCGGAGACATACGAGATTACCAACCATCGGCAAGCTTGGAAGTAGACTTCATCATAGGCGGACCGCCCTGCCAAACTTTCTCCGCCGCCGGCAGACGGGCAGCCGGCGTTTTAGGAACGACCGATGCCCGCGGGGTGTTGTTCGAAGAATACGTCAGGCTCTTAAAAACCCTGAAACCTAGAGGATTTCTCTTTGAGAATGTTTATGGCATCACTGGCGCGCAGCAGGGAAACGCTTGGAAGGAGATTCAGGACGCTTTTAGAGAAGCGGGGTACACCCTGTATTATCGCATTTTGGACACCGCCGACTATGGCGTTCCGCAGCATCGAGAGCGCCTTTTGATTGTGGGGTTGAAGGACGGTACGTTTATGTTCCCGCGCCCAACTCATGGTCCGGATGCCGACGGCAGTCAGCCTTACTACACTGCACGAGAAGCCGTAGAAGATGCAGATATCTCGGGGGTTCGAACCGGCTTGGCTGGGCAATATGGTCACTTGCTCAATGATATCCCGCCGGGGCTAAACTATAGCTTTTACACAGAAAAACTGGGACATCCCGCCCCAGTTTTTGGCTGGAGATCGAAGTTCTCTGACTTCTTGTACAAAGCGGACCCGGATGCGCCCGTAAGAACTATCAAGGCACAAGGCGGGCAGTACACAGGTCCGTTTAGTTGGGAAAACCGGGCTTTTACGGTTGCCGAACTGAAGCGGCTGCAAACATTCCCCGACTCTTTTGAAGTGGTGGGCAATAGGCAGACCGCCATCGAGCAGATCGGAAACTCTGTTCCACCGCAGATCGCCAGGATGCTGGCGTTAGCAGTTCTTGACCAATTGTTCGGCGTGCGCCTGCCATTTCCGATGCGCTATCTTCAGCATAATGAGGGACTTGGCTTTCGGCAGCGCAAGCGCGATTTGACCCAGGTATATGCCGAAAAAGCAAGGCAGGCAATAGCAAAGCTAAATACCGATGGCACATTGCAGAAACCGCGACTCAACGGCGCCGTTTCGCATGAAGAAACCAGATACATCACATCAAACTTTTCTCTGAACCACAAGAAAACGGCAGATGGCGCGAAAATTAGGCTCAGTTATTCATTGAGTGAGGATGTGTGGGTAATTTCAGCCGACACTGAATCAAGAGTCGGCGAAGAATGGCATTATGAAATCGTAACAGCTCCAACCCCCGGCTATCGATGGGTTTTGCCAACCTCCAAAGTGATCCTCCGCGCCTACAGCACGGAAGATCGAGTCTTCACTGCTTTATGGAAGGCTTTTGAGGAAAAAAACGCCCAGCTAACGAGTGTTGCCGATTTGGTGCAGTTGTGCGGTTACTATCAATATGCGCCGCGTTTTCGTTCACAGATGACTCTGGCGCTAAGAGGAAGTATGGATTGGCGATGGGAGGCGCTTCAGTCGGTTGTGAATGGGACGGGTGTCGCCAAACGAATGCGGCAAGAACATTTAGCGATGCTCCTGGGCTTAGACAGCGGGAATGTACTAATGTATTGTGAGTGGCTGCGTTCGATCGGCTATGAAGTCAGAAACAATGTTACCAATCCTCAAATTGATGTCGGAGATTACCTCATCCCATATGCGTTTCCAACATTAACACCGCGCAGTGTCCAGTTGCGAAAAAATCTGAGGAGCATCAATGGCTGAGATGCATCTCCGCGTTTACATTGACAAAAGTGAACTCGTCCATTCTGATGGGCGAATAGAGGTTTTCCTGGAAGGTGCGTCTTGCGCAGAGGCTCGACAGCGATATCGTGCAATTGAAACCGCATTGTCAAATGGATACTTAAACCATCAAATAGACCTCTGTAAGAGCCAAGAGGCTTCTGGACTCGGTTTCAGTTCACTGAGCGATGAAGATGCGACCTTGCTTGACAATCTTGTCGATACAATAACGAGCGAGGTTGGGCGCGCGCTTGTTGCTTTAACCGTGATGCAGCTTTGCATAAAGTCTATCGAGCCAACTCAGAGTATTCGGTTGCACAAGGGCGGACGAAACAGCAGCGGATTTTCATGGACCGAGGGCATCTCCATGAGGACGCTCGATAGTCATTATGTCACCCCGGCGCTTCGCGCACACAATCTACTTTTGTTGAACAGCTACGGTCTATTCATGACACGAAGTCTGGCAGAGAACTATCCCTATTCCAGAATGTACAAAGCCCAGATGCGAGGCGGGCGTCACCAATGGCTAGAAGTTGTGGAGCGAATTGAAGATGGTTCGCTGCCGCCTGAAGTGTCCCTCCGCTACTTGCTGTCGCAGCTCATAAATCGCGCCGAGCAGTTCAGGGTCCTGGCGGAGAGTATGCTCAGGGATTTGGATGATTTTTCAGCCAATAGCGATGTGCCTGCAATCACTCGGGTTATTCTTGAACATATCCATCAATCAGACTATGCAGCGAGATTGATGGAAATTGCCATGCATAGTCTCTTGCAAGCTGTCTGGGAATTTGGCACATTGGCAGGGGGTGAAATAGTGCCTCTTTCGCAGATGAGATCGGCGAACAAGAAGCACGGAAATATCGGCGACGTGGAAATCAAGCGTGATGGGCAGATTGTAGAGGCGTGGGACGCAAAGTACGGCAAAGGCTATCTGCGCGATGAGATTGAGGAACTGACTGATAAACTAGCCAAGCACCCTGACGTAGAGCTTGTAGGATTTGTAACCAGCGATCCCCCCGAGCGTTTATCTGAGCTTATGTCTCGAATGGGTGACATTGAGGCGATGTATGGCGTTGTTGTTCGTATTCTTCCGTTCGTTGATTGGGTACAAGAACAATTTATTCGCCTTCGAGATGAGGGAGTAGGAAGTCCAGAAGCGCTAGCCAGACGTTGGTTTCTGGCGTATGGCGAGTCACTGGCACAGAAGCGCCGCCTTTTTGCACCGATAGATGAGCCTTGCCAGCGTTGGGTCGAGACCCTCCAAGCTGCGATTGCCGCGGCTCGTTCGAATCCGACTTAGGCTGTTCCAAGAAAATAATCGAGCAGTTGTAGGGGCGGAGACACAGCTCCGCCCGCCGTTCACGGGCGAACACGTGGGTTCGCCCCTGCAATCGCTGGCGCGTCTTTTGTCTGGAACAGCCTTAGTATTTCCGCGTGTAGACTTCGATGCGCCTGACAGCGCTTGAACGTCTCACTGGCACACTGGATGGCGCGGAAGAGTCGCACAATTTCCTAATGTCCCTCCGTGACAAATCGCGTTATAATGATCGTCACTGAACGGAATTCAGAACTCGCGTGCAGCCGGCGCATGGTCCTCGGGGGCGGTCAAATGACCGCCTTCGATCATGTAAAGGGGTCGGGCGGCGCGGGTTCTGATCTTGAAAAAGGGCATAGTCTGCCAGAAGGAGCTTGTCCAGTTGGACACAGTCCGTTTGGACACCGTTGTGAAAGACTCGTTTCCGACGACCCCCACTTTGTTCATCGACTTCGCAGGCATCCGCGATACCTTCCGCCGTTTCCAGGCTGCATTCCCCGGCGCCGCCATCGACTACGCGATGAAAGCCAACGCTAACCCGACCATCCTTTCAACGGTCGTAGGGTTGGGCGGCGGCATCGAGATCGCGTCGGAGCCAGAGCTGAATCGCGCCCTGACGGCAGGGGCGGCGGGCGACGCAATCATTTGCAGTCACCCCATCAAGCAGCCGCCTTTTCTGCGCCGGATGCACGAAGTTGGCGTCTATGCCGTGACCGTCGACTCCATCGAGGAAGTCGAGAAGGTCGCGCGCTATGCGCCGGGAATGCGAGTTTACGTCCGCCTCGCCGTCGACAACACCGGCAGCGTTCTGCCGCTGGCGGGCAAGTTCGGCGTCGATGTCGCCACCGCGCTGAGCCTGTTGGACCGGGCGCGCGACCTGGGTTTGCAGCCGATCGGCACCTCGTTCCATGTTGGATCGCAGTGCCTCAACGTGCAGAACTGGGTCAACGCCATCAAAGCCTGCGGCGAAGTGTGGCGCGCTGCCGCCATGCGCGGACATCACCTCTACTTTCTGGACATCGGCGGGGGCTTCCCTGCCGGGCATTACCATGACGCCGCCATCCCGACCATCGAGGCGATTGGCGAGGCAGTCATGGACGCTGTCGCCACACACATCCCGCACACGCCCGATTTCCTGCTGGCGCTGGAACCGGGGCGCGGGCTGGTCGGCGAATCGGGTCGCCTGCTGACGACGGTCATGGGGCGGGCGCTGCGCGGCGAACAGACCTGGCTGTACCTGGATGTCGGCGTGTTCAACGGGCTGATGGAGACCTTTGAAGGGTTCCCCCCGGTGGTCGATCTGGTGACGGACGAGACGCTGGAACGCCCGATGCGCACCTACACGCTGGCGGGTCCCTCGTGCGACAGCTGTGATGTCGTGGCGCGCGACATCCTACTGCCGGAGATTCACATCGGCGACCGGCTGGTGTTCTATGACACCGGCGCGTACACCAACGAGTACGCGGCGGCGTTCAACGGCTTCCCGATCCCGGAGATCGTGATGCTGAACCTGGGAGTCAGCGCCTTCGAGCAGGCGGTTGAGGAACTCGACCTGACGCCCCTGACGGCATAAGCTGAAGCCGCAGCGCGACTATCTTCGACGGGCGAGCCGGCGGCTGATGGATTTCCTGCGAGGCTCTGCGCTCAACCGCCCCTCTCCAATTGGAGAGGGGCAGGAAACCGTCAGGTTTCCGGGGTGAGGTTGTGTGAAAACCGGCTTTGCAGACACGCTCTAACTGTACCCGAATCGAACAAAAAGACGCCTGCGGGCGTCTTTTTGCTGCCGACCGACGGCGAACACAGCGGCGACGGTCTGTGCCCCGAAGTCTTCAGCGCCCCCGACCAGCCCGCCCGCCGGCTATCCGATGCTTTTCCACACCGCCGGGCGGGGGCTGTCGAAGTCCAGCCGCTCCGCCCCCACGAACGACGCCAGCGATTCCAGCGCGGCGCGCAGCGGCTTGACGGCGCTTTTCGGCGCATCCGGCTCGGCGTAGAGCGTGTTGACCTTCAGCGTCCCCGCCTTGCGATCCGTTTGCAGGTCGGCGCGCCCGATCAGCCGGTCGTGATGCAGAATCGGCAGGACGTAGTAGCCGTACTTACGCTTGGCGGGAGGGACGTAAATCTCCATCGTGTAGTCGAAATTGAACAGCGCCTTGGTCCGCGCCCGGTCGCAGATCAGGTTGTCGAAAGGCGACAGCAGGACGGTGCGCCCCGCCCACTCGCCCCGCTCGATCTGCTCCAGCAGCGGCAGATCGTCGGCGTGGATGTACCACGTTCCAGCCTGACCCTCCACCTGCACCGGGACGATCTGCCCCTCGGCGTGCAGCGCTTTCAGCACCTCCGCCAGATGCGGGTAGCGTCGGCGGATGAAGTGGCGGGTGATGTGAGCGTCGCGCGCCGCGCCCAGCGCGCGGATGGCGACCTGCGCCGCCCGCCGCGTGGTCTCGCGGGCGTCGATGGCTTCGCGGGGCGTCCAGTGCGGCAGCACGCGCTCGGCGAGATCCCACTGCTTCTGCCCGCCGACCCGCCCGGAGACCATGATCTCGCCGCCAAGCCACATGAAATCGAGCATCCGGCTGACGTTGCGCCCGCTCGTCCAGCCGCTCGAAACCCAGCCTTCCGGGTCAAGACCATCCGCCTGAAGCTGGCGGGAGAGCGCCGCGCCGTGTTCGCGCAGATGGCGCAGGATGTGATCGTAAAGCGGCTGATTTTCGGCAGCCCAGGCGCGGACGCGCTGCGACCAACCGTCATCATCCTGGGCATAATGGCGCATGTGATGATGATGCAGGGGGTAGTCCTCGGTCAGCACGATGGACGCTTCGTGCGCCCAGTACTCGAAAAGCCGACGTTCTTTGAACAGCAGATCATCGACCAGTTTGGGGTTGTAGACCCCGGCGCGGCTCCACAGCACCAGCAGGTGGCTGCGGGCGACGGCGCTAATCGGGTCAAGCTGGAGGCAGCCCAGGTCGCGGACGATGCCGAAGAGCGACTCGGCGCCGGGTTTGGCTGCCGACTTCCCGTTCTGGCTGAGGCGCTGCCGGGTGATCGCCAGCCGCCGCGCCGTCTCGGTGGAAATGGCGCGGGCGGTCATTGTGATGCGTCGGCTTCCGGGTTTTGCGCGGCAGCCCAGGCGTCGTAGTCGGATTCATCGACCAGCGCGCCGCCGGAGACCTCCTTGTTGATCAGCTTGCGGTTGCGGTCGAAGGTGAGCGTCAGCTCGGCGCGCTGGAAGCATTTGACGCCCATGACGGTCTTACGGACGAGGTAGCCGCCGGACTCATCCAGCGAGGGGTCGTTCATCATGTTGATGCGCACGCGCACCACCTCGTCGCAGCCGCGCGGCTGAATGTAGAAGTACAAGCCATCGCGAAGGTTCTGCCCCCCGCCGCCGAAAAGTCTTTTCAGGAAATCCATCGTTATGCCTCCTCGAATACACTTCTATTTTAGCACACCGGTTCTTAAGCGGTGGATGATAGCTTTGCCACTTTCTGCCCCGGTCGGTTTATCCTTGCGGTGTGATTTATCGTGAGTGCGATTCGGAAATACGGGAATAACGACAACCATGCTCAACACACTGTCGGACAAGACGATCCTCATCACCGGGGCGACCAACGGCATCGGCAGGGCGGCGGCGCTCAAGCTGGCGGAGATGGGCGCAACGGTGATCGTACACGGGCGTAACCGCGAAAAGGTCGATGCGGTGATCGCCCAGATTCGGGCGGGCGGCAGGGGCGAAGGGCGCGCCGCCGTCGCCGACCTCTCGTCGCTGGATCAGGTGCGCGAACTGGCGGCGCAGATCAACGCCCGCTATCAGCGGCTCGACGTGCTGGTCAACAACGCCGGCGCGATGTTCATGCGCCACCACGACTCGGTCGATGGCATCGAAATGACCTTCGCCCTCAACCACCTCAGCTATTTCCTGCTCACCCACCTCCTCCTCGACCTGCTGACCGACAGCGCCCCGGCACGCATCGTCAATGTCGCTTCGGAGGCGGAGCGCGGCGGCAGGCTCGACTTCGACGATCTTCAGCGCCGCAGGCGCTACACCGGCTTCGAAACCTATTCGCAGTCGAAGCTGGCGAACATCCTCTTCACCTATGCGCTGGCGCGCCGGCTGACCGAGCGCGGCGCGGGCGTGACGGTCAACGCCATGCATCCCGGTTTCGTCGGCACGGGTTTCGCCGGCAACAACGGCGGCGTGGTCAAACTCGCCATGATGGCGATGCGACCGTTCATCCTCACCCCGGAACAGGGTGCGGATACGCTGGTCTGGCTGGCGTCGTCGCCGGAAGTTGAGGGGGTGAAGGGCGGCTATTTCGAGAAGCGCCGGGCGATCCGCTCCATCGCCCCGTCCTACGACGAAGCCGTTCAGCGGCGTCTATGGGAAGTCAGCGAGCAGATGACCGGGCTGAAGGAAGCGGCGCTCGCGCCTTAAGATGACAAACGACATTCCCGGCGGATGATCTCCGGGTCTCGCCCGCCGGGGTGAAACCGTGCCATGATTCACCATAGGGTTTTTGGGCAGTGAGGCACGGGACAATGGCATTTTTCAACGACGGCACGGGGACGCTCGACCGCAAGGTGATGAGCGTCCCCGTCGTTTTGATGCTCGGCTGCTGGGCGGTCGGGCTGGTCTACTGGTGGGCGACGCGCGACCTGACCGGTCTGTTCGTCCTGGCATACGTCGGCATGTTCATCGGCGTCGGGGTCGGGTCGTTCCTCGGTCTGCCGCCCAACAAGCGCCCGGTGGCGCGCCGTGTCATGATGTTCATGGTCGGCGCGATGCTGCTGGGCTTGGCGCTGATCACCGATCACGGCAATATGCAGATCGAGGGCTTGTTCTTCGGCGTGCTGGCGGGCGCGCCCTGGATCGTGCTGCACTATGCGCTGGCGAAGTTCGCCGGTCCGCTCATCTTCGGGCGCATCTGGTGCGGCTGGGCGTGCTGGTTCGGCATGGTCTTCGACCTGCTGCCTTACAAAGCCAGCCGCTACCGCATCCCCGGTCGCTGGGGGGCACTGCGCTACGCCCATTTCTTCCTCAGTTTGCTCACCGTTGTCGCCCTGTGGTTCATTTTCGGCTATCATGACGGCGCGACGGGTTCGAGCGGCATCGTCTGGTTCGTCGGCGGGCTGGCGCTGTACTATGCGCTCGGCATCGGCATGGCGCTGGCACTGAAGGACAACCGCGCTTTCTGCAAATATCTCTGCCCGATCAGCGTGCCGCTCAAGACGTTTTCGCGCTACGCGGCGCTGAAGATCGCCGGGGATGCGCCGAAGTGCGACGCCTGCAACGTGTGCGTCGAGCAGTGCCCGATGAACATCCGCGTGCCCGATTACATCCTCAAGGGGGAGCGGGTGCTTTCGACGGAATGCACGCTCTGTCAGACCTGCATCCACGTCTGCCCGCACGACGCGCTCAAGCTGTCGTTCGCCTTTGATGTCGGCGGCAAGGAGTTGATCGACTTCACGCCGCCCAGGGGCGCGCGGGGCGAGGGGACTTGACTCCCCTTCTGCCACAGAAACGGGGAGAAGGGAGCTGGGGGGTTGAGGGTAGAAAAGTTTCAACGGGCGAGCCGGCGGCTCGCCCCTACGGCACGTGGGTTGTAGGGGAGACCCGGCGGGTCTCCCGCGCGTGGTTTTCTTTCAAGGTTTCGCTTGGAACAGCCCAAAGGAGAGGGAGTCTATGGCTCGGCAGGTTTCGGCAAAAGGGGCGGCGTGGTTTCAGGATGCCCGCTTCGGCATGTTCATCCACTGGGGGTTGTACAGCATCCTGGCGAAGGAAGAATGGATCATGCACACGGGGCGCATCCCCGTGCCCGACTACGAAAAACTGGTGGGGCAGTTCAACCCGACCCGCTTCAATGCCGACGAATGGGCGCGCATCGCCGCCGACGCCGGGCAGAAATACATGGTCATCACCAGCCGGCATCACGACGGCTTCAGCATGTACGATACCGCCCTCAGCGACTACAAAGTGACGAATACGCCTTTCCGCCGCGATCCGCTTCGCGAACTTGCCGAAAGCTGCGCGCGGCACGGCGTCAAACTGGGCTTCTACAGTTCGCTGCTGGACTGGCATCACCCCGCCTACCGCTTCCGCCAGGAGAGCGGGCTGGCTTGGTCCGATTATCTGGCATTCCTGCACGGGCAGGTGCGCGAGCTGTGTACGCAGTACGGCGATATCGCCTGCCTGTGGTTCGACGGCGACTGGCCCGCTCATCCCATTGACGAGACCAATGCCTATTTCCGTCCGGGCGGCGCGTTTCAATACGATGCGCTCTACGACATGATCCACACCCTCCAGCCCGATGCGCTGGTGATCAACAACCATCATCAGTCGCCCCTGCCCGGCGAAGATGTCCAGGGTTACGAGCAGGACCTGCCCGGCGCGAACACGGCGGGCTGGAACACGACGCCAGCCTCCGGTTTGCCCCTGGAGGTGGGCATGACGCTGAACGATCACTGGGGTTACAGCGCCGGCGACCACAATCATAAGACGACCCGCCGCCTGGTCCACGTCCTGGCGCGCAGCGCCGGCGCCGGGGCGAACTTCCTGCTCAACGTCGGACCGACGCCGCAGGGGGAAATCCTGCCCGTCCACGCCGAACGCCTGCGCGGCGTCGGAGCATGGCTAAAGGTGAACGGCGAGGCGGTCTACGGCACGCGCACCGGGGCGATCCCGCCGTCGGAGGAGGTGGTCAGCACCCGCCGGGGCGATACGCACTATCTGCACATCCTGGATGACGTGAGCGACTGCGTGATCGTGCGCGGCGCGCCGGAAACGGTGACGCGGGCAGTCCTGCTGGCGGATGGCGCGCCCGTCGAGATAGAACGACGCGGCAGCGACCTGATCCTGACCGTACCTGAAGCGCGGCGTGACCGTCATAGCACCGTCGTCGCTCTGCTGTGACAGCGTGACCCTTGCCCGGCTGCGAAATCGAACTCGTCACGACGATGTGAGCGAAACCTCAGAGAGACGTAACCCCGAACTTGACGGCATACGCCTTCTGACGTTAAGCTATGCATTCGAATACAGTTTGATCAGGTCGCCTGCTTTTTGACCCAGCCGCTGCAAGGAGCATCGAAAATAATGTCTCAACGTTCCAAAGCCCAGATCTATCTGGACACGAACCGCACCATCAGCCCCATTTCGCCGCTGCTCTTCAGCGGCTTTCTCGAACACATGGGGCGCGCCGTCTATGAGGGCATCTATGACCCGGCGTCGCCACATGCCGACGCCAGCGGTCTGCGGACGGATGTCCTGGCGGCGCTGCGCGAGATCAACTACCGCTCCATGCGCTACCCGGGCGGCAACTTCCTGAGCGGCTACCGCTGGCAGGATGGCGTCGGTCCGCGCGATCAGCGCCCGCGCCGGCGCGATCTAGCGTGGCAGTCGGTCGAGACCAACCAGTTCGGGACCAACGAGTTCATCGAGTTCTGCAAGCAGATCAACACCGAGCCGATGCTGGGCGTCAACCTGGGGACCGGCACGATTCAGGAAGCGGCGAATCTGGTGGAATACTGCAACGCGCCCGCCGACACCCAGTACGCGCAGATGCGCGCCGAACACGGCTATGTCGATCCGCACGGGGTGAAATACTGGTGTCTGGGCAACGAGATGGACGGTCCCTGGCAGATCGGACACCTGGAGGCGGCGGAATACGGCATGAAGGCGCGCGAAGCCGCCAAAATGATGCGCTGGCACGACCCGTCCATTGCGCTGATCCTGTGCGGCTCGTCGAACTCGGTCATGCCGACCTATCCCGAATGGGACCGGGTGGCGCTGGAGCTGTGCTGGGATCAGGTCGATTACCATTCGATGCACTACTACGCCGGCAACCGGACGGACGACACCGACAGCTATCTGGCGCTGGCGGCGGAGTTCGAGAACTTCGTCGATACGCTCAGCGGCGTGCTGCGCTACGTCAAAGCCAAGCGGCGCTCCAGGCACGATGTCCACCTGTCGTGGGACGAGTGGAACGTGTGGTACAAGGCGGCAGGTCCCGAATTCAACCGGGGCGAGTGGACCGAAGCGCCGCATCTGAGCGAAGAGGTTTACAACCTGGAAGATGCGCTGGTGGTGGCACAGTGGCTCAACGTCTTCCTGCGCCGGGCGGACGTGCTGAAGATCGCCTGCCTGGCGCAGATCGTGAACGTCATCTCGCCGATTTACACCACGCGCGATGCCCTTCTGAAGCACACCACCTACTATCCGATCCTGCTGTTCAGCCGGCTGGCGAGCGGCGCGGCGCTGGACGTGGCGGTGCAGTCGCCGCGCCACGAGACGAAGCAGTTCGGCGATACGCCGCTGCTGGATGTCTCGGCGTCGTACGACGAGGGCAGCGGCGCCAATACCGTCTTCATCGTCAACCGCAGCCAGACCGAAAGCCTGCCGGTCGAGCTGCGCTGGCAGGCGCGCGCGCCGCAGAGCATCCGCGCCGTCCATCAGATGTCGGGGAGCGATCCGAAGGCGTTCAACAGCCTGGCGCACCCCAACCAGATCGTCCCCGTCCCGGTCGCCGCGCCGGTCGTGCAGGATGGCGCGACTGAGCTGCTGCTGCCGCCGCTGTCCTTCACGGTCGTCGAGACGCAGCTCTAAGGCTGTTCCAAGAAAATAATCGAGCAGTTGTAGGGACGGAGCTGTGTCTCCGCCCGCCGTTCACGGGCGAACACGGGGGTTCGTCCCTGCAACCGCTGACGCGTCTTTTGTCTGGAACAGCCTAAGAGCGTGTCTGCAAAGCCGGTTTTCACACAACCTCCCCGGAAACCTGACGGTTTCCTGCCCCTCTCCAATTGGAGAGGGGCGGTTGAGCGCAGCGAAACGGGGTGAGGTGAGCAGTTTGCAAACAGTCTCTCAGCCGGCGCGGCGCGCCGATCTCACCAATACAGCCTCTCGCGCAGCCGGGATCGCCGATCCCGGCTGCACTGTTTCTGAAACATTCGCCGCTGTTTTCCGATTTATAGACAGAACTATGCCACATACTGGGAAAACAGATCATGTCCATAAACCGGGAAGAGCAGGAACGCCAGCGGATCGCGGCGCTGCGCCGGCAGCAGGTCCGCGACCGCGCCCCGCGCGCCGGCAAGGCATTGCGCGGGCAGCCGGGACAAAAAAAGCAGCGCCCTCTCTTGATCGAACTGTTCGAACTCCTTCCGGCGCGCTGGAAAGGTGCGCTGATCGGTCTCGCCGCCGCCCTCGTGCCGAGCTTCGTCATCTCTGGGGTAACCAGCGGCGAACAGCGGTTGCTTTCGGTGATCCCGCTGCTGGGATTGATCGCCGTCGGCTTCGTCGGCGGGACGCTGCTGCAAAACCGCCTGGGGGACCGCCAGCGCTGATCCGCCCCCGCGCCGCCGCAGAACCCGATCCCCATCCTCACCGCTGATCCGCCTTGGACCTGGAAGCGCCCCGAAAGGGGAGTATGCTAGAGACAGGTTCAGGAGGGGTTTTCAGATGGCATCACCGGCGATACACCTTCAGGAGGTGACGCGGCGTTTTGGCGCGATCACCGCTGTCGATAAACTGTCGCTGACCGTCGAGGCGGGCGAGGTCTTCGGATTCCTGGGGCACAACGGCGCAGGCAAGACCACGACCATTCGTCTGCTCAACGGCGTACTCGCCGCCGACAGCGGCGTCATCCGCGTGCTGGGGCTTGATCCGGGGGCGCAGGGACCTCAGGTGCGGGCGCGTTCCGGCGTGCTGACCGAGACGCCATCGCTCGACGAGCGGCTAACCGCCATCGATAATCTGATCTACTATGCCGATCTGTACGGCGTGCCGCCGGGGCAGGTTGGGCAGCGCACCGCCGCCGTCCTGGAAAGATTCGAGCTGGCGGACCGCGCCGGCGAAAAAGTCGGCGGTTACAGCAAGGGCATGAAGCAGCGCCTCGCGCTGGCGCGGGCGTTCCTGCACGAGCCGGAGATCCTCTTCCTCGATGAACCGACCGCCGGGCTGGACCCGGTGGCGGCGCAGGAGGTGGGCAGGATGATCCGCCATCTCAGCCGCGACGAAGGGCGCACCGTCTTCCTGTGTACCCACAACCTGGTAGAAGCCCAGCGCCTGTGCGACCGGGTGGCGGTGATGGAACATGGGCGTCTTGCCGCCGTCGGAACGCCGCGCGCGCTGGCGCGGGAGATCGGCGCGGAGATGCGCTATACGCTCGAAGTCGCGGCAGACCAGCGCGAGGCAGCGCGCCATGAGATCGCCCTGCTGCCGGCGGTGAAGCACGTCGAGACCGCCGACGCCGACCTGACGCTCACCCTCAGCGACCGCGAGGCAGCGCCGGAGGTGCTGGCGCGGCTGCTGGCGGCGAATCTGCGCGTCTATGCCCTGACGCCGCACGAGACTTCGCTTGAAGACATCTATATGGCGCTGCATCGGCAGGGGCAGGAAAGGGAGCAAATGCCGTGAACTGGCGCGCGATGCGAACGATTATCCGCAAGGACCTGAAGGTCGTCCGGCAGACGCGGGCGGTACTCATCCCGCTGATCATTGTGCCCGTTCTGATCCTGGTCCTGATGCCGGGGATTGGCGGCGCGCTCCTCGCCACCGCCGACCCGGACTCCGAGGTGATCCGTGATTTCCGGCGCGAATCGGCGGCGTTCTTCGACCATCTGCCCGCGCCGATCAGCGAGCGCCTGGCGCAGTACGACGACGAGGTGCAGCGCATCACCTATATCCTCTTCAACCTCTTCTTCCCGCCGATGGTCCTGCTGCTGCCGACGATGGTGGCGAATGTGATCGCCGCCGACAGCTTCGCCGGAGAAAAGGAGCGCAAGACGCTGGAGGCGCTGCTGTACGCCCCGACGACTGACCGCGAGCTGTATCTGGCGAAGCTGATCGGACCCTGGCTGGCGGGGGTCGCCGTCGGCTGGCTGGGCTACCTCGCCTTCGCCATCGTCGTCACCCTGACCACGCTGTCGTTCATGGGCAGCGTCTTCGTGCTGGACGCGACCTGGCTGCTGCTCATCTTCTGGGTGGTCCCGGCGGCGTCGGGGTTGGGCTTGGGGGCGATGGTGCTGGTCTCGTCGCGGGTCAACACCTTCCAGGAGGCTTACCAGCTGGGCGGCATGATCGTCCTGCCGATCTTGCTGCTGCTCTTCGGGCAGTTGGGCGGCGTGGTCTATTTCAGCCCGCTGCTGGCGCTGGCGGTCGGCGCGGTGCTGTGGGCGCTCGCCCTAGGGCTGGTGGTCTACGGTGCGCGGTCATTCCGGCGGGGGGCGCTGATCGCCCGGCTGTGAGGGAAAAGACGAAGCCAGTGAGCGCGCTCAGCATCACGCCGGCGCGCTCACAGATGGGGCGTTCCGGCTTAGCGGGTCGTGGACATCGGCATGACGACGCAGACGAAGTCGTCGCGGTCGCGCGGGCGAATCACGCCGGGGTGGGCGGCGCCGTTGCTTTCCAGCACGACCTGTTCGTCGTTCATCACGCTCAGCACGTCGATCAGGAAGCGGATGTTGAACGCCACTTCCAGCGAGCTGCCCTCGACGCTGGCGTCGAGTACGCCTTCGTTATCGCCCCGCTCCGGACTGCGCCCCACGACGGTGACTTCGCCGGGCGTGCTGGGTTCGGGGGCGGGCTTGACCATCAGGCGGGCGCTGTAGTTGCTGTCACGGGCGAAGATCTCGGCGCGCTTGCACGCCTTGAGCAGGTCGGAGGTGTAAAGGGTGACGGCGGTGCTGTACGACTTGGGGATGATGGCGGTGAAGTCCGGGAACTTGCCGTCGATCACCTGCGTGGCGACGAGCGTGTTCTCGTAGAGGAACATCACCCGATCCTGCTCGCCGCTCAGGGCGATGCTGATCTCTTTGTCCTCATCGCCGATGATGCGCGCCACTTCGTTGAGCGCCTTGGCGGGGATGATCAGGTCGGTCTTGCCGCTGCCGTTTTCCAGCCGCGTGGTGCGCACCGCCAGACGGAAGCCGTCCGCCGCCGCCATCGTCAGCACCCCTTTATCCAGGTGCGTGTAGATGCCGGTCAGGGTCGGGCGGGCATCGTCTTTTGCCGAAGCGAACTGGGTCTGCAAGACCATCTCGCGGAAGGTCTTGGCGGGCATGACGACATCCGGCGTGAAGGTCTCGTTGAGCGGCGGAAATTCCGCCGCGCTGATGCCGCGAACATTGGAATTGGTCATGCCGCTGCGCACGTTGACCGTCTGCGTGGCGCTGTCCAGGTTCAGGTCCACCCGGTCGGGCATCAGGTTGTTGACCAGCTCGCTGAACGTCTTGGCGGGCAGCGTGATCGCGCCGGCGCGGTCCACTTTCGCGCCAATCGAGGTGATGATGGTCAGTTCCAGGTTGGTCGCTGCCAGCTTCAGGCGCGACTCATCCGTCGCCAGCAGGACATTTGCCAACACCGGCAGCGTCGGACGGGCATCGACAGCGCGGCTGACGATATTTAACCCTCTGGCGAGCTGATCTTGTAAGACGGAAATGCGCATACGCTCGGTGCTCCTGCGTCCAATCGCGCTACAGGCTAGAGATGAGAATTGAGGACAAGTATACAACAAAGATTAAACATTTGTCCGCCTTCAAGTATCATTGAGCGACTGGGTTTGCAGAGAGAAGAAGGCATTGATGACTGCGCGCATTCTGGATATTCGTTTTGAGGATTTTCAGTCCTGGGGGTGGGATCGCATTCAGCCGTTTTTCGAGTCGCTGGAAGCCGCGCCGCTGACGGCGGAGACCGCCGTAGACTGGCTGACCGCCTGGGAGCGGCTCAACAAGCTGCTGGGCGAAAGCTACCAGCGGCTCTATGTCGGCACAACCGTGAACACGGCGGATAAAGACACCGAGGAACGCTTCTTCGCCTTCCTGGATACCATTTCCGAACCGGCGTCGGTGGCGAATCAACGGCTGAAGCAGCGTCTGCTGGACAGCGGCATCGAGCCGAAAGGCTACGCCGTCATCCTGCGCGGCATCCGTTCCGAAGCCGATCTCTTCAGAGAGGCGAACGTGCCGCTGCTGACCGAAGAGGAAAAGCTGACCAACGAGTATGACAAGATCATCGGCGCGCAGGAAGTGATGTGGGAAGGAGAAGCCCGCACCATCCCACAGATGAACCCCCTGCTGATGGAGACCGACCGGGCGCGGCGCGAACGCGCCTGGACGCTGCGCGCCGAACGCCAGCTTGCCGACCGCGCCGCGCTCAACGACCTGTGGACGCGGATGCTGAGTCTGCGCCGGCAGATCGCCGCCAACGCTGGCGAGCCGGATTTCCGCGCCTATACCTGGAAGCGCAGCAAGCGCTTCGACTACACGCCGGAAGACTGCCTGCGCTTCCACGAGGCGATTGAATCCGTCGTCGTCCCGGCGGCGCAGGCGCTCTACGAGAAGCGGCGGCACAGCCTCGGCATCGACCGCCTGCGCCCCTGGGACCTGGATGTCGATCCGCTCAACCGTCAGCCGCTCAAGCCGTTCACGGCGGCGGAGTCGCTGGTCGCCGGCGCCGAAACCATCTTCCGCCAGGTGGACCCGGCGCTGGGGGCGCACTTCGCCGACATGCGCGCCAACGGTCTGCTCGACCTGGACAGCCGTAAGAACAAAGCGCCGGGCGGCTACTGCACGGAATACCCCATCGCCCAGAAGCCGTTCATCTTCATGAACGCCGTCGGCGTCCACGACGATGTGCAGACGCTTCTGCACGAGGGCGGACATGCCTTTCACGTCTATGAGGCGAACAGCCTGCAAGAGTACCGTCGGACCGAACCGCCGCTGGAGTTCTGCGAGGTCGCCTCGATGAGCATGGAGCTGCTCGCCGCGCCCTATCTCGCCGCATCGCAGGGCGGCTACTACAGCGAGAGCGCCGCCGCCCGCGCCCGCATCGAACATCTGGAAGGGGCGCTGCTGTTCTGGCCCTATATGGCGGTGGTGGACGCCTTCCAGCACTGGGTCTACACCCATGCCGACGCAGCGATGGACCCGGCGAACTGCGATGCCGAGTGGGGCAGGCAGTGGGATCGTTTCATGAAAGGCATCGACTTCGACGGGCTGGACGAAGTACGGGTCACTGGATGGCATCGCAAGCTGCACATCTTCCAGATTCCGTTCTACTACGTCGAATACGGTATCGCCCAGATCGGCGCGGTGCAGGTGTGGCTGAATTCGCTCCAGGATCTGGCGAAAGCCACCGCCGACTACCGCCGGGCGCTGGCGTTGGGCGGGACCGAACCGCTGCCGGCGCTGTTCGCCGCCGCCGGGGCGCGCTTTGCGATGGACCGCAGCCTCCTTCAGACCGAGATTGATGCGATGATGCGCACGATTGAAGCGCTGGAATCGGCGTCCGGCTGAAACCCGTTACTGACTTCTGTCCTCCAGCCCCTTCTCCCATGCAAGCAGGGAGAAAGGGCTGGGGCATGAGGGGCAGGGCGTGGGGAACGATGCCCGATCAAAGTCCCAAACACGCTTCAGGTGCGCTTAATGGTCTTGTACTCTGTCCCCCACCGGCAGCATGATGTGGCGATAGGGGGTATCGCCCCACATGACAAACGGACCGCTGGAGTTTTCATCCGTTGTGAAGGTACTCAGGTCAACGTCGGGTGGGAAAATGACCATCATGTAAGGGGCATCTGACACCCAGTGATCCGCTGCCGGTTCCGTAGCGCCGGGGTCGGTGTTGCTAAAAGCCTCGTCACCCTGAAGCTGGTAAGTAAAGGCTGGAGCGGTCACGTTCGGCTCTTCTCCTGTCAACAGCGCGTAAAGCCATCCCATAGCCATCTCGTCAAGGCAAATGGGGCTGTTGACGGGCGTGCTGGGATCGTCCGGCAGACAGCTCCAGCCGTTAGTGCCCTCGCGCAGGACAACGAATTTTCCGTCAGCATCGAACGCCCAATCCAGGATGGAGGCATCTTGAGCGATTGCCGACGGGGCGGCGCTCATGGCATTCTCAATCTTGGCTTGAATCTCCGAATCATCCTGGGCTGCAACCGTCAGCGCCGCCAGTCCTGCGGCGACTGTGATGAGAACAAACTTAAGCGTATTCGTAGACATTCCGGACTCCTTTGTTGGGAAATACCGTCTGCCTGGATGGAGAAGACACCAATCTCAGCGAATCACGAAAGTTCGCCGGGGACTAAAGCTGTTCCAGACAAAAGACGCGCCAGCGGTTGCAGGGGCGAACCCACGTGTTCGCCCGTGAACGGCGGGCGGAGACACAGCTCCGCCCCTACACCTGCTCGATTATTTTCTTGGAACAGCCTTAGCCCTCGGCGGCGCTCGCCTATCAGGCAAGTTGGGACAGAATCATGATTCACCGAATCTCTCTACCTGGACACCTCCTCCTCATGTGTGCAGTGAAAAACAACCGCACATTATCTGAACGTTATCTATACCTTATACAGGCAGAATGAGTAGAGTCAGTGACTAAAGTCACACCACCCGCCCTTACAAACTCATTTTCAGCGAATCGCGATTCGCTGCTTCCGCAGCCATCGGACGCGCTGCTGCGAGTCCCTCCGGTTCAGAACGAGTCCGTACGAATCGTCCAGGCTGAATCCGCGACTGATTGACTTCAAATCCTGTCCGGCGCTTCAAAATCCACTACAATGGACGTAGTGCCGCAGCATCTATCGCCGCAGCGCACGCTTTCTGCCAGACCGGAGTGAGGCAGCGTCATGACTCTGCGTCGTCGAACCCTCATCTATCTCACGCTCCTGCTGGTTGGGATGATCGCGATTCTGTTCGTCGCGCTCCAGCGCATCACCATCACCAGTTTCGAAGCCGTCGAACGCGAACAGATCACCCGTCATGGCGCCAGCATCCGCCAGGAGCTGCTGGACATGCTCGATGCCACCTTCGACCGACTGCGCGACTGGTCGAGCTGGACGGAGCTGTACCGGTTTGTCTCCGATGGGATTTTGGATGGCGAATTCGCCGAAGAAAACTTCACAACCGACGTGCTGGATTACCTCGATCTGACCTTCATGCTGGTGCTGGACAGCGAAGGCGCGGCGTATCGCTGGGAACCGCAGGTGGACTCGACGGATTTTGCGGAGCTGCTGCGAGCGGCGCTGACCGAAGCCCCGTCGCATCCTCTCTATGAAGCGATCCGCCGGCAGGAGGCGGACAGTTTCTTCGGCATTTTTCAGGAGATCCCAATCCTCTTCGCCGTGCGCCCGATTCTGACCAGCGACGATCGCGGTCCCAGCGTCGGGACGCTGGTGTGGGGGCGCGTGTTAGACGCGGCGACCGCCGCGCAGATGTCCGCCGCGCGGCAGATCAGCATCAGGTTCACCGCCCAGCAGGATCAGGCGGGGGAAGCCGCTTCGGCAGCCGCCGAACAGTGGCTCACCATGACCGACGCCCATATCTACGCCCACGCCTGGCTGCCTGCGCAGGGCGGCAGTTTTCAGGTGCAGGTCCAGGAATCGCGCGACATCATGCAGCAGGCGCGACTCAGCCATTTGCAGTTCACGATGGCGCTGCTCCTGTTCGGTGTGGTGCTGATCAGCGGCACGTTGTTCGTGATCGACCGGCTGATGCTGGCGCGCATCAAACGCCTGAGCGACGCCGTCAAGACCATCGGCGGGGCGGATGCGCCATCTTCCATCCTGGTGGAAGGCGACGATGAGCTTTCCAACCTGACGCGCGCCCTCAACGCCACGCTGTTGGATGTCTCCGCATCGCGCCGGGCGCTGGAGGCGCTGAATCAGCAGCTCGAAGAGCGTGTGGCGCAGCGCACGAGGGAAGTGGAAGCCCAGGATGCGCAGCTGCGCGCCATCGTCGATACGATGGGCGAAGGACTGGCTTACATCGTCGATGGCGACATTCAGATCGTGAACCCCGCCCTGGCGGACATGGTCGGCGTCAGCGCGCAGGAACTGCTGGGCAAGCCCTTCCGTCTGCTGACCCCAACGATGGAGATGACGGTGACGCAGATTCTGCTCAAGACCGATCGCTACGAGACGACCCTGCTGCGCCGGGACGGCAGCCAGGTCGAAGTGGCGATCACGGCGACGCCGATTCAGATGGGCGATGCCCGGCGGCGGCGGGTGATCATCGCGCGCGACATCACCCAGGAGAAAGCCATGAAGCGGCAGCGCGACTATTTCTTCGCGCGCGCCTCGCACGAACTGCGCACCCCGCTTTCCAACATCATGACGCGGTTGTATCTGTTGGAACGCAACCCCGAACAGGGCGCGCGGCATCTCGATGTCCTCAACAAGGTGTCGCACCACATGCTCAATCTGGTCAACGATCTGCTGCTGGTCTCGCGCCTGGAAGCCGGTCTGGCGCTCAACAGACAGCCGCTCGACCTGCGCCAGACGATCCAGGAGGTGGTGGACGTTCAGCGGTCAGAAGCCGAGTTGAAACAGCTCTCGCTGGTCCTCACGCTGCCGCAGGAACCGCTGCGGGTCCATGCCGACGCTACGCGCATGGCGCAGGCGTTCACCAACATCGTACGCAACGCCATCCTCTACACCGACGCCGGAGGGACCATCGAAGTCAGCGCGAACCTCGACGCTGGCACCCCGGAACTGGTGGCGGTCACGGTACATGATACCGGCATCGGCATCGACGCCCGACATCTGCCGCACCTGTTCGAGGCGTTCTACCGCGTGACCGAAGGCGGCGTCGGCGCGGGGCTGGGGCTGTACATCACCCACGAAATCGTTCAGCTGCACGGCGGCGAGATCGCCGTCGCAAGCGCCCCCGGCGTTGGCACGACCTTCACCATCCGCCTGACCCATCACCCCCTGCCCAGCGTCGAGGTGGTCGGCTGAAGCGGCGCTACGCCGGCATCAGCAGCAAGATGCTCAGCGCCAGCGCCACCACTGCCGAGACGACTGCCGCGCGGATGTAAGGCTGCACCTGCTCTTCCAGGATCGTGAGCTGTTTGTCGATCTGTCCGTCATCGGGGATGCCGCGCAGGTGGCGGTAAATCCAGTTGAGCGGCATGCGCATCACCGGCATGACCAGCACCGCCCACAGCAGATACCCCGCCGCCAGGATGAAGAAGCGGGGCAGCCGCTCTTCCTGCAAGAAGGGCAGCATGATGAAGGTGACCAGCGTCGTCCAGATGAACATGACCAGCGTCTTCATGTAGCGCAGCATCAGCCGCCGCAGGTAGAGGATGTGCCGCACCAGCGAGATCTCGCTGGTGGCGACTTCCTCGACCAGCTGCCGGTCGAGCGCGCGCGCCAGCCCGAATGCCGCGCCGAAGCGTTCGACGGTCGCCGGGTCGATTTCTTCGGTCAGCGCGCCGGTGGCGGCGACGGCGTCATAGGTGCGGGTTTCCGGCAGAATCCGGCGCTCCGTGCCGTTGATGATCTCATCGAAGTAGGCTTTACGGCGTTCCGGGCTGAAGGGGATGGCAAAATTGATCGAACTGGAGTGCCGGTACTGGTACGCTAGGATGCGCCGCTTGGCTTCCGGCGATTCATCCGGCGAGAACCCCACGCCCGACAGCGCAAACGTGGGGGTCATCAGGTCCGAAGGGAAACCCGGGCTGTAGATGGTGAAGTAGAAGTGGACGACATCCTTGAGCAGGAGATAGAGCGCATAGAGCGGGATCGCCAGCGACAGGATGAAGGGGAAGATCAGCGTCAGGTAAAGCGCGGCATGCAGCAGGATCGCCCCGCCGTCGAGCGTCAGGATCTCGCCCAGGATGGTGTTGAGGAACACGCGCACCAGCACGGTGATCTCGTCTTTGAAGAAGACTGGCAGCAGCAGCAGCAGCCCCGCGCCGCTGATGAAAGCGACGGCGATGCGATGCAGGGTGGAAAGGCGCACTTCGGTGCGCTGCAAGTACGAGCGCATGGCGTTGCGTGCCGCCTCGCTGAGTGGCTGTTCGTCGTGCGGCTGATGGTCGAAGATGGGGGCGTCGTGGAGATGAGTCTGCATGGTGAAATAGCGCTCCTCAGGCGAAAGGTCCGGTGCTGCTCGCGTGAATCTCAGTAAATCACGAAAGTTCATGGAGATACGACTTAGCGTTGGCGCAATTCGTAGGGACGGCATTCTTGCCGTCCGCCGTGTCGGACGCGATTAATCGCGTCCCTACATCCCGCCAGGTCTAAACCTATCCTCCATCAGCTTCAGTACGAAACATCACTCTTTTCAGCCAACCTCACCCCAAAAATCTGATGATTTTTCGCCCCTCTCCGCGCGGAGAGGGGCGGTTGAGCGCAGCGAAACGGGGTGAGGTAAGGCAAACCGTGAGTCACTGAAACTGATCGTGCGCTGCAATTATCGTCCCGTTTTCCCGAATCACGAAAGGGGCGCTGCGCCTACTCCGACTCTCCATAAGTATCGACGAGCGAGCGCAGGCGCAGCGCTCTCTCCGCCCGTTCCGCGTCCGTCACGCCCTCCAGCGTGATGATCCTGGTTTGCCCCGGCAGGAGGTGGAAGAAGTTATCGCTGAGGCGGACATCGACGCCGTCCATTTCAAGCCAGACGAACAGCGCCGGCTGGTCGGTCTGCAAGGCGACCGTCAGCCCGCCGTCGGCGGCGTGGAACGTTGGGGTGAGGGTGGGTTTCGCCAGCGCGATATGTTTGGGGCGGCTGAAGAGGACCAGGTTTTCCGAGACCGTCTCGCCGCCGACCCCCAGTTCCAGCAGCACCAGCACGCCGCGCGGCGTGTATTCGCGCAGCAGGTCAGCGACATCGACCGACGCGATCTTTTCGCTGCAGAGCGGCTTGATCGTCACCGGCTGTATGCCCGTCCCCAGCAGGTCGCCCGCCGGGGTCAGGATGCGCCAGCGCGCCGCTCCTTCGAGCGCAGACAGGTGATCGCTGGTGATGTGGATGTCGAACCTGCCGGCGGAAGCATCCTCGACGCCGCTGATCAGCAGCGGGGCGAAGAAGCGCCGCGCCATGTAGTGCAGCGCCTTCCATCTGCCCTGATAGTCGATGCCCGACCAGGTGGGACCGGGCCAGCAGTCGTTGAGCTGCCAGTAGAGCGCGCCCATCGACTGCGGCATATTGCGCCGCCAGCCCTCAACGGCGTACTGCATCGCCAGCCCTTGCAAAATCTGGCTCAGCCAGACCAGCGACTCGAAGGAACCGGGCAGGCGGAACCAGCTCAGCAGGTAATCGACGATGGCGCTGTTGCCGATGGCGCTGCGCTGGTGGTGTTCCATCACGTAGCTGGTGATGTTGCGGTCTTCCGGCAGCGTGAAGGAGTCGATGGTCTTCGGCGGCGGGAAGGACTGGAAGCCGAACTCGCTGACGAAGCGATCCGTTCGGGTGTGATACCATTCGAACGGCTGGCGTCCATGCCACACCGACCACAGATGCGAATCGCCCCATTTCGGGTTCATGTGATCTTCACGGTCGCCGTGTGGGCTGTGGGCGCTGCTGGGCCAGTAGGCGCGTTGGGGATCGAGCGCGGCGACCACTTCCGGCAGCAGCTTGTCGAACAGCGCGCCGTAGACCTCCCAGCTGATCGTGTACTTCCAGCCGCTCCCCTCCATGCCCTGCTCGATCTCGTTGTTGCCGCACCACAGGGCGAGGCAGGCGTGATGGCGCAGCCGCCGCACGTTGTCTTCGGCTTCCGCCCGCACGTTCGCCATGAACGCCGCATCGTAGGACGGATAGACGCCGCAGGCGAACATGAAATCCTGCCAGACGGCGATGCCGTATTCGTCGCATAGATCGTAGAACAGGTCGCTCTCGTAGATGCCGCCGCCCCAGACGCGCAGCATATTCATGTTCGCCCGCCGGGCGTCATCGAGCAGGCGGCGGTAGAGCGCCGGGCTGACGCGCGCCGCGAAAGGGTCCGCCGGAATCCAGTTCGCGCCCTTGGCGAAAAACGGCGCGCCGTTGATCGAAAAGCTGAACGATTCGCCCCACTCATCGAGATGGCGTTCCAGCTTCAGCACCCGCAGACCGACCCGCCGCGCCCAGACATTGATCGGCGCGCCATCGGGCGCTGCGCCGGCGGAGAGAGTCACCGAGACATCGTAGAGCGGCTGATCGCCCAGCCCGTTCGTCCACCACAGGCGCGGGCTGGCGATGGTCAGGTCGGCGGAAAAACGTCCTTCGCCGACCGGCGCAGCCGCCTCCGCCACCGGCTGCCCGTCCAGCGACACGCGCACCTCGGCATGAAGCGCAACGGGGTGGAGCGCTTCCACACCACCGCTGACCGTCAGGGTGACGCGCCCGGAACCGCTGTGAAACTGCTCGATGCGGACATCGCTCAGGCGGGCGGAGTCGAAGGCGACGATTTCGATATCGCGCCAGATGCCGCTGGTGACCAACACCGGACCCCAATCCCAGCCGAAGTTGCACGGCTCTTTGCGAATCCAACCGCCGCTGTTGATGCGCATCGGCTGCACCCATCCGGGCATCGCGCCCCGCTCGGCGTCCATCTTCTCGACGTAAGGGACGGGCGCACTGAAGTGGACGCGGATCGTGTTTTCGCCGGCGCGCAGATGCGCCTTCACGTCGAACTCCCACGTCCGGTACATGTTGTCGGTGCGGGCGATCTCGACGCCGTTCAGCGACAGGGCGGCGATGGTATCCAGCCCGTGACAGCGCAGCAGCACCCGTTCACGGCGCAGCAGGTCGGGCGGCACTTCGAAGCGGCGCTCGTACAGCCAATCGACCGCGCTGATCCACTGAAGGCGGGTTTCGTTGTCGCGGAAGTACGGATCAGGGATGCGCCCGGCATCCAGCAGATCGGTGTGGACGCAGCCGGGGACCCGCGCTGTGATGATGTCATCCGGCTGATCGATTCGCCAGAGGGACCACTGCCCGTTGAGGGATAGTTTTTCCAAGATGTGCTGCTGCTCCAATCGGTGAATGGTCCGGCGCTGCCGGTCATCAGGCTTCGGTCAAGGGACGAAATGCGGAAGGCGGTGGAGAACACCCGCGATCAGGGTCTTTGATCGCCCAGGGAGTTCAGCGCCGGTAATGTTAGGCGCGCCTTATGAACGGCGTCAAGGGAAGTCGGGAAATTCCGGGCGCGGCACAGCGCACTTTAACCACAGCAGCACTTTCCATTTAACCTTGATAAAATAATCTCAGGTTGATATATTGATGATCGGTATAATCAAAATTCGGCAAGCGTGAGAAGCATGACGTATGGGTGAGACGGCAGTTCACCGGCATTCCCCACAAAGCTATCTGGCTGAGGCGTACCGGATCGCCTATTATCAGGACGACAGCCCGTTCATCTCTACCTCAGCGCTGGCGGAGGCGCTCGGCGTCTCTGCGCCTGCCGTCACCCGTATGATGCAGCGCCTCAAGGAAGCGGGCTACATCGAACATGAACCGTATCGCGGCATCACCCTGACTTCCGCCGGCGAACGCGAAGCCCTGACCAACATCCGCCGCCATCGTCTGGTCGAAGTCTTCCTGGTCGATGTGATGAAGTTCGGCTGGCATGAGGTGCATGACGACGCCGATTCGCTGGGCGAGGTGGTCAGCGAGCTGATCGTCGACAAGATGAGCCAGATGACCCGTGCGCCGCGCCGCTGCCCGCACGGCGAGCCGATTCCCAGCGCCGACGGCGTCATGCCGCACGTGCGCGATTTCCCCCTCAACGAGCGGGAGCCTGGGCAAACCCTCGCCATCAGCCGGGTGAACACGCACGACATCGACAAACTCAAATATCTCGGCGAGCTGGGACTGCGCCCCGGCAGGACCTTCAGTCTGGTAGCGCGCGCCCCCTTCAATGGTCCGCTTCAGCTCGACCTGGATGGCGAGACCGTGCTGCTCGGTCACGAGCTGGCGGGCGTGCTGCGCGTCTGCGCGCCGGAAGCCTTCCCCCTGGATTAACCTCTTTTGCGCCTGCTGCATCGGCGGGCGAGCCGGCGGGTCTCCCGCCTGTGCTTCACGTGACTCTGAACTGCGCCTGACCGGCGTGGCGGCGCACTTCTTCGATCTGCCCTTCGGTGATCGGCTGCTCGAAGCTGCGGAAGCCGCTCAGGCGGAAGCCGTGCCGCCCGGCAATCCCGCCGATCTCCTCCGCCTTTTCCGGCGGAATCTCTTTGCCGATGGTGTAATCCTCGTAGCGCCCTTCCAGCGCCAGCGCCATCGTCTCCGCCATGCAGGCGTAGGCTTTGCCCGGCGGGAAGCCGAAATCGAAATGAAAATCGGGTTTGCCTGGCACTTCGACCATGCCGCCGTCGATCACCAGCACATCGGCGCGGCGCTCCGCCACCCGGCGGGCGACATCACGCGGGCGAGCGACATCGCAGACCACCGCCCCCGGCTTGAGGTGTTCCGGCTCGATGACGGCGCGGATGGCGCTGGTGACCGTCAGGATCAGGTCGGCGCGGTAGATGGCATGAACGTCGGTGGCGACGCTGATGGCGGACCCGCGTTCCAGGCATTCCGCGCGCACGGCTTCCAGGGCATCTTCGCGCCGCCCGATCAGGATCATCTCGCGGCATCCCCCCGCCAGCAGCACGGCGCAGGTCCGCCCGATGGAGCCAGTCGCGCCGACCACCGCGACGGTCGCCGCCGCCATCGGGATATGCATCGCCCGCGCCGCCTCACGGATGGCGTCGATAGCGATGACGACGGTATAGCTGTCGCCGGTCGTGACCGGGATGTCCAGCCGATGGGCGATAGTCGCCCCGGCGTCACCGACCACCGAGGTGAACGCCCCTAAGCCGAGGATCTTCGCGCCCAAGTGTTCCGCCATCCTGCCGCAGGCGACGATCTTGTCGTAGACCGTCTCGACGGGCAGCGACATCATGGTCGGCGGCGTATACGGACAGGCGATCAGCCAACCGCGCAGTTCACGCCCGGTCGCCTGTGAACGCACACCGCTTACTTCAGAGATGTAGACGGGCGGGAAGAAACGCGAGAAGAAGTTGATCTGCCGCTCGGTCAGGAGCCTGCCGAGCAGCGGATACTTGCGCGCCACATCCTTCTTGATCTGGATGGGGTGGATGATGAAGGCAAAGGTGTCATCCATGCCCGCGCCTCACCATGATTCTTCCTGTTCCTGCTTTTCGTCGCGGCGCGGATAGTGGCGGGCGTGCCGCGTCTGCTGGCTCAGGGTGTGGTGATCGCTCTCCTCGAAGCTGACATTGCGGCTGATGACCCGGCGCTGCGGCGACGCCACCAGCACCACGTCCGATTCAATCATGCGTCCCGGAAAGACGATCATGCCCGATCCCAGGCGGCAGTTGTGCCCGACAGCGCTGCCCAGCACGATCTGCCCGACTTCTTCCAGCGCGCCATGCAGGTTAGCGGCGCGAATCGGGCGCTGCTCGACCAGGTTGAAGTCGGTGAAGGTGCTGCCCGCGCCGACGAAGCTGTTGCGCCCGATGACGCACATTTGCAGGCAGGTGTTTTGGGCGATGATGGTGTTTTCCATGACGGCGGTCAGATAGAGCGCCGCGCGGAAGGGCAGGAAGCAGCCGTCGCCGACGCTGCTGAACATCAGGCTGCACCCATCGTCGATGGTGACATTATCGCCGATGGTGCAGTTGTCGATGAACACGCCAGGACCGATGGCGCAGTTATCGCCGATCTTCGCCGGACCGGTGATCACGGCGGTGGGGTGAATGGTGGTGTTTTTGCCGACTTCGACCACCGCCGAAGTGCTGAGGATTTGGCGCTGTTCCAGGATGGCTTTCCACAGCAGCGTGAGGCTGAACAGGTTGTGCTGGGCGGCGCGCCGGTCCACCCGGCTGGCGCGCCCGAACAGGCTGTAGATGATCGAGGCAAAATAGACGTGAACCCAGCTTTCGATGGCGATCAGCGCGCGCGCCACGCCGTAGTGCGTCAGGGTATCGCGCTCCATCGTCATGAAGTCGGGGACGTTGTAGAAACCCATCTGCTGCGAGTCGCTGGAGAGGACGATCGGGATGACATCGGGCGAGAAGCCGTCCGGGAAATACCACAGATCGGCGAGGCAGACCTGTTTGCCGGTACTGGGGTCGATGCCCATCTGAAAGGCGCGCGACAGCGGTAGAGTGTAGGCGCGAAAGGCGGGGTCTTCGGGCGAAAACGCCGCCCGGCAGGCGCGTCCTGCGCGGCGCGCCGCATCGCTGAAGGCGGTCAGAAATTCGACATCAAAGAACAGGTTGTCGCGGTAGACGAGCGCCTGACCGCGCACGCCCTCGATTTGTTCGACATCGCTGAAGGTTGCGCCCACCGGGACCGCGCCCCGAAACGTCTTCAGGATGACGTTCTCCTGATGCAGCTTGAGCGGCTCCGTGCCGAGGGTGAGCAGGCTGGCAGGTTCATTGAACGGCGGGATGTGACGCGAGTCTTCAATAATGTATCGCTGCATGAACGCCCTACCTCAGCACTTGAATATCTCGTATCGTTGCCTAAGGGCGCGATGCACCGCGCCCCCCGTTAACTTCAGCCATTGTGCAGGAAATCAAGCAGCGTGTTGTGAAAACGCTCCGGTTCGTCGAGCATGGGAAAGTGACCGGAGTTTTCGAACCAGGCGATGCGGCTGTGCGGGATATGGGTTTTGATGATTTTGTGCTGCCTGGGATCGACAATGTTATCGCGCTTGCCATAGACCGCCAGCACCGGCACGTTGACCTGGCTGAGATGTGGGGTGAGATCGGTATTGCGCAGCGTATTGATGCTTTCCCAGAACGGTCCAAATGCCAGCTTTGCCGCATCTGCCGAGAGCATATCGCCCAGCGCCCTGCCATCGCGCGCCAGGAAATGCGAATAGCCGCGCAGAAAGGGGGTGAAGCCTTTCTGGAAGAGATCGTAGAGGACGGGAGAAGCTTCGGCGAGTTCCGCCCAACCGCGATAGGCGGCGACGCGCAGCAGGGGGCGCAGCGAGCTGCCCTGGATGGGCGACCCGACCACGCCGACCTTGACGACTTTTTCCGGGTAGCGCATGGAGACGCTGAGCGCCACCGTGCCGCCCATCGAATGCCCGATCAGCGGTGCTTTAACGATGCCCATGCGGTCCATGAACTGGTTGACCATCGAACCGAAATTGGCGACGGAGAAGTCTTCAGTGCGCGCGTCGGAATCGCCAAAGCCGAAAAAGTCGAGGGCGTAGGTGCGGAAATTACGACCAAGCAGCTCGATGGAGTTACGCCAAAGCGCCCAGGAATTCAGCCAACCGTGCAGCAGCAGCACCGGTCGTCCACGTCCGTAGGCTTCGTAATGGACGATTCCCTGCTCGGTCGTCAGCGTCGCCATGATCCCTACAGTGCTTTGTGAGGGGACAAGATCAACTGCGCTCCATCTCCTCAAGGATGGAGTAGAGCAGTTCCAGCAGGACTTCCTTCACGCTGTCCTTGCTGCTGGCGATGCAGGGCAGCAGCTTGACGCCTTCTTCGATGCGCAGGGCGATGCGCAGATCATCGATATTCCACGCCTCGCCAAGGTCCTGCTTATTGGCGGCGACGACGTAGGGCGTGGGCGCGTAAGCTTTGAAGGTTTCCAGGATGCTCTTCGCCTCGCGGAAGGTCTCTGGCTTGGTGCTGTCGACCATGACGACGAAACCGAGCATGCCTTCGGCAAGGATTTCCCACATGAAATCGAACCGGCGCTGACCGGGCGTCCCGAACAGATAGAGTACCAGGTCGTCATCGACGGTGATGCGCCCGAAGTCCATCGCCACCGTCGTATAGCTCTTGACCTGTCGTTCCGCCTCCGAGCTGATATCCTTCTCGGTGGTCACGACATCGATCTCGCTGATAGCGCGGATGAACTCGGTTTTCCCAGAGCTGAAAGGTCCGGTGACGACCATTTTGACGGTTTGCGTTTGCATGGGCTTGTTGCTCGCTCTTCTCGAATTCTGCTTTCAGCGCGAAGGGTGCGGTCAAATCTGGCGGATACGATCGATTAATCGGGTGACGACGGTCTTTTGCACAGCCGGCGCGCGTGTCTGCGTCTGACTGCGGGCAGCGCCCTCCGCCGTCTGCGGCTTGATGACTTCGACCAACCCCGCCTGTTCCAGACCAAAGACAATGCGGCGGATCTCGTTTTCGGTCATGTTGTTGGCTTTGGCGATCTGCCGGATGGTGTTCCTGGGATTGACGAACGAGACCACCCGCCATTCTTCGACGCTGAGATGCACCCCTTTGAATTTCTCGCGCGGGTTATCGGGGAAGCGCAGCGCCATATCGAGATTCGGAATGTGCGAGGTGAGCTGTTCGATCTCTTTGATCTGCCGCGCGCCTTCGATGATGACGTTCTCCAGGTCAATGGGGACCAGGATGCGGTCATTGCCGGGCAGGACGTTGTCCTCGAAGCGGAAGGGTCCTTCGCTCCAGGTCAGCAGGTTGTACACGACATCCAGCGTGTTCTGCTGGATGCTGCGCACGACATCCTTCTGCGTCACGTAATTGGCGTTGATCAGCAGCAGCGCCAGCGCTTTGTCGCTGGTGTTCTTGGCGCGTTCGCGGATGATCCGCGCCTGGTCGTTGGTCAGCCTGCCCGCTTTGTTGAGTACGGAGACCAGATCGCCGCTCTGCCCGTTGAGTACCGCCGAAATCAGCTTGCCGACCTTGAACGCCACGCGGGCGCGTTCCTTACCCGCCGACATCCGATCTCCGCCGACCGCGTCTTTTTCACCTGTGCGGACGCCTTCATACATGATCAGCGTGCCGGTCTTGCCCGCCAGATTGATCAAATTGAGGAGCTGCGTTGTCGAGAAATCACGCAGATTGCCTTGCAGCGGCATTGAAGCCCCCTGTACTCGACCAGACAGAAAAAAAGACGAAGAATCGACGGGCAGACCGTCATATACTGCCAAGAATTGTAATACGACTCACCGTTCAACACAATTGAGCGCGCAGTTCGGGGTGCATTTCAGATTATTGGGGATACGGGCGGACAACGCGGGCGTTGTCGCTACAAAATGTACGGACGATGCCTGCATCGTCCGTTGAAGTACCCAAAATATTGAAATGCACCCCGCAGTTCGCAGTTCGGAGGGACAGAGCAGCTGCGCTGCGCTCACTCGTTCGCCGCCTGCCATTCGGTTTTGAGCAGGCCGTAGAGGATCATGTCGTAACGCTGTCCGTCGCGGTGCAGCGCCTCGCGGAAGACTCCTTCGCGCTGGAAGCCAAGGTTTTCGTACAACCGGATCGCCGCCTCGTTGTAGCCGAACACCGTGAGCTGAAGCCGGTGCAAATTCAGCTCGTGAAAGGCAAAGCGGAGCGCCAGCTTCATCGCCTCGGTGGCGAAGCCCTTGCCCCGGTGCGATGGATCGCCAATGCCTATCGCCAGCCACGCCGTGCCGTGCGTCCATTGCAGGCTGTCGATCTCCAGGATGCCGATCATCTCGTCGCTGTAGTGCTGGCGGATGGCGAAGGCATAGCGCCCCCGGTCGCGCGCCGCCTCATCCATGTATCTCTCGGTGTCGCGCTCAGACTTGGGCACGGCGGGTCCGGCGTCAAACAGACGGGCAAATTCGCCGTCCTGATACCACCCCGCGAAGGTCTGTGCATCGTCTGCCCGGAGCGCGGTCAGCCTGATCCGTTCTCCCTCGAAGAGTCTCGCGATCATCTCAAGCCGTCCTTTTCAGCGCATCGTTTCCGGCAAAGCGCAGGCGGCGTCTTCGACGCCGCAGCCGGCGCGCCGCCAGATAGACTATCCCGATTCCAGTATAACCTAACAACAGGAGAAAGGGCGGAGAAAACAGGGTGTCGCGTGCCGCCCGGCGCAGGTTGAGATGGCAAACGGCGGCGGGGTCGTCCACGCCGACGATCACGTCGAGCGGCGCGCCGCTTTCGCCGTCGATCCAGACGACGCCGATGAATGCCGGAGCGGCGGAACCGGCTTCAAGCGCTTCCCCGGCGGTGAACAGCCACGCCGGGCGCGGCGCGCCATCGAAGCCTCCTTGTACCGCCAAACCCGCCGGGTGAACGCGCAGCCCGACGACGACGCCGTCAAGCGCCGCCTGCGCCGCCGCCGCGCCTTCCCGTTCCGGCAGAGG
>JABWBO010000055.1 GCA_013360465.1 Anaerolineae bacterium | reverse complement strand
CAAAGCCTATGCCCAAGTCGTCGCTTCACTCGTGCGCTATTTGTCGAAGGGCAGCGAATAATGGCGCGCGCGAACGGCAATACCAGTCGGATGGATGACCTACTCGCCTCCGTCACCGGCGATATACTCGGTGATCTGCCGCAGGCGTTCACGGACAACTCAATCCGCGTCGAGCGGATCTTGCTGGAAATGGTGCGCCCTGATCCGGTGCAGCCGCGCCGCGTGCTGCCGGAAAGCATTCACCTGAATTTTCACAACAATCGCGTCACCCCGACCCAAGCACTGCGTGAACTTGTGCAGCTCGTCCAGATTGCCGCACGACAGCGCGGGCGACCGTTCAACAATGTGCTCGAACTGCTGCCGAATGGTGACGATGAGCGCGAAGATGAACCAGTGGTCAACCTATCACCAGAAGAAACGCTGCTGCGCGATCTGGTCAATCTGGCGATCACCATCCGCGACGATGGTCAGGTCAACCCGCTGACGGTGGTCGATATCTCTCAGGGTGTGACGCGCTTATTCCGCATCGAGACAGGCGAACGGCGCTACTGGGCGACATGGCTGCTCCGCGACTTCATCCCCAACTACACGGGCGACGGGATGATCCCGTGCATCATCATCCCGGCAAACCGGTCATCCGTCTTTCGTCAGGCGAAAGAGAACACCGTGCGCTCTGGGTTGACGGCAGTGGCGTTAGCACGACAGGCAGCATTGCTATTGCTTACCGTTCATGGCTACGAGATTCCCGCCTACGCGGTCGGGAATGACTTCTATCGTCAAGCCCTCAATCTCGACCTACGCGCCAAGCGCGAGTACAGCGAAGCAATTCTGAGTGCGATGGGTGGTATCAAGAAAGGTCATTTCAGCACTATAAAAGGGCTGCTTCGTCTGTCGGATGAAGCGCTTGAGCTTGCAGATCGCTACGACATCGAAGAAAAGAAACTGCGCTATATCACCACAGTTTCTTCCGAATACCATGCTGAAATTGTCCGTCAGATCGTGGACTTCAACTTGACGAGTAAGCAGGTCAAGGAATTATGCGAGGGAGACCCTGTGACGGATGCCGATGAAGACCCTATCGAAAGACTGTCGCCTGCTGCACTCAAAGTGGCGAAAGTCGCTCAAACTATCACATCGACCTCACCACAAGAGTTGGCGCGCGCGCTGATGCTCCAAGAAGGGGACGCGAATATTGCTCGCGCCCGTTTGCAGGCTATGCGGAAATTCATCACTGACACTGAACGCTATCTCACCGATGAATAAAAGGTTCGCCCGGGCGAACCTTTTGAGGACTAACATGAAAACACAATCACGCTCTCCGCCCTAGAAAAGAAAATGCCCACTGCTGATGAGGCGCGTGGGCGGCGGCATGGGATACAGTTGTGAACTCGACACTCACAATGTATCACAGCCTGCCCCCATGTGCAACTGAAGTCTCCACCTTAAACCGTGTTTTTTGGCACGAGTTCTATTCAGTATTGCTTGGGAGCTTGTCATCATGAACCTGACCGAACACGATGCGTACGCGCTGCGGCGTGCCGTATCGATGCTGGATCTTCCCGCCGAATTAACCCTCAGCCCGCTCGTTGAGTCGCTGTTGGCGTCCCTCAACTGGCAGCATGATCGCACCCACTGGTCGATTTTGCAGCAAATTTTGACCCGTGATTCTGAACTGAGCGCACAGGTCTTGCGCGTCGATCCCAATGCCCCTGTGCCGACTTCGAGTCAGTCAGCAGAAGAAGCATACGTACCTCCGCTTCCCAAGTCCGCACAGTTGACCGACAAACTCATGGCAGCGGCGGAAACTGTCGGTGCGTTCCACCGTGACTGTCTCGCGTGGTTGAGTCAGCGCTCACCGATGACGCCGCGCATCTTTCTGGAGTCGGGTCCGCTGTGGGCAGTTGGATTAGCAGTGGCGCGGCGCTGTGTGCTGCGTCTGGGTTTCGGGGATATTTACCCGAACTTGTACTACCTGTGGGTCGCGCCCACCACCTACTACCACAAATCGACCGGGCTGAACGCGATCACTGACATGGTGCGGGACACCATGCCGCATCTGCTCCTGCCCGCCACAACCTCGCCGGAGATGCTGGTCGCCAAGCTCGCGGGCGAAAAACCTGCCAACTATGACAAGCTGCTCCCGTTCGAGCGTAAGAACGAAGACCTCGCGGCACGCTTCGCCGGGCAGCGCGGCATCCTCATCGACGAGGCGAGCAAGATGCTGATCCCGAAGAAGTACATGGAGGGACACACCGAAACGATGATGGAGATGTTCGACGCGCCGCGTCGTCTAGAGCGTGAGCTGCGTGGCGACGGCAAGCTGATCGTTTACAACCCGGCGTTGGCGATGATCGGCGCGACCACGCCTGCGCGGTTGGGACGCTACATCACCGACAGCGAGTGGGAGGACGGGTTGATGGCGCGTTTTTTGTGCCTGACTCCGACCGAGCGGGAAATCAAGTGCGTGCTGAACGGACACAACCTCGATACACACGAGTTTCCAGCCGACCTGAAAACGCGGTTGCTGCGTGTGTACAACGCCTTTCCGATGCCGCCCGACGAATTCGCGCTCCACGATCTGGATGAACCGGTCAAGCATCCCGCCATCGGCGCGACGATGGAACTGGCAGTCTTTGACCTGTTCAACGCCTACTACGCCGCACTGCACGACATGACCGACCCCCGCCGCAACCTCGATGATCGGTTGCGCGGCAATTACGGACGCTTCTCGACAATGGCGCTCAAGCTGGCGCTGATTTTGGCGATTATGGATTGGACGGATGCCGGGATGCACAACACACCGCGCCTCACGACCGCTCATTGGGCGCGGGGACAGATGCTCGCTGAGGAGTACCGCGCCTCGGTGCATCGGTTGCTCGACGAACTGAGCATTGGCGTAGATGTGAAGAACGAGAAGAAGGTGCTGGACTTCATCGCGCGCAACGGAGAACGTCCACCGTCAGCGCGGGACATCCTGCGCGGTGCCGGGGTGAAGTCACGCAAAGAAATCGACGCGACACTCGCGGCATTGGTCGAGGATGGCGTGATTGAGGTGGTCGAGCGTAAAGGCACAGGCGCGGGGCGTCCGTCAAAAGGCTATCGACCGGCCCCGATCATTTCGTCATAGCGGCTTTGCCATAATTCCCCGCCTCAAAACGGGGATGATGACATGAATTTCGAGGGCGCGTGACGAAATCGAGCCGCTGGGCTGAGGGGAAAACCGCCCAGCACGGCAATTTCGACACCGCGATGACGAAATGACGAAATGACAGAATTCCGAATTTTGGCATTTCGTCACAGCACTGACGAAATTCATTTGGGGGGAGGTCGGCAACATGATTGATGTAGAGAAACTCAAAGCGCAACTCGACCTGCGCCAGCTTGTTGAGCGCGATCTCGGCAAGCCGCGTTTTCGTGGGCGCGACTATGTCGCGTTCAAGTGTCCGCTGCACCGTGAACACAAAGGCTATTCACTGGTGGTCTACGCCCACCACTGGCGCTGTTTTGGCAAGTGTCACGCCGGCGGTGATGCCATCGCGTGGGCGCAGCACTACCACCAGCTAACCTTTCATGAGGCATGTGAACGGTTGACAAACGGGGAGCTACCACAGATCGACACGCTGAACACCGTGCATCGTATGCCCGAACCGATCGCGCAACCGCCCGATGCGGCGTGGCAGGCGAAAGCACGGCGCATCATCGACGAGGCGCGTGAGCGCTTGTGGTCTCCAGAAGGGCAGCGCGCGTGGGGTTATCTCGTCTGGGAGCGCGGCTTGAGCGAAGAGATCATCAGATTCGCCCAACTGGGGTACATCCCCGGTGCGCCGACCGCGTGGCGCGAGATCGAGGGCTTGAATGTGCCGTGTGGCATTCTCATCCCGTGGATCGTTGATGATGCAGTCTGGGGGATCAAGGTGCGCCGGGCGGCAGGTGAGCAGCGCTACCAGCAGGTGAGCGGCGGCAACATTCGGGGCTGCCTGTATCTGGCGGATCGCATTCTGCCCCGAACGCCGCTCATCATCACCGAAGGCGAGTTCGATGCGCTGATCGCCTGGCAGGTTGGCGGCGATTTCGCGCGAGCAGCAGCGATTGGCAGCGCTAGCCATGCCCGTATCGACCGCCGTTGGTATGGGGCGCTGCTCGGCGTACCGCGCGTAATTGCCTGTATGGATGCGGATGCAGCGGGTGCAGGGGCATCGGCACAGATAGCGGCGCTCTCCGGGGCAGTGAAGTGCGTGCAGGTGCCGAGCGGCAAAGACCTGAATGAGTTCTACCAGGAGACGGGCGAAAACGCAGTGAAGGAATGGCTTCAAACCGTGATCAATGGAGAAGTGCCACAGACACTCACTCCTGATTGAATGCGATTAGCTGACAGCCGCTTCCAACAGGCACTATTGCAGCCTTATCCTGCTGTAGAACTTGATCCGCACATCGCCAAGCAATCCGCTTACAGGTGAGCCGCGAAAACGGGTCGGGATTGTCTGGTAGTGGTTTGCCAGCGTGTTGTAAACACAGATTTCTACGCGGTTGATTCCCGCCCGCAGTGTACCAGCGAGATCAAAAGTCCACGGCGGCGCGACGCGCGTGCCGACCGTCACATCGTTGATCCGTACCAGCGCAGTCGAAATCACATCTCCAAGGTCGAGTACAGCAGGGCAGGCGGCTTGTGTTTCGGAGAGTACGATTTCTTGTCGATACCACGCCCCACCGGAATAAGTGTGCAGTCCATCCACTTGTGACCAGTCGCCACACGCAAGCAGCCCCTCCTCGCACTCCAGTTCAATTGGATCGGGAATCGCTGCGCCGTCATAACGCCCACCCAGATGTTCCAAGCAAATCGTTACGTTTGCCGGGTGCTGAATTGCAGTGTGAAGCGTCGTGCGATAACCAATGGCGTCCCCGTCGATCAGGTCAGTTTCTAGCGTGTATTCCTCCCCATCGAGCCACAAACGCGCCCTGCCGTAAGCGCGAAACGCCAGAGAGCGCAAGCCGGGCGCGCTCGTAAAGCGATACCAGCCAAGCGGGGCAGTATGTGCGGGTTGGGCATCGAATGGCAGAAGACCGGGGGCGTTGTGCCAGCGTAGAGCCGCGCTGTGCGGGTCGAGCAGCGGGCGCTGGAACGACTGGTCTGCCAGGAAGCAGTACCCGCGCCCGACCTCGTCATAACGGAGTAGAAACGAATGTTTTCCGCTGGACAAGGCGATGTTTTCGGCATCAATTGACAGCGGCGCGCCATCGACCCACAGCTTGCTCGGCAGTAACCCGCCGCATAGCACTTTCGCCGTGCAGGGCTGCTCAACGCTAACCGTCGTCCACAGGTAGTAGCATGTACCGCCGGCTTCCGGCACGCGAGCAAGCGCAGTATGCGTTTGTTCGCCGCGCCCTAACGCGATGAGGTCATCGTGAACTTCCCCCTTCAGTCCGTGATAGCCTTGATGTCCGGGGTCATCTTCGATCCCATCGCGCCATGAAAATTCATAGGGTTGCCATGCATAGCGTTTCCCCTTCCATTCGACGGGGATATGGGGATCAATGGCGGTAAGTTCGCGCAGTGCGGTTTCGAGAGCCGTCATATCATCGTCGGGCAGCGCGCCGAGCTTCCAGAACTGCCGCCCAAAGCCCATCGTGGTTTTTGCCCACGCAGCATCATCGAAATCGAGGCGCATCCAACCTGATGCTTCACCGATATGCAATGGATCGAACTGGTAGCGGGAGCGCCGAATCTCCGCGCCGATCAGACGATCCGTTGCAGGCAGACGAAAATCGCCCCAATGGTTATCAAGCGTTGGCACCAGTTCAAAGCGCCATGTGCGGTCGAAGATTACCTCATCCGGCGGTTGTTCGGCCGTTCCACTGACCGTTCGTGAAATTCCAGCCTGCTGAACCGTCCCTTGATAAGTGCCGCCTGCCGCGACCAATCCGGTCACGCTTCCCCGCTCGTTGACCGCGATCTGCTCAACTCCCGGCACATCGATCAGCACTGGGCTGTCGTCCGGCGCAAACACGATCAGTTGTAGATCATGTTCGGTTAAGGGCAGGCGCACGTATGTCCCCCGTTGATCCGTGTTCACGGCGTACAGCGGACTAGCGCTGCCTGTCCACATATCCCACAATTCAATCTTCCCATGCGTCCGAAAATAGCACAGTGCTCCTTTTGCCACACCATAGACGGCATACAGGTCTCGCTCCCCGATACCGCGGTGCATGATGGCGAGCGGCTCACCCGACGATTCCGCTGTCGTTTCGACTGCGAAATCGGGTGGGAAGGCGGCGCGAAGGCGCGTGATCACGTCGGCTGAACTAACAGCGGCGGGTTGATGGCTGGTTATTTCACTGACGAGTTGGTTCAGGTCAGGATCGTTTGCGCCGATGCGGTCACTGGCTTCCGGGAGCGCCCCCATGAGCAGCACCATTCCGCCAGAACGTTGAAAAGCAGCGGCTTTCTGGAGAGTCGAATAACGCACAGCGCGCATCGAAGGCAGAATCAAAACTCGGAAACGTTCACCTGCGACGCTGAGTTCTTTCCCATCGATCACCGCGCGATCCAGCGATTCAAAGTCGATGAAGTCGAAGTCGATTCCCTGTGCGTATAAGGCGCGTCCCAGATCAAAGCTCGCTTCGACGGACGTCTGCCCATCCAAACCGGCTTCGACGGCTGCGACCGGGTACAGAATCGCCACATCACAGCGGTGCATGCCCTGACTCAACAGGTAGCTCAGGCGCTCCATCGCTGTCAGATACGAGCCGAAATGCGCCCAATACGGCATTCTGAAGTGATTGCAGGGCGGCGCCCATTCCCACCAACTGCCACGCGTTGAGTAATACAGTCCGTGCAGACTGAGTAGGTTTTGTCCGTGCACATAGTTGATCAGGGTGGCGCGGGTGAGATCTGCGGTTGACGTGCCCCAACCGCTGGAATGAAAGCCTTCCAACCACACGCGCTGACGTTCGTACAGATGCGCAATCGACGCGGCAACCTTGTTCTTGATCAGGTCAATTTGGAGGAATGGCTGGTCGCAACCCGGCGCTTGATTCCAGCGCTGTGTACGGAAGTAATCGCCAAACTCATCGACGGTCAAGCCGCGCCCACCGTGATCACAGCCAAACATCATGCCACGCCGCTGATGCCACTCGTACAGCGGCTTGAAGTAGCCTTCTTCAGAGAGCGCGACGTATACATCGTTGTAGTCGAGGCGTACTTTGGTGGTTCTCGCGCCCAAATCGAGCCACAGGGCGGGCAGTTCCGGGATCAGGTCATAGCCCTTGCGCCGCCGGAATTCCCCGGCAAAACGCGTCGTCCACAGCTTGCCGGAAACACCGAAGTTGAGTTCATCGGAGAAGAAGAAGTTTAGCCCACGTCCCGGTTGATCGGGGTGGTGATCGGCAAACCGCTGGAAAAAGCGGTTGATGGTCTCTCGACCGCTGGCAGGGTGCATCGGATCGAGCGAACGCGTCACCGTTTCCGCCGAGACAATCGCCACCTGCCAATCAGTCTCCGGCGGCGTCCAGCTCAGGCGCTTCTCGCTGACCAGCGAACGCAGATCGACGCCGTTTTCAACCCGCGCGCCGTCGAGCGGATACGCCATCACGCTGATCCAGTCTTCCGGCAAGCCCACAGCCAACCATTCGCCCCGCTTCACCTTGTATGTAGTCAGGCGCAGTGTTTTACCACGCATGTCCGGGTAAATCGCGGCGATCTCATCCAGATACCAGCCTTGCCCGACACCTAACGTGTAATCGCTCACGCTGACCGAGATGCCGCGTTGATTCGCTTCCTTCACAAACCAGTCGAACAAAGCCCACCATTGGCTGCTGAATAACGGGGGTTCGCTCGGATAGGTGAGTCCCCACATCACACCGCCGAGGTCGCTGTGCGCGTAGTTGATCTGCAGCCCGCTGATTCCCCTACGGGTGAGCTGATCAAGCTGCCATGTGAGGCGTTCACGAGTGAGCGGTTCACCCAACCACCAGTAAAACGCCACTTCGCCATAGCCCGCTGGCGGATTTTGAAAACCGGGCAATACATCAAAATCGGCATCGCGCCGGGGATATCCACTTGGTAAATCGTTCATAAGGGTCAAGTCTTTTCTGCCGCACATACGTCCGGTACTGAAATTGGGATTACCACTGCACCATGGAGGCATCCCATGTCGTGGTTGCCGCGTTTTTGCCGACTACAGGGATCGCATAAACTGGAAAATCGTATCATTCATTCCGGGCAGCCCCTCGTGTCCAAAATCTGGATACACGGCGAACGACTTGGGCGCGGTGATCTTGTTGTAAGCAGCGAATTGGGTGGAGGGTGGACAGGTGGTGTCCATCAATCCGATGCTCGCGAGAACCTCGGCACAAATTCGCGGTGCTAGGTGCTGCACGTCGATGTAGCCCAGTTGGGTAAAGATCGCGGCTTCGCGCTGGTGCAGTGGATCGTAATTGCGGAAGTAGGTGCGCAGCTCCGCATAGGCATCGTGAGCCATATCCATCTGCCACACCCGTTGGTAATCGCACAGGAAGGGAAAGATGGGGGCGGCTCGGCGGATACGTGGTTCGAGCGCCGCACACGCCAGACAAAGCCCGCCGCCCTGACTGATGCCGGTTACGCCAACGCGACTTGCGTCGACGTCCGGCATCTCCATAACAATCCGCGCAAGCTGCGCTGTATCCAAGAAAATATGCCGAAACAACAGGTTTTCAGGCGCACCATCCAAACCGCGAATGATATGACCTGCCTGTGTAGTTCCTTTGTGCCCACCGACATCTTCAGACAGCCCAGCCTGCCCACGACAATCCATTGCTGCCACCACAAACCCTTGTGCGGCGTAGGGCAGTAATTCAACCCACTGAGGTGAAGCGCCCCCATACCCGTGAAACATCAAGACAGCGGGTTGAGTGCCGGAACCCTGCAAGGGGCGCACGAACCGGGCATGAATGCGCGCTCCCCGCACGCCAGTGAAATACAGATGAAAGCACCCGGCGAATGTGCACTCGAAGTCAGCGGCGACCAACTCAACCCGCGAGTCCGTTTGCTGCATTTCAGCCAGCGCCGAATCCCAGAATGCATCGAAATCACGGGGACGAGGATTCGTACCCGGGTAGGTTTTTAATTCATCAAAAGGCATATCGAACAGGAGCGGCATGAAACCTCCAGTCATAGACTTCTACGAACAATCTTCACTTTGTGTTCTCGGAAAACGGTTTATTCAGGGAGTTCGACAGCGCATACCACATCTTTCCGTCGTTCTTTTGGTGTGACGATCAGGCGCGTGATCTTGCCCTTGTGGTAGACGCATTCGACTGTCGTGCCGCGCGGTGCGTGCAGCTTGAACGACACATCCCACGCCTCTGGAAACGCTGGGAGTAGTCGGATCTCATCACCCTCTGCCTGAAAAGCCATGAGTTGCAGCGTAGTCAGGATGTTGGATGCATGGTCAATGTCGGGCACCGCATCATAAATCGGACCCCACATCGCCGGGAAGCGATGCCCGGGATTGCTCAACGCGCAGTTGTTCTGGAGAATGGTTTGCGTTTCATCCGTCAACCCGAGCAGCGCCGTGACCAAACCGTGATACTGCCAACCCGAATAGCTCGGATAGGTCGGTGGCTTTCCAACGACGAATGGCTGATAGTTTCCGACCACGCTTGTACCGTGACGAAAACTCTCGCGTGCCACGGGTAAATCGGGTTTGCCGAGTCCATACAAGCGGAACGGGAAAATCGCGTAGAGTTGCGGCGCTTCGACATTGTGGCGCTCAGGATCGTAAACCTCAGCGGGTGCGATCAGCCGACTGCCCGCTGCGGTCTCCATTGGCAGGTAAGGCATCATCTGCTGCATATACACAAAGTAGTCGCGATCCGGCACTTTTTCGGGATCAAGCGCCAGAATTCGTTTGACAACTGCGTGCATCCCCGCGACAACGGGCAGGCTGTTCGTCGTATCCCAGTAGGTTTCGACTGATTGAATCGGACGGATGACGATCTTGCCCTTGTCGCGCTCAGGAAAGCGCGTCTCGATGAACAAAAGCAGATCACGAGCGTAGGGAAGCAGCTCATCGTTTAGAAACGGGTCGTCACGTCGGTAATCGTAATAGTCGAGCATCAACTGAAGCAGTTCCAGACCGGGCGAAAGATCGACCGCGCCGCCCCAGCGATTCGCCGCATAGCCGTCCGCCAAGCCCGACCGATCAAGTCCATACACTGCCGATGGCATCAACCCGTGACTATGGACAATTTCGGTGTTGTACTGCCCTTGTGCCCCGTAATACACCTGTGCGCGTCCCCGATCAAGTTCCCAGAAGCGTCGGTAGAAACGAAACAGCGCCCGCACTGGTTCGTGTTCACCGCGTGCCAGCATCGACGCGTAGGGCAAACGTGTATTTTGCCACAGGTAGAAATGTCCCCACCCGCGTTCATCCGGGTTGAACTCCGGCGTCGGCTCACCAAAGGGACGCGCACTGAATGAGCGGCTGAACGTGTAGACATTGCCAAGATGTTCGTTCATCCCCGGCATCACGTTGAACGAGCCGCCGCTGTAGAGGATGGGAAACGCGCCTCGTTCCATGCAAGCGAACATCCAGCGCGTCAAGATATACGCTTGGGTCACCTGTGACGGACATGGTTCGGGCACAGGCTGAACTTCTAGCGGGAGCGACAGCAGTTCAGGCGTGACTCCCGCTGCGACTGGCACATCCCCCTCGACAAACATCCAGCTTTGCTGCCAGTAATTGTGCCACCATGCCGCCGTGCGCTGACGTGCTTCACTGGGTATTGGCAATGCTGCACGTAGAGCCGTTACTGCGTTTATCCAATCATCGAGATTGGCCACTTGATCGCTGTACGTGATCACGCGGAGCGTAAACGTCTGAACGGGCGTCGACGAGATCAAGCCCGCATTCCCGTTGAGCGCCGCGCCTTCCAGCACCATCAGTCCGCCAAAGGTGCGGTTGGTCAGGCAATCGGGGATCGAATCGGCTAATGCCGTGACCGCCTCAAGCTGAGTGATGAACGGAATCTGAGTTGCGCCGTTGCGATGATAAAACAGGATACCCCCGTCACGCGGCTGTACACTATCCGCCGTCTCCACCACACCGCTGAACTGCATATCACCGTCAAATGGCTCCGTCCGCCAGTTGATGTAATCGACCTGCACAGTGACGGGTGTCGAGAACTGTCCGGTTACATAGATCACAGGCTGTTCGGAATCGACGAACACTTCCAGATGAGCGCGGGAGAACGCGTCCGTGCCGAAATCGAGGTCGATTCGTCCATCGCGCAGCACCAACGTTTGCCGGAACGGTTGATCGAAAATGCTCATTTCCGAGGGAAAGGACAAACGAACCTTGCCGAGCTTCACACTGCGGTCGGTTTCGGTGCGGGCATCAGTGCGCGCGAAATAGAAGTTGATTTCGCCGCGCTGTACCCATAGATTGACACCGACTTCCCCATTGCCAATCGGCATTGAACTGCGGTCAGTTTGCCCGAAAGTTGTCCAAGTGACGTTGTATTGGTCGAGCGTGCCGAGTACATTGTTGTCTGAGTTCATCCGCTTATCGCTCCAGTGGTCATTCTCTTATGTCGGTTCAGCACACCCGGATCGTTTCCATCCCGATCAGGCTGCCCAGCTTTTCGATCTTCCCGGCGATATGGCCGATCCCGACTGCACAGTGATGCGCCGGACCGTGGCGGCACCAGGCATCGATGAATCCCCTAGCGCCGAGCGAAAAGCGATAGCGGCTGTTGGTGTTCCCGATCTCCAGAATCGGACCGGGCACAGTTTCTGCCTCGGCAACCAGCAACCGCAGCTTGCCATCAAACGACTGGATGACGGACAACAGTGTGACCGGTCCGTGCCTGACAACCATTTCGACCGACAGTCCCTGTCCGACCTTGCCGTGAAATTCCGAAAGTGGTTTCAGTTTGGGCTTTCCTTCGGCGATAGCGATGTGACCGGGTCCATCGTGCCCCATCAAAATGATGTCGTCGTTGAAATCCATCGCATAGAACTCGGTGAACGAGCCGCCCACGCCAAAACAGTCCATGATCTTCATGGCTTGAGCATTTTTCACCTCGTATTCGCCCGCCACCGGGATGTGGTGTGCTGTGAGCATTGAACAACCGACAATCACCGAGGCGATGATGTCTTCATAGACGCTGTCACCTGTACCGTTGTAAAAATAGGCGAGCGCGCCCAGATCGTGACCCTCAGCTAGCTTATCCAACGCAACTGCCGTCCGGGCGGCTCGTTCCAATTCTGCCGCCGAGCAATCGGGCATCACCTCGAATTCAGCATGAATTTGCGCAACTTTGACCGCGAGTTCGGACTCGGAAACGGTTTCGCGCAGCGCCTTGAGTTCGGTCATCTCCACATGTTCGATGTGTGAGCCGAAAAACGCGGCGTGCTGGGTCGGATCGGAGTAGATGTCAAGCATCCCATTGTAGTAATGACCGAGCAAACCGAGCCGGTTCGTTGCCATCGCCCGCGCTACCTGCGCCGCTTCGATCCATTCGTCTATTTCTGTCCAGGCGATGGGATCATCGTGCAGCGTCCCGGTAATCTGATGAAAACGGATCTGCGCGCGGTTGAAAACGCTGGCAATTTCCGGGATCGAACACGCTTGACAATGTGCCAGCCATTCCCCGGTCATTTTGGTGCGATTGCCGAGCGCGTTGAAGCGGGCATAGTCAATCGCTTTCACGGGTTGCAAATTCAGGACGATGACCGGCGCACCCGTCTTCTGAACCACCGGCAGCACCGTTGAAGACAGCGCATAGGTCGAGACAAACAAAAACACAACCGCCACGTCTTCGCGTTTGAAGCGTTCGGCAGCCGCATGTGCCTTCAACGCCGTATCCACCATCCCGGCATCGATGACTTCTACGCCGGGACGTTCCAGCTTCTGCCGGATCACCGCCTGATAACCCGTCAGCCGATCCAACAGCCCCTCATATTGTCCCCAGTACGTATCCAAACCAATCCCGAACAAAGCAATTTTGAGCGGAGTATGTGCCACGAGTCTCTCCAGCGTTTCGTCATTCATTCTTTGATCGCTCCGGCGGTCGCGCCGCGAATCACCAACCGCTGCGCGAGGATGTAGATGATCAGCACAGGTAGGGTCGAAATGACGCCGAGCAGAGCGACCTCAGCGCGGGCAATCGTTGTTCCGTCCGGGGGCATAACACAGCGTGTCGCCGCTGGAAGGACGGCACCACAGCTTCCGACGATAATCGAAATCCCGGCGGGCAACGTTTTAAGCTGCGTGGAGTCCACCAGTAGGGTTGCGGCGAAGAAATTGCTCCATAAAGCGGCGAAGTTGGTGAACGCCAGCACGCCGACGATGTTTTTGGACAAAGGCAATCCGATATATCGAAAAAGTTGAAAGTTGGAACAGCCATCCACGCGCGCCGCCGCGATGATGTCGGGCGGGAGGCTGGCTTTGAAATACTGAAAGGTCAGGTACACGCCCATCGGGAACGATGCCGCTGGCAGCACCAACGCCCATGGGGTATTGATGATGCGTAGATAGAACATCTCCATATACAGCGGCAGCACCAGCGCATCACCGGGAACGAGCATCATGATGAGTGTGATCCACAAGACCGCTCTGCGCCCGCGAAATTTGATCACTGCGAGTACGAAGCCCGCTGGGATCGCCGTGAGCAAGCTGAGGATCAGTCCGAGTGTCGTGTACTGCACGGAGTTCAGAATCCAGCGCACAATCACGCCGTTCAAGTACAGGAGCAGGTTGTTCCACGCATGACCGATCCAGTCCAGCGAACCAACCGCAAACGGCGGCAGATTGATCAACTGCGAATTGGTCTTCGTCATGGCGGTCACCAACCACAGCATCGGCGTCAAGAAGGTGAAGATCAGCAGGCAGATGATAATGATGCGGACGAGGTAAGTTCCGGGTCCGATGCCGGTACGAAACAACCAGCGTTGAAACCATTGATTGGAAGTGTGCCCGGGTTCTGTTGGGCGATTCGGGTATGAAAAGTCTTTTGCCATCAAATACGCTTTCGCAACGAAACTCAATCTGTCGAAGTGACAAAAGCGCCGGTTCTGGTGACGACAAAGATCGACGCCGTAATACTGATGACGGTCTGCGACAGCGAAACGACCGCCGACATGCCGAGATCACCGCGCTGCAACGTATAGAAAGAGCCGAGCATGTTGGGCGACCAGTAGCGGTCAATGAAACTCGCCCCGCCTAGGGCTGTCGAAATCACATAGGGTTCAGCGAAGATTTGCAGGTTGTAGGCAACGAGTTGGATGATCATGAACCATACAAAACCCATAATCATCGGGCGGCGTACCAGCCATGCAAGCTGCCACGGTGAGCAACCATCAATTTTCGCGGAATCAATTAATTCTTGGGAGACACCTTCCAGCGCCGAATAAAAGATCGCAATCCATGCACCAGAGGACATAAAGAAGCGCAGCGCCGTCATGATGACGACCGCATTTGATGCGCTGACAAAATCCGTCGTCGCGTTCCACCCGACTGCTCGAAAGAGAAAGCCAAACGGACTGACTGCCGGGTCGAGCATGAAGATGAAGATCAAGCCGACGACCGTTGGGTTGATTGCGCCGGGCAGAAATAGCAGTGACCGTGCCACGCTTCCAAACTGGTCGCGGGTGAGCGCGAGCAGCAGCGCAATACCCAGCGAACCGACGAACCCGACAGCGGTCGCAAGGATCGAGAATTGGATGACATTGCCATAGGAACGAAAGAACACGGGATCGGAAAAGACTTTTACGAAGTTGTCGAGACCGGCAGCGAAAAGCTCCGGGCGACCAAAAGTGAACTTCGAAAAGCTGAAAATAACCGCGACCAATGCCGGACCCAGATGGAAAATGAATACGGCAATCAGGTACGGTACGATCAGCAGCAGACTCCAATCCCCGATGGTTCTGCGCTTTTTGCGCGCGGTGAGTCGGTAGGAATCATTGGCTGCAAGGCGATTTACGGCAGACATCGCGATCTCCTCAGGCTGAAAACAACGGTAAAACAGGAAAACAGGACAGCGCCAAGCTGCAAACGCTGTCCCATTTCCGATTCGTTGCAATGCGGATGGACGCAGTTTACGGCTCGTCTGTCACCGCTTCAAAGCCTGCCGTGGTGACGGCTTCTACCAACCCGGCTTGCAGTTCTTCGCTGATACTGACAACGGTGCGATTGCCAGCCGCAATATCTGTAAAGAAGGGGGAGAAGACCGGTGAGGAGCGCGGCGGACCCTCCACAGCACCATCTGCCAGCACACCGGATGCAGCTTCACTAATGACCGTCCACGGATCGGGGTCGCTGGCAAGCAGGGGGACGCGGGTGAGTAAGCTTGCGCCCCACAGGGCAGCGCTAGGCATATAAGCGGGGGTCGCCGCCTGAGCCGCACCGACATCCGGGTTTGTACTGACAAACAGGATCAGTTCTGCTGCTAGGTCAGCATTGAGCGTGTGACGGCTCATCGCGTAGGAACCGCCGCCGACATTGCTGGTGGTGCGGGTCGCCTGATCCGCCCAGTTGGGGAGGAGTGCCACACCAACAGTCCCCTGATTTTCGGGATCATCCGCGTTCAGATACAGCCCTTTAATGACGAAGTCCGGCAGCCACGAGGGTCCGAAGTGGATCAGCCAGTTGCCCGCTTCCCAGATTTGACCGTAGCCTGCGCTGAATGTCCCTTGATGATCGAGGACACCGAGCGCATTGACCGTATCCAGTATCTCGCTCATGCGCTGGCACTTCGGATGGAGGAAATTCACGAGGAAACTGGAAGCGGACAGCGGTTGCATAATCGGGCATTCCGAATGGTAGTACCACAGAAGCTGTGGTTCCCAACCGTCCAACTGCCCCATCGTGTAGCCGGGGTGTTCTTCCGCGACCTGCTGCGCCAGTGCGACATATGCTTCCCATGTCGTTGGCAGTTCATAGCCGAATTCTGCCATAGCTGGCACGTTGTAGAACATCACTTCCGGCGCAATGTCGTTACGGATGCAGATCAAACTGCCATCGGGTGCAATGCACGGGTCATTCGCCGTCGGATAGAATTGATCGAGTACCTCTTGGGGAATATATGGGCGCAGGTCGGCGGGGAAGAAGTCGAACGCCGGAGTATTAAGCGTGCGCCACGTTGATGGGTCTTCAAAGATGACATCGGGCCAGTTGCCGCCGATGTTGTTGTAAAGCAGCATGCGCTGCTGCACGTTCGCGCCGAGCGGCTCATTGATGATTTCGATCAGCGAAGCTTTGTCGGGGTTGGCATCAATGAACGCCTGCACCTGACGGGCGCGTTCAGCGTCAACCCACACGCGGATCGGCGCAGTCGGATCGGATTGAGGAACATCCTGAGCGGCAATGGGCAGAACCGCCCCTAACGAAAGCAGCAGCAGCAGGAGAAGGGCAATGAAGCGAGCAAGTTTTTTCTTTGACATGGTGTTTTCCTTTTCATATAACTGTGCGAGCGGATGCGTTTGTGCGTTTGTGCGGGATGTCTGTATAGGCAAGTCTCCAACCGTCCGTGCGTTGATATAATGCTCCAGATACTTTCTACATTGAACTCGTATTCGACGTTGTAACACGCCATGACCACGACATAAAGGCGACACCGAGGAGGTTTATGCGGAGTTCTGCGATCGATTTTCAGACCGATACGCGCATATCAGCGCAGCCGATCCTCCTTGTGTATTTCGTCTGCGCGCTTGCCGCCTTCACTGCGGGAACCATTGCCAGCAACATGACGACGAAACTCACGCTCAGTGTGTTCGCAGTCTATATTGCTGCCGCATCGTATGGAATCGACCACCTGAATTCCAGGTCGCCAACAGCGGCGAAATGGGCAGCACTGCTCTTGCTGGAGTCGATGCTCATGCTCTCAACGGTCTGGTTGGGCGCAGTCCCGATCTATGCGGGGGCGTTCCTAATTCCCGCGCTCGCCGCCGTACTCATCGGTTTGCGCGCGGCGGCGGTCATGGCGGCTGTGCAGTCCGGTTTGCTCGTCGCATTCTACATGCTCAAAGGAGCACCTGAATCAGTCTGGTTGGTGGAGGGAGTGCTAAGTTGTTGGGCAATCTATGGCATCCTGAGTGCGGTTTACAAGCCTATCGGTGATGTGGTGGAATGGGCAGAGCAGGTCTACGCCACCGCCAGCGAAACGCTGGAACAACTGCGCGACAAACGGGCGGATTATGAACAAACCGTCGCAGAGCTTAAAGGGGCGAACGCGCAGCTCAACAGCTTGAACAAACTCGCGCAGAATCTCCGCCAGATTGCCGAAACCGAGCGGTCAGCGAAGGCGCAGTTTGTGGCGAATGTCAGCCACGAACTGCGGACACCGCTCAATATGATCATGGGCTACACCGAGATGATCATTCAGTCACCGCGCATGTATGGCGCTGCCCTGCCCGGTGCGCTTCTGGCGGATCTCGCTGTCGTGCAGCGCAATGCCGATCAACTCTCGCGTCTGGTTAATGATGTCCTCGACATGAGCCAGATCGACTCCGATCAGATGGCGCTCACGCGCGAGTCGGTGGATTTCCGCGAGGTCATCGACTTTGTGATCGCGGCAGTCACCCCGCTGTTCAAGCGGAAACACCTGTATTTGCGTCACGATATTCACGCCGATATCCACTACATCTTCTGTGATCGAACGCGCATTCAGGAGGTCTTGCTCAACATCCTCAGCAACGCGGGACGCTTCACCGAACAGGGGGGCGTGGTCGTTCGTGCCGTCATCGAAGGTGAAAACCTGATCATCTCGGTGACGGATACAGGCCCCGGTATCGCCAAACCCGATATTGACCGCCTCTTCAAACCATTTGAGCAGCTAGATGCACGGATTCGGCGTGATTATGGCGGCAGCGGACTTGGTCTGGCGATCAGCAAGAAATTCGTCGAAATGCACGACGGGCGCATCTGGGTCGAAAGCCAGATCGCCGTTGGAACCACCTTCTTCATCTCGCTCCCTTTGGTGCAGCACCATCCGCCAGCAGCGGATCATATGCGCCTGTTCAGCCCCTATCTGCACTACGAACGCCGCTCAGGGACAGGCAGAAACGCCGAACAACCGGCAAAACAGAAAGCCGCCGTCGTGGAAGCGGGCGACGTGCTGGGACGCCTGATCACGCGCTATATGAGTGATGTTGAAGTTGTACCCGCTACCGACCTATCAGAATTTGACCAGCAGCGCGCCGCACTGTCAACCGACCTTATCCTCGTGAATCAAAAGCTGGACGCGCTCGATCCGGCGGCGCTGCGCCAGCTCTCGCGGGATACCGGCATGGTGGTGATCGCCTGCTCGATCCCGGATACCAGTGAGCGCGCACAGCTCCTTGGCGTCGATGATATCCTCGTTAAACCAGTTTCGCGTGATCGGCTGCTGCAGACGCTCGAAAACAGAGGGATTAGAGACGGCGGCGTGCTGATCGTCGATGATGAACCGGACGCCTGCCAGCTTTTCGCGCGCATGTTGAGCGCGGACGACCAGAATTACAGCGTGCTGACCGCGAACGATGGCGCAGAAGCACTGCACATCTTAGAAGCATTTCAACCGCGCGTTATCCTGCTCGACCTCGTCATGCCCACGATGAGCGGGCTTGAGTTTCTAGCCGTGCGCGCCGCTCACCCGAAACTCCAAAGCATCCCGGTTATTGTGATGTCGGCCAACGATGCCGATTTTCACCCGCTGACCAGTCGGTGTATCACCATCACCGCTAAAGACGATATTTCAGTGAACTCGTTCATGAAATGCATTCGTGCGGTCATGCAGATTCTTTCTGCGACGGTCGATGCCAACGACTCAAAGCAGCGAGGAGAGCCGACTGCGGGATAGGCTTGCGCATGAATTCGACCGCGCCGAGCGCGAGCGCCAGTTCCGCCTGTGGCAGAATCGACGTGACGATGATCGGGATCGACTCCGTGATCGGATCATGCCGGAGGATTTCGAGGGCGCGCCAGCCATCAAGTTCCGGCATCAGCACATCGAGGACGATGCAGTGAACCGCGTTCTCTTTCGCCATGTTCAGGCTTTGCAGCGGCGCATTACACCCGATGAATTGATAGCTGCTGTGCGCCAGATGATGCTGGTATAGTCTGAGCGTGTCAGCGTTATCATCGACAAAGAGAACCGGTATTTTGGTGATGTCTGCTAAACGGATCGTTACGCGTTGTGAATAGGCGTTGTCAGCCCACCCTGAGCCAACAATCAATTCTCCGTCAAGTACCTGAACCAATGCCCGTATCGGCGCAAAGCGCTCGTTGTCGAGTGCCTCTGGCTCTGTCAGCCGATTGCGCTGCATATGGAGCAGAACCGCGCCAGTAAGGCGCTCCACATCCAGTAGGATTGTTCCGCCTTCGTCATGCCCCAACAACTGAAACAAAACGTTTAGGACAGCTTGGCGCAGCAGTTCGCCGTAAGTGAGCAACCGATACGCTCCGGCGTCGATATGGTTGTCAACCTGCACCTTGGAGCGTTCCAAAGCGGATTTCAAAGTCGCCAACACCCCGTCGAGAACGACGGCAATATCCGTCTCGACAAGGCTGGCAGCCAACCTCAGTTCTTGCGCTGCTGCCTCACTAAGATCATGGGGCTGCTGCTCTAAAGCATGTGCATCATCCAGCGACAGAGAACCATCCCCTTGCCATGCCTGGTCAACATGATAAGTTGACCACAAATAGCTCATCAGCGCCTTGATCGCCGCCTTTTCTTCACGCTGAAGCTGGCGTTCGCTCAGGGCGAGATTAAGCGCGACCTTTCGCTGCGACCACTGCCCAACAAACCGCTGGTGCAGCACGTTGTAGATGCGCCAGCTCTTTGAGTTTCTTGGGTCGGAGTCCTGTGGTTTGAGCGCAGTAATGGCATCCAACAAAGCTTGGCGGAGCACAAGCGGGGCGCTGTTTTGGTCAAGGCGCAGCCATTCGTTGAGAGGGCTGTCACCAATGACCACCGGATCATAGAGTGCGTACAATGCTTCACGTAAACGTTCAAAGAAATCTATTTTGCGATGCGATGCGGCATCAAGCTCATGATTTATGGGCATCAAGTTTCAGAAGACCTGTTATTTTTTGACAGAGCGCATATCGCCTACCAAATGTACTTTATTGTACTCTATCTTGCTTCATCTTCTTCTTGAGCATGTTGTTTAAGACACGCTGACACACTCAGCCGAGAAGAAAGAGATGGTTATGCCCAACCAAGAATATTCCACCGGAGAACCTCGACCATCAGGGTTCAAGGCTGCACACTGAGCTGCGGGGATTGTACGCGCCAGCGAACTGTGACCGTTGTCCCCTGATTGACACCGGGACTGTCGATGTGAATATCGCCGCCGTAAGCTCGCAGGATCGCCGCCACAATCGACAAGCCCAAGCCCGACCCCGGTACATCACGCAGCCGCGCGCGATCCGCCCGGTAGAAACGATCAAAGAGATGCGGCAGATGTTCGGGAGCGATGCCGATTCCCGTATCGGTCAGGGTATGGATCATCACATGGTCTGCGCACACGAGCGACCAGCGCACTGATCCGCCCTTCGGCGTGTACTTGAGTGCATTGTCAAGCAAATTGCGGAAGACCAGCGTCAGATGCGCCAGATTGACGTGGATGTGAATCGCTTCGTCTGGCGCGATCAGCGAGAGGGTGATCCCTTTCGCTTCCGCTTGGGGCAGCATTTGAAGCCGCAGCGCCGACGCGAAGCGCACAATGTCCACTTCGTCCCGTCCTAGTTCCAGCCGATCAGCATCGAGCCGCGCCAGCAGGGTAAACCCCTGCACCATGCTGGTCAACCGCGCGATTTCTGCCTCAATTTCATCGAGATATTGACGTGCCGCCAAATCTTGCGCGAGGGCAGGTGCCCGCTTCAGAGCTTCGGTGCGGAGTTGGATTGTCGTCAGCGGGGTACGGAACTCATGTGACGTATTGCTGGCGAAAGTCTGCTGCGCTTCCAGCATCGACTGAATGCGCTCTGCCATGGAGTTGAAAGCATGCGCGACAGCACCAATTTCATCGCTGGAGGGTGACGCGATGCGATGCTTGAGTTCCCCTTTCGCCAAGCGCGCCGCCGACTCTTGGAGCTGCCTTAGCGAACGCAGCATCCGATGGGCGATCCATCCCACCAACACGGCGGCACACACTGTCAGCGTGATCATGCCGCTCACCAGTACGATCCAGCGCTGCACGATCAACCCCTGCAATGCACTGGTTGGAATACTCAACTGGAGTAACCCAATGGTATATCCGTCGTAAAACACAGATGCAGCCGTGTAGAGATATGGCCTTCCATCGTCCGCTGCTCGCTGGTTAACGATGGGAATCCCGGTGATCACGGCTTCAATTTCGGGTGGCTCGATGCGCGGCAAAAGGTTGCGTGCCGTATTATTTCCGGAATAACGTTCAACGGGCAGTCCGGTGAAGTACAGGCGGAGCGAACCGCCCATCTGCGCTTCGTAGGGGGCAAACGCTTCGGCTAAAGCCTGATCGTCCGTTTCGTCGCGGGCGAACCTCACTGCCGCTGGTGCGATTCCCTGTGCAATCAGGCTGATTTCACTGATCAATCGCTGTTCGTAATCCACGCGCAGCCCGGCAGTGATCTGCGCCCCGGCGAACAACGACATACCGACAAAGGCAAGCGCCAGCAGCCCGATATTGACCAGCAGCAGCCGTGCGCGAATGCTCATGATGGTGGACTGCTCACGAAGCGATAGCCCGCGCTGCGTGCTGTTTGAATGAACTGCGGCTGACCGGGATTATCTTCTAACTGCTCCCGCAGCCAGCGGATGTGCACTTCCAGCGTGCGCGTGTCCCCGATCCAATCCGTCCCCCAGACTTTATCGAAAATATCCGCGCGGCTGACCACCTCGCCAGCACGTTCTGCCAACAGCGCCAACAGCTCAAATGCCTTGTAGCGCAGCGTGATCTCGCGTCCATCTTTGGTCACACTGCGCCGATCCAGATCGATGCACAGGCGCTCGAATTTGAGACAGTGCGGCTGCATTTTGGGCGCGCCAAACTCAACCCGCCGCAGCAGCGCCTTGATATGCGCGACCAACTCACGGGTGCTGAACGGCTTGGTCAGGTAATCGTCCGCGCCCAATTCCAACCCCAGAATGCGATCCACCTCCTCATTCAGCGAACTCAGCATCAGGATCGGCACGACACTGGTGCGTCGAATGGCTTTGCAGACTTCCCATCCGTCCATTTCCGGCAGCAGAATGTCCAGGATCACCATATCCGGCTGGCGGGCAAGCACCATGTCTAGTCCGGTTTTGCCATCAGCAGCGGTAAACACCGTGTAACCATATTCTCGGAGCGCCTCCGCTAAGGGAAGCAGGATCAGAGGATCGTCCTCGATCACGACCAGTGTTGCCATAGGCTCTCTCGTTTCACATCAATACGATCATTATCTGCTCAAAACGCTGCGGGATAAAACGAATTTAAGCTGATTTAAGGATTCTTTGGCTGCATTTTAGGTTTCAGCCCGGCGAAATAGGTATGCTGACTTCTGTTGAATGTCCTCTACAGAAAGGCTCACACACATGGTTCTCGCAAAACGTTTCGCGCTGGTGGTTGGTCTGATGCTGCTGGTCAGCGTAGGTGCTGTTTCCGCTCAACAACGGCGTGGCAGTATGGGCACACCAACAACCCTCACTCCCGTACTCGACAATGCACCCTATGCCGATCTCTCTGAAACTCAAACGCTGACTTTATATGTGCCGGAAGACGGTGACGGCCCCTTCCCGCTCGTGATCTTCATTCACGGCGGCGGTTTCATGATGGGCGATAATACGATGTACGGCGCAGAAGAGATCGACCCGGTCGTGGCGGCAGGCTATGCGGTCGCCAGCCTGAATTACCGCCTCAGCGGTGAAGCGATTTTCCCGGCAGCCGTCGAAGATGTCAAATCTGCCGTCCGCTGGCTGCGCGCCAACGCCGAAACCTATAACCTCGACCCGGATCGTTTTGCGGCTTGGGGCGGCTCGGCAGGTGGCAATTTAGCCGCGATGCTCGGCACCAGCGGTGATGTCGCGGAGTTCGACAATCCTGATCTGGGTAACGAGGACGTTTCCAGCCGCGTTCAGGCAGTGGTTGACCAGTTTGGTCCGCTCGATTTCCTGCAAATGGATCCCCAGTTCGCTGCCAGCACAGTTTGCCCTGCTAGCGCCGTCAATCATGATGCCGCTAACTCGCCTGAGTCGATGTATCTCGGCGCGGAAATTCAAACCGTCCCAGAACTGGCGGCTGCCGCTAACCCGATCACCTATGTGACCGACGATGATCCGCCGTTCTTCATCCAGCACGGCACAGCGGACTGCAATGTTCCCCCCGAACAAAGCCAGCAGTTGTATGATGCGCTGGTTGATGTGATTGGGGAAGCGAATGTGACGCTGACCTTCATCGAGGGCGCGGGACACGCGACAAGTGAATTCCGCACGGCGGAAAACGTCGCGGCGGTGATCGCCTTCCTCGACGAAGCATTACAGTAACCCATTTCTGCAATCACGACACGCGCTTGATAGGATGCCAGTAGGACACCTTATCAAGCGTAGTTGTCGTAGTGAACACAGCGAACACGTGGGGCTGTACGATGCTTGATGCCCAATAAAAACACAAAGACCTGCGTGTACAAGCCTTTGTTCGAGTCGTATCTTCTATATCGGTCGATTTTTCGCGTGTGATGAATAGTAGAGGACTCGAACTTTCGTTGTAGCGTTGATGCCCGACTGGGTAGTACTCCCAGAGCTTGGATTCGAACCTGCGCCACGCAAGAAAAAAGCCCTTGAGACGGTTTTGCCCCATTCCATTTTGTATCGTCCCAAAAAGGGTTTTGGGATTCCTTTGGCCCAGTGGCTTAAAAACGAGTTAAAACCTCTTCTTCTTGAGGTTTTGCATCCGGATAAAATCAAAAAAGAAGGCCTTTTTAATCCCCAAACAGTGACTTCTTTAGTGTCAGCTCATCTTGAAGGCCGCGCCAATAACCGTAAACAGCTCTTTAGCCTCTTGATGTTTGAGTTATGGTTGGCCCATTATGGGCTGGCTTCTTAAGTGGTAGTTTTTTCTAAATCATTAGAAAAAACTTGAGAGTAATTTCTAAACCATTATAAAATACAATCTGTGGAAAGATACCTCAAAAAGCAGATTCGAAAAGATTTAAAGCAAAAGATGGTGTTTATTGCTGGTCCCAGGCAAATTGGTAAAACCACACTGGCCTTGTCTTTTTTGAAAAAGAAAGAAGGGTATTTGAATTGGGATATTCCTGCCCATCGGGATCAGATATTGAGACGACAATATCCCCTCACTCCCTTGATTGTTTTTGATGAAATTCATAAATTCAGGTCCTGGCGCAACTACCTTAAGGGACTTTATGATGAAAAAA
>JABWBO010000192.1 GCA_013360465.1 Anaerolineae bacterium | reverse complement strand
GATGAGGTCAGTGTACCTGCACCCGGCGCGCCGACATATGACAGTGATGCGGGCTGGGGCTGGCACGATGCCGGGATCATCGCCGTCGAGCGTGCCGCGTCCGAACATGACAGTGAGCGGTACAGCATCGGCGCGATTGACTTGTACGCCAACGTCCACACCGGTGATCTGGGCGGCAGTTATCTGGAGATCGGCGCGTTTGACAATCTCGACCAAGCTGCCACTTTCTATCATGAACTTCAAGGCGAGATTCACGATCAGCGGCTACTGCCGTTTCAACTAACGGACTTCGCCTATGAACGGGCGGCTGAACGTGCCATCGAGCGCGGCGAACCCGTCCCGGAGTGGCGCGGTGCGAGTGATGTGGAATACGCCGCCTATGAAGACATGCGCTCGCTCGATACGCCCGACCTCCCGCCGGACGATCTTGATCTGGATGCCTTGTTTGCAGATGACATTGACATGCCTGCTGAATCAGTCGAGTCACCCGCGTTCAAGGCGCTGCGCGACATCGGTATCGCCACTGATGGGTTCAACCCGGATGCCGACCCGCCGCCGTTCATCGACCCGGAGACGGGAACGGCGTACTGGATCGGCGTGTTTCAGCCCGACAAAGACGATCCGAACCATGCCGTCACCAGCATCCTCTCGCTCGGTCGCAATCCCGATACGGGCGAAATGGAGGCGCAGCTTGCGCCATGCGTCCCCGGCGATTGGGATAAGGCATACGATGCCGCCGAATACCTGCTCAATGTGGTCGAGCGCGATGGTATTGAACACGCCTTCGAGACCGCTGAAGGCATGGCGCTGGCGACCGACCAGCGCGATTTGTGGGAGGCAGAACGCGGGCTGCCGCTCGAACCGGATGCTGCGCAGGATTTGGCGGATTACGCTCGCAGCGAATGGGAGATCGATCTATGAGCGATTCTTTCAAAGAAAGCGGCTCGAAGAACTTCTCGCTGCGCCTCTCAAGCGACGATCAGACGCGGTTGGAACGACTGGCGCAGCGGCTTGAGGTGGATCGTACCGGGGCGCTGCGGCTGCTCATCCGCCGAGCGGCGGTCGCGCTCGTCACCGATGGGCAGTTCACCGTCGTTGAACACGGTCGCGCCGGACGTGATTTTCCCGTTCGATTGATGCCCCAAAGGAGTGACCGATGACCGAAGGGAACACCAAAGGTATGACGCAGGATAATACTCAGCGCGAACATACGGATTTCGACTTCGGTTGGGATTGGGATACCGAAGATTTCGACGCGCCGCAGCCGCGTATCACCGATGACCCGGCGCTGCCCGTCACGCTGGAGGAGAATCTCATCCCGATTGACCGCAACGGTGTCTACGTGCCGAACCATCTGGATGATCGCGGGACACTGCACTTTTTTGCCGCTGTTGATGTTTCGGATCAGCCGAATTTCGATGATCCGGTGATGCATCTCCGCTATTTTCGGGTCGCTCAGGCTGACGATGGGCGGCTGGTTCACGACTCGCATCCAGTCATGCCGCTGGAACGCGGGGGCGCATCGCCGTTCCCGCTGCCTGCGCTCCAGATCATGCTGGAGGACGGCGATCTGGACAACGCACAGGAACTCGCACACCTCACTGCACAATCACACGGGCTGAATTTCCCTGACCCGGCAGCGCTGCCCGAACTTGACACTGGCGTGGACTATCGTTTCGTAGGTGGAAGCAGCGACGATGGCAGCCCGACCCTCGAAGCGGTCAAGGCATGGCGTGAAGGGAATCAAAATCACGAAGCGCGGCTGACCATCGCCAGCTACGGCATGAGCGAAGAACTCGCCGTCGATTTGCGCGAACTGAACGAGCTGCACGAAACGCAGGGCTTGGAGGCGGCGATGAATCTCGCGGAAAGGCTGGCGGCTGGCGGTTATCTTGAATCCACCCGCGATGACCCGCGCCTGTTCACCGACGGACCGCCCGATCCGTTCATGACCAATCTGGAGCGCGAACGTGCGGAGGCAGCAATCACCCGTGAGCATCAGGAAGACAACGCGCAGACACTCGCGCCAGAAGCGCACGCTGAACAGTTCCGCGAGAAGCTCGCAAACTCGCAATATCGCCTGCTTGAACCCGTCGATCCGACCGTCAACTACTCGTTTGAGGTGGTGGCTGCCGATCCCTGGACGCTGGAACTGGTAGCCGATAAATGGTGGATAGGCGAGGATGGGCGCATTGGCAATCAAGCGCAAACGCTCCAGACCTACTCGATGGAATCGTATGAGTGGGAACGCGAAACTGAGCGTGAGATCGCCTCGATGGATCGGGAGGACTTGTACCGCACCTATCAGGAAAGCGGGCTGGAAGCCGCCATGCACCAGGCGGAAGCACTCGCTGTCGCAAACGATGAACTCGATCCCAACCGTGCCGATGGACGGCTGTTCCAGCAGGGGCCACCGGATCGATTCAACACACTGCGCGAAGCGGAACTGGCGGGGCTGGATGCAGCGCCGATTGGCGAAAGCATCCGCGACATTACCCATGATGATACCGACGAACTGCCTCCTGTTTCCACGCCTGAGCCGGACAGTTGGGACACGCTGATCGCCGCACAAACCGATGACGAAGCTGAACCGGAGCGCCATTACTGGGAGATGCACTACCGCCCGGTCGAAACGCCTGAGGGCGAACGGCTCGGAACGGCGCTCTTCGTGACCGAGTTCCCGCAGCTTCCGCCTGACTTCGACGACTATGTTGAAGAAAATGGCATGGATGACAGCATCTACCCAACGGAAGCGCGAACGCTGGAGATGGCGCACTTCGCCAGCGATGATGATGCACGTAAGTTCGAGAAAGAGTTCCGCTCGTATCTGGTGCCGGAACTCCTCGACGGACCGGAACTCGCACCAGAAGTGGCAAAGCTGGACGGATTACCTGGTGAATGGGAGGAGATGAATTACAAACAGATCGTCGATTACATGAGCGGCAACCGCACCGTTGTGCGCGAGGCGAACGACTGGCATCTGCATGATCCGAATGCGGAACGGGAGGCACAAATCACTGCTAAAAGTGGGTTTTCACTAGGTGAGGATGATGAAACGCCTTCACTGGCAGATGAGCCTGCTGCTCACGAATTTGATCTTTGAGACACACAGCCCGGCGGTAGACCGGGCTGTTGATTTGCTGATCAATTCGTTTCAGCAACGTATCGTCAACGATGTCGCGAGCTATAATCTTCTCTGAGCTTCGAAGCGTTCATTAGCGTTAGGTGTCTCCAGATGACGACTGGCACTAAAAGGAATGGCGTTTTTATTAGCTACCGCCGTGATTCAAGTGGATACTTAGCTAGAGCCATATTCCAAGACCTACATACGAATAAAATCGATGTTTTCCTTGATATTGAAAGCATCAATCAGGGGCAATTTGATCAGATTATTATGGGGCAAATTGCGGCACGTCCTTACTTTCTGCTGATATTAGCTCCCGGCACTTTGGATCGCTGTCTAGAACCAGAAGATTGGGTTCTAAAAGAGATTAAAGAAGCGGTAAGGTTGGAACGCAAGGTAATCCTGATCTACACACCAAATTTTCGTTTTTCAGACATCGATAATTATTTCGAAGTCGATTTAGGTCAACGAATCAAAGGTTTTAATGGTATTGATGTTCCTCACAACTATTTTGATGCTGCGATGGCAAAGCTGCGTAACCGTTTCTTAATCCCAATCGATTTGCCGTCAATCGAGATTGATGAGTTAGATGCCGCAAAGGTAAGCGCAAAGATTGCACAAGCGGTTGCACAGCCTGCTGTTACAGAAGTGGAGCTAAGCGCACTTGATTTCTTTGAGCGCGCCTATTTATTGGACAAGAACGGGGAACTAGACCATGCAATTGAAATATATAGCCGAGCTATACAAATAAACCCTCAATATGCAGAGGCGTTTCACAATCGAGGGGTAGCCTACGATCAGAGAGGCTATGCTGAACGCGCGATAGCAGATTTCACGGAAGCGATAGTAATCCATCCGCAGTTTGCTGAAGCCTACTTGAATAGAGGCACAGCACGTCTAGAAGTCAATGACTTGGATGGAGCACTCAGCGATTATAACGAAGCTATTACAATTAATCCGAGGCTCGCAGAGGCATATAGCAATCGGGCAGGTGTAAGGTACAAAATGGGTAATTTCGAGGAAGCCATGCTTGATTGCATGGAGTCGATACGATTAAATCCTAGCTTTCCTGAAGTTTACCGAAATCGGGCTAAAGTCCAGTTCGCTGTTGGTGATATTCCCGGTGCCATCGCAGATTGGAGTGAAGCAATCCGACTCGATCCACACCATGCAGAAACCTATTTTAATCGGGGTATGGCTTACGCGCAAAGTAATCGAGTTGAAGACGCAGAGTCCGACTGGAATGAGGTAATTCGCCTAAACCCTCTAGATGCTATCACGTTTCGGAATCGCGCAATTGCCCGTCGCATGAGACAAAATCTAACGGGAGCCATTGCAGATTTTAGTGAGGCGATCAAGCTTGATTCGCAAGATAGCAGTACGTTTAACGATCGTGGCAGTGTTCTTTACCAGTTAGGCGATTTAAAAGGGGCGCTGGTGGACTTCAGTAAAGCAATCGAACTTGAACCACAAAGTGCTGCTGGCTACTACAATCGGGGGAATATCCACCGTGAAACCGGGAGTATTGACGCGGCAATAAATGATTGGATGAAAAGGTATGTGAGTAAGCCGGCATCGCTTCCTGTAAATGGTGCGAGGAGAAACGGGAGCCCCGGCGTACGAAACACTTCAGGCACAGCCACTCCGTCGACAAAAGATACAAACCCTGCCCCACTTTGAATATTTTCTGCAAGCGTTACATACCCTTCGGCATCGCCATATACAAGCTCTTCAAGCCCTGCGGTTTCCAATACGACAAAGAGGCCTCCTACGTGGAGAATGAGAGAAAGGAAGAGCGCAACAAGGACAGAACGCGGAAGATGAAAACCCTTAAATACCATACGCCGGATAGTATCGCTACCGGTATCAATTGGTCAACTTATGTAACTATCTTTTAATTACCGACCATCTCCTAGAACAACATCGGCCACAAATGACCCAATGCGTTCGCCGGATTTTCCGTCCCGCTTGTAGCAAATCATCGAAACAAGTTGCTCACGTCCCTTATAATCCAACAAAGGATCCGCGAGGTAAGCGATGAGAGCCGCTTTTAATTCATCCGCACTTTTCACCAGCCTCCCACAACGAGAAGCGACAAAGGGCACGCAGTGCTCACGATCGTAATAGCGAAGGACTGATCTCCAATAGGAAAGTTTTTTATTTCCATCAAAACCTATGTGAATCGTCGGTCGGTCGAGAAAGGCTGCTTCCATGCCCATTGTCG
>JABWBO010000191.1 GCA_013360465.1 Anaerolineae bacterium | reverse complement strand
TCGCTGCGCTCAACCGCCCCTCTCCACTTGGAGAGGGGCAGGAAACCGTCAGGTTTCCGGGGTGAGGTTGTGTGAAAACCGGCTTTGCAGACACGCTCTAAATCGTTTCTCCATCAGTGACTCACGCAAGCTGCGTTTCAGTTCGCCGGGGGTTAAAGCGCTCCGGCTAAACGCAGAGGCTATCATGACCTCATTTTTGATGCGTTTGCCCCGTGACCTTTTTTTGACAGTGGAGCGGGGGCGCAATACAATCAATACGGTCGTTTTTTGTCCAATCATTTGCGGTTCAGTATAATGTCGCCTGCATCTAATCACTGAGACAGGGAGCTAATATGGTAAGTATCGAACAACAAAATAAAGAATTTGCTCGATGGTATATAGATGAGGTTTTTAACAAACACGACCTGAGCAAGCTGCTCACCTGCTTTGCCGAAGACGTGTACGGTCACTCGCTGCCGCCCGAAGTGCCCAACGGCATCCAGGGTGTGACGATCTGGTTTACCGCACTATTTACCGGACTCCCTGACATCCATGCGAATGTGTACGACATCATCGCCGAGGGCGATACGGTCCTCTCCCGAGGACTGTTGACCGCCACCCATACCGGACAGTTCCTGGTCCTGCCACCCACCTACAAAAAGGTTGCCGTGCCTGTCATAGAAGTGTGGCGCGTCAAAGATCGTAAGCTCGTTGATTACTGGGGCGGAATTGATTCGTTTGGGATGATGCAGCAAATGGGCGTCGTCCCCCCGATGGGTGGCTAATCCACTAGAAAGTACAGGCAGCTATGTCTCTAGTAGAGCAGAACAAAGCTATCCTTAACCGCTACATGACAGCCGTCAATAATCATACGGTGATGGACGTGCTTGACCTGTTTGCGGACAATTTTACCGACAGTTCCGCGCCACCTGGAATGCCCAGTGGTAAAGAGGGGTTCCTGGCTGCCCATCAGGTTTTGGAGACCGCTTTCCCGGATGTCCGCTTCACGATTGACAAAGTCATAGCCGAAGGCGACAAGATCGGCGTGGTCGCTACGGGCAGCGGCACAAATGCCGGCCCGTTTTTCGGCATTCCGGCGACGGGTAAAACAGTCACCTGGTGGGGTGTACGTCTGCTGCGCATCGAAAACGGCAAAATCGCTGAAGCCTGGGGCGTGTTTGACCAGATGGGGATTTTGCAGCAGATGGGCGTTATCCCGCCCTAAGAAACAAACAAATTCAAGCTGACAGGATGCAGCGGGCGGAGGACACTGCCCCGCCCGCCCGGCGAACGCATGGGTTCCGCTGCGGATGACGCCATCGCCATTTCGGTTCTCCACAACCTCGTGATATACACCGTCCGATAAGCCACTTCCCCGGCGTGGGTGATCTGCCGAATGTACACAATCCGCGCCGCCGATTCACACGTATAATCGAAGGCGAGGACGGCGTACACCAGAGGAAAGCCATGAACGACGCACAGGCGCTCTTCAGGGAAGGGGTGCTGGCGCTGAAGGAACAGCGGGATGTGGCGCGCGCCCGCCAGTTGATCACCCAATCTCTCAAACTCGACCCGAATAACGAGATGGCGTGGCTGTGGCTGTCGCGCACCACCGACGACCCGGCGCGTAAGCTTCAGTGCGTCGAACGGGCGCTGAAGATCAACCCCGCCAACGATCAGGCGCTTGCGCTGCGCGAGAAGCTCGCCGGCGGGGGGATGTCCTCTGCGGCGGCGGCGCCGCCCGCGCCACCAAAGCGGAGCAGCATCCATGATCGCCTGGAAAACGCCTCGCTGGTGCATCACGACACGCCGCCGGAACCCCCTGCCGCGCCGCCGGCTCCCGCCGCACGCGCGCCGCAGTTCATGCAGCCGGAGCCGGAAGTCGATGCCGCGCAGGACCCACCGCCGGAGTTCGAAGCGCTGCGCGATCTCGTCCCAGAGGAAGCCATCGAGTCCACCCAGAGCGTCAAGACGCAGAACGACCGGCTGACGCCAGAAGAAGAGCGGCAGATCGAGAAACACCTCGCCGCCGCCGAAGCCCGTCTGGCGGCGGAGGACGAAGAGGCTGCGGTCGAACAGTACGTCTACGCGCTGCAAATCCAGGTCGATCACCCCCAGGTGATGCAGCGCGCCGTCCGCCTGCTGCATCAGATGAAATACACCGAAGACGCCCAGGAACTGCTCAATCGGGCAATCGAAGCGGGTACACCCTCGCTGGCGATTCACCTGACCGCCATCGACGTGAACCGGATGCTGGGCAATTACAGCAAAGCCGATGTCCTGCGCGAAAAAGTCGTGCAGATGGACGCCATCGACGACGCCGGCATCCTGAAGATCATCGACAGCCTGCTCAATGATGTCCAGGGCGCGCGGGCGATTGAGCTGCTGGAAAAGGCGCTGGTCAAGCGCCCGAACAGCCACGATCTGCTGATGAAGATGGCGGACATCCTGGAGGACCAGGGGCGCAAGGTGCAGGCGATGGGCTATTACGAGCGCGCCGCCCGCGCCGGCAAGCGTGGGAACCGCAAACAGGCGGACCGGGTGCTGCAAACCTTCATCCCGGTCATCACCGATCACGAGCGGGGCAGCGTCGTCCTGGCGCTGCGCGAAGCCGCCGGGTTCACCGCCGCCTATCTGTTCATGGCGTGGCAGGACTCCGGGCTGAACCTGCTGCGCATGAGTCCGGGGCACTGGCTGGGAGTCGGGCTGTCGCTGGTCGGCGGCTACTGCGTGGTGACGGCGTTCTCGTCGCCGCAGCAGAAAGGGCTGGCGGCGCTGTTCGGCGGGCAGGTCCCGGCGGAACCGGAGGGCGGTAAGCACACCCAGCAGGTGGAGGTCAAGCCCTGGGAGGAGGACATCGCCATGCCGTCGGGTCCGCTGCAAGACCCGACCAGCCTGCCGATTCTGCCCGGTTGGGCGCGGATGATCTTCGCACTGGTCGGCATGGCGCTGCTGGGCGTGGCGTTTTATCTCGTCTTCAACCGGGCGATTCCGCTGCTGCTCAACCCCGTTGAGCCGGAAATCCCCAGCATTCTTGATTTCATCGGGGAAGGGTAATCAGACGTGGATGCTTTCGGCGCGCTCATCTCGTTTGCCCTCGCCGTCCTGCTGGTCCTGTTCGAGATGTCGGTCATCTACCCGCTGCCGCTGAGCGACATCGGGGCGGTGCGCTACCGTACCATGCCGACCATGACCTACCTGCTGATCATCGTCAACGCGCTGGTCTTCATCGCCTGGCAGGCTCCCGACATCTACGGCGTGGAGCTGGACAGCTACCGCGATCTTCAGCCGTACATGGACAAGATCTGGACCTATGGCTACCGCGACGTGTTCATGACCGAAGGGCTGAGCATCGGGGCGTTCACCACCTTCACCTCAATGTTCATGCATGGCGACATCTGGCATCTGTTCGGCAACATGATCTTTCTGTGGGCGTTTGGACGCCGCCTGGAAGACGCCTGCGGTCCCTGGCGCTACCTGCTCTTCTACCTGACGGCGGGCATGGTCGCCAACCTGGGATCGGTGGTACTCAACCCGGTGCAGGGGGAGCTGCCAAGCGTCGGCGCTTCGGGAGCGATTGCCGGCGTGATGGGGGCGTTCCTGGTGCTGTTCCCGCGCGCCCGCATTCAATGCCTGTGGTTCATCGGCATGATCCTGTGGATTCCCTACCGCGCCATCACCCGCCAGGAGAACATCTTCTCGCGCTACATCGTGCTGCCGGCAGGCTTGTTCCTGCTCTACTTCGCCTTCCGCGAGCTGCTGCCCTCGCTGGAGACGATCACGCAGGGCGATAACGTAGGCGGGGTGAACAATCTGGCGCACCTGCTGGGGTTCGCCGCCGGACCGCTGATCCTGCTGTTCGTGCGCAAAGACCTGCTGGTGCGCTTCATCACCCGCCGGGCGGTGTAGGCAGATCTCATTCCCCGACCCACCTCTCTGCTGCCGAGCCGCACGCCCGGCACAGACGCCTATGCCGTCCCCCTCAGCGTCGAACGGGCGAGCCGCCGGCTCGCCCGTTGAGAAGATGCGCGCTTTTGCTTTAGCTCAGCACCGTCACGAAGCCCTCGCCGACGCCGACCAGCGCGTAGACGAACGTCATGCCGTTCACGCTGACCACCCCGGCGGTGATCACCTTCGCCACGCTGACCGGCTGACCGGTCGCAGGATCAAAACCCATGCTGGCGGTCGTCGCCGTGAAGGCATAGCCAGAGTCGATGTCGCTGATCTGGGCGAAGGACAGCCCGGTCAGCTTGGGATAGACGCGCGTGACCAGTTGAAGCGCGGCGCTGGCGTCCGCCGGCATCGCCTCGCTGGTCAGCAGACCATAGACGCCCGCCGACGCGCTGGAAAGCTGCATACTCAGGGTGTCGCCGCTGACCGCGCACGCCGAGGGACTGCTCGCGCAGTCGCCGACCATAACCGCGCCGCCGCCGCCCTGCCACAGCCCCCAGTAGGTCGCGCCGGCGACCGCGACCAGGTTTTGCGCATACGCCTGCATCTCCGGCGGAAGGTACGCCATCACCTGCTGGAATTCGCCGGTGTACGCCCCGGCATAGAGCGGGTCGATGACCGCGCCGAGCTGGTCATTGGCGAAGACGACCAGCGCCTCATAGGCTTCCGCCGAAGGGGTCGGCGCGCCGGCGGCGGGGTAGGACCCGTTGACCGTCACGTCGCCGATGGTGATGGTGGTGGTCGGGGCGCTGCTGGTCCCGCCGGTGTAATAGTACGCGCCGGTCGCCGCATCGTAGGCGTAAGCGTAGCAGTCCCAGGGGTAGAGGGCGCAGTACGCCAGATAATCGTCGTAGTAGGTATAGTAGCTGTTGATCGTCTGGGTGGTGACGGAGAGCGCCGCCAGGTAAGTCTGGTAGAGGTAATCCGCCGACGCCGTCACCGTGTCGTAGTAGGTCTGCGCCGTGTAATCGACGGCGGCGTAGTAGTCCGTCCACAATTGATCATAAGCCGCCTGCGCCTGATCGACGGCGGCGTCAACGGTTTCCTGTGCCTGCCCCGCCGTCCCTTCAAGTGATTCCTGCATCGAGCCGACGCCGCTCTGGAAGGCTTCCAGGAAGGCGCTCTCGCCCATCTGCTCGAAGCCGGCGAAACCGCTCTCGCTCAGGAACGATTCCAGAGAGAATGAACCGCCGCCGCGCTCGCCGAAGCGCCCCTGAAGCCCGCCGCCTTCGCCGCTGAAGGGCGCGAATCCGCCGCCAAAAGGCGATTCACCGCCGAAGGGGGACTCGCCCGCGCCCTGTCCACCGCCCAAAGTCGGGCGTTCGCCGCCCGCGCCCTGTCCACCGCCCAGAGTCGGGCGTTCGCCGCCCGCGCCCTGCCCAGCAGCGCCCTGCCCACCGCCCTGAGGAGCCTGGAAGGAGCCGCC
>JABWBO010000190.1 GCA_013360465.1 Anaerolineae bacterium | reverse complement strand
ACCTGAAGCGACGGCTACCGAGGTCTGGACGCTCGAACCCCCCACGCTCGAACCGCCCACACCTGAAGCGACGGCTACCGAGGTCTGGACGCTCGAACCGCCAGGAACCTGGACCCCTGAACCGCCTACGCCTGAAGCGACGGCTACCGAAGTCTGGACGCTCGAACCGCCAGCGACCTGGACCCCTGAACCGCCCACGCCTGAAGCGACAGCTATCGAGGTCTGGACGCTCGAACCGTCATCTACTCCCGACTGTCTGCTCACGATGACCCCCACGCCAACCATTTGGTTTGAGGGGACGCCGATACCCACCTACACCCCTACGCCGTTCGATCTCACGCCTACCGCGACGGTGAACCCATGTTGGTGAAACTGCTGCGCTACTTCTTTCGCTCCAAACAGCGCCTGAATCACGGCGGGCGGCTGATCAGCCCTTACCTGCTCAGCCGCGCCAGCGAGGATGAGAAGCTGCTCATGCTCGCTGGTGTCGCGCGCTCGCCAGAGGACGCGCGATTCCTCCTGGCGAAATACAACACCAGCCGGGCGGGCGAAGTCCTAAAGCGTGTAAAACGTCATAAGCGGCACACCACACCAGGCGAGCGGCTGATTGCTATGGCGCGACGGCTTGAAGGACATGATCCGCGCGGCGCTGGCGGGAAAGCCGAAGATGATCGCACCGTCGAATGGCGGCGGCGATACAGGAGACCGGAATGGTAAACCGTCTTGCGCGCGCGCTCCTGGCGCTGGCGATCCTCCTGGCGAGCTGCGGCGCGCCGCCTGGAACAACCGACTGGTGCTACACCTACGATCTCGATTATGGTCCCCCCGATCTCTACGGAATGACCACTAACGGGCAGTGGGTAGAGGACGTCGGCGTTTACAGCCTGCACGAGCTAACGCCCGTTGATCAGCACCTGCTGACCATGAGCCTGACCCACGACACACCCGTGAATGCGACGATGGTCTCATTCACGGCGGGGCGCGAAAGCTCATCAGTTTCCATGAATGTTGCGGGCAGCCTTCAGGTCTTCAATCTGGTGCAGGAGAATTTCGGATACTACATCCCTTACGGCGTCGGACTGGGCGAAATGTTCATGACGCCCACAACCGTTGGCAGCGCGTCGCAAGACCTGAATATCTCCATCGCCGCCGAAGATGAGTTCTATATCAAGGCGATCACCCTGTGGGGATACGGGGCGAATCCCTTTGGCACGAGCAACTGCGATCAGATCATCCCACTTGAGACGCCGCCTGGCACGAGCGAGCCCAGCGCTACAGCAACCGAGCCGACTGGCCCTGAGCCCACAGCCACGGCAACATGGACCCCATCTTTAACGCCCACACCAAGCCATTGGTGTACAGAGTTTAATTTCGCCTCATCAAGCGGCGGTTGGTTGGCATGGCACGGCAGCTATAGCGCTGGCACGGGTTTCATCTCTGACCTCTATGTTTATCCAGCGACTGCTTATCTCAGAAGCGCGGGCATACACAACAACTTCGTTTCTTACTACACCGTAACCAGCATCGATCTAGGATATGAGCTTCTCTCAACGGGTTCATTTACCCCTGTTGTTGCAGGCGCCCAGATCTGGACTGATAGTATTACCAACCTGCTTTCGAGCGAAGCAGTAAGCTCAGGTCCACAAACTCTAAGCTGGGCTGGTGTGAAGTCCATGAACAACATCAATATGCGCGCAATCGCCGGATACGACTCCATCTATCCGCTGGTCGATCCGACCGGAAGCGCAGTGATCACCTATCTGAAGATGGAAGGTACAGGCCCTGTGGGCCCATGGGGCGCTTCAAACTGCGCAACCCCTACGCCTACACCAACCAACACACCGACCAATACCAATACGCCCGCGCCTAGCGCAACATCGACGGACACACCAGTCCCCACGCTGAACCGTACTCAGACGATTACGCCTATTCCCAGCGTAACGCGCACCGCCAGCGCCACACGCACACACGTCTTCACCACCACGCCCAGCAACACGCCCGGTCCAGCGACCGCCACGCGCACCGCCAGCAGCACGCCCGCGCCAGCAACCGCCAGCCGAACGCCCCTGCCATCGCCAACCATTTATGGAGGACCGTCGGCTACATACCTACCGACCCAGACGCCAGGCGGCGCGACGGCGACGCCTACCGGCACGCCCGACCCCGGCGGCGGAGGCAGCGCGCCTGACCCCGGCGAAGTTGATTTTGCCACCTACGTTAGCGGATTCCTCAACTGGGCGTTCAATACTCTGAGCGGCTTCTTTGACTACCTGGGAAGCCTGGTCAATTACGGCGTGGGCACGGCGGCGAACATCATCACGACGATCAACAACGCCATAGCGACCATCGGCGAGCTGCTCTCGCTGGTCTTCGCCTACATCACCGACATCCTCGCCATACTGCGCATGTTGATCGACCTGATCCTCATGCTCATCCAACTAATCGCCGGGTGGGCTTCGCAGATGATCGGCGCGGGGGAGGGGATCATCGTGACGTGGTATGTCGTCCCTGCCGAGGCGATCCCCGGACTGCCCACCTGCTACAGCAACCCGATGAGCAGTGACATCTGCGCTGTTTACTATGTGATTCAGTTCACCGTCCTGGGCGGTCTGCTCGGCTCGCTGATCATCATCGTCCTGCGGGTGACTCTGGGCGTATTGATGATCCTCTATTTCGTCAAGACCGTGCGCAACTACATCCTGAAGCTGCAAGACATGCAGGCAGGTGGATAATGCTGAAACTGCTGTGTATCGCGCTGGCGGCGATGGTCATCGCCGCGCCCGCCGCCGCCCAGACCGAAACGCCTACGCCGATGTGCTTCCCGTATGCGAGCTGCTTTGCAGCGACCGCCTACGCGATTCAGACCGCAACCGCCGCCGTCTTCACGCCAGGACCGGGCTACTTTCCGCCCGTGCAGTTCGAAATCATCCCCAGTCCCACCGCGATCCCTACGGTGACTCCGGTCGGAATCGACCTGACGCCCACGCTGCCCACGAGCAATGTGATCGACTATATCGCCACCGTGCGCGCCCAGGTCGAATTAGCGCCCGACGATCTGAGCAATCCAGGACTGCCGATCCTTCCCCAGGAAGATGGCGGCGAACTGTTTCGCTATGCCAAGTGGCTGCTGAGTCCTCAGATCGCCTACGAAGTTTTCGGCTCACAGTTCGGCGACATCATCGGCGACATCCGCACCGGGGTGATCCTCGTGCTGGTGATGGCGCTTGTCTACTTCATCATCTTCGTGATCGTCTACATCGTGCGATTCGTGGTCTGGCTCATCAGCAAGATTCGCGCGCTGCTGCCCTTCTAGCCAACCATTGGAGGTGCCCCGTGATACCGCCGACTCCTACGTTCATCCCCACGCCTGACCCTATGGCGAACCCGATCAACATGCCGGAGCTGCTCAACGTCTGGGGCATGACTGACGAGGCGATTCAGGCGTGGCATTGGGTAGGAAACTGGGGGACCGTGATTCAGGCGCTGCTGCTGCTCGGCGTGGTGGTCTTCGGCATGATGATGATCATCCGCTATCTGCGCAAACTCCCCAACGAGAAGACCCCGGAGAGTTAAGTAGTCATCGCCGCTTCTTTTTTTGCTCAGTCTGCAAACGTCTCAGATATGCATCCCGCGCGGTCATTGCAAGCGCCTGATGTTCTGTAACGCTCCGATCTGGTATGCCAGACGGCATGGGCGCGGTACTAGTCCGGATAGAACTGCGGGACAAATCTTGTTCGACGGGGGGCGGAGCTTGAATTTCATGTGAAGGCAGCGGGGTTTGCCTTACTTCCTTTCCTGGCTCATAGAGTGCCCCTGACCCGTATGCGGGATTGCCTGCCTTCACAACATCAGTTCTTCGAAGACGAGTAACCCACCGCTCTACCTCTGCCATTTCGTAACCGGGCGATTCCACAGGGCTGTAACCGCCCGGCGCGTCAGGGGCAAGCGATTCTTTTTCCTCATTATCCTCATGTACCACACGTAAAAGATACCGAAGCGCTTGACGCTGCTGATCGCTCTTTCGCTCTAGCTTTGCAATGTGTGCCAATGCAGAAGCAGCGCCGAAACAAATCACCGCGATAGATAAGGCGGTCATCAAATCTGCTGCATAGAGAAACCACGCAATATCAGATCGAAACTGATTGATAGCGTATGCATATCCTCTTCCAAGAACCCCCAGAAAGAGAATCCCTAGACCAGCGAGCCTCAACAGAAATATCCATGCGCGCATCGATGTTTCCTAGTTCGGTAAAAGCTGCTCAAGCAATTTCAACGCCAGATTACGTCTCTCGGGTTCCAGAGCATCTACAATGTCTGCTGCGCGCTCACCTTCATTCGTATGCTCTGCATACACAGCTAGTCCAGCTCTTCTAAGAAGCTCTGTTTCACTCAACTTGAAGATATTCGCCAGTGCAGATCGAAAATCAGGACTGATTAGGGGAGGTGGATTACGTCCAGTTTCCCACGCTGCATACGCGGACCTGCTGACCTCAACGCCTCTCATCTGGAGTTGAGTAACTATCTCGTCTTGTGTAAGGCGAATCTCTTCTCGCCGTGATTTCATCCAGTTCATATACCATCCTGCGCAAGTGCTTGATACCAATGGTAACAAAAAGTTGACAGGATATTGTTACCTGAGATACTATAAATGACATCTTGAGTAACAGGAGATTCCCATGGTTAAACTAAGGAAGAAGCTGAATTCAATTCTACCGGGCACGCCATGCACGGCGGAATTACGGGCGAAGGTCGAAGCCTACGCACAAAAGGAGCAATGCTCAATCGCAGAGGTTCAACGTGCCGCCATTGAGTTTTTTTTGGCTTTGGATGTTACTCAGAATGACAAAACTGTCATCAGGAGTAGAAATTGAACGCCCACGAAATCAACCTGAACAGCTTCATCACCTTCCTACGGGCGGCAAACCAGAAATATGAGTCGGCAGTGGCGGCGCTGGCGGCATTCGACCAGCTGCACAGCAATGACTGGTCCATTGAAGTCTGGGAAGCACGCGAGCCGCTTTCGGGTGTAGTGAACAGCGCCGCCGCCAGCGTCGCTGAACTGGTGTCTCACTACTTCCAGCGCATTGAGCAGATGGAGAGCGCTCAGCCGTGAACGCCGTCGAGGTCCTCGCCTACCTGATGATCTTCCTCATCATCCCGTTTACGTTCGTGTTGCTGATCGTCCGCCACGACGCCCGCGAGCGCCGCGCCCGACAGCGCCTACAGCAGCCGTCCACGCCGCCCGCCGCGCCTACGGGCATCAGCGAAATTGAGCGCAATGCATGGGCGGTCACTATCGCCGCTACGGAACGCCATTCCACACACCACGCCGACTAACGTACAGGAAAGGTTTGACATGCCGCCGCAAGTGAAACTGAACCAACTCACCGACAAGCAGCTGACAAGGCTCCTAGGCGCCGCCTGGGATCTGAACGCCGCCACGCTGCAATTAACCCGCGCCGGACTCATCAACGACGGCGAACCGATCAACTGTGGCGATCTGCTCACCAGCCTGATGGATGAAGCGCAGCGCCGCCGCCAAGAGTCCGAACCCGCCGCCGCAGGATACCTGCAATGAAACAGCGCAGCTTCACGATTGCACAGCTCGAGCAAATCGCTGCGATGGGGGAGGGGAGCGGACATCTAGCGTCATGTGATCAATCCGGCAACGTGACGTTCTATGCAGCGCCGCCCGCCCAGCGAGACATCCGCCGCGAAATCTTCGATGTCGTCTTGCACAAGACCCGCGCCCAGGAATGGTGTGACAGGGGATATGTTCGCCGCGTCCTGGGATTGAAGTCCACCAAATGGTTACATGACCACATGGATCGCCTCGTGTCTGAAGGCTATCTCGTGCGAGTCGAAACCGTCCAAACAAATGGCATGAAACATTACTGGTACGCCGTCGCGCCCGCCGCGCCCGCGTCCGAATAAGGAGTACATCATGGCTGATCTCGAAACGCCAACCATTGTTAAGGCGGCGCGCAGCCGCTCATCGTTCTACGCCGCCCTGCTGTATCACGTCTGTGATATTTCGGTACTCCCCTGCAATGGAAAGATCCCCGCTGTGGACTGGCGAGCGCTGCAATATCGCGCAGCAGGCAGCTACCAGATCATGAAGTGGTCGGATGACGGGCTGTTCGGCAATGTCGGCGTCATCTGCGGGGCAGTCAGCGATCACCTCGTGGTGATGGACCTGGACGGCGATAAGGCTATCGAGGCGTTCGCCCTGACGTTCCCTGAGCTGACGGCAACCTACACCGTGCGCACCGGGTCCGGTCATGGAAAGCATCTCTATTTCTATGCGCGACGGCTGCCACCGACGACGCGCGTCGTCGGAACGGTCTACGGCAACATCGAACTGCGGGCGAACGGCTGTTACGTCATCGCCCCGCCCAGCATTCACCCGGTTACAGGCATCGCCTATGCGCTCGACAATGCGGTGCGCCCGCTCACTGTGGATCACCTTGACGACGTGGTGACGTGGATCAAGCGACTGATGGCAGAGAAGAACGGCGGGTCTTTGCCGCCCGCGACGAGCCGCACGAACCCGGTACGCCAGGCAACTCGATGGGCGCAAGCGGCGCTGGCGGATGAATGCCGTAAGGTGCGCAGCGCCCCAGAAGGTGGGCAGAACGTTCAGTTGAATCTGAGCGCCTTCAAGCTGGGGCAGCTTGTGGCGAACCGGGTAATCGACCGTCTAACCGTTGAAGAAACGCTTTATGACGCGGCGGTCTCATCGGGCTATGTGGCGCGCGACGGGGCGGGCGCGGCGCGGCGGACCATCGCCAGCGGATTGAATGCGGGTATGTCGCCAGACAAGGCGCGTCCGAATGCGAGGCGCTCATGAATGCAGTAGCCGATCTGAAGCTGGTCAAGGGCGCGGCTGCCCTTGACCAGACCGAAGGACCTGAACCGGAGAGCGTGACTGAGAAGGTTTACAAGCCAGATGAGGACCAGATCGCTATCGAAATGGCAGACGAGCTGCGGGGGAAAGCCGCCTACTTCCACAGTGAATGGAAGGT
>JABWBO010000189.1 GCA_013360465.1 Anaerolineae bacterium | reverse complement strand
ATCGACATTTCTACCCTCGCCCGTTGTGCCTTTTCCTTACATTCTATCGCGTTTTCTGCCCACTCTGTTTTTCAACAAAGTCCGCCGGCTCGCCCCTACTCGGCATAGGTGTCATATCGCGCCATCAGGGCGTTCACCTTGCTCATGTCGGCGGGAGGCCAGCTCGGCTCCTGCTGCATCAGCGCCTTCAGCTCATTCGCATACCCCTCAAAGTCAATGGCGGGTGGGGATGCGAAGCCCAGGAACTTCGCCGGAGCGCTGCCCGTGACGCAAAACCGATGCAGCACACCGGGGGGGACATAGACGAATGAGCCGGCTGGAGCCTCGATGCTTTGCCCGTCGAGCAGGAAGGTGAACGTCCCTTCCAAAATGTACCAGGCTTCGTGAGTGATCTTGTGCCGGTGCAGCGGCGGTCCTTCAAATGGGGCTTGCAAGACGCTGTATTCGAGACACACCCACTGTCCGCCGGTATTGGCGCCGGCGGCTTTGATGCCGATATTGACATTGTCTGATACGATAAGACTTTTCCCCTCATTGGGCAGCAGGACAATTGGGCTGAGCTGTGTGGACATCTTGTAACCTCTCTTTGCCAGACGATCATGCGTTCATAAAGTATTGGGTGGATGCCGGGGAAACGCCCACCAGCATCCTCTTTCGGCGAATATGCGCCAGACTTCGGGCTGCACACCTGACAACAGCATAAACATCCTGCGTAAAGAGATCGTAAACTCCCCCGGCATGGCTGCCGCCCTCGTGCCAGCCCCTGTGCCGCCCGCCGGACAGCCGCCGCGCTGCCCGTCAGTTGTTATGAATTGTCAACGTTTCCACGACGCCTGCACGCCGCTGATCAGACGACCCATCTTTCGTGCGAAAATGCATGGTATATATTTGCTCATGGCATCGCGTTACAGCGCTGCGCTGGGCGCAGATAGAAGCGGCGGAATTTTATGATCTCACTGGTGATGCGACGGGGTCCGACACCCGGTGAAGTCTATTTTCTTTCCGGTGATGAGATCACCATCGGCAGGGGCGTCAAGAACCAGATCGTCATCCACGACAACGAGGTGAGCCGCGAACACTGCCGGCTGGTGCGCCTGGACGATGACTACGAGCTGCACGATCTCGCTTCCAACAACGGCACCTTCCTCAACGGTCAGCGCGTCGCCAGTCCCCGGCTGCTGCGGCGCGGCGCGGTCATCGAACTGGGCGACTCGATCACCCTGGAATATGGCGTCTCCGATTCGCAGATCAACATCCGCCCCGACTTCGCCGAACGCCTGATCCCCAACGGGCAGCTTCCGACCTTCGGCGACAGCGACTCCAGCGAGGACGGCGTCCCGGCGCGCTACTCGCTGATGATGCTTCAGGGTCCCGCCGTCGGCTATGTCTACAACGTCGAAGGCGATACGCTGCGCATCGGGCGCGATCTCTCTAACGATATCGTCGTGCAGGACCCGGAGGTCAGCCGCTTTCATGTGCGCCTCACCCGCACCAAACGCGGCTACGTCGTCGAAGATCAGGGTTCGACCAACGGCGCTTTCATCAACAACCTGCCGCTCAAAGAGGCGCGCACCCTGGTCGTCGGCGACATCCTGCGCCTGGGGTCTTACGTTCAGCTTCAGTTCTTCAAGGCGGAAGCCTCCGCCGTGCCAGCCGATTCGCGCATCCTGCCGCAATATGTCGTCGCCGAAGACTCCTCGCCCGATCTGTTCGATCCGGCGGAGCAGATCGTCGATCCGGCGCTGATCGCCCGTGCCGGCATCACCCCCGGCGAGCTGCGCGATTCGATCTTCGTCGTCTATGCCCGCGACGACTGGCAGACATCGGTCGCCCCGCTGCTGGTCAGCCTTCAGGATGCCGGGCTGGATGTGTGGGTCGATCAGTATCTCACTTATGGCAGCGACGACTGGCGCGCCGCCGTGCAGTATGCGCTTCATGAAACCTGGCTGATGATCCTCGTCGCCTCCAACCGCGCGCTGGCGTCGCGGTCGGTGCGCTCGATGTACCGCCAGTTCATGCGCGAACGCAAGCCGCTCATCCCCTTCGTGGTCGATCCAACCAGCGTCCTGCCGGCGGAACTCAGCCGGATGCGGCGCATCACCTACGAGCCGATCAACGCCCGGCGCAGCTATCACAAGCTGATCTTCGAGATCATGCAGTTCCGCCGCCAGCGCCCGCGCGAGACCGCCGGCTGAGACCCGTCCGATTCTCACACAATTCACAGCACCGGCTCGGTATAATGCGGACTGTCCTATCGGCTTTCGGCGCGTTTGGATTCTGAGACACTGATCTGAGCTTTACAATTTTCAGAATTGACGCGATACTGGGGCTAAGCGTCGTCACCTTACGCCGCACATGGACTCGGATGACGAAGGATTTTGCATGTTGGTCGATCACTTCTACCACCTGGCGCGCTCCCTCCAGCAGGCAAAACTAGAACCGGCGGCGGTGCTGCAAGCGGCGGTTCGCGGAGCCACAGCGCTGACCGGCGCGCCGCACGGCTGCATCCTGCTGGTCAACGCCGCCGGACGGGTCACCGATCTTCGGCTGAACGGCACGCAGCTCGACCCCAAAGTGGAAATGGAATTCTGGCTCAAACTGATCAACGAGGGGCTGATCCGCCAGGTCTTTCAGCGCAGCCGCCCGGCGACAGTGCCCAATATCAGCGTCAGCCCGACCTGGCCCCGCCTGGAAAGCGTGCCGAGCCTGCGCTGGCGCGGGTCGGCGGCGGCGATTCCGCTGCTGAACCAGACGAACGTGATCGGCGTGCTGGCGCTGATCCATCCCGAAGTGGATGCCTTTGACGAGGAGCGCATGGCGGCGCTGCTGGAAGCGGGCGAGGTGATCAGCGAAGCGCTGAACAATGCGCTGACCTACGACGCGCTGCGGCGTTATCCTGAGCAGCATCCGGCGGATTTGGAAGAAGACACCGGCCAGCTGCGCCATGACCTGACGGCGATGATCTATCACGATCTGCGCGCCCCCCTGCACAACATCCACACCAGCCTGGGCACGCTCGAACTGATGCTGCACGCCAACGATCCGCTGATGACGGAAAAGCTCCTGCGCATCGCCATGCAAAGCTCACGCCGGCTGATCCGCATGGTCAAAAGCCTGCTGGACATCGACCGGCTGGAGGCAGGGCGGGCGGTGCTGCACCGCAAGACGACCACCTTCACCGCGCTGCTCAATGACCTGCAAACCTCGGTGCGCCCGCTGGCGGAAGAAGCCGATCAGACGATTTCCACCGCCATCGACGACGACGTGCCAAACCTGGTCGTGGATCATGATATGATTCTGCGCGTGATCATCAATCTGGTGGAAAATGCCATCAAGCACACGCCGGCGGGCGGCGCGATCAGCGTGCGTGCCGAACAGTGCAGCGGCGAGATCGTGGTCAGCGTCAGCGACACCGGACCGGGCATCCCGGCGACCTTTCGTCAGGAAGTGTTCGACAAGTATTTCCGCATCCGCCACACCGAACGCTCGACCATCGAGGAGATGCGCATCGGCGCGCCGGTGAGCGAGACGCCCGATATCAGCACGCGCGGCGGGCTGGGGCTGGGGCTGGCGTTCTGCCGGCTGGCGGTCGAGGCGCACGGCGGGCGCATCTGGGTCGAAGACGCGCCGGGCGGCGGGGCGACCTTCGCCTTCTCGCTGCCGAGCGAAGCCGCGCCGGAGCCGGAGCGCGTGCTGGCGATGAGCTGAACCACCGGGCAGGGACAACTTCATGTCAATCTTAACCGCCCGCGACCTCGCCAAGGATTATGGTCCGGACGAGATCTTCAGCGGCGTCTCCGTCGAGATCCCGCATGGGGCGCGCATCGCCCTGGTTGGACCGAATGGCGCGGGCAAGACCACACTGCTGCACATCCTGATCGGGCAGGAGCTGCCGAGCGCCGGCGAGGTCTACCGGGCGCGCGGCATCCGCGTCGGCTTTCTGCCGCAGCGACCGGAGATTCTGAGCGAATACACGCTGCGCCAGGAGTTTTACAGCGCTTTTTCCCAACTGCGCCACATGGAGCAGGAGCTGGCGCACCTCGCCGAGCAGATGAGCGCGCCGGGCGCGAGCGAAGCGGCGACCGCCGCCTATGGCGCGCTGCAAGAGGCGTTCGAAGCCGCCGGCGGCTACACCTACGAACAGCGCATCAAGACCGTCATGCAGGGGTTGGGCTTCAAGCCGGAAGACCTGGACCGCAAGCTGGCGCATCTTTCCGGCGGGCAGAAGACGCGCGCCGTGCTGGGGCGGCTGCTGCTGGAAGCGCCGGACCTGCTGGCGCTGGACGAGCCGACCAACCACCTGGACATCGAAGCCATCGCCTGGCTGGAAGGCTACCTCAAAGAATTCCCCGGCGCGGTGCTGGTCGTCAGCCATGATCGCTATTTCATGGACGCCGTCGCCGGCGTGATCTGGGAGCTGGATTTTGGCGCGCTGGAACTGTACCGGGGCAATTACAGCCATTACGCCCAGCAGCGCGAGGAGCGGCATCTGCGCCGGCTGAAGGAGTTCGAGGCGCAGCAGGCGTTCATCGCCAAAGAGCAGGAGTACATCCGCCGCAATCTCGCCGGGCAGAACACCCGCCAGGCACAGGGGCGGCGCACCCGCCTGGAACGGCTGATGCGCGATGATCTGCGCCTGAAGCCGCACACCCGCCGCGACATGCACCTGAACCTGGGCGCGACCCTGCGCAGCGGCGATCTGGTGCTGCGCACCTACGGGCTGGAAGTCGGGTATCCGGGCAAGGCGCTTTTCCGCGCGCCGGACATCACCCTGCGGCGGGGCGAGGTGGCGGCGCTGATCGGCGCCAACGGCGTGGGCAAAAGCACGCTGGTCAAGACCGCCGTCGGCGAGCTGCCCCCGCTCGAAGGTGAGGTCAGGATCGGCGCGTCGGTCAAGATCGCCTATTTCGCCCAGGCGCACGAGTCGCTCGACCCCGACAGCACGCTGCTCGACGAAATCCTGAACGCCAAGCCGATGAATATCAGCGAAGCGCGCAGTTATCTGGCGGCGTTCCTCTTCGAAGGCGACGACGTGTTCCGCCCGATCCGCACGCTCAGCGGCGGCGAGCGGGGGCGGGTGGCGCTGGCGAAGCTGGCGCTGAGCGGGGCGAACTTCCTGCTGCTGGATGAGCCGACCAACCACCTGGACATCGCCAGCCAGGAAGTGCTGCAAAACGTGCTGGCGGACTTCCCCGGCACGATCCTGCTGGTCAGCCACGACCGCTACCTGATCAACGCCCTGGCGACGCAGATCTGGGCGGCGGAGCCGGGCGGGCTGGAAGTCTTCGAAGGGAGCTACCAGGAGTATCTGGCGGCGAAGGCGGCGCGGGCGGCGGCGGCAGCCGAAGCGCGGGCGGCAGCCGG
>JABWBO010000054.1 GCA_013360465.1 Anaerolineae bacterium | reverse complement strand
AAGGCGCGCCTGGCTTTCGGCGACCAGCCGCCGCAGCGCCGCCGCCGCCGCCGCGAGCAGCACCGGGCGCAGGGCGATCAGCGGCATCTGATAACGCTTGAAGTGCCAGAAGGCGGTGTCCAGCGTGCTGACCGCCAGGGCGAAGATCGCGCCCCAGACGACGATCACCAGCAGCGTGAGGCGGTCGCGCCGCCACAGCCAGAACGCCGCCAGCGCCATCACCGGCGCGATGACGAACACGCTTTCCAGGATGAAGTATTCCTGCCAGAGTCGTAGGAAGTTCGCAGTGATGCGGCGGGCGATCTCGCCCATGTCCGGCGGGATCATCCCGAACAGCGACTTGGCGCTGTTGCCGGTCGCCACCCACGAGCCGGTGACCAGGGCGTTGACCATCGGCTGAACGAGGACCGCCAGGATCGGCAGGAGCAGCCACAGCCATTCGCGCCGCCACGCCCACCGGGGCGGGAAAGCGCGGCTCGACGGAATCGGCAGCGCGCGCAGGCGTCTGACCAGCAGCGCCAGCGCCGTGAGCCAGGCGAGGATCGCCCCTTCCGGGCGCAGCAGCGCACAGCCGACCCCGGCGACGACTCCGAGCCGGAAGTGATCGCCGATCACGGCATAGATCGCCGCCAGCGCCGCCAGAACGACGAGCAGCGTCTCCATACCGCTCATGGCGTGCCAGGCGAACGCGCCATCCGCCATGAATGCCAGCAGCGCCGCCGCCGCCAGCAGTGCGCCCGCGCCCAGCGCCTCGACGATCAGGTAGATCAGCGCGCCGGATGCCGCGAACGCCGCTGCGCCCAACGCCATCGACCACAGCGCGGCATCGAGCGGGTCGGCGGGCAGACGCACGCCGACCGCCAGGAGATACGGGTACAGGAAACTGGTCGCGCCGGAGGTCGGCGGATCATCCAGGTTGTAGCGGTAGAGCGCCCCATGCGCGATCTGATCGGCATAGCGCAGATGGATGTAGGCGTCGTCCAGGGGGAGCAGACTCACCCCGCCGGCGGAGTTTCGCCCCAGCGCGGCATAGACGACGAACGTCGCCAGGGCGATCAGCACGCACGCCGCCGCCGCGATCCGTGCGCGACGGCGGCGCGCCCATCCCTGCCGGGCGATCACCCTTTCAACGTCGATAGAGGTCATGCGCCAAAGTCGGGCCCGTGCGGGCGGCTATCTGGAGTAGCCGTTGGCGAAGGTGTCGATCATCAGGCGAACGTCCGGTCCCAGCGGATAGAGGATCGGGCAGGTCGCGCCAGAGGCGACGTACTCGCGCACTTTGGCGCGCACTTCATCGGGCGTGCCGCTCGCCGTCACCGACTGCACCACATCGTCGGGGACCAGCCGCATCGCCTCTTCGATCTGCTCTTCGGTCGCGGGCCAGGTCAGGACCTGGGCGATCTCGTCGAGGAGTTCCTGCCGGACGCCCGACGCCTTCATGATGTGCGGCTGCTGACCGAGGTACTGTGTGACCAGTTTGCGCGCGCCGTCGAGCGCCCTCTTGCGGTCATGATCGACAGAACACACCACCAACTGCGGGCGGTCGATGTCATCGAGTTTGCGCCCGGCTTTCTTTGCGCCGATCTCCAGCTGCGCCAGCGCCTCATCGTTATATTTGGGAGACACCAGATAGTTCAGCACCGCGCCGTCGGCGATCTCGCCGGTCAGCGCCATCATCTGCATACCGGTCGCGCCGATGTAGATCGGGACGCTGCGCGCCTCTTTGCGCCCGTGTACTACGTCCAGTTCCACGTCGGAAAGATTCACGAACTCGCCGTGAAAGGTGACGCGCTTGCGCGCCAGAAGGTCGCGCACGACGGTGACCACTTCGCGCATCGCCAGCAGCGGCTTGCGCCGTTCGATGCCGACCTTCGACGCCAGCGGGTCCCACCAGGCGCCGATCCCCAGGATAATGCGGTCCTGCGCCAGGTCGTCCAGGGTCAGGAAGGTCGCGGCGATCACCGCCGGATTGCGCGTCCAGTTGTTGATGACGCCGCTGCCGATCTTGATCCTACTGGTCGTCGCCGCAAACGCCGCCATCGGCACGACCGCGTCGCGCACCAACCGGCTTTCCGCCTGCCACACGGCTTCAAAACCGCGCTGTTCGGCATACTGCACGTACTTGATGGCGTCCTGAAGCGGGTGGGCATCCTGCAAATAAAGCGCGACTCGGTCAGCCATGATCTTTTTTTCCTTCTATTCGTTAAGAGACATTGTCGGGCGCAGTCGCCTGATCGACTTCCGGCGCCAGTATGCGATAGGCTTGCAGATCGGCGGGCACGTCGATATCCAGCGCCAGTCGTTCCGACTCGTAGATTTTGACCCGCGCTCCGGCGGATTCAGCGCGCGCGATGTGGCGCGAAAAGCTGCCCGGTCCATAAGCATACTCGATCAGCCCGGCGGGTCGGGTGAACAGCGCATTGGTGCCGTCGCCCGCCCCGTCGGTGGCGATCACCATCGTGTTATCGAACATGCCCAGCTCGGAGATCGCCGCGACATCTTCCGCCGTGACCAGCGGCAGATCGGCGGGCAGAATCAGCACGGCGCTGCCCTTCCAGCCGATCACGACCTGGGTCGCGCGCGTCAGCGCCGTATTCAGTTCCGGGTTACCGCTCTCCTGAAGGGTATGCGCACCCAGTTCGCGGGCAATCGCCAGCGCGTGCTGATCCCTGCTGATGACCAGCGCCCCGGCAACCTCCTTGGTACTCTTCACTGCCGCCAGCACCCGTCTGAACATGAACTCGGACAGGCGCGCCCGCGCATCGGGCGTGAGTACGCTTTCGAGACGGCTCTTCGCCCGATTCAGCGGCTTAACGGGGATGATCACCCAAATGCTCATGGTCAGCCTCCCAGCTTGCTGTCCAATCCAGGATCAGCCGCGCCACCCGCGCACGGCTGACATCATCTTGCATTATCGTATCGCATGATATCGTTCGCAGGTCCGAAAACTCGTATAGATTGTCCAGCCCAACGGCGGCGTCGCGCTCGTCGAAGACGAATCCGTTGATCGTCCCGCGATACGCTTCGGCGACGGTGCGCGGCGAGACTTCATAGCCCAGCTCGGCGGCGATCTTGGCGGCGGGTCCCTTGAGTGCCTGCCCCTGAACGATGGGCGTCAGCGCCACTCTGGGAACCGGGCGGCTGGCAATCGTCCGACGCATCTCCGGAACATTCAGGATCGGCGCAATACTCAGCCAGGGGTTGGATGGTCCGAAGACGATCAGGTCGGCTGCCAGGAGCGCCGCGCGCACTTCCGGGGTCATCTGCGCCGCGTCTGCCCCGGCGTAGCGGATCGCCTTGACGGTCGGCTGCCAGCGGAAGCGGACAAAATACTCCTGAAAATCCATCTCGCCGCGCTCGGCGGTCAGGATCATCGTGGCGACCGGGTCATCGGTCATCGGCAGCAGCGTCGCGCCGACACCCAGGCTGCGAGTCAACCGCCCCATGATCTCGGTGAGGCGCTGCCCGTCGCGCAGCGCCAGGGTGCGCAGCAGGTGCGTGGCAAGGTCCCGGTCGCCCAGGCGAAACCAGGGCTGTTCACCGAACCGGCGCAGGGCATCGAGCGTTGCGGTGCTGTCGGCAGCGACCCCCCAACCGTTGACCGGATCGACCATCCCCGCCAGGGTGTACATGACGGTATCGAAGTCCGGGCAGATGCGCAGCCCGTAATGCCAGAAGTCATCGCCGGTGTTGACGATGATCGTCAGGTCCTCGGGCGGGACGATCTGCGCCATCCCATGCGCCAGCTTGGCGCCGCCGACGCCGCCAACCAGCACCACGACCTTGCGCCGGGGATTCAGCAAGGGTTCTAACGCCATAGCACGCTCTCTTCCAGGGGGCGGCGCGTCTTTTCGCGGGTTTCGGCAGGGTAGCCCAGCGTGACCATGCCCTGCGGCTGCCAGTCTTCCGGCAGCTCCAGCACGGCGCGGGCGACATCCGGGCAGAACAGCGGGGCGCACATCCAGCACGCCCCCAGCCCGACATCATGCGCCGCCAGCAGCAGGTTCATGCCCGCCATCGCCGCACTCTGCACCGCCATGTGATGTTCCAGCAGTGACCGCCGTTGATCAGGATACGTGTCCATATCGCACATCGTCAAGCAGACCATGATCGCCGCCGGCGCGCCGGTGATGCGGGCGTAGGAACGCTCGGCGTCCCTGGCGATGATCGTCTCGTCCACCCCATCCGCCGCCAGATCGCGCCGCAGCCGCGCGCCCATCGCCTCGGCGAGGCGCTGCTTGATCGACGAATCGGTCAGGACGGCGAAACGCCAGGGCTGGCGGTTGTGCGACGACGCCGCCCAGACCGCTGCCGTCAGCACCTGCTCGATGAACGCGCGCGGCACTGGCTGGTCGGTGTATCGCCGGATGGAGCGGCGGACGAAAATGGTCTGCAACTGCGCGATCCTTCGATCCTCCTCGATAATTGGTGAGCGCGCCACCGGCTAGCGGTAGAGGCTGGTCTCCGGCGGTCGGTTCAGTTCCGAAGCGCGCCCGTCGATGTCAGGGTAGCGCAAGCCGCGCACCAGCACCACCGGCAGCCCTTCCGCCCCTTCGCCGGTCAGCAGGCAGACCGCCGATGCCACCATGTCGGCGTACCCCTGTACGCTGACGCGCAGCACGCGCCCGAACATGTCCACGCCGCCGCGCAGATCGACCACTGCCGGGAAACCTGCGACGCCAATCGCCACGCCCACATTGCCCAGCCGGAACGGTCGTCCATGCGAGTCGGTGATCAGCACGCCGATCCTGACCTTCGCCGCCGCTTGAAGCGCTGCGCGGATACGCCGCGCCGATTCGTCGGGATCGACGGGCAGCAGCAGCACGGTCTCGTCCGTCCCGTCCACGTTCGACTGATCGATCCCGGCATTGGCGGACACAAACCCCAGCCGATGGCGGGTGACCATGATGTTGGGAGCGGTGCGCGAGATCTCCACGCTCTCTCGTAGGTTCAGCTCAACTAGGCGGGCGTCCTTGCCTGTCTGCCGCGACAGATCGAGGGCGCGTTCGCTAGGGACGACCTCCGCCAGGCGAACGATGCGCCCCTCCGCCTTAGAGACGATCTTGCTGGTCACGCTGAGGATATCACCCTCTTGCAGCCTCTCGCCCGCGCGCGCCAGCGCCTCCAGAATCATCCGAGGCAGGTCGTCGCCGGGGCGCACCACCGGAATCCCCGGCAGGGCGCACAGCGTCATAGTGGACGTATTCACTTAGGGCAGTCCAGTGATGCGGATCCCCGACCCTTTGACGCCGTATTTCTTGTTGATGTACAGCAGCACCGGAGTCAGCGCCTCGGCGGCGACGGCGTTCGCCAGCGGACCGGCATCGACCGGGCGCATGCCGGCGGCTTCGACCAGTTTGGCAACTTCGTTCTTGGCGTCTTCGTCGTCACCGCAGATCAGCACGTCACAGTCCACCGCGCTATCGGGGTCTTTCATCGTCTCCGCGCTGACGTTCTGGAAGGCGGCGACGATGCGAACGCCCTCGCCCACCAGCGCGCGAGTCTCCAGCGCCGCCGCGCCGCCCGGCGGCAGATGAACCGTGCGCACCTTCGGCGGGCGCAAAGGCACCGTGACATCGACCAGGATTTTCCCGGAAAGCGCGGGGCGGATGCCTTCCAGGGTCGCCTGATGCGCGTCGTAGGGCACGCTGAGTACGACCAGATTCGCCTGGGCTGCGGCATCGGCGTTCGCCATGCCGATCAGGTAGTCGCCGCCGAGCGCCTGATTGAATTCCTGCGCCTTGGACGCGGCGCGCTCGGCGTCGCGCGAACCGATGATCACGCGGTAGCCGTTCAGCGCCCAGCGCATCGCCAAACCGCTGCCTTCCTTACCGGTTCCGCCCAGAACCGCTACCGTGATCAGCAGCGGGTCGCCAACCGTCATCGAGGAATCGCTCATTTCGTCATCTCCGCAATTCTGGCATAGCGCGCCCATACCGCCGGGGCAAGTTCGCGCCCGGCTTCGGCAATCGCGCGTTCATCCAGGGTGAGTAATTTCCGATCTCGCATCAGTATTCTACCACCGGCAATCGTCGCCGTGACCATCGAAGCGTCAAACCCGAACAGGATATGCCAGGGAAGGTTGCCCATCGTCACCGGCGTATAAGGGTGATAATCGACGAAGATGATGTCGGCGTGCGCGCCGACTTCCAGGACGCCGAAGCGCCCCCCGAAGACCTGTTCCGCCAGCGCGTTGCTGCGCTGCGCCGCCGCCGCCACCGCGCCGCCGTTCGCCCTGCGCGGATCGCGATGGGCAGCCTTGTGCAGCAGATATGCCGCCTTCCATTCTTCCCACACACTGCCGAAAAAGCCATCGCTGCCCAGGCACAGATTCATGCCGCGCGCGCTCATGGCGTCGAACGCCATCGCACCGACGGCGTTGTTCATGTTCGACCGCGCCTGATGTGTGATCCAGCCGCCGGCGGTTTGCAGCAGATCGGTCTCGGCGGCGTCGATATGGACACAGTGCGCCGTGATCGTGCGGCTGCCCAGGATTCCGTAATCCTGCAGCCGCTGCACGACACGCCTGCCGCTCCGGGCGAGGCTGTCCGCTTCATCCGCTTCATGCTCGGCGACATGGATATGAAAACCCACCCCCTCGGCGTTCGCCTGCGCACAGGCGCGCAGCGTGGCGTCGCCGAGAGTCAGGCTGGCGTGCAGCCCGAACAACGCCGCAACCTGGGAGTCGCCCCGATGCTCCCGCATGAAGCGCACGTTTTCGGCGATCCCCGCTTCGGCTTTTTCCTGCCCATCACGGTCGGTCACTTCGTAGCACAGCGCCGCGCGCACTCCGGCGCGCCGGACCTCTTCGGCGATGAGGTCGAGGCTGCCCTCAATGGCGTTGGGACTGGCATGATGATCGAAAAGCGCCGTCGTGCCACTGCGGATGGCATCCACCAGCGAGACCTGGGCGCTCAGGCGCACTGCGTCGGCATCCAACGCTTTGTCGAGGTTCCACCACAGGCGGCGCAGGATCGCCGGGAAGTCTTCGGGCGGGTCGCCGGGGATCGCCATGCCGCGTGCGTACGCGCCATAGAAATGGGTGTGGGCGTTGACGTTGCCGGGCATCACCCACTGCCCGCGCGCGTCGATCTGCTCAACACCGGGGTAGCGCCCGATCAGCGCGTCTGAAGCGCCAACCTCGCGGACGACGCCCCCTTCCATGTAGAGCGCACCATCGGTGATGATGCCCCCGGCGGTGTGGGTCACCAGAGTGGCGTGTGTGATTAACATGGCAGTTTTCTCGTTTCTCCAACCGGTCCCCGCACGGAGGATGGCGCGAGACCAGGACGGCACTCTGTCAATAAAGGATCGGGATATTCAGCGTCAGGGGTCCATCGCTGTGGGCGATCCGCTCCATGATCGCCTTGAACACGCCATCCACATCGCTGCGCACCGCGGCCTCCGCTTCAGCCTCAAGCATCTGAACCACCAGCGTTTCGCCATCATGACAGCGCAGCCGCAGCGCCGGAGCCATCGGATCGCTCGCCCTCTGCGCCGCCCAGGTCCGTTCCGAGGGCATGCCGGCGCGCCTCAGGCGATCCTGCACCCGCTCGACGAAGGTATCGCTCTGGCTGTAGAGATCGGAGATGGTCTGCGCCGCCAGAAAGCGATCCCAGGTCGTGTAGATGAAAGACACGGCGCGCCGCGTCGGATTGGTGATCGCCTGCGACTTACGCTGGAGGTTGCCGAGCGCCAGCCGGTAATAGACCTGGCTGGCGCGCGGGTGATCGGCTTCAAAGGGGACGAGTTCGGCGCGCGTCCGCAGTTCCACGCCGGTCTTGACGGCGAAATACGGGATCGACCCATTCTGTTCGCCAAAACGCCGGCTGAGGAAAAAAGCGAGATAGTCGATCTGCTCGATGCCGAGATCGCGCTTGATGCGGTCCACCGGGATGCGATACCAATGCTCGTCCCGCGCGAATGTCAGATCGCGCGGGTGATTGATCACACCCACCAGGACCACATCATCAGGATACATAGGCGCTCAGCGTGCCGCCTTCAGCCGCGCATCGATCTCCTGCACCTTCGCCTGATGTCCCAACCACCATTCGGGATCGCGCTGAGCATCCAGCTCCTGCACCGTCTTGCCCTGCTGCTCGACCCAGGTATAGTACTTGAGGTTGTGCCAGCGCTCGCGGCTCTCTCGCGTCCCCGCAGACACCCAGTCGGTAGTCGCGGCGTGGAAGACGCCTTCGATTCGCCCACAGGCGGCAGCTTCGTCGAGCGCGCCGTAGTGCGCTCGCATCTCGTCCATGACCGAATAGTAGCGATCCAGGCTGTCGGCGGCGGCGGTGACGATCACTTCGCCCCTGCCGAGCCGGTAGTATTTCGCCGTCTTGATCGCGCCGAGCATATTGCAGATGCCGCTGATGCCGAACAGCTCGCCGAGCTGCGCAACGACGGCAGGGTCTGCCCCGAAGCGCTTGACCAGCGTTTCGCGCCCCACCTCTTCGCTGATCATCTGCAAACCCTTTTTGCAGGTCATGTCGTCGATGCACATCACCGCATCCACGTTCCAGACGTTGTGAATCCAGGTCACGTGCTTATCGCCGATGCCCTGGATATCATGCGAACCGTAGCCGTTGTTGTACAGCGTCGGGCACTGAATCGGCTCCAGGGCGACGTTGCGGGCGTCGGGGAAGACCTGCTTGATGCGGTCGGCGGCGGCGTTGGTCCCACCACTGCCCATCGCCCAGGCAAAACCGGCGATCTTGCCGTTGCCGATCCCGCGCTGCTGAAGCTCGGCGGTGAGTTCGATCAGCGTGTTGCCGGTCACATAGTAGTGAAACCGGTAGTTGCCCATTTCGGCGAACTGGTTCAGGATGCGAACATTCGGGTCCTTGGCGAGACGGTGTGTCTCGTCATAGATCTCTTTGACATTGCTTTCCGTGCCATAAGTCTTGATGATGCTCGCGCCGTAGCTTTCGATACGCTGGAAGCGCTCGCGGCTCATGCCTTCAGGCAGGACGACGATGCTCTTGCAGCCCATGCGCCCGCCCACCCAGGCGCCACCGATGCCGTAGTTGCCCGTCGAGGGCCAGACCAGCGTGTGGGTCGAAGGATCAACCTCGCCGAACATCTCTTTTTCCAGCAGCACCGAATACGCCGCGCCCACTTTGTGGCTGCCCGACGGAAAACGCCTGCCGTACATGACGACGATTTCGGCTTCGACACCGGTCAGTTCGTGCGGCAGGACGACATAGTAAATCTTGTTATGCTCGTCCCGCCAGGTGATATTGAACAAATTGATCGGGTCGAGCGGGTCACGCGACTTGGCTTCCAGCGCCTTCGCGCGCACCGAAGGCTCAATCGTTTCCGGGTGCAGCATTTCGGCAAAAGTGGGTCCGGTGATCACGTCGATGGCTCCGTTTCATCGTCATCATCTAATTGAAGGCTTTGTTCCAGTTCTCGCATCTCGCTGAAGAGATCATCGCGCTCTCGCGCCATCTGACGATAGCGCCGCAGGTCGTCGGGCGGCATCTTGTCGCTGCTGCCGCCGTGCGACATGATCAGCGCGTCGATCTCTCCGTCGAGCGCCTCATAGCGCAGCACCACTTCCCGGTAACGCGAGATCTGCCCCTGGAGATCACCCGGTTCATCGGTTCGATTCATCGGCTGCACTCCTATTCTGAAAGCGCGCGCAGCGCATGGGCTGAGGGATTTTCCTCCCTGGCAGTGTGAAAATTGCGACGCGACGCGACGATGTAAAGGGGACGCCCGCGCGCCTCGTCATAAGTCCGCGCGACGTACTGCCCCAGGACGAACAAAAAGAAGAGCTGGAATGAACTGAGCAGGAGCAGCAGGATGATCGTCGTCGCCTGCCCTCCAAAGAACTCCATCCCCAGCGACAGGCGCAGCAGCGCCACGACCGGAATCGCCGCCAGCGCCAGCACACCGAGTACCAGCGCGACATAGATCATGATTTGCAGCGGGTAGAACGAGAAGCCGGTGACGGCGTCCCAGGCAAAGCGGACCATCTTGCGCAGCGGGTATTTAGTCTCGCCGGAATGACGCGGCTTGCGGATGTAATTCACACCCGTCTGCCGAAAGCCGACCCAGCTGGTCATCCCGCGAATGAAGCGGTTGTGTTCGCGCATCGACTTCAGCACATCGACGACTTTGCGATCCATCAGTCGAAAATCGCCGGTATCCAGCGGAATCTTCACATCAGTGATGCGGTAGATCAGGCGGTAGAACAGCTTGGCGGTGAACAGCTTAAACCAGCTTTCGCCCTCGCGCTGTTCGCGCACCGCATAGACGACTTCGAACCCATCTTTCCAACGCGCGATCATGTCGAGGATGACTTCCGGGGGGTCCTGAAGGTCGGCGTCGATCAGCACGACAGCATCCCCGGCGGCGTGATCGATGCCGGCAGTCACGGCGATCTGATGACCGAAATTGCGGGCGAAGTGAATCGCCTTCAGGCGCGGATCGGCGGCGGCAGCGCGGTCGATCAGTTCCGGCGACCGGTCGGTGCTGCCGTCGTTGACCATGATCAACTCCCAGGACTCCCCCGTCTGGGTCATGACCTCGGTGATCCGCTGCTGAAGCAGCTCGATATTGCCCTCTTCATTGAAAATCGGCGCGATGATGGAATAGCGCGGATGATCGCTCACAACGTCCCCGTGTTTCTGCCTGCTGCCACTAATTCGCTTTCGGGCTGCCAAGCGCCTGCCACACGCTGTCCAGGTCTGCTGCCGACCGCAGCCCGCCCGTCACCGCCTGCTGCGCACGCCGCACATCCTTGAGACCGCTGCCGGTGGACAGCAGCAGGACGCGCTCATCAGGCTTCACAAATCCATATTCTACCGCACGGCGCGCACCGGCGTAAACCGCCGCCGCCGCCGGCTCGGCAAATACCCCTGTAAGCCTGGCGAGCGCCGGGATCGCCGCCAGGATGGCGGAATCGGGCACGGCAACAAACGCGCCGTCCGTCTGGCGCACGGCGCGCAGCGCTTTGGCACGGTCACGCGGCAGACCGGCGCTGATGCTGTCGGCGAGCGTCTCGGCAGGTTCTGGACCCATGCTGCGGGCATCAGTTCCGTCCTGCCATGCCCGTGCCAGCGCTGAGCTGCCCTCCGCTTGTACACCGATCAGCCGGGGAATCCGCGAAATCCAGCCCAGGCGGTGCAGATCGGCAAAGCCTTTGTGTACGCCGGCGATGATGTTGCCATCGCCCACGCTGACGATCACAACATCCGGCACATCCCAACCCAGCCCCTCGGCGATCTCGTAAGCGACGGTTTTCTTGCCTTCGGCGGTGTACGGATTCATGCCGGTATTGCGACAGTACCATCCGGTGCGCTCGCACAGATCGACGCACAGGTCGAACGCCTGATCATAGGTCCCTTCTACCAGCACGACTCTCGCGCCATAGATCAGTAGTTGGGCGATCTTCGCCTCCGGCGCGGCGGCGGGCACGAGGATCACGACGGGCATGCCCACAGAAGCGGCGACGCCGGCAAGGGCTGCCGCCGCGTTGCCGGTGCTGGCGGTGGCGACCGTCGATATACCCATCGCCGTCGCCCGCGCCACCACCAGCGCGCTGGCGCGATCCTTGAGCGATCCGGTGGGATTCGCCCCATCATCCTTAACCCACGCCGCGCCGACTCCCAGATCGGCGGCGAGGCGGGGAGCATCGTACAGCGGGGTCATGCCGACGCGCAGCGGCGGCACGTCGGCATCTTCGGGCAGGGGCAGCAGGTCACGGTAGCGCCACATCGAGGCGACCCGCGACGCAGCCAGTCGATCCCGGTCCAGGTGGGCAGCAAGCGCCGTATAGTCGTACAGGACCTCCAACGTGCCGACGGGACCGCAGGCGGGACAGGTATACGCCACCGCATCGGGGGCATATTCCCGCCCGCAGACAGCGCATTTGAGAGACAGTGCGGCAGCCATAGCGTCAGCCTGGCACAACGCGCGTGCCGGTCTCGCCGCGCAGGGCGCGGGCGAGGTTCGGCGGATCGGTGATGATCGCCAGCGGACCGCCCATCCCGACGAACTCCACCGCCGCCTCGATCTTGGGCAGCATACTGCCCGGTGCGAAGTGTCCTTCCGCGATGAACTGGCGCGCCTCGCTCAAGGTCATCTGATCGAGCAGGCGTTGATTCGGCTTGTTGAAGTTCAGCGCCACTTTCTCCACCCCGGTGGAGATGACCAGCAGGTCGGCGCGCAGCTGCTGCGCCAGGAGGCTGCTGGCGCGGTCTTTGTCGATGACCGCATAGGTGCCGCGCAGTTCACCGTGTTCGTCGCGGATCACCGGAATGCCACCGCCGCCGACGGCGATCACCACATAATCGTTGAGTACCAGCGCGCGAATGGCGTTGATCTCCTGCACCGCCTGTGGTCTGGGAGAAGCGACGACGCGCCGCCAGCCGCGACCGGCGTCCTCCATGACCGACCAGCCCTCTGCCTCGTAGCGACGCGCATCCGCCTCGGTCATGAAGCTGCCGATCGGTTTGTTCGGCTTGGAGAATGCCGGATCGGACGGATCGACGCGCACCTGCGTGACCACCGTCAGCACGGTGCGGTTGATCCCCCGGCGGCGCAGCACGTTGTCGAGCGACTGCTGGATCATGTAGCCGATGCTGCCCTGCGTATCGGCGACGATCAGGTCAAGCGGGACGGTATGCACCTGTTCGGAAGCCAGCTCCGAGCGCCGCAGAATGTAGCCGACCTGCGGACCATTGCCATGTGTGACGATGACGCTCCAACCCTCGGCGATCATCGCCGCGATGTGTTCACAGGTGACGCGCACCGCTTCCCACTGATGCACAACATCGGGATGTTTCGGGTCCTCAATAAGGGAATTGCCGCCAATGGCGACGGCTGCCAGTTTGCCAACCATGTTTCAAATCCTTTTGCTCATAATATTGAACACAAAGAGCGCGAAAGGGCAGTTTCGCCTTCGCGCTCCTGAGCAGCTTCTCTCGATCACGAGACGCTTAGCACATCGTCAGCGCCATTGCCGCCTTCTGAACATGCAGGCGGTTTTCCGCTTCGTCATAGACCACGCTCTGCGGTCCATCGATAACCTCGTCGGTCACCTCGATATTGCGGTCGGCGGGCAGACAGTGCATATAGATCGCCGTGTCCTTCGCCATCTTCATGCGGCGCGCATCGGTGATCCAGTCGGTGTACTGCCTGCCGATGACCGCCGACTCCTGCTTATCCTCGGTCGTCATCCAGCAGCCCCAGGACTTCGGATAAACGATGTCGGCGTCCTTGAACCCGGCGTCGAAGTCGTCCAGCTGCTCGAACGTGCCGCCGCTGCGCCGAGCATTTTCCCTCGCCTGCTCGACGATCTCCGGCATCAGCCCGAATTCCTTCGGGGCGGTCAGCCGCACGTTCATACCATAGCGCGCCATCAGCAGGATCAGGCTCTGCGGCACGCTCAGCGGCTTCTGGTAGCTGCTGGCGTAGGCGTAGCTGACGTTGATCGTCTTGCCGCGCAGATCGCGCCCGAACTTCTCCTGGATGGTCATCAGGTCGGCGAGGATCTGGAAGGGATGGTAGACATCGCACTGCATGTTGAGGACGGGCACGCGGCTGGCGGCGGCAACTTCGCGGATGTACTGGTTGCCGAACTTCCAGTCGCACTGGCGGATGGCAATACCATCGGTGTAGCGCCCGATGATCTCGCCAATCTCCTTGGCGGTGTCGCCATGACTGATCTGAGTCGTCTCGCTGTCGATGAACATGGCGTGCCCACCCAGCTGCGCCATGCCGGATTCGAAGCTGGCGCGGGTGCGCGTGCTGGTGAAGAAGAACAACATGCCCAGCACTTTATCGCGCAGCAGGGGATGCGCCTCGCGCAGTGCGCGCTTGCGCTTCAGGTCCCATGCTACATCGAGCAGGGTGTCGATTTCTTCGCGTGTCCATTCCTGGGTCGTGATCAGGTCACACCCGCGCAGATCGGTTTGCATGATGCTCAATCCTTCGATGAAGACCGTCGGTCCCGGTCTTGCCGCAGTACAGTTGCCAGAATTATAGACGCTCGAACTTCAATGCGACACTCAACGGATGGCGGTGTTCGTGAATCAGGTTCAGCCGCAGGCAGTCGCCGGCGCTCACTTGCATCGGCGCACAGAACCACAGCGGATCGGTCGTCATACTGTGACCGGGGATGACATCCAGAACCTATTCGAGCAGCCCCGGCAGCAGCGCGTACCATTCCGTCGCGCGGACCACATCGTCCAGTGACACCTGATCGATCACCGTATGGGCATGCACTTCATCGCCGGGTCCAAAACCGATGGAGGGAATGCCCGCTTTGCCCATCCAGTAGATGCCGTTGGTCGAAAAGTCCCACTTGCCGGTCGGCAGCGGGCTGCCCCACAGCAGATCGCCGGCGCGCACTCCCGCCTGGACCAGCGCGTGTTCTTCGGGCAGCGCCCATGCCGGGAAGATCTTATCCACCGGGAAGACGAAGCCGGTATAGCTGGGATCGTCGTAGAACATGATCTTCGCCTGGATGTCTGACCGGTCGCCGATCAGGCGCTGCATTCGTTCCAGCTCCTGCTGCGGCTCCTCGCCGAAAGTCACACGCCGGTCGATGAAGATCGTCGCCTCGTCCGGGACCGCATTGATGCTGGGGGTCTTGACCGCCATATCGGTGACGGTGATGCGCCCGTGTCCCAGGAACGGATCATCCCCCAGTTCCGGTTCCAGATGGCTGATCGCCTCGATCAGCGGCAGCATCTTGTAGATGGCGTTATCGCCCAGGAAGTTGCTGGCGGCATGGGCGCTCTTGCCCTTGGCGACCACTTCCATCTCGACGCGCCCCTTGTGCCCGCGATACACCTGCATACGGGTCGGCTCGCCGATGACCACCAGATCGGGGCGCAGCCCTTCCGCTTCGACCAGGGCATGGGGCGCGATGCCGTCGCACCATTCTTCCATGTTGCCGAAGTAGTAGCCGGTCACGCCGTCGAGCAGCCCCAGCTCACGCGCCAGCGCCAGACCGTAGATCATCCCCGGCGTGCTGCCCTTCTCGTCACAGGCTCCCCGCGCGAAGAAGACGCCGTTCTCTACCTTGCCCTGGAACGGGTCCCAGGACCAGGCGTCAAGATCGCCAATGCCAACGGTGTCGATGTGGCTGTCGTAGAGGAGCTTGACGGATCCATCGCCGATCCTGCCGACGACGTTGCCCATTTTGTCGAACCACACTTCGTCAAAGCCGAGCGCCCGCATCTCCGCCTCTGCCCGTTCGCCGACGGCGCGAATCTGGCTGTCGTAGCTGGGAATCGCGCAGAGGTCTTTGAGGAACTGTATGATGCGTTCGCGCTGCTCGCCGACGCGTGCGTGAATCTGGTCAATCACTGCCTGCTGTACCATGTCGTTTATGTCCCTGATGTATCACGAGATAAGGCGTTAACCGCGCTGACGCTTGAAGGCGAAATCGATATACGGATCGCGCGTGTCTTTGGTGAACCCCGATTCCAGGATGACCACCCGAAAATCCATCTTCACCACTTTTGCCTGACGCTCCGGCGGGGTCAGGTTCTCCCAGCGCGAGAAAATCGCCCGGAAGCCGTTCCCCGGCAGGGGCTGCAGGTCGCGCGGGATCGTGCCGGCATATTGCAGCATAATCAGGACCTCGCTCAGTTCGATCTCCTCGTATGTGCCCGGCGGGACTGCCGCCTGCGCTGCGGGGGGGGGTTGATCGCCGCCCTGACGCCCCGACGACGCGCCGGTCGAACCTGCGGATGGGGCGCTGCCGGTCGGGGGAAGAGCGTTCCAACGCCCGCCGGCGTTGCGATTCGGCTCCGCCGGGTGGGGAGTCTCCGGATGAGCGCGCACCGGAGGGCGCTCTGCGGGAGGGCGCTCCACCGGCGCAGGCTGAGTCTTGATCGCCTCTGCCAGTTCGGTCGCGGCGCGGTAGAAGCCTTCGGCGTAACCGCGATTGTAGGCGGCGGTTTCGGCGTCCACTCCTTCCGCCTTGGACTCTCGCGCGTAGTCGCGCGCCTTCAGTGCCCACTTGTTGGCAAGCGATCTCAGCACACCGATCAGGTCGTCAGCCATGTCCCGCTCTTTCTAGACAAACAGGTCTACCAGTTCAAAGCGCTCGACATCCACCAGACCGGCATCGGTCAGCTTGAGCGACGGGATGACCTCCAGCGCCATGAAGCTCATCGCCATGAATGGATCATCCATCGGGCTGCCCATCGCCCGCGCCGCACCGAGCAGCGCATCGTAGTCGCGGCGAACGACATCGATGGGCTGCTCGCTCATCAGCCCGGCGACCGGCAGCGCCAGGGACGCCAGAACTTCATCGCCATCGCACGCCGCCAGCCCGCCCCCCATCTCGGTGACGACGGCAAGCGCCCGGCGCATGCTGACATCATCGGCACCGATGCAGACCAGGTTGTGATGATCGTGCGCCACCGATCCGGCAATCGCCCCTCGCTTCAGCCCGAAGCCGGTGATGAATCCTTTGCCGACGCCCCCGGTCGCCCGGTGACGTTCGACGACCACCATCTTCAGGATGTCGCGCTCCGGGTCCGAGACGACGCTGCCCTTGACAATCTTCGCCGTCTCGACGCGATGTTCGGTCACGATCTGTTTATCCGACCCGGCGATCACCCGGATGCGTTCACCTTTCGCCGGGACAGCCAGATCGAGCGGGCGGGACGACACGTTGATCGCGCTGCGCAGATCAATCGCCCGCAGCGGCGGCTTGATATGGACGACTGCGCCATCCAGGGCGACCAGCTGCCCGCCCTGGTAGACTCGCTCGGCGCGCGGGTCGCTCAGGTCAGAGAAGACGACCAGATCAGCCCGCCGCCCCGGCGCGACCGCCCCCAGATCGCGCAGTTGGAAGTACTGCGCGGTGTTGAGCGTCGCCATGCGAATCGCCGTCACCGGGTCGATGCCGAAGTCGATTGCTGCGCGCACCATGTGATCGACCGAGCCTTCATCCAGCAGGCTGGAGGGCTGCCGGTCGTCGGTACACAGGCAGAAGCGGTGGGCGTTCTGCGGCGTCACCAGCGGCAGCAGGGCGCGCAGATTGCGCGTCGTCGTCCCCTCGCGGATGAAGATCATCATGCCGCGCCGCAGCTTTTCCCGCGCTTCCTCGACAGTCGTACACTCGTGATCGCTCATGATGCCCGCCGCGGCGTAGGCATTCAGGGACTTACCGGTCACCGACGGCGCATGTCCGTCCAGGATGCGATCCCCGAACAGGCGCAGTTTTTCCAGAACACCCGGATCGCCCTGAATCACGCCGGGATAATTCATCATCTCCGCCAGACCGAGTACCCAGGGATGGGTCAACAGCGGCGACAGGTCCTCGGCTTCCAGGCGCGCCCCGCTGGTCTCCATATGGGTGGCGGGCACACAGCTCGACGCCATCACGTACATGTTGATCGGTCCGTGCTTGGCGCGTTCCAGCATGAAGCGGATGCCCTCCAAGCCCAGCACGTTGGCGATCTCGTGCGGATCGGTGACGACGGTCGTGACGCCGCCGCGCAGCACCGCCCGCGCGAATTCCGGCGGGGTGCAAAGGCTGCTTTCGATGTGGACATGGGCGTCGATGAACCCCGGACACACATAACGTCCGGCGAGGTCGATCTCTTCGGCGGCGGCATAGCCTTCGCCGAGCGCGACGACCCGACCTTCGGCGATCACGATATCGGTCGGGTGGATGTCGCCGGACAGCACGTTAACCAGGCGAACGCCGCGCAGGATGAGGTCTGCCGGCGCGTCGCCGCGCGCCACCGCAATTTGCTGTGCTACCGTCACCTGCGCTTTCTCCCCGCTGCCCTAATCGCCCCGGATCAACCGGCGCGAGAGCGCATTGTGCTGCTCGACCAGCGCCGGCAGTTCGAACGATTTGAAGTGTCCCTCTTCGATGACGACTCGCCCATTGATGACCGACAGATCGACGTTCGGCGGCTGACAGAAGACCAGCGCCGCCAGTGGATCATGCTGCGCGCCGGCGAATGTCGGATGATCCAGCCGGAACGCCGCCAGATCGGCGGACATGCCCGGCGCTAGGTAGCCCACATCGTCGCGCCCCAGCACCGACGCCCCGCCGCGCGTCGCCAGGGTCAGCGCCTCGCGGGCGGACAGACCGGCGGGGTCGCCGCCCACGCGCTGGAGCATCAGCGCCATGCGCGCCTCGTTGAGCAGATGCCCGCCGTCGTTCGAGGCGGAGCCATCGACGCCGAGTCCGACCTTGACTCTGGCATCGATCATCTTGCGGATCGGCGCGATCCCCGACGCCAGGCGCATGTTTGAGGTCGGGCAGTGCGCGACGCCGGTCCCGGTGCGGGCGAACAGACCGATCTCGCGGTCGTTCAGACAAACGCAGTGGGCATGCCAGACATCCGCGCCGACCCAGCCCGCCTCATTGGCGTAGTCGCCGGGCAGCAGCCCGTAATGTTCCAGGCTGTAGGCGACATCGCCTTTGGTCTCGGCGAGGTGGGTGTGCAGATGCACGCCGTAGCTGCGCGCCAGCGCCGCCGATTCGCGCATCAGGTCCTGGCTGACGGTGAAGGGCGAACAGGGGGCGACGACCACGCGGATCATCGCCCCCCGGCTTTTGTCATGATGCGCCTCGATGACCCGGCGCATATCCTTGAGGATCGATTCTTCGCCCTCAACCAGGGTGTCCGGGGGCAGCCCGCCCTTGCTCTCGCCCAGGCTCATCGCCCCGCGCGCGGCGTGGAACCGCATGCCGATCTCGCGGGCGGCGCGGATCTCGTCCTCCAGACGGACGTCGTTCGGGAAAAGATAGAGGTGATCGCTGGAGGTGGTGCAGCCGGAAAGCATCAGCTCCGCCATCGCCAGCTTCGCCGAGGTGTAAATCTCCTGGCTGGTGATCCGGCTCCAGATCGGGTACAGCGAGCGCAGCCAGTCGAACAGTTCATGAGTCTGCGCCATCACCCGGGTGAGGCTCTGAAACATGTGATGATGCGTGTTGATCAGACCAGGGATGACGATGTGTTTCTTCAGATCGATCACCTGATCCGGCGTCACGCTATCGCCGAGCGCCTCGGTGACAGCGGCGGTCGCGCCGATCTGCTCGATCACGCCGTCGCGAATGAACACCGCGCCGTCGTCAAACTCGCGCCCGCCGTCGTCCAGGGTGATCAGCTTATGGATATGTTGTAGAAACAGCGTCGCCATATGGCGGTTCGCCTTCCCGGTGCGCCAATAAACAGGTCCGTGAAGTGTAGCATGGCGGCACCGGTCGTCGCAATTACGCCTGCCCGGCGGTACGCCACGCCGCTTTGAGGGTGTTGCTCAGCAGCATGGTGATGGTCATCGGTCCAACGCCGCCCGGAACCCGGGTGATCGCCCCGGCGACTTCGACGGCGCTGTCATAATCCACGTCGCCGACATAACGATAGCCGCGCGGGTCGTCGGCATCAGCAATCTGATTGGTCCCGACATCGATCACGGTCGCGCCGGTCTTGAGCCAATCGCCCTTGATGAAGTTCGGTTTGCCGATCGCCGCGATCACCACATCCGCCCTGCCGATCTGCCCGCGCAGATCGACGGTACGGCTGTGACAGATCGTCACCGTCGCGTTCTCGCGCACCAGCATCAGCGCCACCGGCATGCCGACGATGTTGCTGCGCCCCACGACGACGGCATTGGCGCCGCTCAGCACGGCGCCGGCGCGCTTCAGCAGTTCCATCACGCCGGTCGGCGTCGCCGGCGTGAACAGCGGATCGCGCCCTTTCATCGCCAGCAGCCCGATGTTGATCGGGTGAAAGCCATCCACATCCTTGTCCAGGCGGACCATGCTCAGGATCGCCGATTCGTCGAGATGTCCTGGAAGCGGCAGCTGCACCAGGATGCCGTGAATACCCGGATCATCATTGAGCGCTGTGACCGCCGCCTCGACGTCCGCCTGGGTCGCCGACGCGGACAGGAGATGGCCAACCGAGCGGATACCGACCCTCTCGCAGGCGCGCCGCTTCATGCGCACGTAGCTGGAGGACGCCGGATTGTCGCCCACCAGGATGACGCCTAAGCCGGGAGGCGCGCCGTGTGCTTCGGCATAGCGTCTGACATCCCCGGCGATCTCCGCCCGCATCTCGTCGGCGATCAGCGTTCCATCGATGATTCTGGCAGTCATTGCTTCCTCATTTCATGCCGGTTTTGTCCCGGCGCAGCGGGCTGTTATGCCCGATAAATATTGTTCAGGGTTTAGTACAACTCTACGACAATTTATGCGCCCCAATCGTACCCCGTCTTGAGTAAACTAGAATAGAGTGAATCGGCTGGTTTGCCGACTGGCGGCGACCGTACTTCCAGCGGCGGAAGACTGAAAAGCAATGACTTCAGGGATGAGGCGAATGGTACACAACCGGCGCAACCGCGTTCAAATGGCGCTAAAACCGGCGCGTGGGCAAGCACTCGTAGAGTACGCCCTGATTCTCGTACTCCTGGCAGTCGCTCTGGCGTTCGCCATTGCGGCGACCGGGCCCGCCATCGGCAACGTCTTCTGCAACGTCGTGGACAATCTGGCGGGCGAAGAGAGCGCCGACGTGTGCGGGCGCGACACCAGCCCGCTGAGCGTCGCCGGCGGCGCGCCCGACCTGTTCTGGGCGACCGTCACCTGGATCGCCGGACATCCTCAGGACGAGACTCCGTTTCCAACCCCGATTCAGCAGCCGCCGACCAGCGCGGGGTCGATCCTCCAGACCAACACCCCCAGTCCGACACCGTCGATCACCCCGACTCCTTCCAGGACGCCGACTTCAACGCCGACCGACACCCTGACACCGTCGCTCACCCCCTCCATCGGACCGAGTGGGACGCCCGACGATTTCGAATTTGACGTGCCGCACGTCGATCAAATCTCCAACCCCCAGTGGTGGCGGCTGGACGGCGGCTTCTGGCTGGGCACGGGCGGCGAATCGTGGACCGCGCAGTGGTACGACGGCGCGGGCAGCGGCGCATCGCCCAACTGCGCGACAGGTCCATCGTTCTCAGCAGCCACCCTGGCGAACCCGCCCGCCCTGTGCGCGGCGACTTCCGGGACCTACGTCTACACCCAGGATCAGCTCAGCTTCGACTGGGGGACCAGCTACCCGTCAGGCGTCGGCGTGACCGGCGGCAACACCTTCGGCGCGATCTTCACGACCTCGGTGACCATCGCCCAGGATACCCCGGTCATCTTCACGCTGAGCGCCAACAACTATCTGCGCCTGGCGATTGACGGCACGAACATCGTGCATGTGAGTACGACATCGACGACCGGCAGCGCGGCGGCAACCCATTCGATGACCCTGACCGCCGGGACGCACTCGTTCCAGCTGTACTACGCGGAGGGGGGCGGGTCTGGCAGTCATGCCAATATGTCGTTCAAGGTGCAGCGCACGCGCGTCAACCCCGACGACAGCACGGCGAACTGTCCCTGGGGACAGGTGTCCAACGCGCAGGACTCCAATTCGCCCGATTTCCAGTTCGACAACCTGGGCGCGGGAACCTGGACGGCGGGCGCGACCTGCTACCTGGAACTGCGCGGTTCTATCGACCTGAACGGCGTCGCCAACCCCGTCCTGAGCTTCTGGGACCTGTGGGACCTGACCAGCACGACGGGCACGACCGCCTCGCTTCAGATCGCCGAATACGTCACCGATGTGGGCGGGTTCTTCGACCGGGCGGCGGCGTCCTGGACGACGCTCGACCTGCACACCACCGGCAGCAACTACAACTGGACGCGCAACGAGATTCCCCTCGGCGGATACGGCGGCGCGTCGGGTCTGGTGACGCTGCGCTTCAAGCTGACCAGCAACGGCGGCAGCCCCTTCCGCTGGCATCTCGACGACCTGCAGGTGACCGATGAGCCGCTCTCGGCGGATTTCTTCACCATCGGCGACTACTGGGATCTCGACACGCGCATCCAGATGAGCGATTTCCTGTTCAACGCCGATACCGACAACACGCTCCAGAATAATCCGGGGCTGCCGCAGACCACGACCGCCTGGCGCTGGGACCTGACCAGCACCCAGAAGCGCGGTCTCAGCGGCTACGCCTGGGATCAAAGCCCCGGCGTCGATTACGTCAAGCATTCGCAGGGCGGCGACCGGGTCTACTTCCTGGAGATGAAGCAGTCGGTCGATCTTTCCAGCCCGCCGGCTGCCGACCTGGAGGGCGATACCGGCTACCCGATGCTCAGCTTCTGGCTGGCGTATGAGGTCCCGGATGGGGCGCGCATCACCGTCGAATACACCACCGACCCCCGCGACGAGGGACCGGATACCTGGACGATCATCCCCAACGGCGGTCTGCTGCTCAACTACACCTCGCCCCTGCCCGCCGCCGCCGGACCCAACGAACAGACGGCGCGCACCAATCTGGTGATGCAGAAGCTCAGCATCGACCTGAACAACGTGCCGGTCCAGGTGTTCCGGCTGCGCTTCGCCCTGGCGGTGCAGTCAACGGCGGCAAGCTTCGGCGAAGGCATCTACATCGACGACATCTACCTGGAACGCGAATCGGCATCGCCCTACTTCGCCTATCCGTTCTACGATGATGCCGAGAGCGACATCAACCTGAACACCTACTGGACCAACATCGGCGATTACTGGGGGCGCACTGCCGAGCTGCCGCCGGGACAGGATTCGGACGAGATGGCGCTGATCACCGCCGGAGCGCTTTCGACGGGATGGTCGTACTCGGACAGCCCGAATTCCAACTATCCGCTCAACACGGTCAACACGCTGGAACTGCGCCATACGCTCGATCTGGTCAACGACACCGTCGAGAACCTGACCGACGCGCCGGGGCGACCTGCCGCCAGCGAACCGCTGCTGACCTTCTGGCATCGCCGCGATGTCGGCAGCGCCGTCAAGCTCGGCGTCGAGATGTGGACGGCGGCGTCGCCGACCTGGACGGAAATCTGGAACTACAACAGCGCGACGCACGCCACGAACCTGCGCCGCCAGGAAGCCTGGGAGCGCATCGAGATCAACCTGCGGCGCGCGCTGGAAGACAAAGCCGGTGCGACCTGGGCGACCCTCGCTTCCAACCCCGCCCTGAACGACGACGACATCAAGATTCGCTTCGTCTTTGACACCGACGGAGCGACCGACGACGGCGTGTACGTCGACGAGATCAGCATCGATGACGCTAACTACGCTGTCTTCCAACTGTGGCCCAGCGCCGGCGGCGGCGACGGCATGTTCGTCGATTACCTGGACAGCACCGAAGGCTTGGGGCTGCCCATCGACTGGAAAGACCGCTGGCATCATGGCGGTATCTGGGATGTGACCAGCGACGAGGAGCGCAGCGGTTCGCTGGCGTTGGCGGCAGGTCCCGGCAGCGCCGAGTACATGCATTACGCCGAGATGTTCCTGGAGCTGTCGCCGATCATCGACCTGACCAGCACCCCGGTGACGCAGGACGTGCGGCTGTACTTCTGGACGCGCTACAACATGAGCGCTGCCAGCGCGAACATCCGGGTGGAGATCGCCTCTGAAGCCGCCAGCGAATCGCCGACGACGCAGTATTACGGCAAGATGGGCGGCTGGAACGCCTGGACCGAGCAGGCGATGACCATCGACGCGCAGAACAACGTCCTGGGCATCAGCAACAACCGTGTCAATACCTGGGGGCGGGCGCAGGTGAACCTGACGAGCTACATCGGGCAGCGCATCCGCCTGCGCTTCAGCCTGGAATCGACCAGCACCAACGACTCCGACGCCTACATCGACGACATCTCGCTGATTCACGGCTTGAAGAACAAGGCGCTGATCTTCACCGACAACGCCCTGGGCATCAACAACTGGGTCCCGGAAGGGAACTGGGGGCTGACCGAGCAGTATTTCGTCGGGACCGGCGCATCGGTCGAGGACCTGGGTCCGAACCGCTGGATCGGCTGGTTCTTCGACTGCGAAGGTCTGGGCTACGGCACGTGCGATTCGACCGCCTACGAACTGCTGGTTCAGGAAGCCGTCCCGGCGGTCACCTGCCCGCCAGGGTCGGTCAATTACCTCGCCAACGCGCCGGTCGGTCCGGAATGCGTCAGCGACATCGACATGTTCCTCGGCTACGATCAGCCCGGCGGCACGCCGCTCGGCGGTCTGGCTCCCGAAGCCGATTTCCACAATACCTGGGCGGCGCGCTGGACCCGGCAGGTCACGCTGAAAGCCGGCGAGACTTACCGCGTCGAGACGGTCTCCGATGACGGCATCCGGCTGTCTATCGATAATGTCGCCGGCACGGACATCGCACCTTACGCCGGTGGTCCAACCGGGCGGATCATCGACCGCTGGAACGATCATGGTGCGGAGTTCGACACGGCGACGTTCACGGTCACATCGGGCACCGACATCACCCGCACGCTGACCCTGGATTTCTACGAGAATTCAGGCACAGCGACGGTCTATCTGGCGATCTCGCAGCAGAACTTCAGCTTCACCGACAGCCCGAATACCTTCGGGGGCGCGACATGGACGGCGGTCGATTCGACGCAGCGCGGCGATTCGGCGCTGATCCTCGACGGCTACTTCGACTTCACGGGACGCCCCAGCCCGGTCCTGAGCTATAACGCCCTGTACGACCTGGGCAGCCAGACAACGCTGTACGTCGAAGTTTCGGGCAACGGCGGCTTCACCTGGTCCACCGTCGATACCGTCTGGGGCGGCTCGTACCGCGACATGACCAGCGGATGGGAATCGCGCAGCGCCAGCCTGGCGGCGGCGGGCAACCAGACCCGCTCCATGATCCGCTTCCGGCTCGACGCGCGCACCGCCACCGACGCGTCGATGGTCAGCGACGGGATGTGGATCTCCGGCATTCAGGTGAACTGACGGTAAAAGTCTGCAAAGCCGGTTTTCACACAACCTCACCCCCTGCCCCTCTCCAATTGGAGAGGGGCGGTTGAGCGCAGCGAAACGGGGTGAGGTGAGCAGTTTGCAAACAGTCTCTGAGGGCTGAGGACTGAGTAAAAGACCTGCGGGGTTGTTCTTCTCTCAGTCCTCAGTCCTTCTCCCCTCCATCCCTTGACTCATGACGATCTCATCAGGGACTGGTATGCTTAAGGCAATCAGAACCCACGCAGGAGCATTGCCATGTCGTCTCATGTGCCTTCTGAACTCGCCAGGGCATCCAGCGCGCCGACCCTCACGCCGACGCAGACGGGCACGCTGTTCATCATCGCCGGTCCCGCCGGAGCCGGCAAAAATCGGCTGATGCAGGCGGTCACGCAGAGCGGACTCGCCCATCAGGTCCCGACCGCCACCACCCGCGCCATTCGTCCCGGCGAAGCGCAGGGGCGCGAGCATCTGTTCGTCTCGCGCGCCGAGTTCGAGCGGATGCGCGCCGACGACGAGCTGGTCGAATGGCAGGAGATTCATCACAACCTCTACGGGATGCACCGCCCGACCCTGGAAGCGGCGCTGAACACCGGCGAAAATGTCATCGCCGACATCGACATCTACGGCGCGAAGGCGGCGCGCGCCGCCCTGCCCGACCAGGTGGTCACGGTCTTCGTGCAGACGCCGACCATCGCCGATCTGATCGACCGGATGCGTATGCGCGGCGAAAGCACCGCCTCAATCGCCCTGCGGCTGCTGCGCGTCGGCTCCGAATTGGAATTCGCCCAGGAATCGGACGCCGTGATCACCAACGACGCTGTGGAACACGCCTCCGACAAGCTGGTGGGCATCGTCCGCGCCGTCCTGGACGACGGGCGGTCGAGCGCCGTCTGCGACCCGATCATCCACTACCGCTACGCCCTGCACGCCCGGGCGATCCCGGTTTGCGGGGGGGCGGCGCTGGCGCGCCGGCGCGCCCCGGAATACCCCGTCGTGGCGATCACCGAAAACGAAGCGCCCGCTCAAGCCGCCCGCCGCGCCCTCGCCGAGACGGAAGCGCTGGCGGGGCTTCCCCTGCCCGTTCCGGCGGCGGAGGCAGCCTTCCGCGCTCCCCTGATGATCGATCACCGGCGCGACGAGGATGGCGTGGAGATCGTCACCTACACCTATCTGGTCCCGCTGGCAGAGCAGACCGCCCCGCCGGAAGGCTGGCACTGGACGACCGTCACGCCATGACGCCGGCGCATCCCCTGACCGACCTGCACGCCCGCCAGGGCGCGGCGCTCGCCGGCGACGGCATCCCCCTGCATTACGGCGACCGGCGCGGCGAATACGAGGCGGCGCTGAACGCGGCGGTCTTGATGGATCGCTCGCACGAGGGGCGTCTGCGCCTGGAAGGACGCGACCGGCTGGCGATTCCGCATCGCTTGAGTACCAACGCCCTGGAAACCCTGCCCGAAGGCGGCTGCGCCCCAACCCTCTTCACCAACCCGAACGCCCGCATCCTGGACCGCGTGACCGTCTGCGTGCGCGGCGAGGCGGCGCTGATGCTGACCGAGCCGGGGCGCGGCGAGGCGGTGATCGCGCATCTGCGGCGCAGCATCTTCTTCAACGATGACCTGCGGCTGAGCGACCTGCGCCCGGCGGCGCGCCAGTTCGTGCTGATCGGTCCGCGCGCGGCGGCGGTGATGGCGCGGCTGGGCGCGGCGGCGGAGCCG
>JABWBO010000188.1:6247-8347 GCA_013360465.1 Anaerolineae bacterium | reverse complement strand
GTCGTGCGGCTGGCGCGCGCCGTCCCCGGCGCGGGGTTTCAGATCGGCGAGACCGGCGCATCCGCCGTCGTCCTCGACCGGGCGGGCGTGCAGCCGGACCTGCAGGCGGAGGCGTAAACCCCACCCCCAAAGATTCGCCGCGCCCGCCGCGCCCGTTTATAATGGCGCGATGACGCGGCAAATATCCCAGGGGGCAGACGTGAGCGGCGATTCCGGAAGCACCAGCGTGTTCCTCTCTTACGCCCGCAAAGACGACGGCTCGGACTATGACGACCCGACCGCCTCGTTCCTGCGCCGGCTGCACAGCCATCTGACGCATCCGATTCGCGGCGGATTCGTCGTGTGGTGGGACCGCGTCTCCCTGCCCTCGCGCACGCTCCCCTTCACCGCCGAGATCGACGCTGCCATCCGCGACCAGGAGCGCTTCGTCCTGGTCGCCGGACCCGGCGCGAAGGCGTCGATCTACGTGCAGAAGGAGCTGGAACACGCCCTGGCGCTGTGCAAGCCGGTCACCGTCCTGCTGCGCGCCGGCGATTTCTCCGACATCCCCGAAGCGCTGCGCGACGTGAACGCCATCGACTGCCGCGAGTCCCGTACGGAAGACGCCGCCCTGCGCGACCTGACCCGCCGGCTGCGCCTGCCCGACCGGGTGGGCGCGCCGCTCAACGTCAAGCCCCTGCCGGCAGGCTTCATCCAACGCGAAAAACCCTTCAACGACGCCCGCGACGCCCTGCTCGCCGATGCCATCGCCCCGACGGTGATCAGCGCCCCGCCCCGGGCGACCGCCGTCTATGGCGTTGGCGGGATCGGCAAGAGTACGCTGGCGGTGGCGCTGGCGCAGGACTGCCTCGTCCGGCGCAGGTTCCACGACGGGGTGATCTGGGTGGAGATCGGGCAGACGCCGACGGTGCAGACCCGCCTGGGCGACATCGGCGCGGCGCTGGGCGACCCGCGCGACGCCTACACCGGCGAGGGGGCGGACGAGCAGAGCGCCGTTCTGAAACTGAGCGCCCTGCTGAACCGCAAGACGGCGCTGATCGTGCTGGACGATGTGTGGGATCACCGCCTGATCGCCCGCTTCCCGGTGGCGGGGACCGCCTGCCGCCTGCTGATCACCACCCGCAGCCGCGAACTCGCCCGGCGCGTGGACGGGGTGGACGTGGCGCTGGAGGTGCTGAGCGAGCCGGAAGGCGCGCGGCTGGTCGCCGGAGCCGTCGGCGGCGACCCGGACGCCCCGGTCTACCGGCAGATCAGCGCGGCGCTGGGCGGGCACACCCTGGCGCTCGTCCTGGCGGCGAACCAGCTAATGCGGGGTTATGCCGACAGCCCAGACGATCTGCTCCGCCTTCTGACCAAGCGTGAGAACCCCTTCGTCCATCTCAAAGTCGGCGAGAGCGACAAGAACGAGAACCTGGAACTGTCTCTCTCGCTCAGCTATGAGACTTTGAACGACGACTTGAAGAGGCGTTTCCGCGCGCTTGGCGTCTTTGCGCTGGACTCGACCTTTGACCGAGCGGCGCTGGCTGTCGTGTGGGGCGACGCCGACGAGGACGAGGCGCGCGGACCGCTGGCAGCACTGGAAGGACTGAGCCTGCTAAACCGATCCGTGATGGGGCGCTTTGCGCAGCACCGTCTGCTGCGGGCGTACGCGCGGGCGCTGCTTGAAGCGGAACATGAATTGGGGGATGCCGCCCGGCGCCATTTCACCTACTACGAATCGCTGCATGGAGATCAGAAGGCAAATAATGACGAAGACCGCCATTCGATCGTCGATGCAGACTTCGCCGAGCTGCAAGCGGCGCTTTCCTGGGGATATGAGCATGAGCCGCAGCGCACCACTGATCTGGCGATGGCGCTCGTCTACTACATGCAACTGCGCCGTGCCGCCGGCGAGCAGCACGATATGCTGCTCGCCGCGCAGAACGCTGCGCAAAGAAGTGATTACACACCTGGTCTCGCCAACACCCTGAAAGCCCTCGGCGATCTCGCCGTCCGCCTGGCTGAACTGTCCGAGGCGCGCGCCTTCTACGACCGCGCTCTCCCCCTCTACGAGCAGATCGGGGATCGCCTCGGTCTCGCCAACACCCTGCAAGCCCTCGG
>JABWBO010000188.1:0-6238 GCA_013360465.1 Anaerolineae bacterium | reverse complement strand
CTCGCCTCGGTCTCGCCAACACCCTGAAAGCCCTCGGCGATCTCGCCGTCCGCCTGGATGAACTGTCCGAGGCGCGCGCCTTCTACGACCGCGCTCTCCAAATATACGACTCAATTCGTGATGTGGCGTCCGCTGCAAACTGCTGGCGCGGGTTGGCGCGCGTTGCGACGGCAGAAGAAAACGCGGTCGAAGCGGATGGTTTCTACTGCCGTGCATTGCGCATCCAGGCGGCACTTGCTCAGCGTCACAGCAGCTATGGTCGAGTCCTCAAGTTCTGGAGAGATGAGCATCGCGCGATGCTTCAGCGCTTCGGAATTGAAAGCCAATGCGCGAATGAATTCACATCCGAGGCCGCCGCCCCGGACGCCCCCTCCACCCTCCCCCGCGAGGTCGTCGAGACCTTCGCCAGCAACACGGTCGCCGTCTGCACCGGCGTGCCGGAGAAACGCGATGAGTGGCGAGAAGCGCTCACCGGCATCCGCGCCGATTTCGCCAAGCGGGGCGCGGACTGGGCGGCGGAGGTCGCCTTCGTCGAAGCGCTGATCGCCATCGTCAACGGCGGCGCGCCCGTCCTGCCCGCCGAAAACCCCTACGCCGGGGTGGTGCGCCAGGTGGTGGAGGCGGTAAGATCGGGGGAGGACGGGAAGGAAAAGGACTGAGGGCTGAGCGCGCTTTCCGGTGAAAGCGGCGGATGGATGTCGGGCGAACGGCGGTGTCCGGCGAACGGCGGTGTCCGGCGGACGCGCAGCAGCGCGTCCCCCTCAGCCCGGAAACCTGACGGTTTCCTGCCCCTCTCCAATTGGAGAGGGGCGGTTGAGCGCAGCGAAACGGGGTGAGGTGAGCAGTTTGCAAACAGTCTCTTAAGGAGCATCATGCCGCCGCTGGCGCGTTATCACATTAAAACCGGTCTGGTCTATTTCGCCGCCGCCCTGCTGCTCGGCGTGCTGCTGGCGGCGCAGCCCGTCTTCGCCCTGCCGCCGCAGATCGCCGCGCTGCGCCCCGTCTTCCTGCACCTGCTGATCGTCGGTTGGGTCACCCAGCTGATCATGGGCGTCGTCTACTGGATGTTCCCCAAAGAATCGAAGGAGCGCCCGCGCGGCAGCCCCCGCCTGGGCTGGGCGGTCTTCCTGCTGCTCAACGGCGGGCTGGCGCTGCGAGTCATCGGCGAGCCGCTGCTGATCTTCCAGCCCGGTCCCGCCGCCGGCGCGGCGCTCGCCGTGTCCGCCGTGCTTCAGACGGCAGCCGGGTGGGGGTTCATCGCCAACACCTGGGCGCGCATCAAGGAGCGCTGACCCATGCCCCGGCTGAGCGTATGGATGGTACGCGCCGCCCTGCTGCACCTGGGGACCGGCTTCACGGTCGGCGGGCTGCTGCTGTTCAACAAGGGCGAACCCTTCGACACCGGCGTCTGGGCGCTGCTTCAGGTGCATGTCGATCTGCTGATCTTCGGCTGGATCATGCAACTGGCGATGGGCGTCGCCTATTGGATTCTGCCGCGCTTCGCCCAGCCGCCGAAATATGGCAGGACCTGGCTGGCGGCGCTCGCCTTCGGGCTGATCAACGCCGGGACGCTGATCAGCGCCGGGGGGCAGTGGGCGGGCAGCAGCGGGTGGACGCTGGTCGGGCGCGCCGCCATCCTGCTGGCGGGACTCTGCTTCGCCGTCTATATTTTCCCGCGCGTCAAGCCGATGGAGTTCGTCACCCCGCCGGGGCGCTGAGGCGGGGCAAACAATGACCTGAATGCCGTCTTGACAACACCCCGTCAAAAGAGCCATATTTAGACCCTGGGAACGCTCTCATATCCGTCCGCAGGCGAAACCAAGGATCGATCACCTATGCGTTATGGCTCTTTTGACGATGCACAGCGTGAATACGTCATCACGCGCCCCGATACCCCGCTGCCCTGGCACAACTACCTGGGCAGCGACTCCTATTTCGGCATCATCTCCAACACCGCCGGCGGCTACTCCTTCTACCGCGACGCCCGCCTGCGCCGTCTGACGCGCTACCGCTACAACAACGCCCCGCGCGACATCGGCGGGCGCTATCTGTACCTGCGCGACCGCGCCGACGGTGTCTACTGGTCGCCCACCTGGCAGCCCACCCAGACGCCGCTGGATGAATACACCTGCCGGCACGGCATGTCCTACACCACCATCGAGTCCAGCTATCGGGGAATCGCCGCGCAGGTCCGCTACTTCGTGCCGCCGGGCGCGACGCTGGAGGTCTGGCAGGTGAAGGTCAACAGCCGCCGCGACACCCCCGCCGATCTGTCGCTGTTCTCCTTCGTGGAGTTCTGCCTGTGGGACGCCAACGACGACATGACCAACTTCCAGCGCAACTTCAGCATCGGCGAGGTCGAGGTCGAAGACGGCGTGATCTACCACAAGACGGAATACCGCGAACGGCGCGATCATTTCGCCTATTTCGCCTGTTCCGCCCCGCTGGCGGGCTTCGACACGGCGCGCGACGAGTTCGTCGGCGTCTATCGCGGCTTCGACGCCCCCCAGGTGGTGGAAAGCGGCGAATCGCGCAATTCGCTGGCGCACGGTTGGGCGCCGGTCGGCTCGCATCACGTCGCGCTGCACCTGGAACCCGGCGAATCGCGCGAGATCCTCTTCCTGCTCGGCTACCAGGAGAACCCGCGCGACGACAAATGGCAGTCGCCCGGCGTGATCAACAAGACGCGCGCCAAAACCGCCATCGCCCACTATCTGCAAAGCGCCAATGTCGAGGCGGCATTCGCCGAACTGCGCCGCACCTGGGATGACCTGCTCGGCGTCCTGCAGGTCGAAACGCCGGACGAACACACCGATCGCATGGTCAATATCTGGAACGCCTACCAGTGCATGGTGACGTTCAACATGTCGCGTTCGGCATCCGGCTACGAATCGGGCATCGGGCGCGGCATGGGCTTCCGCGATTCCAACCAGGACCTGCTCGGTTTCGTCCACATGATCCCGGAGCGGGCGCGCGAGCGCATCCTGGACATCGCCGCCACCCAGTTCCCCGACGGCAGCGCCTACCATCAGTACCAGCCGCTGACCAAGCGCGGCAACAACGCCGTCGGCAGCAGCTTCAACGATGATCCGCTCTGGCTGGTGCTGGGCGTCGCCGCTTACATCAAGGAAAGCGGCGACTGGGGCATCCTGGACGCGCCCGCGCCGTTCGACAACCTTCCGGGCAGCGAAGCGCCGCTCTACGAGCATCTGCGCCGCAGCATCCAGCACACGCTGGACCGCATCGGTCCGCACGGGCTGCCGCTGATCGGGCGCGCCGACTGGAACGACTGCCTGAACCTGAACACCTTTTCCGCCGAACCCGGCGAATCCTTCCAGACGACCACCAACAAGGACGGCAAGATCGCCGAATCGGTCTTCATCGCCGGCTTGTTCGGCATCGCCGCCCAGGAGATGGCGGACATCGCCGACGCGCGCGGGCTGCTCGACGAAGCGCAGGGCTATCGCGCCGCCGCCGCTCAATTCGGTGATGTGGTGAAGGAACACGGCTGGGACGGCAGATGGTTTCTGCGCGCCTACAACCACTTCGGCGAAAAAGTCGGCTCGGCGGAGTGTGCCGAGGGGAAAATCTTCATCGAGCCACAGGGCGTGTGCATCATGGCGGGCATGGGCGTCGAAGACGGGCGCGCCGCGCTGGCGCTGGAGTCGGTGCGGGAACATCTCGCTACGCCGCACGGCATCATCCTGCAGCAGCCCGCCTACTCAGACTATCACCTGGAACTGGGCGAAATCTCCTCGTATCCGCCGGGCTACAAAGAGAACGCCGGCATCTTCTGCCACACCAATCCCTGGATCATGATCGCCGAGACGATCCTCGGCAGCGGCGACCGCGCCCACGACTACTACACGCGCATCAACCCGTCGGCGCGCGAAGGCATCAGCGAGCAGCACCGCTGCGAACCCTACGTCTACGCGCAGATGATCGCCGGCAAAGACGCAGCGACTCACGGGGAAGCCAAGAACTCCTGGCTGACCGGCACGGCGGCGTGGAATTATGCCGCCATCACCCAATGGATTCTGGGCATCCGCCCCACCCTGCATGGGCTGCAAATCGCCCCGGTCGTGCCGGCGTCGTGGACCGGCTTCCGCGCCGTCCGCCGCTATCGCGGGGCGACCTACACGATTCAGGTCCGCCGGCAGGGACCGGGTAACACCGCCGCCGTCAGCGCCGACGGCGCGCCGGTCGAGGGCGGCATCATCCCGCCCGCCGCCGCCGGGACCGTCTGCCGCGTCGAGGTGACGCTGCGCTAGAGGGGCATCCGACAACTCCGGTGAACCGTAGGGACAGCCTACTGGCTGTCCGCTGCGGCGGACGCGCAGGAGTACGTCCCTACGATTCGACCCGGTAGGATGTCCACCTGTGAATCACGTCCAGACCCGGCTTACACCCGGTCTGAGTGAATTCTGCCGGCTGCGCCGTCGTTCAGTCGGCAGCTGGCGCCGGCGCGGGGACCGCCGGGTGCGTATTACGCACGAAGCGCAGGGTGACGAACAAGGCTGCCAGCACCATCGCCAGCGCCACGCCGAAGAGCGTCTCATAGCCCAACTGTTGGGCGATGGTCCCGCCGATCAGCGGCGAGAGCAGCGAGACGAAGGCGGAGACGGTGTTGAACAAGCCGGCATAGGTCGGGCGCTCGTCCGGCGTGGCGTAGCCGATCACCCAGTTCTGAAAGCCGATGAACAGGTTGCTCAGCGTCAGCCCGGACGCGAGGAAGCCGATATAGAGGGGGAACGGTCCGACGGCGGCGGCGATCAGCGCGCTGATCGGCAGCAGCGCCGCGCCAGCCAGCGCCAGACGGATGAACAGCAGGTTGTTGCGCGCCCCTAACCAGGTGTAGAGCATCGCCCCCGACACGCTGCCGACCGTCTGAAGCGCCAGCAGCGTCGGCACGGCGACGGCGCTCGACAGCCCCAACTGCACCGTCGCGAATCCGATGTAGAACGGACTCGCCATCGCGAACAGGCTGGTGAGCATACGGGTGATCAGGATGGCGCGGAAGGGACCATCGGTGCGCAGGACGCGCCCCAGCTTCGGCAGGTACTCACCCAGCGAGGGGATCTTCTCCACCGCCTTGCCGCCGGGCAGCTCATGAACGAACAGCACGGGCAGGATGGAAAGCGCGAACAGGACGCCGGCAGAGGCGAAGAGCAGCGCGTAATTGTTGGGGAATCCAGGTCCGCCTTCGCCCAGGACCGTGCCGATCAGCGGCGACAGCAGCAGCATGATCACCCCGGCGACGGCGGACATCAGCCCGAACATGCGGGCGCGCCACCGACTGTCCATGCTCGTCCCCGCCAGGTCCGCCCAGGGCACGCCGACAATGCCATCGCCGATAGCGAACGTGCTGTACAGGATGATGAACGCCAGCAGGATCGCCCCCGGCTGGTCCTTGCCCAGCAGCACCGTCAGCCCGGCGAAGATCAGCATGAGGAAGCGCATGGGGATGTTGGGACCGATGAACCACCACTTCTTGCGCTCGGCGCGGACGATGTAGCGGGCGATGAACAGCTGCGGCAGCGTCCAGCCGACGTCGAAGATGCTGGAAGACAGACCGATCAGCACTTCCGAGCTGGTCAGCCGGCGGACGAAATCGGGGATGACGGTCGTGGGACCGATGAGCGCCATCCCCAGGCTGAACAGGATGCCGTCGCTCAGGAAGAAAAGGAAGTTGCGTCGATAGATCCGCTCGCGCTGCTGAGAGCTGAGCGCCTGGGGTTCGTCTTGCGGCATGATCACCCTGCATTTCCTGAGGGCTGGCAGAGTCCCGCCCTCGCCCGAAAAAAAAGCCAGCGGGCGCTGGCTTGTTGTGGGCATTATAAGACTCAATCCGAACATTCCGTTAGTCTAAACCTCAAAACGTTGTTCCTCAAATTTATCGCATTTCCTCAATTCGTCAGCATAGAACGCTTCTCGAACCGAGTCTAACTTTGGCTTTGCGGTGATTGGGGAGAGGTTTCGTCTCCCCCAACCACCTTGAAGGCTCGCTGCTCTCGCCAGCAAGACTCCCGTAGGACAGTCTAACACGCTTCCGCGAAGTCCTTGCCAGCACAGCGATTTTCAATCGGTTTGTTGAGTGAAAGAGGAAATGGCAATGACCCGCGTCTATGTTTTCACCAATCACAAAGGGGGTGTCGGGGTGCGCCCGTAAAGGCGTTTTCATGTACTGCCTCGAAGGAGGTTACGGGTAGTGAGAACCCGTATGGTCAACTGACTCACC
>JABWBO010000187.1 GCA_013360465.1 Anaerolineae bacterium | reverse complement strand
ACCAACCGCCGACCGCGCCCGCCGCCAGGAAGAGCGCCGCCGCCGTCAGGAGGTCCAGCGCCGCACCGCCTAGCCTCAGCGCCGCAGTCGGGATGCTCCCCGGCTCGATGTCGAACGGGCGGTGCGACCAGAAATAGGCGGCGGCGATCCCCAGCAGCCCGAAGAAGATCAGCAGGGCGCGCAGGGCGACATCGGCGGAGCTTCGCGCGGATGCGGGCTGTTCCGGCGCGCTCATGACAGCGGCTTTTGGGTCGGAAGACCGGGGCGGCGCGGGTAAATCGCCGGGGTCGGGGCAGTCTTTTCGACGATCACCAGGTGATGCGGCTCTTCGACGCCGGGCAGACGGAAGGTTTCGATGCTGCGCAGCCGACCGCCCAGCGCCGCCAGCGCCTTCGCCGAAGCTGCACTCTCTTCGGCAGCGGTACTGCCCTTCATGGCAATCGCCAGCCCGCCCACCGCCGTCAGCGGCAGCAGATATTCCAGCAGGATCGGCAGGCGTGCCACCGCCCGCGCCACCGCCACATCATAGGCGGCGCGGTGGGTGGGGTCCTGCCCTGCCTGTTCGGCGCGGGCGTTCACGCACTGCGCCGACAGCCCCAGATGCGCGACGACATGGCGCAGAAAGGCGACCTTTTTGCCGGTCGCCTCCAGAAGCGTCAGTTCGATCTGCGGAAAGAGGAGCTTGAGCGGCAGTCCGGGAAAGCCCGCCCCCGCGCCTACGTCGATCAGGCGGAGACCGGGGCGTAGGGGGATCACGCGCGCCAGCGTCAGCGAGTCCAGGAAATGGCGAACGCGCACCCCTTCCGGGTCGATGATCGCCGTCAGGTTGGTATGCGCATTCCAGGCAGCCAGTTCGCGGGCATACACGTCGAACAGCGCTTCCTGTTCCGGCGTGACGGTCACGCCGAGTACCCGGGCTGCGTCTCCCGCCAGGGCTGTCATGCTCAGTCGGTATTGATGTTGTGTACCGGACCAATCGTCGGGAAGTACAAGCCGGAGTACACCACCGACGCGCCGTTCGGATTCACCAGGATGTCGAAATTGCACAGCCCCTTGAGGATCGAGCGCGCTGTGCCCGGACCGTAATCGTCGTAGCCGTCGTTGACCGGGTTGGACCAGGTGAGTTCATAGCCGACCTCGTAGTGTCCTGGACGCAGGTAGCCGATGTTCGCCGTGTAGAACACCCAGTAATTGCCGTCGCGACGCACCGGCTCGCTGCGCGTGGTCATGGGCAGCGCGGCGGTGTTCAGGCGCACGTCGTAGACGGCATTGGCGAGATGCGCTTCCATCTCCGCCGGTGTCTTGGTGTACCACGACCAGAAGACGGTCACGCTGTCGTTATCGTAGATCAGCCCTGGCTCCGCCAGCGCATAGGCGTCGCACTCGGCGAAGACCAAGCCCGGCGTCTCGGAACGGAAGCGGTCGCTGGTGCGCGCGCCGATCACCACATCGGCTTCCGCCCCCAGATTCGGGTTGAGGATCGTGCCGTTGGGTCCGAGAATCCCCCGTCCGACGCCGTAAAGCGCGCTGCTGGATGCGCTCGCGCCGTCGGAAATATCGGTCCCGGTGGTCGCCGTGAACTGCGGGTTGGCACAGCCATCCTGCACATCATTGACGTTGAACTCGTAATCAACAACGCTGCTGTCCGCTTCGCGCCCCACCCAGACGCGGGCGCTGACGGTCTGCGCGGCGGCGGCGGTCCCCCCGGTGTAGGTGACGGTATCGCTCAGTTGGTATTCTCCGGCGACCGCCACCTGACGGATGCCGGTCAGGGCGGTTCCGGTGGCGTTGGCGGCACTGAAGACCTGATAGTAGACATCCCAGCCCACCAGCGAAGTGCCGCTGACGTTCAGGATCGCCTTATCGCTGCACGCGACAAAAAGCGCCGTCGTCTCGTTGGTCGGACCCGTCGGGGTCGTGGTCGTGGTCGTCTGTCCGGCGGCAGGCACAACGCTGATCAGCGCCGCTGTCAGCAGGAGCGCCAGCGCGGACAATGAAATCCAAATCCGTTGTTTCACAGCTCATTCCCTCGTGTTCGTCTGACACACGATGTCTCGTGCGCCTAATGATAGCGCAAAACCGCCCGCCATGCGCACCATAGAGGGACCTATGGATGGTGAATGACTCTCGCATGGTTGATGTTCGCAATCATCTGTTAAAATCACGGCACTTCGAAACACGCCATTCAGAAAAGGAACCATACAACGTGAGCAAACCGATCATCGCCGTGCTGGAAGGCGATCAAACCGGGCAAGAACTCCTCGTCCAGGGGCTGCGCGTCCTCGATCCTTCCGTCACACGCCTCGATGTCGAGTTCCGCCCTTTCGATTTATCGCTCGGCAACCGGCGCGCCACCCGGAATCAAATCGTCCATGATGCAGCCGCCTGCATCCGCGAGTGCGGCTACGGCATCAAAGCGGCGACCATCACGCCCGGCAACCCCGATGATGTCGGCAGCCCGAACGCCCTGCTGCGCGAACTGATTAACGGACAGGTCATCCTGCGCACCGGGCGGCGCATCCCGTCGGTGCGTCCGCTGGCGGGCGTCTACGCGCCTATCTCGGTCGTGCGCATGGCGGTCGAAGACGCCTACGGCGCGAAGGAATGGCGCGAAGGCAGCGGCTTGGATGAAGTTTCCTACAGCACACGCCGCCTTTCCCGGCGCATCTGCCGCGCCGTCGCCGAATTCACTTTCCGCTACGCGCGCCGCACCGGCTCGAAGGTCTTCGGCGGTCCCAAGTACACCGTCAGCGCCGTCTACGAGGGCATCTTCAAGGAAGAGATGGACGCGGCGGCGGTTCGCTACCCCGATGTGCGCTACGATCCACAGTTGATCGACGCGACCTACGCCCTGCTGCTCGAGACGACCGGCGAACCGCTGGTCATCCCCGCCCTCAACCGCGATGGCGACAGCCTGAGCGACCTGGTGCTGAAGATGTTCGGCAGCATCGCCGGGGCGGAGTCGGTCATCCTGTCGATGAACGACGACTTCGAGGTGCAGACCGTCCTCACCGAAGCGCCGCATGGCACTGCGCCGAGCCTGGAAGGCAAGAACATCGCCAACCCGATGGCGATGATCCTCGCCGGGGCGGCGCTGCTGCGCTACATGAAGCAGGAAAATGCCTCCCGCGCCAGCCGGGCGATCTACGAATCGGTCATGGAAGCCGTGAGCGACGGCGTTCGCACTCCCGATCTGGGCGGGCAGGCGAGTACCACCGACATCACCGACGAAGTCATACGCCGGGTACGCGGAAAGTTGGAAGTGTGGGATGCCATCGGCGAATAGCGACACGACAGCCCTGGCTGCCGATGTCGAGCGGCTGTGGACGATGCTGTTCCAGCTTGTGCTGGACGCCGAAAAACACATCGCCGGACAGCTCGCTCAGCACGGGCTGACCACGCCGCAGTTCTACGTTCTCAAAACCCTCATCGAACACGGAGGGAGCTGCCCCATCGGCGAGATCGCTCACCTGCACGGGCTGACCAATCCCACCATGACCGGGCTGGTCGGGCGCATGGAAGCGTCCGACCCGCCGCTGGTCACGCGCATCAAGCACCTGGAAGACAAGCGGTCGGTGAATGTCGTCCTCACCGACGCCGGACGTGAGCGCTTTCTGGCGGTGCAGCAGCGCTTGTTCGAACAGCTGCGGCATCTCTTCAGCCTGCTGGATTCGGAGACGCGCGCCTCGCTGATGGCGGAGCTTGATCGCTACATCGACGTGATCCGCAGCGCCATCGCCCAGTGATCCGGTTCTCATACGGGCTTTGGAGTCCGCATGTCCTCTATCTCAGATCAGCCGAAACGCGGCAGTACAGGAGGCAGTGATGGCGGTGAAGTTCGGCACGTTCGTCCCCCAGGGCTGGCGCATGGACCTGGTGGAAATCGATGATCCCGTTGAGCAGTACGAAGCCATGACCCGCGTCGGGCTGGCAGCAGAAGCCGCCGGCTATGATTCGATCTGGGTCTATGATCACTTCCATACCGTCCCGACGCCGGAGATCGAGACGACCTTCGAAGCCTGGACGATCACCGCCGGGCTGGCGCGCGACACACAGCGCATCCGCATCGGGCAGATGGTCACCTGCAACGGCTACCGCAGCCCGGCGATGCTCGCGAAGCTCGCCTCGACCGTCGATGTGATGAGTCATGGACGCGCCATCTGCGGCTTGGGCGCAGGCTGGTACGAACATGAGTGGCGCGCCTATGGCTACGGCTTCCCAGAGACCGCCGACCGTATGCGCGCCTTCCGCGAGTCGGTGGAGATCGTCGTTCGCATGTGGACCGAAGAGAAAGCCAGCTTTCGCGGCAGATACTACACCATCGACGGCGCGATCAACGAGCCGAAGGGGGTGCAGAAGCCGCACGTACCGCTGTGGCTGGGCGGCGGCGGCGAGAAGATCACCCTCAAGCTGGTGGCGCAGTGGGCGAACGGCTGCAACTTCGGCGGCGGCGACCCGGCACAGTTTCGCCAGAAGCTCGACGTGCTGCGCGGTCACTGCGAGACGGTCGGGCGCGACCTGAACAGCCTCGACCGCAGCACCAGCCTGAATATCTTCCTGCTGGAAGATGGCGCAGACCCGGCAGCGGCGACGGCGCGGGCGCGCGGGGGGACCAGCTACGAAGCGTACAGTAAGGGGACGTTCGTCGGCACGGCGGCACAGGTGACGGAGCGGATCGGGCTGCTGGTGGATGCCGGCGCGACCTACATCATCACCTACTTCCCGCGCGTGGCGGTCGATCACACCATGCTTCAGCGTTTCGCCGCCGAAGTCATGCCGCAGTTCACCTAGAAGTGGGGCGCATCGCGACGTGCGCGTCGCGATGCGCACGTGACGGTGATCCCCCGGCAGCAAGATTTGATGCCTTTGTCCCCGACAGGCTGCATCCCCGGATGCCTGTCCGCCGCCGATTCCGGTACAATGTGGGTATGATCCCGCCGGTCGAGCAGGTCTGTCGAGCATGAGCGACCCTTTTCTGATTTCCCATCTGAAAAATATTCCGCTGTTCGCGCGGCTGACTCAGCCGCAGGTGAGCCTGATCGCCGAGATCGTCCAGGTTCACCGGCTGGAGCCGGGCACATTGGCGCTGCAAGAGGGGCAGCCTTCGACCGGGATGATCGTCTTCGTCTCCGGGCGCGGGCTGCTGACGCGGCGGCGCGGCGACGGCTTCGAAGAGCAGATCGCCGCCGTCGGCGGGGGACAGTTCCTCAACGAAGCATCGCTCTACGAGGCGCGGCTTGAGACGGTATCGCTGCGCATCGTGGAAAGCGCGGTGGTCCTCTTCATCCCGCGCGACCCGTTCACCCGCGTGATCGGACGCCACGCCGAAATTCGCGCCAATCTGCGCATCCCCGGCAGCAGCCATCCCGCCGGCGCAGGACAGAGCGCGCCCGCCCACCCGCCGGCGCAGCCCATCGCCCAGGCGCAGAGCGCACCGCCGGCGAAAATGGTCTCTCGCCCCGCCCCGCTGGCGC
>JABWBO010000186.1 GCA_013360465.1 Anaerolineae bacterium | reverse complement strand
AAACCTTTCCTGTACGTTAGTCGGCGTGGTGTGTGGAATGGCGTTCCGTAGCGGCGATAGTGACCGCCCATGCATTGCGCTCAATTTCGCTGATGCCCGCCGCCGCCGCTTTGCGAATATCTGTATCTTCAAGATGTGATAGATCGAGCGACATGAGATTTCGGTCCTTTCGGGTGCAATTAGTCGCGAGAGATGGGGTGATGTTCGATTCGGATAACCAGCGCTGCCCACAGGAGCGGAAACAGCACCAGCGCCAATAGGTAGATCAGAGTCTCAACGGCGTTCATGGAACCACATTTTTTGTGGTAGGAGATGTGTCGCGATTGATACAATTTGTATCGTATTTGACCAAAAAAAGAGTCAGCGCGCGTCGCTGAAGCTCCGTAATGCTGATGCCATGTTCCTTCGCCATTGCTATTACAGCAATACGAAGTCCCTCATGAACTGGCGTAGGCGGTAGCCAATGCTTCATTGGTCGTTTGGTACTGTTGCGCGATGTCATTCGGACTCCTTCAGATACACTATGTGTCTGAGATGATAACAATCGTATCAGAATGCTGTCAAGGTCTTGATACAATTTGTGTCAAAGCAAACGAGAATCAAACGAATTGCAAACAGGTGTTCTATGAACTGGCTTCGGCAAAGACGCGAGGAAGTCGGTATTGAAACTCAGGATGATCTGGCGGCGCTATTGCAGCTTGAAGGATACGGGGTAACTCGTGCAACGGTCTCTCACTGGGAAAACGGGAGAAACCAACCTCCACTGAAAGAGTCCGTAGCTAGAATCTCGCTTGCTAGGGTACTGAAACTGTCAGAACACGAGTTACTGAGGCGTGCGGGGTATAACGTCGATAGCGAGTTTTCAGAAGCCGGCGAGCGAGCAGCTCACATTGTCGACTCGTTGGCTCCTGATCAGCAGAAGCTTGCTTTGCGGTTACTTGAACAGCTCTTGCCGGAGTAATCAAATGTTTTTCTGGGCGCTGTTGTTGAGACTGACCGGGCTGGCGCTGCTGATTCTGACGATGCCCACCGGCATTGATTACCTGGTGAAGGGGTTTGAGATCGGCAGGTGGTTCGATCTTGTCTCATGGCAGGTCATGATCGGGAATCTGGCGCTGGCGCTGCTGTGCTTTGGCGGGGCGTCGGCGCTGGCACGTCTGGGACAATTGCAGCGCCGAACTGAGGACCTGCACTATACCCTTGCCGCCATGAGCAGCCGCCGGGCGCGCCGCATTACGAGCCGTGAAGATTTAGCGCCTGTACCGCAGGGCGATTATAAGCCGCCGCCGCCGCTGGAATATGAGATCGAGCTGATAGATCGGGCGATAGGGCGGGCGCGCCGGTCTACGCCGGTGGGAGCGGTTTCCAGCCGCCCTATCCGCCGCCAGCACGCGACCTACATCCGGGAAGTGGAATAGACAGACGCTAATCAGACGCCTCCCCCGCCGCACTCTGCGCTGCAAGACTGTCTGTCTGAGCTAGTAGCGGTTCCAGATAGTATCCTCGTTTGAGCTTTTTGACCTTATAGCGCGCCTCACCCGCCTCGATATAGCCCAACGCTTCACTTCTGTCGCGTATGCCCCGGACCAGCTTCGATAAATGCCGTTCACCAGGCGATTCGCTGCCCAACATCTGGTGAAGCTTCTGCGCGCCGAGATGACCCTCCAACAGTTCCATGCACGCGCGAATCATCCTGGCTTCATCCCAGACCACGAGCTGGGGTGCGTCCGCCAGCTCTGCCAGTTCGTTCGGCACATCGGTGTAAAGGCGGTTCGACGATGCCACTACCATTGCGATGTCCTCATCGGTGATGAGGGGAGCCTGTACGACGATGGTTCGCAGTCCCATGCTTACCACCATACGCCCTGGGATCGCTGGAATTCTCGCTGCTTCAGGGTTATCCAGGATGACATGAGACGAAACAATGGTTGGCATTGCCCCGCTCACACGAACATCCATGTTCGTTTTGATGCGCCCCGGAACGACTTTGACTTCAGGATATTGCGTACTCGCCACGACGTGAATGCCCACAGCCCGCCCCTTACTGGTGAGCCTGGCGATCAGCGTGTGGATTCGTTCCGTTTCCGCCCCCATGCCGACGAATTCGTTGAGTTCGTCGATCAGCAGGACTATTCGCGGGAGCTGCTGATCATCCCCGGCGGTGGTGTTGTAGGCGGCGATGTCTTTCTTACGGGCGTTCTTCAGCATCGCCTCACGCTTCTGCATGACGTTGATCAGCCGCTCCAGCGTCGGAGCGACGTGGGAATGCTCGCTCACCATTTCCCAAAGCAGGTGTGGCAGCTCCCCCCAGTGGGAGTATTCAATGCCGCCCTTCATGTCGATCATGACCAGCCGAAGCTCAGCCGGGCTGTGTGTGCTGACCAGCGAGGCGACGATGCCGTTCGTCAGGTTCGATTTGCCGCTTTGCGACTTGCCGCCCACCAAAATGTGGGGGTTGTCTACGAATCCGAACCATTCGAATTTGCGCCCCTCGCTCACGCCGACGGTATAGCCGTAACGGGCTTTTAGTTTGTCGTTGTAGAACGACATGGCTTCGATCCAACGGACTTTCGTCGGCAGGGCGTCAGGGGAGTCGGTGCGGCTGACTCTGATCACGATCTGGCGCTGGTCGGTGTGGAGCGCATCGACCTGGCGAGTCGTGGCAGCGCGCATCAGGTCCAGCACGTGCTCGTCAATCAGGTTGTGTGGCAGGACCCCGTAGGGTAGGGCAGGACGCCAGCCGAACAACCAGCGTGACGATACTTTGAGCCAGAAGTAATGAGCATCAGGCAGGATGGTCCCACGTGCGAACTTCGGGGCAATCGCCCGCTCCCGTCCTTTGTCGTTCTTCTCCATGTAGTGGCAGGTCGGGATTCTTTTCCACACGCCGATGATCAGCTTTTCAAGCACTTTGTTTTCGCGGCGCATGTTTTTGCGAATCATCTTTTCGCGCTTCGCTTCAGTCTTCAGGACTTTGCGATTCTTCCTTTCATAATCCAGCCAGCCAGTATAGTGCCGATACTCGCTCGCCACAGGCTTCAACTGCATAAGGCGGGCGTGTACCACATGCCCCAGGCGCTTGATGCGCTGGTATTCCGCTTTGGCAGCAGCGCGCTGCTCATCCCCATCATGGCTTGCTTCGTAGGTCTGGCGAGCGGCATTGAACTGCTCAAGGAGTTCGGCGCGAAGGATGATCAGTTCGTTGTAGCGTTCGTGCTTTAACACCGCCGCCAGCCGCCGAACATGCCCCCGGATCATCAGACGTTCCCGCCAGGTCAGATAGCGCCAGCGATCCGCCTCGCGCTTGAGGAGCATCTTGTTTTCGTCGGCGATGTAGTCCTTGAGAAAGGCGAGCGGTTCAGGCACATCGAAACTTAGAGCTTGGGACATCACGTCTCCATTATGTAGGTGTAGCCGATGCCCGGCTCCCATGTCCGCCGGATCGTCCCTAACCGCTCAAGGCGATCCAACGCCCGTTTTACCGTGCGAAGAGAGACTCCAGAGTGCTTTTCGATTTCACTCTGGCTGATTTTCGCCCCACGTTCATTCAACAGGGCTTTTAGGGAGGCTAGCACGAGCCTGTCGCTGTAGAACATCGCCGCCGCTGCAATCGCGATCATCGGACATTCCCTCAACTGTAATTGCTACTTATTTTACTGACTCCTGCCACAAAGGACACACCTGTTCTAATCCAGACGGGGCTAAGATGTGTGCGGAGGGTTCAAGCATGGATACAGCAACACCAACACCGACCGCCACATTTACCCCAAGTTCAACGCCGACGGCAACACCTGACTTCTATACCGTCTCGCCATTGGAGGATGGCAGCGGCGCGGCATTGAGCCATACGGTAAGCCTTGGGGAGTATGCGGCGATTCTGCTGCTGCTGGCGCTGTTGGTGTCCATTTGGATGATGTATCTAGAGATGCGGTTACGGAGGAAGTGGTGAAATTGGCTGATCTGGTGATGGTGATTCTGGGAGGGGTTGTTCTTTTCTTCCTGATTGTCGAGGGAGCCTATTCAGCCTATACGCTGACTATCGACTACATCAATCGGGCGTCGGGTGATCTGATCAAACAGGCGAACATAGTGCCAGGGAGAAAAGATAGTGCCGTCTGACGCACTTCAATGGCTGATCGATTTGATGCTGCCCGAAACAAGCCGGCTTGTGACCGGGCTGATCATTTTGTTCGTCGTCGTGCAACTTATCGCCAATTTTAGGGAATGGCTCAAAACCCAATGGACCTGAACACCTTCATGCTCGTGTTGTTTATGTCGGGCGTTTTCGTCGGTGTCCTCATCGGCGGGATCGCATCGATCCTGATGGTACGATCCGATCTGGCGCGGCAGGCGAAGCGGATCACGGTACACCCCGCTTCGGTGAAGCTGGTGACGACATTCATCGCTGCGGTGGTGATCGTCAGCGTGCTTGCGCCGGTTCTTCCGACCTTCGCCCAAACGCCTATCGCTATCGACATCCCTACCGATGTCATCTTCACCGAGGCGAACAACTGGATCGAGACATTCGCGCCTATCGCTGCCATCGGGATCGGCATTTCGATTGCCATCGCCGTGCTGGGCTACCTGGGCAGCGTGGTGGTCAAGGCATTCCGGGGCTGACGTATGCGACGGGAACACATGCCGGCGGGATATATGCCCACCATCAACAGACACCAGCCGGAGCCGCTACGGGGCGTGTTCTTGGCGGTTGGGCTGTTGATCGCCGGCTTGTGTTCGATCATCACAATAGGTTGGGGAGTGAGTCAGGCTCTTGGCAGCGGCGAATCGCCCCCTATGCCGCCGCCTACGCTGGCGCTGCTCCCCAGTGCTACCACCAGCCCTTCTCCTACCGCTACGCCTACGGCAACACCTACGCTTGACGATTGGTCTCGCTACGGGACTGAGATCGCGGTTGCAACTGCGACCAACACGCCCGCCCCGCCGCCAACCAATACAGCCCAGCCCACGTTGAACTATTGTTGGTGGCTTACCCCTTCGCCTACACCAACAGCAACGCTCAATATCACGCCCGACAGTTGGGCGCGTACCGGGACGGCGATCTACCATGCGACGAATCCGGCGCGCACACCGACCGCGCCGCCGCCGCGTGAGCTGTGCAGAGAGTTCCCAACGTGGACACCATCGCCTGAAGGGACGGCTACTTTTACGCCGTTTCCTTTGCCCGGTCGAGCGGTCTACGGGACGCCGGCGATTACGCTGCCGGCGATTGCGCCGCCTCCAACCTGGACTGTAGCTCCGGTGATTGTGAGAGAAATTATCGTTACTTCGCCGCCAGTGATTGTGACCAGTGCGCCGCCTGAACCGGTGATCATCGTGGAACCATCACCGCCACCGATGGTCATCATCATCACAGCTACTCAGGCTCCTACAGTCACGCCTACCGAGACCGCTACAGCTACCGCTAGACCGCTACAGCTACCGCTACGCCTACCGAGACCGCTACAGCTACAGTCACGCCTACCGAGACCGCTACAGCTACCGCTACGCCTACCGAGACCGCTACCGGTGAAGCATGAAACCTATCTTGCTGATCACGCTGTTGGTTGTCGCTTTGCTGGTATCGAGCTGCAACTTTCCGGGACCACCTGAAGGATACGATTGGTGTTACACCTACGATTTTCGTTGGTGGGACCCGTTCAACGTGTCCGCAGGGTCTCACGAGATGGGACTCGGATATGTCAGCGACATCAATAACAATCTGAACATTACCCACTCGCACGATGTCGCTGTGAACTTCCTCACGGCGGTGATCGATCTCCGTAACGGCGATTTTGACAACCTGCCGGCAGTGACTCTAAGCGCGGCTGGTGAGTTGTTCGGCGTTGACATTCTGATCAACGAGACCATGCCAGCGGGACTTAATGGTGTGGAATATCCGATTCAAGCAGCAAGCCCAAACATCATAGGATATGATCTGAATGTTTCGATGTCTGCCTCTTCGGCGTTCATCATTCGCGGGCTGACGCTGTACGGACGTTTCGAGAATCCCTTCGGCATTTCGAACTGTGGCGACTTCATCCCGACCAACACGCCCGCCCCGCTGCCGACCTCTACGCCATTTCCGACCGTCGCCACAAGCACGCTTACGCCGACGCCAGAGCAGACAGAGACCGCCAGCATCACGCCTACGCCCACTATCACGCCTACGCCGTCCACGTGGTGTACTGAATGGTATTTCGCGAATGGTGATGGGGGATGGGTTCCTTGGCATGGAAGTTACTCTGCCGGCGTAGGATTCGTTTCTGCACTCACCCTATACCCTGGCGCAGCATACCTCACCAGCGCGGGCATACATAACAACTTAGTGTCTTATTACACTGTGACCTCAATTGATCTCGGATATGAACTGCTCTCTATTGGGTCATATACGCCTGTCGTTTCCGGCGCTCAGATTTGGACAGACGACGCTACCAATCTGATGGCGAGCGAGGCGGTTGCATCGGGTCCCCAGATACTAAGCTGGTCGGGCGTGAAAAGCATGAACAACATTCATATGCGTGCAATATCGGGATATGACTCAATCTATCCCATAGGTGATCCGGGTGGAAACTCAGTGATCACCTATTTGAAAATGCAGGGCAGTGGCTCTGCCGGTCCCTGGGGTGCGTCAAATTGCGCAACGCCTACGCCTACGCCTACACAAACCTATACGCCAAGCAGCACGCCAGGACCGACCAACACCCGCACGCCTGCGCCGACGTGGACAACCGATCCGAATATCACGCCGACACTGACACGGACTCCGAGTCGAACGCCGATTCCGGTGGTGAGTCCACAGCCGCCGACTTTGTTGTCAACGGCGACTCAGACATATCTCCCTGGAACATCAACACCGAATTTCACTGGAACATGGGAGGCTGGCACGGCGACGGCGACGGTATTAGGGACAGGGACGCCTTTGCCTGGCACGGCTGTTTGGGATGGTCCTGGCGGGGATATTGGCGACATCGGCGGCGGCGTGCTGGCGGTCGGGACCAACCTTTTCAATACAGTTATGTCATGGCTCGGTACGGCAATCGGTCCCGTTACGAATCTCGTTGGGGATTATTGGTCCACAGCCGCCGAAGCCCCGCCGGGATACCCGAGGTGCAAGACTGACCCGCAGAACTACGAACTTTGCGCGATTTACTACATCATCGAAAACACGGTTTTGTCTGGCGTGTTGGGCAGCTTGATCATCCCGTTTGCCACCTTGCTGGTGGATATTTGGATCATCCTCAAATTTACACGTATGGTGCGAGCCATCATCGCACGTGCCACTAAGGTGACAGATTCATCATGAGACTTGTCCTCCTCTGCCTTGTTATTTTCGCTGCGGCGAGTACCCACGCTCAAGAGCCGACTCCGACGGGTATCTATGTGCCTGAACAAGAGATTTTTGAGGCGCTGGCGACGGCGAATGCGAACATTGAGTCCATCAATACCGACTTGACCGCACCTGGTGGGGTTGAGCTGTTACCCGATGTTCAAGGGTCAAGGCTGTTCGCCTATGCCAAGTGGCTGATGAGCTACAACGCCGCCGAGGAGCTTTTGGGTGCTCTGGCTCCTCCTGTTGCCCACTTCGGCACTTACGTGACTATCTCGCTTATCCTCAGCGCGATCTACCTTGTGGTTTGGGTGATAACTGTCATCATCAGGTGGGTGGTTGCGATCTTCAAACTGGTCATGGAGATTGTTCAGACCGTCGCGGCGATTATCGACAGTGCCGTCGGCTGGATTTTTAAGTTCTTCACGGGGTAGATGATTATGATCAAACCGACACCAACACCGCTGCCACCAGGTACACCATACTTCATTTTGCCCGATGGTTACGGACTGTGGGCAAGTACTGACACCGCGATTCAATACTGGCATTGGTTGGGAGAAGCCCAGACAATCCTTCAGCTGATCATTGTGATCTTCCTGGTGATTGTCTTTATCGTCACGGTTGTAAGGTGGGTTAACGTCATGATGGAGGAAGATAGCAAGCGATGAACCTGCTGACATATCTATTGAGACGGTCACTTTTGCAGAAGTTGCCGCCGCTGCCGCGCGGCTACTCAGTCGAGTACGAACCGTCCCGGATGTCCAAAGCGGAAAGTGACCTGATGTGTCTGTCTTACATACGCTGTCCTGCAAACATCTCCACGCTTGAACGCAAGCACAAAGCTACCGCTTCTACGCTCGCTCAAAAGCTGCCAAGACGAAAGAAGCGCATTCATCCGGCACGCCGAGCGGCGGCGCTGTTGCGTCGAATCTTCGGCTTACTGCCGTATGATCCATCCCGCGCTTACACAGCTCGCTACCATATGCGCCGCCCGCGCTTCTGAAGAGGATGCCATGAGAAAAACGTTTCGCCTTGCCGCCGTGCTGCTTTCCATTGGATTAGCGTTCCTTGAGGGATCGCTTGCTGCTACCGGCACGCTTGTGCTGATCAACCTGGCAAGAGCTTACCATCCCATTTTCACCATCGGTCAGCCACCTGAGCTGCTATCCCCGGCGTCGGTGGGGTATTTTCAGGGGATATTCACCTTCGCCTATGTGATCATCGTCCGTAACTACCGGCTCGTGGCGCTGTGGCGCATGATAGTTCTACATAATCCCCTAAAAAGCGGCTTATAGGTGGGCTTGAACACAATTTACGAACGCGGCGGGCAGAATCCCCGTAAAATGCGCCGCGTACCCCCGTAGAGAGGACATTATGGACAGAATTGCGGTGATCTCGGACGTGCATGGCAACATGCC
>JABWBO010000185.1 GCA_013360465.1 Anaerolineae bacterium | reverse complement strand
CGCCCCAGCGAGCGCAGCGCCGCCCACACATCGACGCCGCGCGCCCGGCGGGAAAGCTCCGGCGTGTAATGCGACGGCTCACGCTGGTCGCCCGCCGGCAGATATGCTGCCGTGATCGACATCGCCGCGCGCAGCGCCTCGGTGTCGCGCGTGAAGGTGAGACCGCTGTCATAGGGGACATTCAGCCACTTGTGCGCGTCGGTCGCCCACGAATCCGCCGCCTCAAAGCCGCGCATCAGGGATGCGCGCGCCGGCGCTGCCGCCGCCCACAGCCCGAATGCGCCATCGACGTGTACCCACGCGCCGGCTTCGCGCGCCTGGGGGATGATCTCGGCGGCGGGGTCGAAGGCTCCGGTGTTCACGTTGCCCGCCTGAAGGCAGACTATCGCCGGGGCGGCGGTCAGGCGGGGGAAAGCGTCGGCGCGCATCCGCCCCTGGTCATCGACCGGCACGCGCACCACGCGGCTGCGCCCCAGACCGAGCAGACCGAGCGACTTGATCAGCGTCGGGTGGACCTCTTCGCCGACCACGACGGTGATCGGCGGCGCACCGAACAGCCCGTCCGCCTCGACATCCCAGCCGGCGCGCTTGAGGACGACGTGGCGTCCGGCGGCGATGCCCGTCAGGTTCGCCATCGTCGCCCCGGTCACGAACGATCCGCCGCAGTCCGCCGGCAGACCCAGCACTTCCAGCAGCCAGCCCAGCGCCACACTTTCGACCATCACCGGCGCGGGCGAGACCCGCCAGTAGGAGCCGCTGTTATCCCAGGCGGTCGCCAGCCAGTTGGCAGCCAGTGCGGCGGGCAGTTTGCTGCCGATGACGAAGCCGAAGTAGCGCCCGCTGCCCATCAACGTCGTGGCGGGCGAGCCGATCTCGTCCAGCAGGCGCAGTGTCTCGGCGGGGTCGGATGGCGCTTCCGGCAGAGGTTCGCGGAAGCGCTCCAGCGCGCCGACGGCTTCCGGGTCGGGCGCGATGCGGCGCGTCCCAAAGCCGTCCAGGTAGCGAGCCGCACGGTCGGCGGTTTCATGGAGTAAATCGCGCATGGGACGTGCCTTTCATGGGTAGGGTGCGCAGAACCCAGGCTGCGGCGGCGTTCCAGTCGCCGTCGAGATCGGGGGCTGGTCAAATCGAACCGTGAGGAGATGCCGCGCGCCCTGACTCTGGCGAGTTTGGCGGGATTTTCACTTCACGATCTCTTTACGATCCGATTCTATGCTTTAATTATTGCAGGCATTTGCCTGAAACGCATATCATCCATGATGCACTCAGGGAGGGTTCGGAAGTCATGAAAAAGAGTCTGGTACTTGCACTGGTCATTCTGGCGCTCACCCTGCTGACGGTTCCTGCCGCCAGCGCGCAGGATATCGGCGAACTCACGGTCACCTGTCCCAACGGTCTCAGCTTCACTAACGGCGTGGAGTTCCGCGTCGTCCAGATGCGCGCCGGGTTCGATTACCGTGTGACGGCCATCGGCATCAACGGCTTCGACCCGGTGCTGGCGGTCCTCAACAGCCAACTGGCAGAAGGACTCTGCGCGGACGACTCGCCGGAGGCGCTGAACTTCGCAGCCAGCTTGCCTTCCAGCGGTGAGGTTGTCGCCACGACGACCAGCGCACAGCTGACCTTCCACCACACCGGGCAGGGCAGCATGGAGAACACGTCTATCGTCGTCGGCGGCTACGGCGACAGCGAAGGACAGTTCATCCTGCTGATCGAGGGCATGGCAGCGACGGCAGAAGACAATGCTGGCGATCCCTTCGCCATCCGCATCACCCCGGCGATGCTCGAATCCAACGTGCCGATTTTCGCCTACGCCATCGCCACCGTCGAAGACTTCTTTGACCCGACTCTGGCGCAGATCGACGCCAACTACAACGTCGTCACCGACAGCTCCGGCGTCGCGGTCTCCTGCGATGATGCCGGCACGAACAACTGCTACCTCGATGCGCCGAACCTGAGCGACTACGGGCTGGTGCTGGACGGCACGATCCTGCCGGGCGGCGATCTGGACTCGGCGCTGCTCATCGACACCAGCACGATGCGGCTGAACAACGACCCTGATCTGAACTTCATCAATCTGCTGGTCAGCAGCTTCGGCGAACAGGAAGGACACTACGTCCTCGCCATCCACGTGGGCACGGCGGAGGACTAGGCGCGGGCTGCTTGTGAAAAAGGGAGAACAGGGGGCGGCAGGATCATCCTGCCGCCCCCTGTTTTTTTCGGCGGAAATCGACTATGCGCCGTCGATCGGAGTGGTCTTCACCTGCGCCCGATGGTCATACGCCGCCTGCGCCGCCATCACCTCGCCGATGTGCGCCTCCGTCCAACGGACCACCGCCGATATCGGTTCGCACAGCGTTTCGCCGAGCGGCGTCAGCGCATATTCCACGCGCGGCGGCACTTCCGCGTAGAGCGTCCGGCTGATCAACCCGTCGCGCTCCAGGCTGCGCAGCGTCTGTGTCAGCATTTTCTGCGAAATGCCCCCCACCCCGCGCCGCAGATCGGAAAAACGCCTGGGACCCTCCTCCAGCATGCCGATCAGCAGCACCGTCCACTTGTCGCCGATTCGGTCGAGGGCGCGGCGCACGGGGCAGTCCGCGTAGTAGACATCGGCGTACTGTTTGAGGTCGTTCATGGAGGTCGGTTTCCTTCGGGTAACTGACTCACATCAAAGTGCCTACTTCCCATTGTAGACCAACTCTCTTATAGTGACTATTGCGAACTGAACCCAAGGAAGAAGGAGATATCGTGACGGAAGCTGCATTACTGGTCACCGGGGCGTCGGGGCATCTGGGACGCCGCGCCCTGGAACTGCTGTTAGGACGGGGCGCGAAGCGCATCATCGCCGCCACCCGCACACCCGACACGCTGGCGGATTTCGCCGCGCGTGGGGTAGAAGTGCGCCGCGCCGACTTCGACGATCCGGCGTCGCTGAAGTCTGCCTTCGCCAGCGCGGATCGCCTGCTGCTGATCAGCACCGATGCCGTCGGTCAGCAGGGACGACGGCTGAACCAGCACCGGAACGCCATCCAGGCTGCCGAAGCGGTCGGGGTGCGCCATGTCGTCTACACGTCGCTGGTCAACCCGGTGGATACGCCGGTCACCCTTGCGCCAGATCATGCCGGGACGGAAGCGGCGCTGGAAGCCAGCCCGCTAGGCTGGACCGTGCTGCGCAACAGCATCTACGCCGAAGGGCTGGTCGATGCCGTCCGCCGCGCCGCAGAATCGGGGATCTGGGCGAGCGCCGTCGGCGCTGGACGATGCGCCTACGTGACGCGCGAAGACTGCGCTCAGGCGGCGGCGGCGGCGCTGGCGGGATCCTTCGAGAGACGCCGGACGCTCGACATCACCGGACCGGCGGCGCTTTCTGGCGAAGACCTGGCGCGAATCGCCGGCAGCCTGAGCGGGAAACCCGTCCAGTTTACGCCGCTTCCGGCGTCGGTGCTGTTGGGATACATGGTCGGGGCGGGGCTGCCGCAGCCGTTTGCCGAACTGCTCGCCTCGTTCGACGACGGGATCGCCCAGGGTAGATTCAGCAGCGTCTCCACCGCCGTCGCCGATCTGACCGGTCGCCCGCCGATCTCCGTCGAGACGTTTCTCGCGTCACAGCGCGGTATTTCTGCCTGAAATCATGACTCGTTATCCTCGCCCCGCCTGCCGCGCGCCCATGCACGCTGGATGGTGCAGGTTGCCGGGGTGAGGACTTCTGGCGGCGCGAGCAAACCCCATCCAGCGATCATGATGTTCCTCGCGCAAAAAGGTGAAGTCATGCGGCTCCAGATCGGTGATCACCAGTCTCCCGCCAGGCTGCACGACGCGCGCCATCTCGCGGATCGCCTCCGGCGGGTTCTCGACGTGGTGCGGACACATGTTGGCGAAGACGTAGTTCACGGCATGGGTCTCCAGCGGGATTTGTTCGGCTGTCCCGATGAGATAGTCGATCTCCGTCCTGCCGGAGAATTTTGCCTGCATTACCTCCAGCATTCGCGCCGAGGGATCGACTGCTTTGATGCGCAAGCCAGCCGCGATCAATCCCTCAGAGCGTGTCTGCAAAGCCGGTTTTCACACAACCTCACCCCGGAAACCTGACGGTTTCCTGCCCCTCTCCAATTGGAGAGGGGCGGTTGAGCGCGGCGAAACGGGGTGAGGTGAGCAGTTTGCAAACAGTCCCTCAGTGATGAAACCGCTCCCCGCGCCGATGTAGGGCACACTGCTCATTGAATTTCCTCCGGTGAGAAGGACGTGATGATCAAAGCCTCGCTGGATTCGGTCGAAGCGCTGGAATCCCTGGTCAACCCTCTGGCGCAGTTTGGGAACGTCACCACTTCTATTGTGCTTGTTTCCTGGACGAATGACACGATAGCAGAATCGCCCTGACCCGGCGCTGTGCATCGAAAGGGCTATTTCACGGCACAGCCGGCGATATGCGGTCCGGCGACGGGGATGTTCACGCGGAAATGTTCCAGGGTGACGCTGCTAAAACCGGCGTTTTCAATCGCCAGCCAGGTCTCCCGGTCCGGGTGGCAGCCGTCGCTGAAGATGCGCCAGGCGGGGGTGATGATCTGCTGGACGCGGCGCAGAGCGGTGGCGCGCGGCGCGGCGACATGCTCGATGAAGACGAAGCGCCCGCCCGGCTTCAGCGCGCGCCGAATCTCCTGGAGCGCCCGGCGCGGATCATCGACCGAACACAGCACGCGCGTGCTGACGATGGCATCGAGGCTGGCATCCGGGACGCCCAGGCGTTCGGCAGCGCCCTGGCGCAGGTCGATGGGCATATCGAGATCGCGCGCGGCGCGTTCGATGTAGGGGAACATGGCGGGGTTCGGCTCCAGCCCGATCCAGCGCACGCTGCGGGAGAAGTAGGGGAGATTTGCGCCCGCGCCGGGACCGATCTCCAGCACGTCGCCGTGCAGGTCCGCCAGGAGGTCGCGCCGATACTCCTCGTAGAGTCCCTCGCTGGCGCTGCTTTCCGAGGCAATTGCCCGCGCGAAAAGGCGCTGATACAGGCTGCCCCGCCGTGCTGGTGAAGCCGCCCTCTGCGGTCGGTTGTCCGTTGCTGGGGTCATGCGGTCGGTCTGCCCGAAACAGGTCTAGATGAGGATCCATCAAGTAGGGCTGGTGGGACCCAGATCGAACATGACGAAGGGGTCCTGAGCAGCGGTTTTCTTCCTCAACTGGATTATCCTCAACAGGAGCAACTCACGCAACTCTCAAACCGAGTCAGTCTTGATTGTTCAGGTGAGTCGGGCGCAGACAACACGCCCCGACCCACCAGAACGCGCCGTCGCGGAGGATGACGACGCCTTCCGACCTGCAGTCTAGCACAGGTCGGGGGTGGAGTTGTTTTCGGCGGCGGAAATTGCCTCGGTTCTGTACGAAGTGCGGAGGGAACAGCTCATGACCCAATCGATTGTTCTGACCAACCACAAGGGTGGCGTGGGCGTGCGCCCGTAAAGGCGTTTTCATGTACTGCCTCGAAGGAGGTTACGGGTAGTGAGAACCCGTATGGTCAACTGA
>JABWBO010000053.1 GCA_013360465.1 Anaerolineae bacterium | reverse complement strand
GGGGGACGCTGACGCTGGTTGCGGCGCTGGTGCGGCGGGGGACGGCGCGGCGGGAGCGTTCGCGCCTGCCGGTCGCAGGCTGGCGAAATCTTCGCCGGGCGCGCCGATCACGGCGATGTTGACCATCACCGGGACCTCTTCGCCTTCGCCGAAGAACTGCGCCAGCAGCGTGCCGCCGACCGGGCTTTCGACCTCCATCGTCGCCTTGTCGGTTTCGATCTCGCAGACGGAGTCGCCGGCGCTGACGGCGTCACCCGGCTGCTTCTGCCAGCGGACGATGATCGAGCTTTCGACGGTATTGCCCAGCTTGGGCATGACAATGGCTGTTGCCATAATTCGCCTTCTTATGTGCGTGCAAGAGGTTCGACAACGATCTTTTCCAGGGAGATGTTATCGTGAAGCACGAGCGAGATCACCCTGGACGCTTCAGTACACGATACGCCGTAGGGTCGGCAGTCTACGATAAAGGTCACGGACTTGTTTCATTTACTTTCATTCACCATCATTTTATGGTCATTTATGGGGGATCGTCAACAGGGTGAAACGTGGAAAAGCGGGGCAAATCTGTCTGGGGTGCGATGCGTCGCACCCCGAGTCCTGGTGTTGAGGAGTCCGCGACTACTTCACGGCGCAGGTGTCGCCCGGCATGATGAAGTTGTACACCTTGCCAGAGTCGGCGGGGTTGTAGTCGAAAATCCCCTGAAGCTGAAGCTCGCTGGTGGTCAGCGCATAGAGCGCGTTGAACAGCCCTTCGCCGATCTTCTGGTTCAGCCCAGTCTGCCGCGTCAGCGCCAGTGCATCCGCGATCTGCTGCGCTGTAACGCGGAACGCCAGTGTCCCCTCGCCCTGATTGTTGATGTCGTACACGTCGATTCCGCCCCGGCGCGTGCAGTACGCCGCCAGCGGCGCGGCGTTCTGGTTCAGCCCGGCGTTGATGCGCCCATCGCCGATGAACACCTGCACTGCGTCGCATACCTCCGGGGCGCCTGTGAATGCCGTATCGAACGCAGTCAGCCGCATGCCGGCGCGGTTGAGCAGGATCATGTAGCCGGCGGCGACATCGGCGGTAAGAGTCAGCGTCCGGGTCTCGTTGAGGGCGAAGACCGCTTCGGTATTGGCGACGATGCGCCCGTTGTCGTTAGTGTCGATGATGCGGATGCGCCCCGTGCGCTCCTCACCGGTGTTGTTGACCAGCGTGGCGGTCACGGTCACAATGCAGTCGGCGGCGGACGCCGGCAGCGCCAGAGGCAGCAGCCCGATGATCAAAACCAGCGCCGGCAGCGTATGGACGAGTCGACGGTTCATAACAGGTCCTTTCAATGTCCAGGGTTCTATCAGTATATTCGCAGGATGGATGCTGGGGGATGTGGGCGTTGAGCGGGCGTAGGATAGGAGTCGGGCAGGAGACGCCCGCGCGCCCCTCCGCCGATGTTCTGACGGAAGGGCACGCAGCGGGGGAGTTCAGTTCAGTGCAGCAGGGTTGACCACGTTGTTGAAGACGCCGCTGAGCAGCGCGTCGCGCACCAGTTTGGCGGCATCGACCGCCACGACGATCTGGGCATCGTCGGTGCTGGCGGCGAGGTGCGGCGTGTGAACCACGCCCGGCAGCCCGATCAGCGGGTTATCCGCCTGCGGCGGTTCCTGGCTGAAGACATCCAGCGCCGCGCCGGCGACCTGCCCGCTGTTGATCGCCTCGGCGAGGTCCGCCTCGTTGATCAGCGCGCCGCGCGCCGCATCGACGATACGCACGCCCTTCTTCATGCGGGCGAGCGTTTCCGCCCGGATCATCTCTTTGGTCTCGTCGGTGAGCAGCGCGTGCAGGGTGATGAAGTCGCTGCGGCGGTAAATATCTTCCAGCGCGACCATCTCGACGCCGAGCGCAGCGGCGGCTTCCGCCGGGATGTAGGGATCGAAGGCGATCACCTGCATGTCGAACGCCAGCGCCCGTCTGGCGACCGCCCGCCCAATGCGCCCGAAGCCGACCACGCCCAGCGTCTTGCCGCGCAGCTCCACACCGTTGAACGACTTGCGATCCCACTTGCCGGACGCCAGCGAGGCGTGCGCCTGCGGGATATGACGCGCCAGCGCCAGCATCAGCCCGAAGGTGTGTTCGGCAGTGCTGATGGTGTTGCCGTCCGGCGTGTTCATGATGACGATCCTGCGCGCGGTGGCGGCAGGAATATCGACGTTATCGACGCCGACGCCCGCCCGCGCGATCATCTTCAGTTTGCCCGCCGCCGCCAGCGCCTCGGCGTCGATTTTGCTGGCGCTGCGGATGATCAGCGCTTCGGTTTCCGGCAGCGCCGTCAGCAGGTCGGCGCGCGACATCTGCCCTTTGAACGTGACCTGTAGTTCCGGCGCGCCCTCGAATACCGCCAGCGCCGAGGGGTGGACCGCATCGGGGATTAAAACCTGGTAAGTCATGGCATTACCTCAGAGTGGGGGACGATGAATCACACCGTCGCCAGGAATTCGTCCAGACCGCTCAGAATTTCTTCCAGCACGGTGACCTGCATGTCCGCCATATGGGCGATGCGGAAGGTCTTGCTCTTGATCTTGCCGTAGCCCTTGTCCATCGAGAAGCCCTTACCGCCCATGAACTTCGCCATCGCATCCACGTCGAAGCCGCGCGTATTGGCGACGGCGGTCACGGTTGGCGAGCGGTAGCCTTCCTGAGCGAATAGTCCCATCTCGCGGTTCAGCGCCCACCCGCCGGTGATGTCACGCATCGCCGTGTGGCGCGCCCAGCGGCTCTCCAAGCCTTCGGCGAGGATGGCATCGAGCTGCTTATCGGCGGCGAACATCAGGCTGATCGGCGGGGTGGAGGGGGTGTTGTTCTTCTGCCCGGAGGCGTCGATCTCGATGAGGTCGAAGTAGTAGCCCCGGTAAGGAATCTGCCGGGCGCGCGCCAGGACGCGGTCGCTGCACGACGCGAATGCCAGTCCGGGCGGCAGACCGAACGCCTTCTGCGAGCTGGTCAGCACGAAGTCGAGACCCCACTCGTCGGGGCGAATCTCCGCGCCCAGGAAACCGCTGACCGAGTCGACCAGGACCAGCGTCTCATCATTGTGGGCGCGCACCACCGCCGCGATGTCCTTGACCGGGTTGATCACGCCGGTGCTGGTCTCGTTATGGACCAGGCACACGGCGTCATACGGCTGATCGGCGGCTTTGAGCGCCGCATCCACCATCTCCGGGGTGTGCGCCTTCCCCCAATCGACGGCGATCACATCGACCTGCTTGCCGTTCGCTTTGCTGACCTCTGCCCATCGCTCGCTGAAAGCGCCGCCGACGAGGTGCAGCGCCTTCCGGTCGTCACGGATGCAGTTGCGCGACGCGCCTTCCCACAAACCGGTGCCGGACGCGCCGATCACGATCACCCGCGAGTCGGTCAGGAAGACCTTCTTGAGCTTGCCCTGAAGGCGGGCGAACAACTCGGCGAAGGCGGTGGAGCGGTGTCCGATCATCCATTCGGTCTGAGCGTCGAGGATTTCCGGGCGAACCTCGACCGGTCCGGGGATCACCAGCGTCTTGTGTTTGTCGCTGCGCATCATCCGTCCTTTGATAGGCATCTGCGAGAAACGATAGCAAGGGCGAATTCTAGCATTCCGGTGAGGGTAATTATAGTAAAGCCTGAAGCGACGACCGTTGTGCAGAACGCACATAGGACTATTTCAAAGGGCATCTTTCGCCGTAATGGAAGGGCGAGACCGGGCAGCAGACCGCCGCAAGGCGGTGCCCAGAGTCTCATAGCAGCTTTCCTGCCCTCAGTTCGCATCTACGAACCGAGGGCAGGGGGTGCGGATGTCTACGGGTGATGGTGCGGATCGTGGAGGACGTGCGGCGTCTCTTCGGTGAACTGTTCCGCCTCGGTCGAGCCGGTCAGTGCTGTCGTAGAAGCCATGCCGCCCATGACCGTCTGCTGCACCAGGTCGAAGTAGCCGGTCCCGACAAAGGACTGGTGTTTGACGGCGCGGTAACCGAACTTCGTCTCCTCTTCGAACTCCCGCTCCTGAAGCACGGAGTACGCCGGCATACCGATCTCGGCATATTCGCGCGCCAGCTCGAACATGGTCAGGTTGATGGCGTGGAAGCCTGCCAGCGTGATGAACTGGAACTTGTAGCCCATCGTGCCCAGCTCGCGCTGGAATTTAGCGATGGTGCTGTCGTCCAGGTGGCGCTTCCAGTTGAAGGACGGCGAGCAGTTGTACATCAGCATTTTGCCGGGGTACTTCTTGTGAATGGCTTCGGCGAAGGTGCGCGCTTCTTCCAGATCAGGGTGGGAGGTCTCCATCCAGATCATGTCGCAGTAGGGCGCATAGGACAGTCCCCGCGCGATGGCGGCGGGCATGCCGTGACGCACGCCGAAGAAACCCTCGTAGGTGCGCTCGCCCGTCACGAAGGGGCGGTCGCGCTCGTCGATGTCGCTGGTGATCAGCGTCGCCGCATCGGCGTCGGTGCGGGCGATGATCAGCGTCGGCACATCCATCACGTCAGCAGCGAGGCGTGCCGCCACCAGCTTGGCGATGGCTTCACGGGTCGGGACCAGCACCTTGCCCCCCAGGTGACCACACTTCTTGGCACTGGAAAGCTGGTCCTCGAAGTGAATGCCCGCCGCGCCGCCATCGATCATGTCCTTGGTCAGCTCGTAGGCATTCAGATTACCGCCGAAACCCGCCTCGGCATCCGCCACCAGCGGCACGAAGTAGTCCATCTCGTCGCTGCCGTTCATGTGCTGAGTCTGGTCGGCGCGCATCAGCGCGTTGTTGATGCGCCGGCACAGGGCAGGGACGCTGTTGACCGGATAGAGGCTTTGATCGGGGTAGGTCTGCGCCGAGGTATTGGCGTCCGCCGCCGTCTGCCAGCCGCTCACGTAGATCGCCCGCAGCCCGGCATCGACCATCTGCACCGCCTGATTGCCCGTCACCGCGCCCAGTGAATTGATGTACGGCTCGGTATTGAGCATCTCCCAAAGTTTGGTCGCGCCTATCCGCGCCAGCGTGTACTCGATGCGGATGCTGCCTCGCAGGCGCAGCACCTCTTCCGCCGTATACGGGCGTTCGATTCCCTGCCAGCGGGGATTCGTCCCCCACTCACGCGCCAGTTCCGCCGCCTGCTGCATCTTGCCTTGACCCGTCATGATTTGCTCCGTATGCTTGTGAACCGTAACGATAGGATGAGATGGGCGGTGGGCGAGCCGCCGGCTCGCCCCTACGGGGTATGTCGTGTGGGGCGGACGAGCCGCCGGCGCGACCCTACGGCAGGTGGGTATAGGCGGGCAGAGTCAGGAATTCGGTGAACTTGTCCCGGCGGATCATCTCGTCGAAGAGATGCGCCGCTTCGGCGTAATGCCCACCCTCGAAGCGCCCTGCGCCGACCTCTTCGCGGATGCTCTCCATCTCTTCTTCTAGGATCGTCCCGAAGAGCATCGGGTCTACGATTCGACCATCCTCCAGCCGCGCCGAGTGATGCAGCCACTGCCATACCTGGGACCGGCTGATCTCGGCGGTGGCGGCGTCCTCCATCAGGTTGTAGAGCGGCACGCAGCCGTTGCCGCCCAGCCAGGCTTCGAGGTACTGCACACCGACGCGCAGATTCCAGCGCAAGCCGCGCTCGGTGATCGCACCCGGAGAGGGCGTCAGCAGGTCGGCGGCGGTGACATGGACATCCGGGCGCTGCCGGCTGATCTGGTTCGGCTGCGGCATGTGCTGGTCGAAGATCTCGGTGGCGATGCCGACCAGCCCGGGGTGTGCCACCCAGGTTCCGTCGTGACCGTCGGTGACTTCGCGCAGTTTGTCGGCGCGCACCTTTTCGAAGGCGGCGGCGTTCGCCTCCGGGTCGTCCTTGACCGGGATCTGCGCTGCCATGCCGCCCATCGCGTGGATGCCGCGCCGGTGGCAGACCTGGATTACATAGAGCGTGTAGCTGCGCATAAACGGCACGGTCATCGACACCAGCGCGCGGTCGGGGAGTACGCGGTCGGGGTGGACGCGCAGCTTCTTGATATAGCTGAAGATATAGTCCCAGCGTCCGCAGTTCAGCCCGGCGGAGTGGTCGCGCAGTTCATAGAGGATTTCATCCGCCTCGAACGCCCCGAACAGCGTTTCGATCAGCACCGTCGCGCGGATTGTGCCGTGTGGGATGCCCAATTCATGCTGGGCGAAGGTGAACACGTCGTTCCACAGCCGCGCTTCCAGATGACTCTCCATCTTTGGCAGATAGAAGTACGGACCCGTCCCCCGGCGCAGGAGTTCGTGGACGTTGTGGAAGAAGTACAGCCCGAAATCGAACAGGCTGCCCGGTATGGGCTGGTCATCGACGAGGAAATGCTTCTCGTTCAGGTGCCAACCGCGCGGGCGGACCATCAGCACGGCGGTCTTCTCGTTCAGCCGGTAGGCTTTGCCGTCCTCGCGGGTATAGGTGATCGTCCGGCGCACGGCGTCGCGCAGATTGACCTGCCCGCCGACCATGTTTTCCCAGGTGGGGGAGTTAGAGTCTTCCAGGTCCGCCATGAAGACGCGCGCGCCGCTGTTGAGGGCGTTGATCAGCATCTTGCGCTCGGTGGGTCCGGTGATCTCGACGCGGCGATCCTGCAAGTCGTCGGGGATCGGCGCGACCTGCCAGTCGCGTTCGCGAATGTGCCGGGTCTCTGGCAGGAAGTCGGGCATCTCGCCAGAATCGACGCGCTCCTGGCGCTCCCGGCGGCGTTCCAGCAGGCTGTCGCGGGTCGCGCGGAATCGCCGGGCGAGCGCTGCCAGGAAGGTGACCGCGTCTGGGGTGAGGATCTCGCGGGTTTCCGGCGTCAGCGGTACGGTGATCTGCACGCCCTTGGTGATCTGGACCGTCATATCCATTCTCAGTTGCTCCCAACACCATGAACCACTCTGCGGGCAAAAAAAGAGCGCGACTTCCGCCGCGCCCATCCGTTTTTCATACACAGTGTCGCGCACTGCATCGGAATGGGCGGGCGCTTTTCAGTCTCAACTGCATGGGTCCATCGGGCTATGCTCACACTATAGCGCAGGTTGATCCCATTCCAATCCGCCGCGTTGGTGAAACTTTGCACGAGTCTTTCATACAAAGTGTTCAATCCTGCTCTCCGATCAGTCTTTCGCCCCGGCGCGCGACATTCGGCTACAATAGAAGCTGTTGGGTCAGTCACAAGGGCGGGCGGCATGGCGCAGGAGATCGTAGCGGACCGGGTGCGTATCGACGGCGAGATCGGGCACGGCGGCATGGGAGCGGTCTATCGCGGTGTCTACCTGCCCACCGGTCAGGCGGTTGCGGTCAAGGCGCTTCGCCCTGAAGCCGTCCAGCGCGACCCGACGCTGCTGGAACGCTTCCGCCGCGAAGCCGACGCCCTGGCGCGCCTCAACCATCCCAACATCGCCCGCGTGCTGGAGACCATCGAGCATGGCGACCGGCATTACATCGTCATGGAATACTATCCGCGCGGCGATCTCAACGGGCTGATGCACAGCGCCGCGCCTTTGCCCATCAACCGCATCCTGCGCCTTGCCCTCGAAGTCGCGGATGCGCTCACCCGCGCCCACTACCTGGATATCATCCACCGCGACATCAAGCCGGCGAATGTGCTGATCGCCGACGACGGGTCGGCGAAGCTGACCGATTTCGGCGTGGCGCATTTCAGCGCAAAAGAGGCGGTGACAGGCGTGGGCACGGTCATCGGCACGCTGTCGTATCTGTCCCCAGAGGCGATGGATGGCGAAGCGATTGATGCCCGCGCCGACATCTGGTCGTTCGGCGTGATGCTCTTCGAGATGATCGCCGGACGCCGCCCCTTCGACGCTGAAAACGTCGTCTCCACCGCGCTGGCGATCCTCTCTCAGCCGACGCCCGATCTTGAGGCGCTGCGCGCTGACTGTCCGGTCGCCCTGGTTGATCTCGTCTGTCGTATGCTGGAAAAAGACCCCGATGCTCGTATCAGCAGCGTGCGCCTGGTGGGTGCGGAACTGGAACAGATCATTCGCGGCAGGACCGACCGGACGGACGCGGCGCGCCTGGCACATGGGGGTACTGAAATGCGGTCGCGCTTTGCCGTCTCTAAGCCGCTCACCGACCTGATTCGCAGCAACCTTCCGCCGCAGACCACCGCCTTCGTCGGAAGAGAGCAGGAGATCGAGGCGCTGCTGCGCCTGCTGGGCGAACCGGAAACTCGCCTCGTCACCCTGCTTGCGCCGGGAGGGATGGGCAAGACCCGGCTGGCGCTGGAAGTGGCGGAGCGCATCGTCCAGGCGAGCGCCGACCACAGCACCAGCCGCGCGCTGCGCTTCCCCGATGGCGTCAGCTTCGTTGAGCTGGCTCCGCTGGACGACGCCTCGCTGATCGTGCCTGCTGTCGCCGATGCGGTGGGGTGCAGCTTTCAGGCGGATGGGCGATCTCCCGCCGATCAGCTCCTCGACTTTCTGAGCGAAAAGCGGATGCTGCTGGTCCTCGACAACTTCGAACACGTCCTCGAAGGCGCGCTGCTGGTCGGCGATCTGCTGCGCCGCGCGCCGCAGATGCGTTTCATCGCCACCTCGCGCGAACGTCTGAACCTTCAGGAAGAGAGCCTGTATCGCATCGAAGGGCTGACCTTCCCTGAATGGGATACGCCTGAAGACGCGCTGGAATATGCGGCGGTCAAGCTGTTCATGCAGGGCGCGCGGCGGGCGCTGCCCGGCTACGCCCTCACTGCCGATGATCTGCCTTTCGTGTCGCAGATCTGCCGTCTGGTCGAAGGTATGCCGCTGGGGCTGCTGCTGGCTGCTGCCTGGCTGGATAATCTGACGCTGGCGGAGATCGCCCAGGAGATTCGCCGAGGGCTGGATATCCTGGCGACCGAAGTCCGCAATGTTCCCGAACGTCAGCGCAGTATGCGGGCGGTCTTCGATTATTCGTAGAATCTGCTTCAGCCGGACGAGCGCCTCATCCTGATGAAGCTGTCGGTCTTTCGCGGCGGCTGGACACGCGACGCGGCGCAGGAAGTCGCCGCCGCCAGTCTGCGCCATCTGACGACGCTGGTCAACAAATCGCTGGTGCGGCGCGACGCCGCCAGCGGGCGCTACAGTATGCACGAGCTGCTGCGCCAGTATCTTGGGGCGCGCCTCGCGTCTGACGCGGAGGCAGAGCGCGACGCCCGTGCCCGTCATGCCTCCTATTACGGCGCATGGCTGTCCGTCCAGCAGGCATCGCTCAACGGCGCGCAGGCGAAGACGGCTCTGAATCTGATTCAGGCGGATATGGAGAATATCATCCCGGCGTTTCAGTGGACCGTGTCGCAGGGTGCATTTGACGGCATTGAGAAGATGCAGTTCGCCCTGGTCCTGATCGCCGAGATGACCGGACGTTTCGCCGAAGGGGCGCGCATCTTCGAGGATGCCGTAGACCGCCTGAGCCGCCGCCTGGGTGCGGAGGCGGCGGAGAACCTGACCTTCTGGCGGATGCGCCTCTGTCTGTTCATGCTCGCCGGGCAGGTGGGCGACCGTTTCATGTCCATCGACCCCATCCTGGAAGCGCTGCCGCTCTTCCGCGAGCGCGGTATGGACTGCGATGTCAATCTGGCGCTGAATATGCTGGCGCGCGGGGCGATGCTGGCGGGTGATTATGAGGACGCCAAAGCCCGGGCGCAGGAAGCCGTTGCCCTGCTCGAACGCCTGGATGATCCGCTGTTTTCCGCCATCACGCTCGACAATCTCAGCTATCTGCATTTCCTAAGCGGCGATTACGGCGAGGCGGAGCGCATCGCCGTGATGGACCTGCGCCGCGCCGATGCTTCTGGCAGCGAGTTTCAGATGGCGCGCGTCCGCAACACGCTGGGCGAGATCTACCACGCTATGAATCAGGAAGAGAAGGCGAAAGCCCTGTTCGAAGAGAGCGATGCGTTTTTCAGGGCGCTTGGCAACCATGCCTATCTGGCGTATGTCGCCACCAATATCGGCAATGTGCTGCATCGCATGGGGCGCTATGCCGAATCGGTGATCCGCTACGAAGAGAGTGTGAGACTGCACCGTGAAGCCGGCAACCGACGCGGACTCGCCGAAGCCTCTAATATGCTCGCCGGCGCTTACCTGATGCTGGGCGAGTTTCGCCGGGCGATCCCGTATCATCAGCAGGCGCTCGAAGTCTTTCGCGGCATGAGCGACATTCGCGGCGTGGCGAATTCGCTGGCGATGCTCAGCAGCGCCGAATCGTCGGAAGGAAATTACGCGGACGCCGTCGCTCATGCCGAGGAAAGCCTACGCCTGCGCCGGCAGATGGGCAATCCGATGGATATCGCTGACGTGATGGGGCATCTCAGCCGAGCGCTGGTCTTCTCCGGCGATTTCGCACGGGCGGGCGCAGTCCTGGAAGAGATGCGGGCGCTCGCCAGTGCCAACGAGCATCTGCGCTTCCCGCTGTCCAGCATCGCTGCCGCCAGCGCCGTGCCGTATTATCTGCTTCAAGGAGAATTCCAGCAGGTGATCGAGACGACCGCGCCTTACCTTCAGGCGTTGGAAAGGCTGGGCATGACCTTCGTCCTGGCGGCGATGAACTACTCCGTCGGTCGGGCGCACCTGGGGCTGGGCGACGTGGACAGCGCCGTTCGGGCGCATCACCGCAGCCTGCGGGCGGGCGTCGAATCTGCCTCATCGATGTGGCAGGCGTCGAATCTCGCCGAGCTGGCGGTGATCACTTATGCCGAAAGCGACCCGGCGCGCGCCGTTTCATGGGTCAGTCTGGCGCTGGCGCACGGCAGGATGGCGCAGTGGACGCACCGGCATGTCGAGACGCTGCTGGAATTGCTGCGTCCGCGCCTTCCGGCGGGCGCATTTGCGACGGCGGTCGAACGCGGGCAGGCGCTCGATCTGCTGGCGATGGCGAACACCATCCTGCAATCGTAGCGACAGGGCGGCGTAAATCCGACCTTTTTTGTGTGTGGAAAACCCCCCAAAAGCGCCAAATCGGGTTATAATTTCCGAACAAAGTTCCTATTCCACAACGACAGCACGCACACTATGACCTTCACACCGTCGGACCACATCCAGACGATCCTCAAAAACCTGCCGATGAAGCCGGGCGTCTACATCATGCGCGACGCCGCCGGGACGATCATCTACATCGGCAAGGCGAAGCTGCTGCGCAACCGCGTCCGCAGCTATTTCAATGCCAGCGCCGAAAGCAGCCTGAAGACGCTCAAGCTGCGCGAACAGATCGTCCACATCGATTTCATCGTCGAGGAGAACGAGATCAAGGCGCTGATCCTCGAAGAGACGATGATCAAGCGCCACAAACCGCGCTTTAACATCAGCCTTAAAGATGACAAGCGCTACCCCTACATTCGCGTTTCGTGGGGCGATGCCTATCCCAAAGTCGAGGCGACGCGGCGCGTTTTTCAGGACGGCAGCCGCTACTTCGGACCCTATGTCGCCATGTGGGCAGTGCAGAACACCCTGCAAAGTCTGCGCAAGGCGTTTCCGTATCTGACCTGCGACCGCGACATCACCGGGCGCGACCCGCGCGCCTGTCTGTTTCACGACATCAAGCTGTGCATCGCCCCCTGCATCGGCGCGGTCACACAGACGCAGTACCGCGACATGATCACCGAACTCATGGATGTGCTGAGCGGCAAGAGCGAAGCCGTCGTCGACCGCCTGACCGATGCCATGAACGCCGCCGCCGAAGCGCTGGACTTCGAGAAAGCTGCCGCGCTGCGCGACCAGCTCAAAGCCATCGAGTACATCACCCGGCAGCACCGCGCTGTCAGCCCCGGACTCGCCGATCAGGATGTGATCGCCCTGGCGCGTGACAACAAGGACGCCGTCGTGCAGATCCTTTTCATCCGCAACGGCAAACTGATCGGCAGCGCCTCGCGCTCGCTCGACAACACTGACGGCGCGGGCGATAGCGAGGTGCTGGAAGCCTTCATGCGCGGCTTCTACGACGAAGCAGCAGAAATCCCTGCGGAAGTGGTGCTGCCGCAGAACATCGAAGAGGCGCGCATCATCGAGCGCTGGCTGAAGGACAAGCGCAGCGGCAGGCGCGTCACCCTGTCCGTGCCGCAGCGGGGCGACAAGAAGCACCTGATCGACATCGCCCGCGAGAACGCCGAGGAGACCCTGCACATGCTGCGCGCCCAATGGGAGGCGGATACCGTCAAGCAGGAGACCGCGCTGGCGGATCTGCGCGAGGCGCTCGACCTACCGCGCATCCCCAACCGCATTGAGTGCTACGACATCAGCACCACCCAGGGCACGGCAATCGTCGCCAGCCGCGTCGTCTTCGTCCAGGGGACTCCCGCCAAAAATGAATACCGCCGCTTCAACATCCGCACCGTCACGCACAAAGGATCGGACGACTTCCAGTCGATGCGCGAGGCGCTGACCCGCCGCTTCAACCGCTGGAAGCAGGCGTATACCGACCCGACGCCGGCGATTCCCGGCAAGGAAGACCGCGACGAGACCTGGCGGCTGCTGCCCGATCTGCTGATCGTTGATGGCGGCAAGGGGCAGTTGGGGGTGGCGGTGGAGGTGCTGACCGAGTTCGAACTGCTGGACCGGGTTCCGCTGGTCTCGCTGGCGAAGCAGTTCGAAGAGATTTACGTGCCCGGCATGCCTGCGCCGCACATCCTGCCCCGGCGCAGCGAGGCGCTCTATCTGGTGCAGCGGGTGCGCGACGAAGCCCACCGCTACGCCATCACCAGCCACCGTCAGCGGCGCAATAAACTGGGCATGGTCAGCCAGTTGGAGGCGATCCCCGGCATCGGTCCCGCCAAACGCAAGGCGCTGCTGAAAGCCTTCGGCAACTCGATAGACGCCATCCGTAAAGCGACGTCCGAAGAGCTGACCGCCGTGCCCGGCATTTCGCGCAGCAATGCGGCGGCGATCAAAGAAATGCTGTGACGATGGATAAACTTCACGAATATTTCACGACATCTTTCGGGATGAATGCAGAACGAACCGTATGATTTTGACAGGCTTCGCCGCGCCTCCGTGCCTGTAAGGATTGTCACATGGTCAAAGTTTTGCTCATCGAAGATGAGACCCATGTCCTGGAAGACCTGATCGAACTGCTCGGTTATGCCGGGTATGACGCCAGGGGGGCGTCCGACGGGACACTGGGGCTGGAAATCACCTACGAGTGGATTCCCGATATCATCGTCTGTGATTATCACATGCCCGGCATGAGCGGGACTGATGTTGTGCGCCGGCTGCGATCTGATGCAGCGACGGCGCTCATCCCCTTCATCCTGTTCACCGCCTCAGATGACGGCAACCTGCGACACCGCGCGCGACTGGTAGGGGTGGACGATTTCGTCGCCAAACCGGTGACCAGCCGACAGTTGATCGAAACGATAGACGCACTGCTGCACCGTCATGCCATCATCAGAGCGAGTGCCGATCAGAAATTGGAGATGGCGCGCACCCAACTGGCGCGTATGGTGACTCACGAGCTGCGCACGCCGCTGATTTCGATCAATACGGTTGTAGAAGTGCTGTCCCGGCAGATCGGGCAGATCTCTCCACACGAGATGCAGGAACTGCTGGACACTATCACCGCCGGAAGCCGACGGCTGACCCATCGGGTTGAACAGCTGGCTTTCATCACGCAGTTGGACGCGGGCGTGCTGTCTCAGGAGGCGATCATTGCCAGTGGGCTGGATATGGCGATGTGGGAGCTGGTGGTCGCTGCAACCAATCTGGCGCGGCGCTTCGCCTATCAGATGAAGCCTGGCGTGACGCTTTTTCCAGAGACTCGCGATCACGTTTCGCAGGTACTCTGTAATCCTTATGCGCTCAAACAGGCGCTCGCCGAGCTGATCGCCAATGCGCTGACCTTCGCGCCGGCGAACACCCAGGTCAGCGTTCAGCAGTGGCTGAACAAAGGTACGATCTTCATCAGCATCACCGACCTGGGGCGGGGAATTCCACAGGATAAGCTGGACCTCGCCTTTCAGCGGTTTCAGCAGATCGACCGCGAAGAACATGAACAGCAGGGCATGGGGATCGGCTTGTGGCTGGCGCAGCGCGTCCTGTGGGTACACCAGGGGACGCTCGAAATTCGCTCGGTGGAGGGGAAGGGGACGCAGTGCATCGTCCGACTGCCGGCGTCAGGCTAATATTGGTGGTAGCGCAGGAAACAGGGCGAGGCGCTCAATGCGGCGACGCCTGGACAGCCCTATTCAAGGGGGAACGCTGTGGGATGAGCGAACGAAGGCAGCCGCCCAGCAAAAAAACAGAGGCTCTGCATCGGCGGAGCCTCTGTCGTTAGAATTCGATGTAGCGCCGCCAGGCGTCCATCCCGCTGCCGATGGCGACCACCAGATAACTGGTGCGCGGCGTCTTCGGCTCCCATGCCAGTTTCATGCCCGCCTCATGCGCCAGACGGTCCCCTTTGCGGTGGTTGCAGTGGTAGCAGGCGCATGCCGTGTTGACCCAGGTATCCTTGCCGCCGCGCGACCGGGGGATGATGTGATCGACGGTGAAGTCGCTGCGGTTCAGCACTTTTCCCTTGATGACCGTGCCCGGCGTCGCCTGACAGTAGATGCAGGTGAAGCTGTCTCGCACCAACACCCCCCGGCGGCTCCAGTGCGCCTGCCGGCGCGGAACGTTGATGTAGGTGCGCAGCGCGATTACCGACGGGATGGGGAAGCGGTCACAGACGGTGCGCAGGAATTCGCCGGACTGCTCGATCACCACCGCCTTTTCCGACAGCAGCAGGTTGATGGCGCGCGGAATCGAGATGATTGACAGCGGTTCCCAGGACTGTCCGTTGAGGAGCAGCACTCTGCCGGGTATGTTTCCTGACACAGTTCACCTCATGCGCTGACTGACCCTGACCAGTACGTGATTTTTCGCACAACCAAGACCCATTATAACACCAAGGTCAAGCCGTCGGGCATGTTTCGCAGAGACTTTAAACAGACAGATGTTCGTTAAAACAAGGGCGGCGAAGACCCCCGCCAACACTCCGATGTCGCGCCATTGGGGTCTTCGCCGCTCTTGGACCTGCATACTGCGCTGCCGATAAAAGTGTGAACCGATTGTTCGTTCTCGTTTGCGCCTGGCTACCAGTAAGTCTCGCCCCAGGGTGTTTCGTGTCAGCAAATGACTGTCGGTTGTGGTTCGGTCTTGGTGCCTTATGACCCGCCCCTTCGTCTGACGGCGAACGGCTGGTCACAAGACAGGTCGGCTTGTTCGGTTTTGTCTGGACTGGCGTCGGACGTTCGCTTTGACGATCCGTCGGACGTGCCGTCTGTACGGCTGTTCATGGTCTTTGCCTTCCCTACTCGACGACCAGCGCGTTCGCCGCGCTGAAACGAAACCGCTTCCACTTGCGGTCTGCCTAGAACAGGATGGAGATCCGCGAAAGCCAGGGATTCTGTTTCTGTTCCTTGCCGCGATTCTCGCGCTGCCGCTTCTCTCTGCGCGCTTCTTCTGCCATGCGTTCGTTCCGCGCCTGTTTTTCCAGCTCGGTCTGACGCAGCAAGAACTGCCTGAATTCATTACTCACGATCTTGTTCCTTCCAGTCGTTCGCCTGTGATGTCTGGGTCTGAAATGGCTTAGGACTGTCTTGAGTCCCCGCTGTCTGGGCATCTTCGGCACCCGCCAGTGCTTCCTTCGATGCCCGCCTCACCCGTTTACGATGTCTTCCGTACCAGACTCAACCCTTCGAATGCTGCCGCGACGTTGTTGTCCTGGATCTCTTCGATGGTCTCCTGCGCCGTGTAGATCAGATCGCGCAGCCAGGCGATCATCTCGGCGTTGCTGAGCGTCGTGACGGTGCGCAGGCTGCCATCGCTGGCGGCGCTGTGCAGCGCGTCGAGCGCATCGAAGAGGCTGGAAAGACGCGCGTCGTTGTACAGCAGTTGAAGCGTTGGTTGATGCGTCGGGCTCATGAGCGTTCCCTCGCGTTTCCAAATAAAAAGGGCGTGAGACCTGTTGTTTCAGTCTCACGCCCTTGCGGGTACCCTGTTCGGGTGGGGAGGTCCGCCGTATCGCCTCATAAAGGCGGTCTCCCTCGTTCGTAAGACTGTCCATTTCGATTTTCCACCGGCGCGCCGAAATATCCCGCGCCAATGCCGACACCTGCTCCATACGCCGCGCCCTGACCGGCATCTGCCGGTGTGCAGGCGGAATCCGCCCAGGGGCGCAGCCCAACGGGACTGAGGAGCTGAGCGCGCATGGTGGAGGTCGAGACAGCCAGACGCACCATGTTTACGCTCCCCGCTCCACCAGCGTATCGTCGAGCATGGAAAGGATGCTTTCACCGGTGATGAAGACGCGGCGCATGCCGTGCGGTTTGCTCACACGTAGGTGACCGTTTTTCACCAAGCGCTTGAGCGTACTCAGGCTGATGCCGAGCGCCTCCGCCGCCTCCTGCCGGGAGTAGACTCTCCCCTCTTCGATACGAGGCTTCAACGCTTGTGTCATTCCTAACTCCTTTCGTTCCGCTTGCCCGATTTGTTCATTCGGGGACGCTCTTGGCGTCTCTTCCGGGTAACAGGGCGCTTCGCCTGTTCATCATCGTTTAGGTTTTGCCGGGTTTCGCTGCGCTCGAACAGCGCACACAGAAGCGCGTGGAAAAGGCTTTTCCCACACGACAACAGACTATCATGGTTTTGAATGCATGTCAAGCAGCGCGTATCGGCTTTTAGGAAATTTAACGGCTCAATGGGGGTCAGCCCCTTTCCAACCCCCAGCGCTACACCAACCACTCCCCGCCATCGACGTTGAGTACCGCTCCGGTGATGAAGTCGTTTGCCGCCAGAAAGACCGCCGCGCGCGCCGCGTCTTCCGGCGCGCCCCACCGTCCCAACGGCAGTCGTTCCGCCGTCTGCTGAATCGACTCGGCGCTGCGATCTTCCTCTGGCAGGACCGGACCCAGCACCAGGCAGTTGGCGCGTATGCCATATGTCGCCAGCGCCTTCGCCGCCACCTGGGTCAGCATGATCAGCCCGGCTTTGCCGACGCTGTGCTGTGGGCGCGACGCCCAGGGGCGCAGCCCGCTGTTGTCGGCGATATTGATGATGCAGCCGCCGATCCCCCGGTCGCGCATCAGCCGCCCGGCGAGCTGTATACACCAGAACGGCGCGCGCAAGTTCACCGCCAGTGATTCTTCCCAGGCTTCGGCGGGCAGATCGAGCAGGTCGCCGCCGAGAAAGACGCTGGCGCTGTTGACCAGCACGTCGATGCCGCCGCAGCGCGCCGCGACGGCGTCGAACAGCGCTGTGACGCTGGCGTGATCGCGCAGGTCGGCTTTCAGGAGGATCGGCGGTGCGCCGCCGGCGCTGACGATGGCGGCGGCGGTTTGTTCGGCGTCATCGTCGGATCGGCTGTGATGCAGGACGACCTGCGCGCCCGCCCCGGCAAAGCCGAGGGCGAACCCCCGCCCGACCCGCCGCGCGCCGCCGGTGATCAGGACAGTCTTCCCGGTCAGCGTGTGTTCCATGCTCGAAAACCCTCGTTGTTTGTTCCGTTAAACTGCCGCGTGTACAATCCAGGCATGATACAGCATAACGCAGTTCGCCATTCGCCGGTACGACAGGAAGCCTTGCCATGCACGTCTTCATCTCCTACGCGCACGATGACCTGGATTTCGCCCAGAACGCCAAACATGAGCTGGAGCGGCGGCGTATCCCGGTCTGGATTGATGAGCTGACGCCGGCAGGCGACGACTGGCGGCAGGACATCGAGGAAGCGCTGCGCCGCGCCTACGCCGTCGTGCTGATCCTTACGCCGGATGCGATGGACTCGCAGTACGTGACCTACGAATGGGCGTTCGCCCTGGGCGCGGAGATCACCGTCGTGCCGCTGCTGCGTAAGAAGACCGTCGTGCATCCCCGGATCGACCGTTTGCAGCACCTCGATTTCACTTCGACCAAGAATCGCCCCTGGGATGAGCTGGCGGAGCGGCTGACGGCGATTCAGGAGCAGCGGACGCCGGTCAGCGCCGGCAACCTGGGAGAGTCGCTGCGCAGCCGCCAGGGCGAAACGCGCGACGCGGCGATCCGCCTGCTGCGCAAGATGAGCGACCGGGCGGCGCTGCCCCTGGTAGAACAGCTCCTCTTCCCGGAAAATCACGGCGTGCGCTATACCAGCGATGTGCGCAAGGCGGCAGTAGACGCCCTGGGCAACATGGGCGAGACGGCGCTGCGCCCGCTGCTGCGCACGCTGGTGCATGCCGACAAGAGCATCCGCTATATCGCCGCGTCGAAGCTGGCGGCGCTGGGTGACGCTGCCGTCCCCGACCTGCTGACGCTGCTGGACTCGCCGGACATCGACGCCCGGCTGCGCGCTACCTGGATCCTCGGCGAGATCGGCAGCCCCGCTGCCGCCGATGCCCTGGCGCGCAAACTGGACGACAAGGACAGTCAGCCGACTTACCGCAAGCGCATCTGCGACGGCGCGGCGGACGCCCTGATCGCCATCGGCACGCCGGAAGCCCTGTGCCAGGCGGCTGCCTACTGGGAAGGGCAGCTCGCCAGCAAGCGCAAACACTGGTCGAAAGACCACGACATGCGGCTGAGTGATTATGCGGCGCAGCGCTTGCTCGACATCAACACCCCGGAATCGCGAAAGGCCCTGGAGAAGTGGCGGCGCGATCAGGACAAAGAACCGGCTTGAACGGAAAAGAGGCGGTCTCAGGTCCGGGCACATAACAACCTTATTTGAAACTGTAACACTGCGCTATAATCCTGGCATCGTTGCACCACACTGGCTATTCGGGACGAGTCGACGCCATGTCGGAATCGCTCATCGGGAAGAAACTCGGCGACTACGTCATTCAGGAAATCCTGGGACGCGGCGGCATGGCGCACGTTTACCGAGGCTATGACCCGAATCTCCAGCGTTTCGCCGCCGTCAAAGTGATCGACTCGCAGATGCTCTCCAAGGGGCATGAAGAGGAATATCGCGCCCGTTTCCGCCGCGAAGCCCGCGCCATCGCCCGGCTGGCGCACCCGAATATCGTCGGCGTCTACCAGTTCGGCGAATTCGATGGGCTGTACTACATGGCGATGGAATTCATCGAAGGGCGCGATCTGGGGATCATCCTCAAGGATCTGGCGCAGAAGAGCGGACGGCTGGAGCCGCGCCAGATCGTGCGCATCATCCACGACATCGCCGGCGCGCTCGACTATGCTCACGCGGCGAACGTGATCCACCGCGACGTGAAACCCTCCAACATCATGGTCACGCCCGACGGTCGAGCGGTGCTGACCGATTTCGGCTTGGCGCTTGATGTCCCGGAGGGGACCGGAGGCAATACTTTCGGCAGCGCCCATTACATCGCCCCCGAACAGGCGATCTCCTCGCGCAATGCCGTCTCGCAGAGCGATATCTATTCGCTTGGCGTCGTCCTTTACCAGATGGTCACCGGACGGGTCCCCTTCGACGATACCTCGGCGATGAGCGTCGCCCTCAAGCATCTAAGCGATCCGCCGCCGCCGCCGAGCAGTTTCGACCCGCGTCTGCCCGTCAGCGTAGAGATGGTCATCCTGCGGGCGCTGGAAAAAGAGCCGAGCAAGCGCTTCAAGAACGGCGAGATCATGGCGCGGGCGCTGGAAGAGGCGATGAATACCGCCCCGATTGACACGGACGTCGATCTTGCGGCGAGCGGTTCGCGCCCTTCGCGCAGTGCCGCGCTCGACACGGGGACCGGCTCATCGTCCAAGCGCAGCACCCGCGAGATGGTGTCAATCGGCGCGCAGACTATTCAGTTCGCCGACGACGATGTCAACGAGGCGCGTCGGAGCATTCTAACGGCGCAGGAGGCGCTGCGTCGCAGCCGCCGCCCACCGCTGCTGATCGCCGGCGTCGTCGCCGCGGCTGTCCTGCTGCTGATCGCCGGCGTCGTTCTTTCCCGCTTGGCATCGCCGCCGCCTTCCGATCCGCCGACCACGTCGCCCAGCCCGGCGGCTGTCGTCGAGAACGCGACGCCTGCTTTCCCCACGCTTCAGCCGACGGCTGAGCCGACGGAAGCCCCAACTGAACCACCGACCAGTACCTCCGCGCCTTCCGATACGCCGACGCCTCTACCTTCCGATACACCGCCCGCCACCGAAACCACCGCACCGACCGAGGTGCCGCCACCGACCGCCGCGCCGACTGACCCCCCAACCGTCGAACCGACGCCCGGACCCGTCAGCCTGTCGGGCGGGAGCATCCTCAACCTTGATACGGCGCTGGTGCTGGTCTATGACGAAGACGCGCTGGTGCTGTTCAATCGATCCGATCAGCCGGTCGATGTCACAGGGTTGGTCTTCGAACAGCGGACGGCGACGGCGACGCTGAGCTTTGCGGCGACCACCTGGCAGACCAGACTGCTCTCCAGGCTGCCCGCCGGTGACTGCCTGATGCTTTGGCGGAACGGCATCCGCGAGCTGCCCGCGCCGCCGTACTGTCAGGAACGGCAGGCGTGGTTTGCGGTGGGCACGCCGCGCCGCTTCTGGCTGAGCAGCGATTCCAGCGCCACCTTCGATGTCTATCGCTTCGGCGAAAAGGCGGCGACCTGCCCGGTCAATCGCGGCGACTGCGGCATCTAACGCTACCCGCCGCAGTCCACTGGCATCTCGACTTCCAGCAGATTTTCGAACGAGCCATCGGCGTGCTGCGTGTACAGCCCGTAGCGCACCCGTTCGCCAACGGAGAGGCGCGGCAGGGTGTAGTAGTCGCGCACCACCTCTCCCTGTGACCAGGTGGTCAGCGGGCGCAGTCCGTAGACCGGTGCAGCGTGATCATCCTGCGCCCGTACCGCTCCGACATGATCGAGCAGGTGGACGAAGACGCTGAGTTCTTGCTCTGGACGGCGGTGCGCCAGCCAATTGACCTCGAGGATCAGATCGAGCGCTGTGCAGGTCAGGCGGTGGGAAAAGGCGCTGACATTGGCGGCGGTCGCGACCGGCAGGGTGGCATCGGAACGCGCCGGGGTGGTGGCGATTTCGACGAGATACGGCGCGACCGCCGAAAGGTAGACCGGTCCGCCGATCTGTTCTTGCCACCAGGAGAGCGGCTGGCGGTAAAAGGTATAAGACGGGGTGACGAGCGCCCCCTCGGCGAGGATGGCGCGGTAGTTCGCCTTGTGATCGACCAGATCGACGCCGGGGATCGCCCCCAGCACCGAGCGGGCGAAACCGACGGCGAAATAGCGCGGACCCCATGCCAGCATGAGGGTGGAACCGGGCGGGGCGTGCTGCGCCATCGCTATCGTCTCAATCCCGGTCCGGTCGCCGGTCAGCGCGGCGATGAAGGGATGGTTGAAGGTGAACAGCATCACTGCCGGGATCAGGGCGGCGGTGGCGGCGGCGGCGTGCGCCAGGGTGAGCCTCCGCCCCGAAAACTGACTCAGGAAGGCGTCCACCAGGAAAAGCCAGCCGAACGCCAGGCTGAACGTCACCGCCAGGATCAGCGCCGACAGGATGTCGGTATAGAAGAAGCAGTGGAAAAGGTAGGCAGCGCCGCCGGAGAGCAGCAGCGTGACCGCCGCGCGCCGGGTTTGTGGTCGAACCGCGCCGAGGATCAAGCCCGCTGCGCCCAGCGCCACGCCGAGTGGCGAGAGATCGGTCAGGAGGGTGCTGTTGACGATCTGAATGTTGGCGATCAATCCATCCAGCGTGGCGGGCATACCGATGAAGCGCGATGCCTCGCGCCCGATGAACTGATCCCATAAGCCGCCGAGCGTGCCCGGTTCGCCGTAGACCCAGCTTGCGCCGACACTTGCCCGCAGCATCAGATAGCCGTAGGGCAGCAGCCCGATCAACCCCAGCAGCGGCAGCGACGCCAGCCGCAGCGGATGCCGGCGCGCCACGATGATCAGGTCTGGCAGGACGGCGTAGATCAGGGCAGGGGCGGCGACGATCAGCGCGCGGTGATGGGCGACGCCGATCCCGCCGATCAGCGCCAGCAGGTAAAGGCGTCCCGGCAAGCGCGGCTGATGCAGAGCGATCAGCAGCAGCGCCGCCAGCAGCAGCAGCGTCATGGAGTAGATTTCGGCGATGACCTGGTGAATCCAGACCGTGCGAGTCAGTCCGAAGAGCAGCACGACCCCCGCGGCGGGCAGCCAGCGGCGAGTCGGCGTGCAGTGCAGCGCCAGGATGACCATCAGCGTCAGCGCGCCCAGACCCCACAGCAGCGAGACGACCGCCGGCGCGGCGGCTGCGTGGATGCCGAAGGCTTTCAGGATCGTGACGCCGACTCCGCCGGTCATCACGTAGAGCGGGTAGCCGGTGGCGTGGAGCGTGCCGAAGACGTTCAGCACGATCTGCGTCTCGCCGACATCGATCATATAGTAGTGTTCGGAACCGTTGGGGATAGTCTGAAGCGTGGGGAGATAGGCTGCCAGAAGGAGCAGCAGGACTCCCGCGAAGATCAGGAGGGGAAGGCGCTTGGGACTGCGATTCTGAGACATCGGTGAGAAGGATAACATGGGCGTCTGGCTTAAGGCGCAACTTTATGCAAATTCTCATCGATGTCCATTTCGGCGGCATGAGCGCGTATCACGAGATGATGAAAAAGTGGCACACCGCCCCTGAACTGGCGTATCATCTGCTTTTGAACCCTCGGTCCTGTAGTGCTGAGGCAAGTCGTAAACAGCTGAGCGAATCATGGAGAAGGCGGAGATGCCGGTTAAGGGCGAGCAAGCGCCAGATTTCGAGCTGGTGAATCAGGATGGCAGGAAGGTCAAATTGAGCGATCTGCGCGGCAGGCGGGTGGTCATGTTCGCCTACCCCAAAGCGGGAACGAGCGGCTGCACCACCCAGGCGTGCGGCTTCCGTGATCAGTTCCCTCGGTTCGACGCCAACAACATCGTCGTCCTGGGACTCAGCCCCGATGCCCCGAAAGACCTGCTCAAGTGGAGGAAGGCGGAGAATCTGCCCTACGATCTGCTCTCCGACCCGGACCATCAGGTCCTGGAAGCGTGGGGAGCCTGGGGCGAGAAGTCGATGTATGGCAAGGCGTACATGGGCGTCATCCGCTCGCACTGGATCATCGACGAGAACGGCGTGATCGTCGACGAGCAGCTGAATGTCAAACCCCTGGACAGCGTCGAGCGCGCAGTGAAGGCGTTCGGCTGGTAGCGCCGACGCAGGACGGAGCAGCGTGACCGCTTACATCCTCGCCCACGATCTGGGGACCAGCGGCGACAAAGCTACCCTTTACGACCGTGAGGGACGCCTGTGCGCCAGCGCCTTTCAGGAGTATCCGACGGACTATCAGCCTGGGGGGCGGGTCGAACAGGACGCCGGTGAATGGTGGCGCGCCGTCTGCTTGACCACCCGTCGGCTCTTGCAGACGAGCGGTGCGCAGCCTTCGCAGGTCGCCTGTGTCGTGTTCAGCGGGCACATGCAGGGTGTGGTCGCCGTCGATGACCAGGGTATGCCGCTGCGCCGCGCCATCATTTGGGCGGACCACCGCGCGGAAGATCAGACGGCGCGGCTGCGCGAGCGCCTGGGCGAAGAAGGCTTCTATCGCATCACCGGTCACCGCCTCAGCCCGACCTATTCGCTGCCCAAGATCATGTGGCTGCGCGATCACGAACCCGAACTCTATGCCAGGACGCACCGCTTCCTGCATTCCAAGGAAGCGATGATCGCCCGGCTGACCGGTCGATTCGCCACCGAGCCTTCCGATGCGACTGGAACCGGGCTGTACGATCTGGCGGCGGGGGTGTGGTCGGGCGCGATCCTCGACGCTTCGGGAATCGACCCGCGCACGCTGCCGCCTATCGTCGCCTCGACGACGGTGATCGGCGAGGTGCTGCCCGCCGCCGCCGAGGCGACCGGTCTGCGCGCCGGGACGCCGGTGGTTATCGGCGGCGGCGACGGAGCCTGCGCCTCGGTCGGGGCGGGATCGGTCACGCCAGGAGTCGGCTATGCCTACATCGGCTCGTCGTCGTGGATGGCGACGGCGACGACGCAGCCTTTGCTCGATCCGGGGCGGCGCATCGTCAACTTCGGGCACGTCATCCCCGGCATGGTCATCCCTCTTGGCGCGATGCAGGCGGCTGGTGGAGCGTACCGCTGGACGCGCGATCAGCTCGGCGCGGCGGAAGAAGCGCTGGCGCAGGCGGCAGGGACGAGCGTCTACGAACTGCTGAACGCGACGGCGGAAGGCACTCCGCCGGGCGCAAATGGCTTAATCTTCCTGCCCTATCTCCTGGGCGAGCGCGCCCCGCGCTGGAATCCCAGGGCGCGCGGCGCGTTCATCGGCTTGACCATGCAGCACACCCGCGCCCACCTGATTCGCGCCGTGCTGGAAGGGGTGGCGTTCAACCTGCGCGCCATCCTGACCGTCCTCAACGATCAGGGGGCGGGCATCGAGTCGCTGCGCGTCATCGGCGGCGGGTCGGTCGGGCGCTTCTGGCGGCAGATCATGGCAGATGTCTTCGGCATCCCGCTGCACCGCCTGACCATCCTGGAAGAGGCGACCTCGATGGGCGCGGCGGTCATCGGCGGCGTGGCGGTCGGCATGTATCCCGATTTCGAGATGGCGCAGGCGATGAATCCGGTTGCCGACGTGGTCTCGCCCGATCCCGCTCACCGGGCGCTCTACGACGAGGCGGCGGCGATCTTCGAGGCGAGCTATGCCGCGCTGATCCCCGTCTTTGAGCGCATGGCGAAGCCGTAGGCAGACCCTCACCGCTGCGCTGGAAGACCTCCGCAACTCTGTCGATCTCGGTCGAACCGGCGATTCTTGGGTACAATCCCCTTTCAATGTGCCTTAATTCGATGCCTGAACGGAGGCTTTTCGATGACAATCCTACTGGGACTCGACATCAGCACCACCGGCGCCAAGGCGCTCCTGATCGATGAAGCGGGGAGGGTGATCGCCACGCACACCACGCCGCAGCCGATCAGTCAGCCGCAGCCGCTGTGGAGCGAGCAGGACCCGGCGGACTGGTGGGACGGGATCGCTGCGTCGATTCGGGCGGTGCTGGCGGAAGCGAATCACCCGGAGATCGCCGCCATCGGTCTGACCGGGCAGATGCATGGGCTGGTCTTGCAGGACGCCGCCGGCGCGGTGCTGCGCCCGTCGATCCTGTGGAATGATCAGCGCACCCAGGCGCAGTGCGATTCGATGACGGCGAAGGTCGGCTTCGAGCGGCTGATTCAGCTCACCGGCAACCGCGCTCTGACCGGTTTCACCGCGCCGAAAATCCTGTGGGTGCGCGATCACGAGCCGGAAGTCTTCGCCCGCGCTGCCCACATCCTGCTGCCGAAAGATTATCTGCGCTATAAGCTGACCGGCGAGTACGTCATGGATGTCAGCGACGCCTCCGGCACATCGCTGCTGGATGTCGCCAACCGCCGCTGGTCGTCGGAAGTTGTCGCCGCGCTCGATCTGCCGGAGTCCTGGCTGCCGCGCCTGGCAGAGGGTCCAGAAGTGACCGGGGTGGTCAGCGCCCAGGCTGCCGCCGAGACGGGGCTGAAAGCCGGGACGCCGGTGGTCGGCGGCGGCGGCGATCAGGCGGCGGGCGCGGTCGGC
>JABWBO010000184.1 GCA_013360465.1 Anaerolineae bacterium | reverse complement strand
CGAGCAGCGGAATCCAGAAGGGCACTTTTCTCAAACGCATGGCGTCCTCGCTTGCTGAAAGCAGAATGAACGGTCATTCCTTTCAACAGCTTAACGCCGAGGCGGGCTGACGGAAACCGACGAATGTCAGGCGTTCGCCCGTCGTTGATCACGCGGCGGGGATATTCGTTTGGTTAAGAGACTGTTTGAAAAGCCGGTTTTCACACAACCTCACCCCAACCTCTCCCCTGCCCCTCTCCAATTGGAGAGGGGCGGTTGAGCGCAGCGAAACGGGGTGAGGTGAGCAGTTTGCAAACAGTCTCTAAGCCGAGGGTGAGGACCAGACACGCTCTCCCTTACGGCATGATGTCGATGCCAAAACTGTCGCGCATGTACTCGTTCTGGCTGCGGAGCGGTTTTTCGCCGGCGGCGGGCTTGCGGCGGATATACCCGCCGTCGGACTGCATCTCCCAGGCATCGACGTTATCCGCCAGCTGCGTCGCCAGGGCGCGCATCACCGAAAGCTGCAAACGCTCGTCGAGGACCGGGAAGACCACCTCGACGCGGTTGTAGAGGTTGCGGCGCATCATGTCGGCGCTGCCCATGTAGACCCGCTTGTCCGCCGGGGCGTTGTGGAAGGTGAAGATGCGGCTGTGTTCCAGGTAGCGCCCGACGATGCTGGTCACGCGGATGGTGTCGCTCAGACCGGGGACGCCGGGGCGCAGACAGCAGATGCCGCGCACCAGCAGGTCGATCTGCACGCCCGCCATCGACGCCTCATAGAGCTTGGCGATGATGGCATCCTCTTCAAGCTGGTTCATCTTCATGATGATGCGGGCGGGCGCGCCGGCGCGGGCAGCGGCGATCTCGCCGTCGATCAGGGCGATGATGGTCGGCAGCAGAAATTCCGGCGCGACCAGGAGGCGCTGGTAGGCGGTCGCCGGGGCGAAGCCGGTCAGCCGGTTGAACAGGCGCGAGGCGTCATCGGCGATGGCGCGGTCACAGGTGAACAGACCGAAGTCGGTGTACAGGCGCGCCGTGCCGCTGTTGTAATTGCCGGTCCCCAGATGGACGTAGCGCCGCACCTGGTCGCCCTCCTGGCGCACCACCAGGGCGATCTTGGCATGGGTCTTGACCGGCAGCTCTTCGACGCCGTAGGTGACGTGGACGCCCTTCTCTTCCATCTGACGCGCCCAGGTCAGGTTGTTTTCTTCGTCGAAGCGGGCTTTGAGTTCGACCAGGACGGCGACCTGCTTGCCGTGATCGCGCGCTTCCATCAGGGCGTTGACGATGGGCGAGTTGCGCCCAACACGGTAGAGCGTCGCCTTGATCGCCAGGACATTCGGGTCGCGGGCGGCGCTCTGGAAGAAGCGTTCGACGGTGATGAACGAGTCGTAGGGATGATGCACGAGTCGGTCGCCGGCACGGATGGTGGCGAAGATGTCGTCGCCGTCGCTGAACCCTTCCGGCACGCGCGGCAGATACGCCGGGTACTTGAGGTCGGGAGCGTCCACGCCCATCAGCTCGAACAGGCTGGCGCCGCCGAGCGCGCCGTTGACGTAGTAAACGTCGCGGTCGCGGTCCACCGGCAGATGGGACAGCAGCCTTCCCAGCGTCTCCTCGCCGATGGTTTCCGGCACGGCGAGCCGGACGATGTTGCCGAAGCGCCGTTCGCGCAGGCTCTCCTCGATCACGTCGCTGATATTCGCCGCCGGGTCGTCCAGTTCGTGTTCGTAGTCGATGTCGGCGTTGCGGGTGACGCGGAACGGGGCATATTCGAGGGTGCGCATACCGGGAAAGAGCAGGTCCAGATTTCTGCCGATCACGTCTTCGATCCAGACCAGCGTCCGCCGCTCCGGCGCATCCATCCCGTAAGAGCGCATCACCTCGTTGACGTTGATCAGGCGCGGATTGGTGTCGGGCAGCTTAAGGCGGACGAATTCCAGTTCGTCGGATGTCATATCTTCGCGGCGCAGCAGGATCGCCAGGTTCAGGCTGAGGTTGGAGATGAAAGGGAAGGGGCGGGCGTGATCAACTGCCAGCGGCGTCAGCACCGGGTAGAGGTTGTCGGCGAAATAGCGGCTGAGCGCCGCCTGCTCGCCGCCGGACAGGCTGTTATAGTCGGCGATGCATACGCCCAGATCGGAGAGCCGGGCGATCAGTTCGCGCATCATCTCGCGCTGCTGCTGCATCATCGCCACAACCTGCCCGCGAATCTCGCTCATCAGCACCGGATACGGGACGCCATCCGGGCGCGTCGGGGGCAGCCCCAGCTTGATCTTGTCGTGAATGGTCGCCACCCGCACCATGAAAAATTCGTCGGTGTTGGAACTGAAGATGGCGATGAACTTCAGCCGTTCCAGCAGTGGAAGCGATTCATCCATCGCCTGCGCCAGCACCCGGCGATTGAAGCTGAGCCAGCTCAATTCACGGTTGATATAGGTTTCGGGCGTGAGCAGATCGGTGTGCCGGCGGGGCATAGGCGGGCTTCCTGTGTGCTGGATCGATAGGCGATGGGGAGGTCGCATATCCAACGCGGACCTACCCTGCAAAGTGTTCATTCTAATGTACACTATTTGCGTCTGATTGAAGAGAAGAACACGGACATGGTTCGCGCGTTGCGCATGGTCTTCATCCTCACTTGCTGCGCTATCCTGGTTGGCGGGGTGAAAGCGCAGTCGAACACCATCGCCAGCAGCACCTTCACCGCTCTGGCGCAAAGTGAACGCGCCCGGGTGATCATCACGCTGCGCGACCCGGCGGCGGCGGATGCGCCGCTCGCCGAAAGGCGTGGGCGGGTGGCGGCGGCGCAGGACGCCGTGTTCGAGGCGCTGACGGCATCCGGCGGGGTGATCCTGCGGCGTTTCAGCCTGGTCCCCGGCTTCGTCGCGGAAATCGACGCTGCCGCCCTGCCGGCGCTGATGGACGATCCGCGCGTCCTCTACGTGCAGGCGGACGAACCGGGCGGCATCGCGACCGCCGAAAGCGTGCCGGCGCTGGGCGCGCACACCGTCCACAGCCTGTATGGACTGACCGGCGCGGGCGTGCGCGCGGCGGTGCTGGACAGCGGCGTCGATACCGATCACCCCGATCTGGCGGACGACCTGGTGGCGCAGGCGTGTTTCACCGGCGGCGGCACGCCGGCGCTGGGAGCCTGCCCGCCGGGCAATACCACGACCGGCACGAGCGCCGAGGATGCCAACGGACACGGGACCAACGTCACCGGCATCATCACGGCGGGTGGGGTGGTCGCCCCGGTCGGCTTCGCGCCCGACGCCGAGATCGTGGCGGTGCGCGTGCTGGATTCGTTCGGCTCCGGCTGGCTGTCCGACTGGACGGCGGCGCTGGATTGGCTGAGCGCCAATCAGGAGACGCTGCACGTCGATGTGGTCAACATGAGCCTGGGATCGTTCATCGCCTACGCCCCGAACTGCGATGCTGAACACCCGTCGATGGCGAGCGCCGTCAACCTGCTGCGGAATTACTGGGACATACCGACGTTTGCCGCCACCGGCAACCAGGGCGAACCCTTCCTGACCGCCGCGCCCGCCTGCATCAGCAGCGTGATCGCCGTCGGCGCGACCTACGACAGTGCCCTGGGGCGCGAGCCGGACAGCGGGACCTGGCGGACGAAATTCGGCGGAAGCTGGCCCACCTGTTTCGATGACCCGACCGGCATCGCCGTGCTGACCTGCTTCACCAACGGCGGCGGCGCGGTCGATGTGGTCGCGCCCGGAGCCTACATCACCAGCGCCGGCTTGGGCGGCGGCACGTCGCGCTACGCCGGCACGTCACAGGCAGCACCGACCGCCGCCGGGGTGGCGGCGCTGATGCTCCAGGCGCGCCCGGCGCTTTCGCCCGACGTCCTCGAGGCGACGCTGAAGGCGACCGGAGTGCTGATCGACGATCCGCGCAGCGCCTTCGAATACCGGCAGGTGAACGCCCTGGCGGCGGTGGAAAGCGTCCTGACGCTGCTGCCCACCCCGACGCAGATTGCGCCGCTGGACCGGGCCGTCACCGGGACGACGCCGATCTTCACCTGGACGCCGGTCGCCGGCAGCGACGCCTACTACTTCTGGCTGAGCCACGCCGACGGGACGAAAATCCTCAACGTCTGGCTCGACCCGACAGTGCTGTGTGATGCTGTCGTCTGCGCGTTCGAGTCTTATTTTCCGCTCAAGCCCGGCGCGCACCGCTGGTGGGTGCAGGCGTGGGACAGCGCGCTGGGCGAAAGCCCCTGGTCGCCGATGGCGGTTTTCGAGGTCATACCGTGAAACAGAACGAACTGCGCGCGCCGAGCGCGCCCTGGGGAGTCTATGGTCATGCCTGGGCGGTGGATCACCTGCGCCAGAGCATCGGTCACGGGCGGGTGCGCCACGCCTATCTGATGGTCGGCGCGGAATCCGTCGGCAAGGATACGCTCGCCCGCGCCTTCGCCGCCGCGCTGCTCTGCACCGACGCCGACCCCGACCGGCGTCCATGCGGCGTCTGCCCCTCCTGCCAGCGCATCGCCAGCGGCAATCACCCCGATGTGCTCTACACGGTGCGCGGCGAAGACGAGACGACGCTGAGCATCGACGCCATCCGGGCGCAGATCGGGCGGCTGGCGCTGAAGCCCTTCGAGGGGCGCTACCGCTTCGGCATCTTCCCCGATTTCGATCAGGTGCGCCCGCTGGCGCAGGATGCGCTGCTCAAGACGCTGGAAGAACCTGCGCCGCACGCCATCCTGATCCTGCTGGCGCGCTCCATCGAGCCGATCCTGCCGACGATCACCAGCCGGTCGCAGATCCTTCACCTGCGCCCCGCCTCGCTGGAAGCGGTACAGACCGTTCTGCAGGAGCAGCGCGGCGCGGACGCCGAGATGGCGGCGCTGCTGGCGCATCTGAGCGGCGGGCGCATCGGCTGGGCGATTCGGGCGCTGAACGACTCCGAAGCGCTGAAGCAGCGCAGCGCCGGGCTGGACCTGCTGATGCAGGCGATGAACGGCAGCCGGGCGCAGCGCTTCGAACTCGCCGCCGACCTGGGCAAGGACCGCGACAAAGCCGCGCTGGGGACGCTGCTGGCGCTGTGGCAGTCGTTCTGGCGCGACCTGCTGCTGCGCTGCCACGATGCGCCGGTGGACCCGGCGAACATCGACCGCCAGGAGGCGCTGGATCAGCTCGCCGCCGCGCTGACGCCCGACGAGGCGCTGCGGGCGATGGAGGCGACCAACCGGGTGATCGAACGCCTGGGCACGAACATCAACCAGCGCCTGGCGCTGGAAGTGATGCTGCTGGATTTTCCCGGTTTGAGTCGCTGATCCGCTCCCTGGACCGCTGACCGCCATGCTTTGACCGCCCGCCAAGCGCGACGCGCTGCAACCTTCGGGGTGCGAAAGTCATGCCTACAGACACCGACCTGCGCTTTGAACGCTGGTGGATGCGAGCGGCGGCGATCTTTTCCGCCGTCCTGATTGTCGGCTTCTTCGCCGCCGAATTCAGCGGGCTGATCCGCCTGGGCGAGTGGCTGGCGAACGGTATCGCCGGGCTGCCGGCGGCGGTCGAGGCAGTCCTCGCCCATTATGCCGCGCTCACGCCCGCCATGCTGCTCATCCCGCTGCTCATCGGCGGCGGAGTCGGCGCGGCGGCGACCTGGTTCGCCGTGCCCGGCGTGCA
>JABWBO010000001.1 GCA_013360465.1 Anaerolineae bacterium | reverse complement strand
ATTTTCAGAAAGACATTGGGATAGGTGTTGAGGTAGCTATATCGCATGATCATGCCCGCTATTTTATCTCATCGCTCTCTATTTTGAAGATTATCTAGTGAATGGAGTGTCCTCGGCACTTTTCTGCACGCCGCATCGTGTCCTTGTAGTTGCTGTTGCCACCGTCGATGATGATGTCATCGGGCGAAAGCAGCGTCAGCAGCAGATCCAGCATCGCTTCGGTCGGTGCCCCTGCTGGAAGCATCATCCAGACCGCTCGCGGCGTCGTCAGCTTGCCAATCAGGTCGGGAACGCTTTCCGACGGAATCGAACCGGCTTCGGCAGCTACCCGAATGGGTTCAGGACTGCGATTGAACACGACGGTCTGATGCCCGCCGCGAAGCAGTCTTAAATTCATGTTTGCACCCATTTTCCCAAGACCGATCATCGCGAGCTGCATTTGCGCCTCCTGAGTCGATGCCATCCATTTAGCAAGATTTCGGTGAGTTGCGTCATCATTATCCCCGCACGTGCCTAACACGCCAAATTTCCGATCTCAATCCGTCCTCACTGATGTCTTGGTCTCAATGCGGGTACAATAGCAGTATGTTGCCGGTTCATATCATCGGAGATAGGTCCAATGCGTCCGAATGCCACACTTTCCCGCCTGCGCAATGGCGAACCCGCCCTTGGTCTCTGGCTTCAGCTCGGCAGTATTCCCGTCGCACGGATGCTCGCGGCACAAGGCAGCTACAACTGGCTGCTGGTCGACCTGGAACATACGGCGACGGACTTGTCTACCGCGTCGCTCATGATGTCATCCATTGCCGATGTCAGCGCAGGGCGCGTTACGCCGGTAGCGCGTGTCCCTGCGGGAACCCTATTTCACATCAAACAGGTCCTCGACGCCGGCGCACACGGCGTGCTGGTTCCGATGGTCAATACTGCCGATGAAGCGCGCGACATCGTGCGTTTCTCGCGCTATCCACCGGTTGGGGAGCGCGGGGTGGGCGGTTTCGCGCCATTCGTCGGTTTTGGTGCGAACCGAGCGGAATATTCGCGCGAAGCAAATGACCAGATTCTTGTCGCCATACAGGTGGAGACGCGGCAGGGTGTCGAAAACATCGAGGAGATCGCCAGCGTGCCGGGCATCGACGTGATCTTTATCGGACCCAACGACCTGCACATCTCCTATGGACTCCAACCCCGGTACTGGAGCGCCGAGCCTGATTTTCTGAATGCCGTCCAGAAGGTGGTTGACACCTGCAAAGCGCGTGGAATCACCGCGGGCATCCTCTGTGCCGACTCTTCAGGCGCGATAGACCGGCTCAAGCAGGGTTTCACATTCGTCGGAGTTGGCAGTGACGCCGGCTTCTTGCTTCGCTTTGCCGGATTGCAGGCAGGCGAAGTCACCGGGACGCCTGAGCCGGTAAGTACGTGGTCGTCGGTCGTCAAGCTGGATCGATAGGCAGCATGTTTTAACACTTAACTTAGCATACCTGCTTGACAGGTACTAGCTCTATGTTAAGCTTGTCGGCGTTGGCGCGTGTGCCGGACTCAAAGGCGATACGGATGGGTGCAAAAAACTGGTGGAAAGCGATAGGCGTTGCCATCGTGATGCTGATGGGGCTCGCGCCTGTTGTCGCGCAGCAGCCAGAATTGGCTGCCCTTCTTGAAGTCATGGAAGGCGTTGTCGAGGTCAACCGAGTCAACACTGAGCAGTGGATCGCCGTTCGTGTAGAAGCCATCGTCGGGGTTGGCGATCGCATTCGCACTGACACGACAGGCGAAGCGCGCGTGACATTCTTCGCAGACGGCATCGAAACGGATATCCGTCCCAACACTGAAATGCGCATCGAGCAGTTTCGAGGCAATGAACAGACGTTTGAGCTTCAGGTGGAAGTCATCCTGGGACAGACCCTTCAGCGCATTGAGCGCGCTCTGGATGCCTCATCGAGCTACAGCGTTACGACTCCCGCCATGTCATTAGCGGCGCGGGGGACACAGTTCGCCATTCGCGTCGAAGAGAGTGGGCGGTCGGCAATGCTGGTCAGCGAGGGCAATGTCGAAGCGGCAAACCCGGAGGAGGTTGAGGCAGTCGCTCCAGGGTTTGGCATCCGCGCCGAATCCGCAGGCGAACTCAGCGATGTCGTGCGCGCAGCAACCTTCGAAGCGCTGGATGCTTCGCTGGATGGCTGTTCCGCTGTCCTGACCACGATCGACGACGTGAGTCTCAACGTGCGCCAGGCGCCGAGCATTGATGCCGCGCTCGTTGGTTACATTGCGGCGGCTGACATCGACATCCTGATAGGCGTGACAGAAGCCGGCAAGTGGTATCGCATCGAATTCCAGGGCGGTTTCGGTTGGGTGCAATCGACTACGGCTGTCATCGACGAGAACTGCGCTGGTCTGCGGCTCTTCCCCGATGATGTTGCACCGGAGGATGCTTCGTTGTTCGAAACATCTAACGGAACTTCGCCTCAGGAATCGGCAACCTCAGGCGGATAGGCAGCAGCATGTTTCGTGCCATTTCGCGCCGCCAAGACCAGATCCTTATCACCGCCTGCTCAGCCCTGCTGGTGATCGGAATCTGGTCGAGCGGGCTGCTCACAACGTTCCGCTTGCGCTTGAGCGATCTGTTCTTTGTGGGCAGTTCCTCAAGCGTGGTGGGGTCTGAGCGTGCCGACGATTCAGCGCCCATCTCCATCATCGCAATTGATGATCGAAGTCTTCAGGCGTACGGTAGATCGCCCAACGAGTGGGATCGCGCGGTGTACGGCGAACTGGTCGATTTTCTCAGCGAAAGCGGCGCGCGCGTCATCGCTTTCGATCTCATCTTTAGCGAAACCGGCGAAGGAGACACAGCGCTGGCAGCAGCGCTGAATCGGGCGAGAACAGGAGTGTCGCGCACACGAATCGTTCTGCCCATCGCCGGAGCGGACACACTGACGGCGGACAGCAATCTGCCGACGAGCGGAATTCGCTTCCCCTCATCGCTTCGACCTATCGCCCCGCTGGCAGAGCAGGCAGACTATCTGGCATACGTCAACACCGTGATCGATGTTGATGGTCTGATTCGCCGACAGCCGTCGTTCATCGAGACCGACAACGGAGGCGTGACATTCTCCTTCAGCCTTGCCACCTACCTCGCCTACCTGCGAATACCTGCCGCCGCAGCGTCGCAGCTCATCGCTGCAGAGACAGGGCGTTTCAGCCTTGCCGGTGCTACGGTCGTGTACCATGATGATCTGGGATTCTGGCGGCAGAACTTCTTCGGTGTTTTCTCCAGCCCATTTCCAATCTACTCGTTGACCGACGTCGTCAACGGCAGCGTGGATGCCGCCGTCTTCGACGATCAAATCGTCCTGGTCGGGCTTGTCAACAGCCAGGGCGTCTCGGACAACTATTACATCCCGCTGACCTCCGATGGACGCCCCATTGCAGGCGTAGAAATCCTGGCACACGCCATCACAACGCTGTTACGCAACAGTGTTCCTTATGAACAGGGTGAGGTTTCGACGATTCTGATGATCGTTCTTGCCTCAATGCTGAGTACGGCGATGTATCTGCGGCTCCGCTGGTACGGCAAGCTCGTCGTCGCGCCGCTTATGCTGCTGGGGCTTTTTGTCTTCGCTTCTGTCAACTTCTCGTTGAGAACAGAGCTGATCTCGCTGTTCGATGGTACTCTAGCCCTCCTTCTTCCGATGGGATTGTCGCTCGGCTATGAGATCCGGATCGAACGGCACGCGAGAGAACGCGCTGAACAGCTCTTCCGGAGCAGCGACGGACAGCGGCGGCTGCTGGATGCTGTGTTTATGCGATCCCCGCTGCCATTGATAATCGTCAACAGGGATTTGCAGATTATCCGCTCCAACCGGACTTTCGATGCACAGTTCGGCAGCGGCAGCCCAAATCTGCTGGCTCGCCTGAGTCACGGCGGCTTGCCGGAGAACTCACACGATAACGTCAGGCGCAGTCTGCTCAGCGGCGATTCCGCACCGACCAAGGTCACTGTCGGCGAGAAAGCCTTTGTCATTCAGTCAGCTCCGGTCTACGAAAGCGACTTCGTCGTCGCGGCATTGACCGACGTGACCAGCCTGGATCAGCTCGCTGCCCTCAAGACACGCCTGATTCGCATCGCAGCACACGATATTCGGAATCCGCTCAGCAGCATTATCGGCTTTTCTGACCTGCTGCTCCTGGATGTCGAGGCGTATTCGAAGAAGCAGATCGATATGCTGGAGCGCATCAAACGATCTGCCGAGTCCATCAACACGATCATGGTCAACCTGCTGAAGCTTGAACAGCTTCGTTCCTCTAAACTCCCGCTTGAACCCGTCCTTCCTAGCCTCTGGCTCTCGCAGGTTGCCGAAGGACACGCCCCGGAGATGGAGCGCCATCAACATGAATTCATCCTTGACATCGCGGAGGACATGCCTTCTATGATGGCAGAGCCGATTCAGCTTGGGCAGGCTGTGAGCAACCTGCTGAGCAATGCAGCCAAATACACCCCAGATGGCGGTCGGATTGTGCTGCACGCTCGTATGGAGGGTGCAGCACGACTGAGGATTGAGGTCCAGGACAATGGTTTGGGCATTCCCACGGAAGCCCAGTCCGGACTATTCACAGAATTCTATCGCGTGCAGCACGGCGCAGCCGCAGATCGTCAAGGGACGGGGCTGGGGCTGAGCCTGGTCAAGACCATCGTGGAAGCGCATCATGGGCGCGTGTGGCTTGAAAGCGACGAGGGCGAAGGCAGCACTTTCTTCATGGAGCTTCCAGTCAATGATGGGACATATCCTGAACGCGCGCTTCCGCAGCGTTAACATCCGTGAGTGCTGCGCTCACCTGGGTCTGCGACGATTCTGGTTTAGTGGAAATATCTTCGCGGCGTTCCTACTCCTAAGTCAGTTCTCTGCGCCGTCCGCTGCGCCCCTGGTCATCACCGCTGAAACAGTCACCGTGACGCGCGTCGGCGCATCGAATTCTTTCGAGCTTCGCCAGGATGCAATCTCGCTTCTGGGCACGGGCGACATCGTCCGTACAGGTTCGCGCGGACGGGTGTTAGTAGACCTTGCGGAAGGCAGCCTGCTGCTGATCATGCCGGAGAGTGAGATCCGCGTCACCGGTTTCGAGCGCGTAGGAAGAAGCTCCCGCCTCACGATTCACCTCGACGGTCACATCATCGCTCAAATCAACGAGGATGATGACGCTGTACTGGTCGTCGATACCGGTTTTCTGCGCGTCAGCCCTCATGGTCTGACAGCACTATGGACCGATTATGAGGGCGGGGATGTCATCACCGTCCACGATGGATCCGCAGACTACGTGCATCACCTCAGTTCCGAGTCCGGTTCGGTGAGCGCTGGCGAAGGCTTCTATACGGATGCTGAGATCGCCCATCACTCGCTTCTCAGCAGCGCTGCCCCCTATCCGCACGCCGCGCAGCTGATCGGCATCTGGAGAGGCTGTGACGGGACCATCGTCAACACCGGCAGTGACGCCCTCAATTTGCGTGTTGGCCCGGGACTCGCCTCCAGCGTGATCGGATACAGCGATTCGGGCGATTCGGTGCAAGTGCTGGGAGTCAATCAAGCCGGGTCATGGTATCGTGTCCAGCGTTTCAGCGGCTTCGGCTGGATGCGCGGCTTCTATCTGAGCTTCGAATGCGCGGGTTTCCCGGTCTATCCGAACACTCAGGTTGAACAGAATCTCGAACTGCGTGACGTGCAGTCGGTAGAATTTGCCCTGATCCAGCCATTCTACGGCACGCCCGTAACCAATCCCTGGGTCTATCGCACATTTCGCGAATCGCCCTATGGCGACGGATGACCCTATTAGACGATATAGGGTGTACTCGCGCCGGTCCTTACCATGCCGTCGGGATCAATTGGCACATTCAGACAGGCGGGTTTTCCGCTGGAAAATGCGCGTTGCAGCGCCGACAGAATTTCCTCCGCTCGTTCGACATACTCGCCATATCCGCCCAGAGCTTCAACCACGCGATCATAGCGAGTCGGTGCGAGTGAAGTCGCTACGGCACGGTCTGGTCCCATCATGTTTTTCTGCGGCGTGCGAATCTGCCCCCATCCTGCATCATTGCCGACGATGCTCACGATGGGGAGGTTGAAGCGCACCGCCGTATCGAACTCGAAGCCGTTCAAGCCGAAGCTCCCATCGCCGCTGATGATCAGCACCTTCTTTTCTGGAAACAGATGCTTGGCAGCAATGGCGAAAGGCGCACCAACACCCAGACAGCCTAAGGGTCCTGGGTCAAGCCACTGCGCCGGACGGGTCAGCGTGATCACTTTCGCGCAGGCGCTCACAATATCGCCCCCGTCGCCGATGACGAGCGTCTCCTCATCGACAGCGGCGGAGACCTGTGCAGCGAAGCGAAAGTGATTGATGGGCGCGCTGTCGATTTCCATCCACTGCTGAAGCTGAGCATCCTTCTGATCTTCCTTCGCCCGCAGCGCTTTCAGCCAATCGTCATAGCGAACACCCTGCAAGCCTTCCGCCAGCGCTTCCAGGACAAGGCGCGCATTGGCGCAGATCGCCACATCAGCCTGCCGGTTATGGTTCAGCTCCGCGCGATCATTCTCCACCTGGATCAGACGCGCCGCCGGATTCCAGTCTTCGCGTCCGTACTTGAGCCGAAAGTCGAGCGGCGTGCCGATCAGGACGATGGCATCGGCTTCGCGGGTTGCTGCCGATCTGGCAGATTTGAAGCACTGGGGATGATCCATAGGCAGCGTGCCGCGTCCTGCCCCATTGGTGAACACCGGGATACCGGTCTGGTCCGCCAGTGCCCGCAGCGCTGTGTGCGCCTCTTCCCAATAGACCTGTGTGCCGGCGATGACGACCGGTCTTCGTGCATCGCGAAGAATCGCGAACATCGCCTGCAGGTCATCCAAGGCGGGTTCAACAGGTTCTGGGCGAATCGCCTCTCCGATGTCAGGGGCATCCACCGCATTGAACAGGACATCGAAGGGCAGTTCGACGAAGACGGGACCCGGTCTTCCGTGAAGCGCGATCTCGAATGCCCTGCGCAGTTGGGGCGCAATATCCTCAGTCCGTTCAACCGTGAAGCTGGCTTTGGTGAAAGCCCCGAACATGTCCGTCTGAGGCATCTCCTGAAGCGCCCCCATTCCCCTGGTCTTCAAAGGCGCCGCGCCGCCGAGGAGGATCATCGGGCTGCGCGCCTGATAGGCGTTGGCAACGCCGGTCACTGCATCGGTCACCCCCGGTCCGGCGGTCACCAACGCAGCACCAATGTTGCGAGTCAGCCTGGCGTGTGCGTCAGCGGCATGGGCAGCCGCCTGCTCATGCCGAAAATCAATCAGCGAGATTGAATTATTCAGACATCCATCATAAATGGGCGCAATATGCCCCCCACACAACGTATAAAGCGTGTTCACGCCCTGCGCTTTCAGTACCCGCGCCACAATTTCGCCGCCATGCCAGAAGCTCATGCCCAGAATCCTCAGCAGAAGATGGTGATGTGATTATAGCGGACGCACAACTCGTTTGCTCACGGGGCGTTTTCGTCGTAGAGTTACTGCATACACATGAGGTGACGAATCGATATGAAATCGCTGCCCTGGCTGCCCATGATAATGGCGGCGCTCCTGCTGAGCGCCTCGCTTCTCGAAGGACAAGCCGCTGACACCTGTTCCGCGACCATCCAGGAAGCATTGACGACTGTCCAGGATTCCTGTGGGGCAACCGGTCGAAACCAAGCCTGCTACGGCAACTTCTCGCTGCGCGCCACGCCGCGCGAAAATGCCGTAAGTTTCGTCTTCGATGCGCGCGGGGACGTGGTCAGCGTCGGCGATTTGGAGACGTTGCGCCTGGATGGTCTCAACCCCGAAACCAACACCTGGGGGGTTGCCTTGATGAAAGTTCAGGCGAACCTGCCCGACAGCCTTCCGGGTGAAAACGTCACCTTTCTCCTATTCGGTGACGTCGAAATCGAGAATGCCGTCTCAGCCCTACCGACGATCAGCGGCACGACGACCGCCAACCTCAATGTGCGGCGGCGACCATCGACAGAGGCGTTCATCGTCGGATCGGTGGCAGCGGGTGAAATCATTTCGGCAGATGGTCGCAATGAAAGTTCGACCTGGCTGCGCATTCGTCTTCCAGACAGCGATTCGTATGGATGGGTCTCCGCCGAGTTCCTCCAGATTGCTGGCGATCTGAGCGCTTTGATCGCCGTCAACCCCGCCGAAGATGCAGTGCCTTTCGCGCCGATGCAGGCGTTCTACTTCCGTTCCAGCGCCGCCGGTACTACCTGTGCCGAAGCGCCCCAGAATGGCATCCTGATACAGACTCCGGAAGGCATGGGTCAAATCAACCTGCGGGCAAATGATGTCGATATTCAACTCGGCTCGACCGCTTTTATCAAGGCGCAGCCGGGGGGAAGCATGTCGTTCAGTATCCTGGAAGGTCACGGTCGCGCGGCAGTCGATGGCGAGTTCGTCGAGGTTCCGGCGGGGTCCTGGGTCGAAATCCCGATGGGCGACGACCTCAGCGCGACTGGTGCGCCCAGCGATCCTAAACCGTACAACGACAACGCTCTGCAGCTGCTCCCAGTCCAACTCTTGCCCAGAGAAATCATCATCGCCCCATCGCTCACAGAAGAGGAGATCGCTGCGATCCTCGCCGGTGGCTGATAGGCATCCGGCAAATCGAAGCCCCTCAGGCTGAACCGCAGTGCGCCGTCTGAGGGGCTTGACCCTGAAGCCAGGGCGTTGAAGCACAGACGGTCTACTGGATGGCGTAGGTGATGGTCAGCTGCACGCTAACTGCCAGCTGCCCCTCGCTGACTGCGGCACCGCCGCCCATGCCCATCGCATACATCGGCTGTGACACCGCACCGCCTGAGATGCTCTCGTCGGCGCTGATCGGTTCGTCAAGCGTCACACCAAGCGCAGCGGCGATCTGCTCCGCCCGCGCGCGCGCATCGGCAATGGCATTCAGGCGCGCCGCCTGCGCCAGCGCGGTGGGGTCGGCTATGCCGAACGACAGCCCATTAATGCTGTTCGCTCCGGCGGCGATGGCGGCGGTGATGACATCGCCAACGGCATTCACATCGCGCACGGTGACCGTGACCATGTTCTGAGCGCGATAGGTCCGTCCACCTGTCGGGGACCCAGTCGCCGGATCGAAAGAATCCTGTACCCACAGATTGATGCTGCTGGTTTGAATATCGTCTCCGGCGATTCCGAGCGCCATGACGGCAGCATTGACAGCTTCGATCATCGTGTTCACCTGATTGAAGGCTTCTGTCGGGTTCTCGTTGGTTGAGTCGACGCCCAGATACAGGTAAGCAACATCGGGCGTTCCCGATTCCTGACCATAGCCGCTGACGGTGATGGTGCGCGCTGGCGCGTCATCCTGCGCGGCGGCGGGCAGCGTCGTTACCAGCGCTACAATGATCAGCAGCAGCGCTAGGCTTCCTGTTCGCGTTACGTTCCGATTCATGTGTCTACTCCTCTGGTCTATCTTGATCGCTGGCGGCGTAACGCCTTCTGTAAGGTTACGGCAAAACCCGGCAAACGCAGCCTACGCGACTCCTACGCCTCGCTGATGGATTACGATGTCACATCCGAAGCTGATCAAAGTCCTCCATCCAAGAGCCTTTTTGTAGGGTATATTTGCTGCATCGACCTCGCAGCCAAACGATACCTATGCAGATTACCCCTGAAGTTGTCGGAGCCTTGTTCCTGGTCTTGATGGTGGCAGCGCCATCGGAAAGTGACCGGGGCGTCATCGAGCCTGAAATCGCCGAGTACATCCAGCGCGCCCAGCAGGGCGATCGCGAAGCATTGGCGGTCCTCTATCAACTTCACATCCATGCCATCCATCGCTACGTCGCTGCACGTATTGGCATTGTCGAAGACTCCGAAGACGTCACGGCAGAGGTCTTCGTCGCCATGGTTAAAGCGCTGCCGGCATACCGCCCGACCGGTGCGCCATTCGCCGCATGGCTGTATCGAATTGCATCGGCGCAGGTTGCGAACTACTATCGTAAGCATGGTCGCCTAGCCCGCGAGCAAGACGTGGATCGGCTCCAGGATCCAGAACCTAGCCCCGAAGAGCTGTTCCAGGATGCCGAGAAGCTCGAAATGGTCCGCCGAGCGCTGAATCGGTTGAGCGAAGAACAGCAGATCATACTTGTCATGCGATTCGTCGAACGCAAGAGTCATGCTGAAGTGGCGTCATCCCTTGGCAAATCCGTCGCTGCCGTGAAGACGCTTCAGCATCGCGCGCTGATCGCCCTCAGCGAACTCCTGGGCACTTCTCAGAAGTCACGCCACTATTTGCGAGGTTCTCGTGAGTGAGCAGTACTCTGATCCCGACCTGCTGGCGAAGCGACTCGATCAAGTCCTGCCGCCAGACAGCATCAAGACGCCGCCGGAAACACCGGATGCTCTGGTAAACACTGCGGCTTCCCTGGCGAAACTGCCGGTTTCAGCATTATCGCCGCAGATGATCGCGCGCATCGAAACGCGCATGTTCGAAGCCTTTGATGCGCAGCACTTGCCGCACAGGCGCAGCAGGATGGTCCGCGTCGAAACATGGCGCTGGATGCAGACCGGTCTGGCTGCGAGCGCTGCAGCACTACTGTTCTTCATCGTCGCGCCATCCGTCTCCGCAAGTCTGCCCGGCAGCCCGCTCTACCCCATCAAGCGGCAGGTCGAACAAGCACATCTGACGCTCACTCAGTGGATGGGAGATGATGCAGCGCGCAGCGCGCTGCTTTTGGACCTGGCGGGGCGCCGCGCCAGCGAGTCGCTGACCTTGGTTGAACGCGGTGTGTTCGACGCCTCGCTCATCGAAAGTGCGGTGGCATCGCTGGAATCGGCGGAGTCCTCAACGGCGTCCAGCACGGTGCGCCTTCGTATTCGACATGCTGAGACTCTTCTCGTCCTTGACGAGGTGATCCGCGAGGCTTCGGTGGAAGAGCTTGCTGAGCCGGGCGTCATTGCAGCACTCGCTGAAGCGTTGGACAACGCAGCTCACCCCGTGACGCTCTCACCACCCGCAGACAGCGAGGCTGACGGCGATGAAGCAACTGAGCAACCGCCGATGACTGAGGACGCCGCCGTATCTCTTCCTGAGTCACCGACTCCGACTGAGACGACGACGCCTATGACGCTTTCCGGCACGCTCGCCACAACCCCGTCAGCGACATCAACACCCCCATCGACGGCAGCTGCGCTGCCCAGCCTGACGCCGACCCCGCGCATCACCAATACCCGCCGCCCGACCAACACGCCTCGCTCAAACCCGACGGCGCGTCCGACCAATACCCATCGCCCTCCGGGAGATTCGGCCGCAACGAGCGTTCCGCCGGGTCAATCGGGAGACAATCCGGGTCAATCGGGAGACAATCCAGGCAACGGCAACGGAGGCGGCAAACCCTGAGGCGGGGTAAAACAACGCTGCGGCACTTGCCATCTGCTGAGACAGGGGACTTTACAGACGAGCTTGGCGATTGTGATGGAGAAGTGCTGAAAGAGATTGTCGCCCCCACTGCTGGCGTCGTGATGCGGCAGGCATCCGACCTGGCGCATCACGAGGAAACTGATCTACGAGGCAGAGACGCTAATTCGCTGAAGGAAGAGGTTATTGCCTTCGTTGCTTTCGCTGACGGCATTGTCCACGTCAACGATGACCTTGGTGTTGATCGAGGCGTAGGGGCTGGGGTAGCCGGAATAAGTACAGGTCAGGATACGTCCTCCGCGCGCCGCCATGCTGTCGAGATTCCACTCGCACGCTGGTGACGGGTAATTCTCGCCGGGATACCAGACAATACGGAAGGATGTGCCGCCCACTGCGGCATTTCCCTGGTTATACACGCCAACGCGAACGTTCACCGGCTGTCCCCGCACCGGCGTTGCCGGATCGAGCGAGAATTCACTGATGTACAGATCGGGCTGCCCGCCGCCGCCGCCACCCGACGCCGTCACACTGATGGCGCGGGTGAATCGGTTATTTGTCTCGTTGCTTTCGGCGACTGCACTGCCGGTGTCCACCACTACCAACGTGTTGATCGCGGCATAGGGGCTGGGATAACCGGCATAAGTACACGTCAGAATCCGCCCGCCCCTGGCAGCCAGCCCATCCAGGTCCCAGCCACAGGCAGGAGACCCGTAGTTTTCGCCAGGATACCAGTCGATGTGGAAGCTGACGCCGGATATCGATGCGCCCCCCTGGTTGTATACGCCGAGGCGCACGTTCACGGGCTGCCCCTGAACCGGCGTTGACGGATCGAGCGCGAACTCGCTGACGTACAGATCAGGCTGCCCGCCGCTGCCCGGCACAGGCGTAGGAGGAGGCGGCGCAGTAGGGGGCGCTGCCGGGGCGCCGATCAGCGCCAGCCCGCCGCAGTTGCCGGACAGAGTGCTGACCCAACCTGCCATCCACCCCTGGACGCCGCCGAAATTCACCACGTACCACTGTCCGTTGTAGCCGATGACCGGGAGTTCCATACCACCGGTCGCCTGTCCAAGGATCGCATACTCTGTCCCCGGACCACTTCGGACGTTCACGGTGCTGCCGTCGGCGCTGCGCAACCGGCACCCGCCCGAATCGGGCGTCGCCGTGACGATAATCGGCATTGGCGACGTGCCAGTGGTCCCGGCGCTCGGCGCAACCAGCGCCAGCGGTGGATTGCCGAAGGCGGTCGCCCAGACGAACGCCATCGATCCGCTCAAACCAGGGTTGGAGAAGATCGGACCTGTCGGCGCAGCGGCGCTTTCGTTCAGGTAGTACACGCCGTCTGCCGTACTGAACACGAAGCCGGTTGGTACGCCAAGGACCTGGGTGACCTGCTGTTCCAGCGGCGCAAGGATGGCGCTGCCCAGCCTGATCCAATACAGACGGTCCACCGTTCCATCGTAGCGTCTGAAGAGCGCGATGCGCCCATCTGCTCCCCAATGCACATCGTAGACCGTACTCAAGCTGTCGGCGAAGAAGAGCGAAACCGGCACAAACTCGCCCAATGTATCCGGGCGCACCAAGCCAACCGCGTTGGAGGTGATTGGCAGCAGCCCTCCTGCAGGCGGTCCGGGAGCATACCCTGCCTGAAAGTACGCCTCGATAGCGTGCCCGTTCGGCAGCAAATCTAAGTCCATCGTCGCATATGGGCTGCTGATCAACGCCTGCCCCACCCCAGGCGCACCCATCGGATACCATGCAACAGCGCCATAGGGAGCGCCCTCCGGTTCGAGTCGGTCGAACCGGACGACGACGATCAAGCCGGGCGTAGCAGCCTCTTCCCCGATCAGCAGCACATTGGGGATGACGGGGGCGACTGCCAGAAACTCACCGCCGACAAAACCGGCGATCTCTGTGCCCCCACTGCGCAGCTCGTGGACTTCTGCCCCGGTCGTCATGTCGAAGATAACCACGCGCCATCCCGGCGTACCGGCTGGCTGTGCAGAGAAGCTCACCGCGATCCGGTTGCTGCGGTCCGACGAGTAGCGATGCCCCAGACGCGCGGTTTCATTCGCCGCTGCCTCGTAGACACGCAGCCATGCGCCGGTCTGAAGGTCGTAGAAGCTGATGGCGGAAACTCCAGTCGTCAGGGTTGTCGTTTGTGTCAGGTAACGCCCATCCTGCGAAATATGCATCGCCCGAAAACTGCAAGGCGCGGCAGCCGCTTCGTTCGGCAAGGCGGGGCGCTGAATGGACGCGAACTCGCCCGAAGCGTTGATCCAGTGAAGGCTATCGCTGCACTGATTGTGGACGACCAGCCACCAATCGCTGGCTGGCAGGCGCGCGGCGGTCACGGTCGGACTGAAGCCGTCAGCCGAACCAGCAAAGAAGAAAAGAACGACGAGGATCGAAAAGAGCGCGGGGCGGATAGCGCGGGCTGAAATCATTGCAACCCTCCTATCGATGAAGAGGCTCAGGACATGCGCCCACCATCTATCACGTCATTGCAGCATGATTGTGTTGTTGGGCGCTTCCCAAGGAGCGTATTCTGAACCAGCCTGTAAAGCGCATCTCTGGGCATCAGCGTCAGCCAATTGGATGAGTAAGCCCACCCCATCGACTGATACAGCCAACCGCTCCTAGATTAAGTATAGAGTTTGTGCGCGCCATCCGACAGTGATGGATGTCACGATCATCCTTGCCGCATCAGGTGTCACGTCTTCTGTAGGCGATCTCGTATCTCCCGGCAGAGAGGCTTAACTGAGCGGCAGACCAGGATCCCACAGAACCCTCGATTGGATGACCATTGAGCAGAATCTCGTCTGTCGCCAGCTCCTGAAGATACACGGACGCTCGCGCGTTGAAGGGAATGGAGACCTGAATTGTGATCAGCCCGGTTTCATCAATGTTCCAGCCGCTTTCGTACCAACCAGCGGCGGAACGGTATCGCGCCCTCGCCCACCGCAGCGCAGGATCGGGTCTTGGTGTGATACGGGCATGACGAAAGCCGGCGACATTGCCGTGATTCGCATCAGGATTCAACCCACACACATCGCGGTAAATCCATTCGACGATAGAACCATAGGCATAATGATTGAGGGAATTCATGCTCGTGGAACTGATCGAACCATCGGGATTGAGGGAATTCCAGCGTTCCCAGATGGTCGTCGCGCCAAGATTCACAGCATACAACCAGGATGGGTAGTCTTCGTTCAGGAGAAGTTGGTACGCCAACCGGCTTGCACCTATGCTCGAAAGCACGCGACACAGGTACGGTGTGCCGACAAACCCGGTCCGGAGATGCACATTGGCTTTCTCAAGTTTGGCGATGAAGTCTCGTTTCACCCGTTCGAAAGATATCTCCGGCACAAGGTCCATGTATAATGCCAGGACGTAGCCGGTCTGAGTCGGCACTGCCAGACGCCCCGTCTGAGTGAAGTATTCCTGCTGAATTGCCGCCCTGATCGCATTAGACAGTGCGCCATAGGTCTGGGCGTCTTCTGTTTTGCCCAAAACATCGGCAGCTTTCGCCACAATGCGCGCTGAGTAGCAGTAGAATGCCGAAGCGATGAAGTCTTCAGGTGTTCCGCCCTTTCGCGATGTCGGGTCATCGCCATCGAGCGCAAGCCAGTCACCAAAGTGCGTCCCTTCGGTCCACAGTCTCTTGCCGCCGGATGCTTCGTCGATGTTTCGGATGTAGTCTACCCAGGCGCGCATACTCTCATACTGCGCTTCCAGGATGCCCATATCTCCGTAGAATTCGTAGACCGTCCAGGGAACAATCGTTGCCGCATCGCCCCAGGCGCTCGACCCTCCGCGATCCAGGTTCGCCATCGGGATGATGTGGGGAACCATGCCGCCTGTCTTGGACTGCTCTTTCGCCAGATCGTACATGTACTTGGCGAGAAACGCGCTGGAATCCATGTTGAAGCAGGCAGTCCCGGAAAACATCTGGATGTCTCCTGTCCATCCCAGGCGCTCATCCCGCTGTGGGCAGTCGGTCGGAATGTCCAGGAAGTTGCCCTTCTGTCCCCACATGACATTGCGAATCAACTGGTTGACCTTCTCGTTCGATGTCTCCAGTTCTCCGGTGATGTCCAACCGGGAATAGACAGCGCAGCCGGTGAAGTCGTCGATATTGAGTTCGCCGATCCAGCCCGATACCTTGACATATCTGAAGCCGAAAAATGTGAAATAGGGTTCGACGATGGCATCAGTTCCATCCGCGATGTACACGTACTCCGCCTTGGCGGTGCGCAGGTTGTCCCGGAAGAAGTTTCCGTTTTGCAGCACCTCGCCAAACTGAAGGTGAATTCGCGTGCCGGCGGGCGCATGGGTTCTGAAGCGAACCCATCCGGAGAAATTCTGCCCCATGTCCAGGACAGCCTCCCCTGCCGGCGTGTGAATCAGGGCGACAGGATGAATCACTTCGTTCACGCAAACAGGAAGTGACCGTCGCGCCTCCAGCCGGTCCTTGCTCAGCGTCAACAGGCTGACGCTGAATGACTCGGACGCGAATGCGGCTGCGGTCCTCGGAATTCGTGCGTCATAACTCTCACCATCGAAGATGTCGCTGATCAACACTGGAGAAGGCTGCGCACGCCAGGAGCGATCCGTGACGATCTTATATTCGCTTCCGTCTTCCATGGTGATATGCAGCTCACAGATCAGCGCGAATTGATCCCCATAAAAATCAACGTCGCCGCCGTTCGCGCCGTAGCGTCCTTTGTACCAGCCGTTGCCCAGCATCACCGACACGAGATTCGAACCTGTGGAAAGCAGCGCCGTAATATCGAAGGTCTGATACTGTATCCACTGGTCATAAGCATTGCAGTACGGCATGAAATATTCATCACTAACTTTCACACCGTTCAGTTCGAGATGATACAGCCCCAGCCCGCAAATATAGATGCGCGCCTGGCGAACCCGCGTCGGCAGTTCAAAGTGCCGAAAGAGAATTGGGTGAAGTCGTCTATCCTCGAATTCCGGCGTGATCCAGTCGCCTAACCAGCTTTCTCCCATCTTCGCCGTCTCAAACCAGGCAGCATCGCTTTCGGCGTGTTCGGTTTGTCCCCACACCCAGACCTTCCAGAAGTAGCGGGTGCGCGGTTGGAGTGAAATCGCGAGTCGGAAAGCAGCGCTGTCTATGACGCTGTCGTCTGCTCCACCGCTGTCCAGGATGCTGCCTTCTACTTTTCCGCTGTCGAAGACAAGATGCTGAAAGTCACGGTCGAGGCTGATCGCCACTCGCGCGGCAGTTTGTTCGGTATCGCAGGTCTCTTCAACAATCCAGGAGAGAGTTGGTCTGTCTAGTGCATAGCCCAGTGGGTTGGCGACATGGTTCGTCTTGAGATGCGATATCTTCACAATTGACCTCGTGGGTGCGACATGTTTGCGCTGCTCGGTTTGACTTGACGTAAATCAAAACTGACTATACACTGAATTCACACGTGTCAATTGGCACGTATCAGTAAGTATAGTGATTCATCAGACTCATGAAAAGACCTACTCAAAAAGACGTTGCGCGCCGTGCCGGAGTTTCTCGTTCCACTGTATCCTACGTGTTGAACGACCAGGCTCAACTGAAGATACAGATTTCCGATGAAACCCGCCAGCGAGTCATGGATGTCATTGCCGAGCTGGGCTACGAGCCGGATGCGCGGGCGCAGTCTCTTCGCCTGGGAAGCACCAACATCGTCGGGGTGATCATTCCCGTCATCCAGAACCCATTTTTCTGGCAGATGCTTTCTGGCATTTCTGACGAGCTGCAGGAAGCCGGCTACAGCCTGCATCTGACGCATCATCCGCTCAATCTCCAGCAGGAAGCCAATACGCTCCGCGAACTGACGCGCCAGCCTGTTGATGGCTTCATTCTTCTGGCAGCCGCCAAGTATCTCTTGCCCAGATTGACCGACTACCTGCGCAAAGCAGCCCGCCCTGTCGTCGAAATCACGGCTGCGAAGGCGGAATTCGATCATGTCGTCCATGCCTACAATGGTGGTACACGCGCCCTCATGGCGCATCTCCTCGGTCTGGGTCATCGAAGAATCGGCTTCGTCTACGGCACTTCCAGAGAAGTTCAGGGGTTTGACCGCCTGCTGACCTACCGTGAGGTCTTGGAAGAAGCCGGGCTGCCCCACGACGAGACGCTGGAAATGCACTGCGGCGAAGCGCTTGAAGACGGTTACCAGGCAGCCTACACCCTGCTCGACCGCCCAGATCGCCCAACAGCGCTGCTGGTGATCAACGATATGCTGGCGATTGCGGCGATGCGCGCCGCTGACGACCTGGGGCTGTCGATTCCCGGCAGCCTGTCCATCGCCAGCTTTGACGACATCCCGTTCGCTAGGTACACCTCACCCCGACTCACCACCGTTTCCGGGAAAGCCGAAGAAAGCGGGCGAGATGCGGTTCGGCTTCTTCTCAGACGTTTTGCAGAGCCGGGCCTCCCCCAACAGGTCGTCACAACGAACGTGGAGCTGATCATCCGGGAATCGACGGGACCGGTCGATATGCCGGAGGCAAGATAGCGCGATCTGCGGCAGCAGCACCGACGGTCCCGGATTATCTTCTGAACGAGACTAGAGGAAGTTTCTTGGTATACCAGATGTCCCGTATCACTGCGTTTTTCAGGCGAAACGCCGTAGCCTATCTGTTTCTTGCCCCGTGGCTCGTGGGTTTCTTTGCGCTCACGCTCTACCCGATGGGGTATTCGCTGCTGCTGAGTTTCACCGATTACGATTTCACCGCGCCCAATTCCACACAGTGGATCGGCTTCGGCAACTACCTGAAGATGTTCGGTTCGGTATTCGGCATCTCCGAGTTCACTGCTTCTACCGGCGAACTGATCCGTGTGGACCCCTACTACATGAAGTCACTTTCTGTGACCTTCACCTATGTGTTCGTGGCGGTCCCGCTGAAACTGATCTTCGCGCTGGCGGTGGCTCTGCTGATGAACCAGAAACTGCGCGGTGTACAGTTTTATCGTGCCGCCTACTATATCCCAACGCTCCTTGGCGGGTCTATTGCCATCGCCGTCCTGTGGAGAAAGCTGTTCGAAAAGGACGGGTTGATCAACGGCGCTCTGGCAGCCCTCGGTTTCACCGACCTACCTGGATGGCTCACGAATCCTAACTACGCGCTCTTGACGCTCATCCTGCTGTCGGTATGGCAGTTCGGCTCATCAATGATCATCTTTCTCGCCGGGCTGAAACAGATTCCGCAGGAATACTATGAGGCGGCGAGCGTAGACGGGGCGACCAGGATACGCCAGTTCTTCGCTATCACTTTGCCCCTGCTATCGCCGGTCATTCTGTTCAATCTGGTGATCCAGCTCATCTCCGCTTTCCAGGCGTTCACCCAAGCCTACATCATCGGCGGCGGCAGAGGCGGTGTACTCAACTCCACCCTCTTCTACACCCTACACATGTACATTCAGGGGTGGACGTACCACGAGATGGGATACGCCTCCGCTATGGCGTGGGTGCTGCTGCTCATTATCGGGGTGTTCACGGCAATTGTCTTCAGATCGTCGAACTGGTGGGTGTCCTATGGGGTCGGGGAATAACATGAAGTCCGGCACGGTTCTGCGTCTTTCGATGACCCATCTGTCCATCATCGGGCTGGGAGTGCTGATGATCTACCCCGTCGCCTGGATGATTGTCAGTTCGTTCAAACCCAACAATATGATCTTCAGCGATCCGGGGCTGATACCCAAGGCGCTGACCGTCGAGAACTACATCACCGGCTGGCGAGGTTATGCAGGTACGTCGTTCGGGACTTTCTTCGCCAATTCGCTCCTCATGTGCGCTGTAGCCATCATCGGAAATCTGATCTCCTGCTCAATGGCGGCATATGCCTTCGCACGGCTTAGATTTGCGGGCAGAAGCTTCTGGTTCGCGATCATGCTGATCACGCTCATGCTCCCCGCTCACGTCACGCTTGTGCCGCGCTACATCATGTTCAACAGCTTCGGCTGGGTGGGGTCATACGCCCCAATACTCGTGCCGAAGTTCCTGGCGACTGACGCCTTCTTCGTGTTCCTGCTGGTGCAGTTCATCCGCAGCCTGCCGAAGGAGATCGAGGAAGCAGCGATCATCGACGGGTGCAGCAAGGTCGGCGTATTTCTGCGGATCATCCTGCCGCTCGCCAGCCCGGCGCTGGTGACGACCGCGCTCTTCACCTTCCTTTGGACGTGGGACGATTTCTTCAATCACCTGCTCTACCTCACACGTCCGGACACGTTCACAGTGTCGAGAGCGCTGCGCACGTTCGTCGGTGACGCCGGAGCGGTCTCGAACTGGGGCGGCGCACTGGCGATGTCCACACTGTCTGTTGTCCCCGCCTTCATCCTGTTTTTCTCCCTGCAGAAGTACTTCGTACAGGGCATCACAACCACCGGCATCAAGGGTTAGTGCATCGACAGGAGCGCACATGATTGTGAAATAACGCGCGATACCGCAACTGGAACCGCCTAGTAGAACCTGAATCTATTGCTGAACAGGAGAATTCAACGATGCGAAGGCTTCATACCATCACGATCCTGGCGCTGCTTGCCGTGATGCTCATGGCATTCACCCTGCCAGGCGGGGCGCAGGACAGCGCTGGAGGGCTTCCCGCGTATACCGGTGGTCCCGCCGAACTCCGCATGGGTTGGTGGGGCAACGATGATCGTGCAGCAAGGACCATGCAGGTCATCGAGTTGTTCGAAGCTGCCTATCCTGATATCACCGTCGTTGGCGAACCTAATGGCGGCGCGGGCGATCACTTCCAGATTCTCGATACCCAGCTGGCAGCGAATAACGCCCCCGATCTGATTCAATTCGGCGGAAACTGGCCCGACTATCAGCAGTATCTTGAGCCGCTCACGAACTATCTGGGCAGTCAGCTCCTGATCACCACCGCCGAGCAGTTCGACCAGACCGCGCTCATCCCTGCGACGGCAAACGACGGCAATCTCTATGTCGTAAGCCTCGGCACCAATACACTCGTCCTCGCCTACAACAAGACGTTGATCGAGGCTGCCGGCGTCGCCCTCCCAGCGGACAATATGACCTGGGAAGAGATGCTTGCCTATGGTCGCGAACTCAAGAATGTTCTCCCCGAAGGTGTCGCACCATTTGTGGACAACAGCACCAACCAGGCGAACTACCTTAGCTACTTCTTCCGTCAGCAAGGAACACCCTTGTGGACTTCGGACGAAGGCGGTAAGTCCTATGCGACGGTCGAATCTGCCACCGCCTGGCTTCAGATGTGGGCAGACATGCGCGCCGAAGGGCTGATTCCCGATGCTGAAACCTCCGCAACATTCACCGAAGACGGACCAGACAGCTCGGCGCTCGTGGCGGGCGCAGCGGCTATCGGTCTCATCTGGAGCAATCAGGGCGCAGCCTATCAGGCAGCAATGACCGACGAGCTGGGATTGACAACGCTTCCTGTAGGTGGTGAAGATTCGTACGCCATCCAGATGAGCCAATACCTCGGCATCAACAACAACAGCGCGAACAAAGAAGCCGCAGCGCTGTTCATCAACTTCTTCGTCACCAGCCCCGAGGCGGGCGCAATCCTTCAGACCAATCGAGGCGTGCCGTCCTCGCCGGTCGTGCGTCAATCCATCGCCGGGCAATCCAGCGCGACCGACGCAGCAGTCTATCGCATCTACGATGCGGTTGCCGACCGGACGATCCCCCAGGACCCGAACCTTCCGAATGACCAGGAGTTCGTGAATGAACTCGAGCTGATCGGTCAGCAGGTGGCTTTTGGTCAGAGTACGGTGAATCAGGCGGCAGCCGATCTCATCGCGCTGATCGAGCGTCTGGCAGTTAAGTAGCAAGCAAGCGGATAGACAGAAGAGGCGCGGGACCAATTGGTTCCGCGCTTTTTGTTTCGAGACCGGCAAACGTGCCTGCTTTCCGATGCCTCTCGTCCGTATTTTGTCCTGGCGAGGCAAACGCGTTATCATCGGCGGGCGATGTGTCGGACCCAACAGAAGCTTATGAGGCAGACAATGATATGAAGCTGATTGTGGCGATTGTGGACGAAAAGGATGTTGACAGGGTCATGTCCACGCTGACGCGCCAGCGTGTGAGCATTACCCGCGTCAGCAGCACAGGCGGCTTACTCAGCCCAGGGAACTCCACCCTCTTGATTGGCATCGATGAGCAGCATGTGCCGCAGGTTACGCAGTTGATTTCGGAACTGGCGTCGCTGCGCAAGTCGGTCGTTCCCTATACTTACGAGGGCGTCCACCCGCTCACGGGACTTGCCGAAGTAGAAGTGGGCGGATTCCTGTCTTTCGTCCTGGATGTCCATCATTTTGAGCAGGTGTAGATCATGTCAAAATTGATCCTCGCCATTATTTTCAATTCAGACGCGGTTGATCCGCTCTCCCAGGCGCTCCTCGCCGGAGGCTATTCCGTGACCAAGATCAGCAGCACAGGCGGGTTTCTGCGACGGCAGAACACGACGTTCGTGATCGGCGTTGAGGAAGAGCGCCAGCTGCAATGACGACTATCCGTGAAGTATGCCGCCCCTACAGCCGTCCAGAGGGACATGCGGCGACGATCTTCGTGCTGGATGTCGCAGAATTCACGCGCGGCTGACTACCGCTGCGATGCCTTTTCAGAGCGGACACTGCTGCCGCCGCCAGCCTGACGGTTCATCGTAGTTTTCGGCAAAAACGCCCGACCGGTATGGTCGGGCATTTTGTTCAGATGAAGATGACGGGTTTCAGCTAAGCGCGCGTAGCTTACTGCTGAATTCGCCCGACGCTGGCTGCTATTTGACTGCGTCGGTGCGCCCCTTCAGACCGCACGTCCTATTGCTCGGCGGATATCGCGGAGTAAATCTGTTCGATATTGTCTGGTCCGCCCTGGAACGGCTTACCGTTCGTCCGGCGTGCAATCCGCGTCATCAGGTCTTGATCGGCATATTGTCCATATGAGATGGTGAATACCTTGACACCATCAGCGTTCTCGCCATCGGGCAGGCACATCTCAAACATCTGGTTCTCTGTGATGGTGCTGGACGTGTCGCCGCCATCTGAGAGCAGGACGATCCCATACAAATGAGGTTCACCCGCCGCATCGTGACGCGCACGCACATCTTCGATTGTCGCCACCGCCATGCACATCGCATCATGCAAGGCGGTCCCGCCATCTGCGTACAGCCCACCCACATTCTGCACAATCGTCTCGCCTACCTCAGAGATGAGTCCGCCCTGCCCTATCCAGACGGGGGTGGTGGAGAAGCCAAGTACGTACACTTCATCGCGCGCGCTCATGCGCCGAATGAAATTCTGTGCGCTCGCGACCGCGTTGGTGATTAGATCCCCACCCATACTGCCGGACGTGTCAAGAATCAGCAGAACCGCAGCAGGCTTCTTGGTCATATGGAAGACATCACGCACGGCATTGGCGACATCTGCCGATGGGCTTTCCAGCGCAGGCGACGTCGCCTGCGTCACACGGGGATCGGTGCCGTACTCCAGCGCGATCGGCGCATGCAGAGGTGACTGCTGATTCACGGGACGGATGTAATAGTTCACGGCGATATCCTGCTGGGATGGAGACAAAAGATAGTCGCGAAAAATGCGGGCGGCATCTTGCTGCTCGTCACTCACCCACTCCGCCTCAGACAGGATACAGTAAGGATGCTCGCTCCAGAAAGTGCCATCGGACAGGAAGATGAAGGCGAGCGGGAACCGCAGGCGGTCGCCCCGTTCGGCATTGGTACGGAGAGTCTCGGCTTCGCTCGTCGTGACCGCATGCAGATAGCTCGGTCCCCGATTCACCATAAGGTCCAGCAGGTCACGACTTTGCAGCCCATAGTGATAGGTCTTCAGTTCCAGTTGACGAAATGCGGTCTGCGCCGGATCGCTGTAAACATCCGTCACCTGCAAACCCGCCGTTTTTCCTGCTGCATGATAGGCGAGCGATGACAGCAGCAGCAGCCCTACGTTGGAAAAGTCCGGGTGGACATGTCCAAATTGAAACGCACCCCATTCCGGGTGTCCCACGCTGCCCCAACCGTCGTCAGCATTCGCGAGAGCCAGAAGATCGCCCCACCCGATCGGGGTATCCGGCCAACCTAACGCCTCTGCCATAGGACGCCACATGGCAAGTCCGCTGGGCGCATTCGCGGTGGGTAAGCAGTGTTCCGATACCAGAGCATGTCCGGTGCGGTCCTGCCACACCTGATTCGCGCCTTCCACCCAACTATATTCTCCTGGACTCCACACGGTTGGCTGGAGCGTGCCCGACAGAATCGCCTGCTGCGAGCCGCCCGACAGTACGTGGCTCACCTGGACGAAAATCTGCCGTCCTGCCGATGTCGTGTGTCCATCCGCGTTGAACTGCTCGGCGACGGCATTGATCCAATTCTGCTTGGTGTTGGACGACGCCACGTCGATGATAACGCCAGTTGCTGCCAGTGTCTCACGGGCAGATGCCGTCAATTCAGGTGTTTCTGTCGGCGGTGGCACGAAAGTCTTGTAGATGCTGAGCAGCATAACCACGAGTACCAAGCTCAAAAAACCTAACGTGATCATCGTTTGAGGAGGCATTCGCCTTATCGACCGTCTCATGGCTCTATCTCCTGGGTGATAAAATGTTATCCCCAGTGTAGCGACGGGTCTGACGACGAGCGCCCTCCCTAAGGTTGATCCTAAAGCGGTGAAGGGGGTGTATTCGTCTGGAGGAGCCGCAGCTGGTGAGCGCGCAGAATCGCTTGCGTGCGGCTGCGAACGCCCAATTTGCTGTACAGGTTGTTGATGTGTTTCTTCACAGTCGCGAGTGTCACCACCAGTTGATCGGCGATCTCCTGATTCGACCAGCCCGCTACAATGAGTTGAAGTATCTCCGTTTCGCGACCTGAGACGGGTTCCGCCAGCGGTTGGCTCTCATCTATCGAGCGCGCATCGCTGCGGGGTGTGAAGTCGATAACAGTGGAATGGTTCCACACCGCGTCGAACTCCTGGCTGAAGCGACGCCCCAGCACCGAGTCTGCCTGAACTTCCAGCATCGGAAACGTCGTCATACGTGTCGAATGTGGAAAGAAGCCGATCAGGGCGCGCTCATCGCACCGGAACCACGAAAACGAAGGCAGCAAGTCATAAAGGCGCAGGTCCATGGATCCAGGCAGGTGATCGACCTCTTGATGAAGATCGGCAAGCTGACGAATCGTGGTCTGGATGTTGCGAGGAACTTCCTGCTCATCGATGAACCGGGTCGATGTTCCCAAATGAATATCCAGGCTGCGTTGTCGTGCCAGCGGTGATGCCGGATTGAGGAGCAGAATCTGTACGGCGCATCCCCGCTGCAGCGCCTCATGGAATATCGCCGGCTGACTGGCAAGAAGTCCCGTCCATGTCGTCAGGATACAGATGCGGCGCGCTGCCTGCTGCGCCCAGCCAACAAAGGTACCGACGGGCATGGAGGGATGCACGTGTACGATGCCGGGGTCAAGCGTAATCGCGCTATCTCCCGGCACTGGGGGTGTGCGGTAACTGCTCGGTACATCATCTGCGATGCCTGACAGGCTGCCGTAGGTTTGCAGCAGCGTATGGTGAAGTCGCGCCAGTGCTGCTTCCTTCTCTCCCTCGTCGGTGTCTACCCGCGCGAAGTCGATTGACCGCAGTGATGCGAGCATAAAGTTGAGGCGATCCGTCGGTCCCGGGGATCGCCGTAGGATCGGGATCAGCGGCTTCTCGCGCTCATAGTAGAAGTATGTCCAGGCGCTGCTGACCAACCGGGATCGGAGTGCTTCGGGCGTTATGACCAACAGCATTACATCTGCTCCGTCAAGAGCATTTTGAAACGCATCCATCGTATGCAGACCGGCGGCGGCGTTTTCGCTGCCCACTCGCACTGAATGCCCAAGATTGCGCAGCGCAGCGCTCAACCAGCGCGTAAATTCCTCGTCCTCAGGGCTGTGAGCGATAAAGACGCCGCGTGCTGGTGCTTCGGAGCGAGTGTCCAATGCAAGTCCTCTTTCAAATCGAAAAACCGTCCATCACGCCGACTCTGCTGGCAAACGATGACGACAGGAACACAGAGATGAGCGACACAGATGTAGTATTCACAGAAGATATTGTTACATTATAGTCAAGAACACATTGGTGTTCTCACCATCATCATTGGTTCATCTGTTTGACTTCCGATGCACGGGTCTGCCCGGAAGGGTTGGCACATGCTGACCGTTTCGGGGCAGCATATAACCCCCTCTGGGCTAACGAAAATTCATCCCCCTCTTCCCGAATATTCCACCGTAAGGTGATTACATTCATCCCTTGCCTGCATGTACTGTCGGTAATGAGTCACCTTGTCTGTCATGCGGTGAGTTCAGCAGGAGAGAAACTCATGAAGCAGTTCATCAATGGCACATTCGGCATGTTGCTTGTCGTCCTAGCGCACTTTGTCATTGGATACCAAGCGCTATCTCAGGAATCGGCGATCTACATCGTCACCAGCACCCAGAATATCAACGGACGAGCCTGCGCACGCCTGGATTGTGCCGTCCTCACCACGTTCGATCCGGGATCAAGCGTTGTTGTGATCGATTCTGTGGAGGGCGCATCCGTTCTGGGCAGCACCATGTGGTACCAGATTGAGTTCGAGGGTCAGGCGGTGTATATCCACAGCTCCCTGGTTGCACGGGAATCAACGGAATCCTCAAATACAAGCGCGGTCGCAGCGGTTGACACAAGTCAATGGAACGCCTATCAGGGCAGCGGGTTCAGCATCATGGCGCCATCAGACTGGGTGGGTTTCACAGCAGATGAGGCATTCATAGAACTCACCGTCGAATCGGCAAAAATGGCTGGATATGCCAACTGTACAAGATGTGAAAGCAACTTGCGTTCCTACATGGAGAATTCCATCGTTTTAACCCACCCACGTCTGCTTGGTCTCACCATCATCGTCACGCCAGCATTTGTCGGCATCGATTTCGACCTGCATGAGCTTCAGGCGTTCCTCAATGGCGCGACCTTTGCAGACGATACAACGCTGGTCAGCAGCGAAATCGTCGAAATGCCCGAAGGTCCGGTACTGCGCACTCAAACGCGCCTGGGTGACGACCCGATCTATGGGATGGTCGTGTATGACTACGTTTTTTTTCGAGGTGGGATTGGGTTCTACATTCAAGTAACCGGACCGCTGACCATTGAAGACCTGGAAGCCAACCTTGACGCAATCGTCAGCAGCTTCAAAATCACCAACATTGAAGCAGTCCGCGCAGCACTGACCCTTGACGGCGGGGTGGTCGGGATAGGGGACTACTCTGGTGAACTGCTCGCAGGAAAACGACAGGTATGGACCTATGACGCCATCGCCGGTGATGTGCTGACGATCAGCACCTTCGCCAGAACTGCCTATCCTACCGGACCGGATACCCTCCTGACGATCTATGCTCCAGACGGCAGCGTTGTCGCAGCGAATAACGATAACGGATTTCTTAACTGGGACCTCAACGCCAAAATTCAGAATCTCAAGTTCATCGAGGACGGACCCTACCTGATCGAAGTCGCTGCGCCCAGCTTTGACTACGCAGACGGTCGCTACTCCCTGCGCTTGGAAAACACGTCCGTCCAGCCTGTCTCTGAATTGTCGCTGGCAATCACACCAATGGGAGAGGAAATTAAGGGATGAGAGGGATTCATGCTGCAGAAGTGGATTACACACTCTGAATCCGCATTGTGCCAGAGCGCCTGCATTGCCACCAGAACGACCTGATTATCACTGGGGTTTTGGCGGCAGTCCAACAAAGAAGCCCAACCGGCAGGGTCGGGCTTCTTTGCTAGAGCGGAGCTGACGGGTTTCGAACCCGCGGTCTCTGCCTTGACAGGGCAGTGTGTTAACCGCTACACCACAGCTCCACAATGGCGGTGATTCTAAAAGGCAGGGGGCGGTGTGTCAATGGTCATCTGCGTGATTTCCCAGCGGGCGGTTGAACAGCCCGCTCCCCTGTCCCACCCGCCTACAACGCCTGTCGCAGTGCGCCGATCAGTTCCTCCTGCGTGAGTCCAATCGGATTGCCCTTCATGCTGCTCGACCGGGCGCTCTTCTCCGCGATTTCGTCGAGATGTCCCTCCTCGATGCCGAATGTCCGCAGCGGCGGAATGTTCAGCAGCCGGTTCATCTCCCATGCCCACGCCAGCAGATCATCCGCAGCCGCATCGGCGCTCCCCAACGCAGCGCGCGCCGCCGCATCATACCGGCTCAGCGCCTCACCCTCCATCTGACGCTGGCGCAGAGCTTTCACATTGGCGTCGATCACCGGGGGCAGCAGGCGCGCGCACAGCGCCCCGTGCGGCGCATCGTACATCCCGCCGAGGACTCCGGCGAAGCCGTGTACGGCACCCAGCTTGGCGTTCGTCAGGGCGATGCCGCCGATCAGGCTGGCATACGACATCGCCGAGCGGAGATCAAGATCTTCCGGCGCATCGGGAATCCGCCGCAGCGCCGGCGCGCCTAACGAAAGCGCGTGCAGGCACAGTCCGTCAGTGAAGGGCGTCGCGGCGACCGAGACGTAAGGCTCGATCAGCTGCACCAGCGCGTCCATTCCAGAGTAAGCAGTCACCGTCGCCGGGGCGGAAACGGTCAGTTCAGGGTCGATCAGCGCAACCGCCGGGAGCATACTGCTGCTGCGCAGGCTCACCTTAAGTCGATGCTCCGAAGAGGCAATCACCGAATTGCGCGTCACTTCAGAGCCGGTCCCGGCGGTCGTCGGCAGCGCAACCACCGGAATCCGCACGGGATTTTCCAGCGGCTTGCCGCTCCCGATGATCTCCAGGTAGTCCAGCAGATCGCCGTCGTTCGCTTCCAGGGCGGCGAACGCCTTGGCGGCGTCGATCACGCTGCCCCCTCCAACGGCGACGATGCAGTCCGGACGGAAGGCGCGCACTCGGCTCGCCCCATCCCGGATCAACTCCAGGTCTGGCTCGCGGCGAACCGGAAATGCCTGATAGTGCGCGCCGGCTTCCGCAATCAGGTCAAAGATGGGCTGCGCGCGTTCCATCGAGCCGCCGTTGACGCAGAAGACGCGCTCAGCGCGATAGCCGCGCAGGAGTTGGGAAAGCTGAGCGCGCTTCCCTACCCCAAAGACGATTTGAGCGGCGGTGACAAACTCGAATGATTTCATTATCGCATTCCTGGCAGCTCATTCAGCAGGTGCGTACGGGATCAGTTCGATTTGTGGCAGGAACGTATCAATATCCGCCTTACGGCATTCTGCCGTGCCCGGCATGATCACCACCGCTGTCGCTGCCGCAAAACCGAGCCGAATCCCCTCTTCAATCGGCTGACGCGCCGTCACCGAGGCAGCAATGCCTGCCAGCACCGCGTCACCGGCTCCCGCGGCGCTTTCGACCTGCACATTCAACGGCGGAATGCGATAAGCGCGGTCGTTCAGGACCGCCAGCCCGCCGTATTCCCCAAGCGTGATGATCGGCTGCGTGCCATAGCGGTCGATCATGGCGCGTCCTACGCGGTACGCATCGTCAACCGTGCTGACGCGAAAACCGGCAAACTGCGAAAGCTCATCCTGATTCGGCTTGGCATACTGCGGACCAGACCGCAGTCCCGCGCTGAGGTTCGGCTCAACTGCGTCCAGAACGACGGGGACACTGCGTTCGCGCGCCAGCCCCACGAACTCCGTATAGAAGTCCGGGCGCATCGTCTTGGGCAGAGTTCCGCCGAGTACCACACATGTCGCCGTCGCGAGCGCCGCCTGGTATTTCTCGCGAAGCTGTTCCAGATGCTCCTCTGTCGTGATCAGGCTTTCGGCAGTGATCGCCGTCTGCGCGCCAACGTCTTCAACGACGATGATCAGATTCCGGCGAGACTGTCCCAAAACCGGTATGAAATCGACCGTCACCCCCCTGGAACGCAGGAAACCCTTGATGGTTTCCCCGGCACCGCCGGCGCAGAAGCCGAGCGCCAGGCTGGGGATGCCCATTTCCCCCAGAATGTAGCTGGCGTCGGTGGGTTTGCCGCCGATGCTTTCCAGGACACGGTTGGCGCGAAGCGTGCGGCTCAACTCCCACGATGGAATGAAATAGGTCATGTCCATCGAAGTGTTCGGCGTGACCGTGACGATCATGGCATCACTTCCGGTACTTCGCAGCGGCGGCGGCGAACTGGTCGCGCTGCTGCGCCAGCAGATCGCGCGCCCCCAGGGCAGCCTGCGCCTGAAGGATGCAGAAACAGTTGGTGTCGATTCGCTCCACCGCGTCAAAGGCTGCATCGATGTCTTTGCCGATCAGAAACAGCCCATGCCAGGGTGCAAGTGCCGCCGCCGCATGTTTGGCGATACGCTCTTCCTGCCCGGTGATCATGTCAATGATGCGTTCCGCCAGATGCGGGCTGTGCGCCGGGGCATACTCGATGCATTGCACGGTCCCAAATTTGACGGTCGCCTCCAGCACCGGGGGAATCGCCATCGCCATCGCCGCGAAAACCATCACATGACGCGGGTGGGCATGGATGACTCCGGTTCCATACGCTCCGAACTTGCGGTGCAGCCCAAGATGAACGCTCGCCTCGCGGGTGATCTTCCCAGTCCCTTCCAGCAGCTCACCTTCCAGACTCACCAGCAGGAAGTCTTCCGGGTCCAACTGCCAGCGATGCGCCTGTCCCGAATAGCTGGGCGACATGACGATGACATCATCGATCCGCGCGCTGACGTTACCGCCACCGGCATCGGTGAGCGCACGGGCAAACAAAAACCGCCCGACCTCCGCCAGCTTGATTCGCATGGCGTCGATGCGCTGCTGCTTTGACAAAGCGCTTTCCATTTCGTCTTACCTGCCTCGTCTATGAACGACGACTCAACTCGGTGGCGAGTGTAGCGCACGGGACCACTCTACGGCGAGTCTATTGCCAGCCCCTCTCGAAAGAGCGAAAGACCCACCGGAAGGGATGTCAGTCCAAAAAGCGGTAAATCGTCATCACATCGCCGGCGAACGGCGTAAACGCCCCTACGAAACGCGCTGAGTCGTTCACTACCACGCCGTCCATCTCGACCCAGGCATGTGCCTGGAAAGTTCCTTCCGCTTTGCGCACGCCGATGCGCACATCGCTGTCGATACCCCGCCGACGCAGCAGCCACCACAGCGCCAGCGAACGTTTCAGACAGTTCGCCTTATAGGGGCTGTAGCGAGCGGCGGCATTGACCATGCGGGCGATTCGTCGGGCGCGCGCATGAGCCTCCTCGGTCGGCGCAGCGGGCTGCGCCAGCCTGGCACGCGCTTCGAGAAACGCACGGGTGCGGCGCATTCCAACACGATTCAGCGCCAGCGCCAGGGCAGGCAGCAGTATAAGTGAGGCGAAAAACGTCCAGCGCTCTTCGTTCGATCTTCCGATATAGGCATTCAAGCGTCGCAGGAATCGGGTCATATCGATTGTCTTCAGGAAGCATTTCTGTGTCCGATCATACTGGCTCAGCGCTGACGGTTCAAGCGCAATTGACGCTCCCAGACGCCGATGTTATGCTGACAATGCGATGGGCTTTGCGCCGCCAGGGAATCTCATGCCTCAATTGACGTTTGATCACTACTTCCGCTATGACGAGCTGACCGGTCTGCTTCGAGCGTACGCCGACGAGTATCCACACCTGGTCGAGCTGACTACCATCGGCAGCTCATTTGAAGAGCGCGACATCTGGCTGGCGGTAGTCACCAACCGGCAGACCGGCGCTCATCACGAGAAACCAGCGGTCTGGGTTGATGGCAACATCCATGCTTCGGAAGTCTCGCCCACCCACGCCTGCCTGAACCTGATCGACACCCTGGTGCGCGGCTACGGGCATGACGAAACCATCACCCACGTCCTGGATACCCGCACCTTCTACATATGCCCACGTGTGAATCCCGATGGGGCAGAATTGGCGCTGGCGGAAAAACCCCGCATCATCCGTTCCAGCACCCGCCCCTACCCCTTCGATGAAGACGCGCTGGGCGGGTTGGAGCAGCAGGATGTTGACGGCGATGGACGGATGCTGTTCATGCGAATCGCTGATGCGAACGGATCGTGGAAACCGCACCCGGCAGAGCCGCGACTGATGGTGCGTCGCGACCCGGCTGAGCGCGGCGGCGAATACTATCGTATCTTCCCGGAAGGTCTCGTTGAGAACTACGACGGATTTCTCGTCGAGCCTAAACCGCCGAAGGAGCGTCTTGACCTCAACCGAAATTTCCCCTCGCAGTGGCGGCAGGAACATGAACAGCAGGGAGCCGGACCCTATCCAACGTCCGAGCCGGAGGTACGAGCTGTTGTTGACTTCATCGTCAAGCATCCCAACATCACCGGCGCGACAACATTTCACACCTGGAGCGGCGTGATCCTCCGCCCCTACGGAACCCAGAGTGACGAGACTTTTCCCGCCGAAGACCTGTGGACTTATCAGAGGATGGGCGACAAGGGGACGCAGATCACGGGCTATCCGACCATCTCGGTATACCACGATTTCAAGTACCATCCGAAAGAGACAATCACCGGCGTCTTCGATGACTGGATGTATGAGCATCGGGGCGTCTTCGCCTGGACTGTCGAGCTGTGGTCTCCCCAGCGCAAGGCGGGACTCGCCGACTACAAGTTCATCGACTGGTATCGCGAACATCCGCTTGACGATGATCTGGCAATGCTTCGGTGGAGCGATGAACATCTGGGCGGGGCAGGATACGTCGGATGGTATCCCTTCGACCATCCGCAGCTGGGCAAGGTCGAGCTGGGTGGATGGAATTACCTGCTCGCCTGGCGCAACCCACCACTGCAATATCTCCAGACGGAGATCACCCCCTTCGCCGAATGGTTGATCTGGCTGGCAGCGCTGGCTCCCAGGCTGGAACTCCTGGAAGTGACCACTGAAGCGCTGGGAGAGGATCATTACAAATTCAGCGCAGTCGTGCAGAATACCGGCTGGCTGCCCACCTACGTCTCGAAGAAGGCGCTGGAGAAGAAGAACGTGCGTCCGGTGATCGCCGAGATCGCCCTGCCCGATGGTGCAAAGCTGGTGACTGGTAAGCTGCGCGAGGAACTCAAACAGTTGGAGGGACGCGCCTATGATGCCAGCGCAGCGACACCCTGGAGCATCAGCGGCGCACGCACCGATGACCGTGCCAAAGTAGAATGGATCGTCAGAGTCCCAGAAGGAGCGAGCGTGACGCTGACCCTGAAACATGAACGCGCCGGCGTCGTTCGCGCAGTGATCCGGGCATCCGACGCTGCGCAGTGACCCGCATTGACCCATTCGCACAGTTCTTGACAGCGAGTCGACTTTGGTGCTACACTGCATTCTGGGTTTACGATCAACAACAATCAGCCTCAATTTGAGCGCAGATGGAGGGTACAGTACATGGCGAATAAGGGTCTTGTCGTCCGTGTCGAGCCGACGCCTGCGTCTCGTCCTCTGAGAGGCTAACCCCACTCAACTCTGCCCCGGACGTGCAGTACACCCGGGCGCAGATGGCGATCACCTTTCGTCGTGATCGCCTATCGCCGGTTGGTAGTTTCCTCAGATCATCGCGAATCGCAAAGGCGTCGCCGCGACATATCGTTCCTGTGACATCCATCTGGATGTCGGGGAAGCGACCGGGTTTCTCCGGTGCGCTTCAGTGTCCATGGCTTTGCCTGCCATTCCATGATTCGCACTATGGGTCAGTCTGAAGGAACTACACGAGCCATGTCTCGATCCTCCTACCTCAATTATGACGACAGTGATGCGTATGATCTGTTCGGAACTCCTCATGAGGACCGTCAGGAACATCGCAAGAAGAAGCGCGGGGAGATTCACCGCCCGAAGAAATCCAGCGCGGATGTGATCGCCGCCCTTTCCGATGAAGGCTCGGAGGCGCTGAACCACCCTTTGACCTACCAGCCAAGCCGCTTTGAAGCCGCATGGCTGATGGAGTCGCTCCAGCCGTTCTTCGACAGGGGTCTGATCACAGACATCCTGGCGCTCGTGCGCGGCGGAAAAGAAGCCAGCGTCTACGTTTGCCGGGCGCATCCGGTGACAGGGGTATCGCTTCTGGCTGCCAAAGTCTACCGCCCGCGTATGTTTCGCCAAATGCGCAATGATTCCGTCTATCGGGAAGGGCGTGAAATCCTGACCGAAAGCGGCAAAGTGGTCAAGAAGACCGATCACCGTGTGATGCGCGCCATCGGCAAGAAGTCTGGTTTCGGCATCGAGGTTGCCCACACCTCCTGGCTTATGTACGAGTACACGACGCTCCAGGCGCTTCACCACGCCGGACTTAATGTCCCCAAGCCGTACAGTGCGGCGACCAACGCCATGCTGATGACCTACGTAGGCGAGCTGCATCGCCCTGCCCCGACGCTGAGCCTGATCTCCCTGGAGCCAGACGAAGCGCAGGCGCTGTTCTACCAGGTGATCGCCAATGTCGAGGGAATGCTGGCGCGCGGCGTCATCCATGGTGATCTCTCCGCCTACAACATCCTGTATTGGGATGGCACGTTGACCGTCATCGATTTCCCACAAATCGTCAGACCACAGGCAAATCACAACTCCTGGGCGATTTTCCAGCGAGACGTCATGAGGGTCTGTGATTACTTCCAAGATCAGGGAGTCAGCACCGACGCCGAAGGTCTGGCAGCACGTCTGTGGAAGACATACGTGCCCGACGATCAGTAGCATGCCGCACAAGACCTACCCGCTCGCTCGAGGCTCTGCGTAAGCGAGCGGGTAGGTTCGCCGCATCCCATCGCTTCGCTGATAGACATCTTTACAACTCTTGTTTTTTTCTGTATCTTCTGAAAAGTGCCTGTAATAAATCGCAATCTCTCATGGACAGGAGACAATGGCTAACCGAAGTCAGGACGAAAATTTCACGTTGTTGACGGACGCGCTGCGACATGCCGGCGCACGTGGGTTATCGATTGACCAAGCCCGATCCGTCGTTTTCGGCGGCGACAGCACCGCCGGATCCAAGACAAAAAAGCTTCTTGAACGCCTCAAGTCCAGGGGTGTCGTACGTACCCAAATGGGTATCAGCGGCATCATATACGTGATCAACCAGGGTCATTGAGCGGCGTGGGGACGATTTTCGTCGTCGCGACGCCGATTGGAAATCTAGAGGACATTACGATCCGGGCGCTGCGAATCCTGCGCAGCGTCAGGGTTATTGCTGCCGAAGACACACGGCATTCCCTCAAACTCCTCAACCACTACCAGATCAGTGTTCGCTCAATCAGTTATCACGAGCATAATAAAGACACCATGACCGCCAAACTGGTGAACCTGGCGAGACTTGAAGATGTCGCTCTGGTCAGCGATGCTGGCTCACCTGGCATTTCAGATCCGGGCTACGAGCTGGTACGCGCCGCGCTCGATGCCGGGATCGCTGTCGAAGTGATCCCCGGCGCGAATGCCATTACAACGGCGCTGTCAGCATCTGGGCTTCCGAGCAGCACTTTTCGTTTTGTCGGTTTCCCGCCTCGCAAAGAGTCGCTGTTCCGCGAATTCGCCGAGTCGTTTCGGATGAGTGCCGAGACGCTTGTCTTCTATGAAAGCCCTAACCGGTTGGTCAAGACACTGGCGCTGCTGGGCGATGTCCTTGGCGAACGCGAAGCAGTCGTCACCGTAGAATTGACCAAATTCTTCGAGCAGTTCCAGCGCGGAACACTCGGCGAATTGCAGCGCTTCTTCAGGGCGAATCCGCTTCGAGGAGAAGTTACGCTTCTGGTACGCGGGGCGTCTTGAAGACTCGAAACGCCAGCTCATCGGCGAAATCGAAGCGCTCAATCCGCCAATCGAACGCGCCGATCAGGTTCATGAACGAGGCGGCATAAGCGTCGCGCATCCCCTTGTCATTCCCACCAAGGCTGCGGACCGGATACGACACGACGATACAGGCTGCATCCAGATCCTTCAGCAGCCGACTCCCGGTTGATCGATCTATCTGCTGAAGGCACGGAATGGCTTTGATAATCAGTGCCACGTCAAACGTTCCGATAGGCGCGGTGAGCGTCACATCATCCGAGAGAGCGCGGCTGCTGACGCCGAAGAGCGGAAGCGCCTCTTCGAGAAAGATCGCCAGATCGTCCAGGGCATCGATCGCCACATAGTGCGCATCCTTCGCCAGCGGCATCCAGGGGATCGCTAATGGGTTCAGCCCACAGGCAACGTCAATCACAGACCGAATAGGCGGCAGATCGCCCAGCAGCGTCTCGTAGAAGGTCGGCAGGATGTTCAGGCGTTCATGACTCGAGGCATGCGCGCCGAGCAGATCCAGACAGACAGCGCGGCGCGCATCGGGCGTATCCGCCGCCTGAAGCCGCGCCAGCCAGACATCATAGTCGGGCGTTTCTTCAACATATGCGCCGACCGTTTGATGCAGGCGGTTTTTCACTTCCTTGACCGCCTCTCTGAAACGTCGTGACTTGCTGACCTCAAGTTCCGCCAGATGCGCGATCAGCCGTGGGGCAACGCTTCTGTATTTGCGGCTTTCGGACACTGCTTGGACGATGCGCTGAACTTCGGGGTCAGCCATCTGTCGCTCTTGTTCGCAGATATTCCATCAACTGGGTCATGAAGCGAAGGTTATGTACTGTCGCCAGACGAATGTACAGAGCATCCTCGATTTCGTAGAGATGGCGCAGATAGGCGAGCGAGTAACGAGCGCAGGCGGCACAGTCACATCGCTCCGAGATCGGCTCGGCGGTGCGCGTATGCCGTCCGTCCTCCAGGTAGATGAATTCGAACCAGTCCGTACCGGCAGCAACTGATTCTCCGGTGAAGCGGTACAACCGTCCGCGTCTGGCGTCGCGGGTCGGCAGCGCGCTGTCAAAAATTGCATAGCCGAGATCAGCGCAGGTCTTCACGTGCCCGGGATGCCCCACCCCCAGTGCATGGAGCGGGTATTCTGCCGGGATGAGTTCGCGAAGATAGGCAAAAATATCCTCCAACAGCCGGCGCTCGCCGTCGATCGGAAAGCCGCCAAACCCATACCCGTCAAACCCGATCTCGAGCAGCGCCTCGGCGCACTGCTGGCGCAGCGCCGGAACTGCGCCCCCCTGAACCACGGCAAACAGACGCGGACGATCAAGTCCTGCCAGCCGCTTTCCAGCGACGATTTGATCAAACACCTCGCGACAGCGTTTCGCCCACTTGATCGTCCGGCGAACGCTGTCAATTTGAGCCGAGTCCCCGGCGTCCGGATGTGTGCAGTCATCCAGGCAGTAGACGACATCGGATGCGTAGCTCAACTGAAGCTGAATGCTCTTCTCCGGGGTCAGGTTGTACTTCGCGCCGTCGTCAGTGCGAAAGACCATCCCTTTTTCGCTGAGGCTTCCATACTTCGGGTTTTCATGAACCAGCGAATACACCTGGAACCCACCAGAATCGGTGATGATAGGAAGTCCCCATCCGGCGAAACGGTGAAGCCCTCCGTGCCCTGCAACCACCGAAGACCCGGGGTGCTGCATCAGATGAAATGTACTCATGACCAATCCGGGCACGCCGCAAGCCACCAGATCGTCGGCACCAACGCCGCGCACCACCGCCCGCGTGGCGTCAGGCAGGAAGACCGGAAGCTCCAGGCTGCCATTTCGCAGATCAAGTCGATTCACGTGATACTCCCTTGGCACGGCAGCGTAAGGCTCGTATTTTCACGGCAGTCGCCGACGTCCGATATCCCGGACAAAACGCAGCACCTCGTCCCGGAATGAGGTCGGCTGCTCAAGATGTGGAGCGTGTCCAGCGCCGCTGATGACTGCCAGCCGCGCGCTCCGCATTTTGCCAGCCATCGTCTGGGCTATCGCCGTGAACTTCTCGTCAAGAGCGCCAACAAGCAGCAGCGCAGGCGCATCTAGCAAGCTCAGACGACCCCAGAAGCTCGGTTGAGCGCCAGTTCCCATCCCGCGCAGACTGTTCGCTAACCCCGTCGGATTGTTCGCCTGGCGCTGCTGGCGCTGGCGCGCGCGCACATCTTCGGGAAGCGCAGCCTGCGTCACGAACAACGGCAGCTTCTCCCACGTATCGACGAACGCGGGGATGCCGTCCTGCTCGATCCGCGCTGCCAGGCGCTCGTCACTCTCGCGGCGCGCGGCGCGCTCTTGCTCGCTGACCAGCCCAGGCGAGGCACTTTCCAGGAGAAGCGAACGTACCGGATGCTGAAGGGCATAGCACAGCGCAAGACGCCCGCCCATCGAATACCCCAGCAGATGCGGCGCATCAACGCCACACGCCCGAAGCAAAGCGTGAAGATCGGCGGCGGCGCGGGTGATCTCGTAACGCGCCGGGTCTGCGGGGGAAGTGGTTCTGCCGTGTCCCAGCAAATCGATGGTGACGACGGTATAACTTACGGAGAACAGGGGGACGTGCGGTCCCCAACTCTTCGAGCTGCCGGTAAACCCATGCAGCAGTACCAGCGGCTCACCATGCCCTGTCATTTGAACCGCGTAATCGACCCCGTTGATCCGCATCAGTCAGTCACCAACTGCGCCACCTTGTGCCGATGCACTTTGCCCGACGCCGTCAGCGGCAGTTCTTCCGCGAAGACCCACTTGCGGGGAGTTTTGTAGCCGGCAAGGCGCTGGCGGCAGTAATCGCTTAACGCCATCGCACTCGCTTCGCTGTCGCCCTGCCAGACGACCATCGCCGCGACCTTTTGCCCCCACTCCGGGTCTGGAATACCGACCACACAAGCGTCGGCGACCAGGTTATGGGACTTGAGTACAGCCTCGACTTCTGAGGGATACACGTTTTCCCCGCCGGTGACGATCAGATCGGTCCGCCGCTGCACGATCCACAGGTTGCCCTCATCGTCGAGATAGCCCAGATCGCCGGTTCGAAAGCCGGCTTCAGGTTCGACCGGCGGATAACCCAGATATCCCTTCATCACTGTCGAACCACAAACGGACACTTCGCCGATCTCGTCAGCAGAGCATAATGCGCCTGACGAATCGAGAATGCGAATATGGGTGTCGCCAATCGCTTTGCCAGCACTGCCCGGCTTGCGACAGGCGTCCTCTGGCAGCATCGTCGCTACCTGCGACGCCGCTTCGGTCAAACCGTAGGTGGGCGCGACAGGCAGTCCGGCAGCGCAGCAGCGCAGCAGCAGTTCCGGCGAAGCCGCCGCCCCGCCCACAAGGATCATCCGCAGCGACTCCGTTCGCCTCAGCCCGGCATCCAGCATCCGAACCAGCTGCGTAGGGACGACCGAAACCAAAGATACGCGCTCCGTCTCGATCACCCGCACCATCTCGTGAGGATCGCGCGACGGCGGCGGAATCACCAGCGCCGAATGATCCCGGCAGGAGCGAAAAATCATCGATAACCCACCAACGTGGTAGAGCGGCAGGGACATCAGCCAGCGATCATGATCATTCACGCCAAGGCGCTGCGCGGAAGCCTGCGCGCTGGCGATCCAATTCCTGTAAGTGATCTGTGCGCCCTTAGGTCGCCCCGTCGTGCCGGATGTGAAGACAATCGCCTGTACCGCGTCGAGGTCCATCTCAACCGCCAGGAAGTCGGCGGCGCTTCCGGCGAAGTGACCTTCATCAGGCAGCTGCGGCGCGCAGCTGCCTGCCCCTGGGGCGATGTTGTAGACACGTGCCGCGCCGCACGCTTCCAGGGCGACCGCTTCGCGCGGACTATCGCATAGCAGGATGGCGCAATCCGCAGCAGCAACCTGGTAGCGCAGCTCCTCAACCGTCAAGCGTATGTTTAGAGGAACTATCACCGCCTTCAGGCGAATCGCGGCATGGATCAGTTCAATCGCCCGATGCGAATGATCCAGCAGCAAGCCGAGACGAGCGCCTGGCTCAATGCCCAGACCCGCCAACCGTGCCGCCAGCCGTGCCGCGATGCGATCCAGGCGCGCGAAACTGTATTCAGCGTAGTGCCCGCCCAGGTGAGCCAGATACGACAGCAGCAGCGCCGGCGCATCAGGATGTGTTTGAGCCGCTTCCGCGAGCGGATCACGCATTATCACGTCTTCCCTGTCGTCACGCCGCTCATGGTCGCCAGGGGTAGCGCCGGAAGTTGGGTTTACGCTTCTGAACGTAAGCGTTACGCCCCTCCTGTCCTTCTTCGCTCATGTAGTAAAGCATCGTGGCGTCGCCTGCCAGCACCTGCAGACCGGTTTGACCATCTAGATCGGCATTTAGACCGGCTTTCAGAAAGCGGATGGCTATCGGGCTTTTCTCCAGAATATCGCGCGCCCACTGAACGCCCTCGGCTTCGAGCTGCTCAACCGGCACCACCGTATTGACCAAGCCCATCTCCAGTGCCTGTTTGGCGTCGTACTGCCGACACAGATACCAGATCTCGCGCGCCTTCTTCTGTCCGATGATCGACGCAAGGTAGCTTGCGCCAAAGCCGCCATCAAAACTGCCCACCTTAGGACCGGTCTGACCAAAGACAGCGTTGTCCGCTGCGATGGTCAGGTCACACACCACATGCAGCACGTGACCGCCGCCGATTGCGTAACCGGCGACCAGCGCAATTACTGGCTTGGGCATGGTTCGGATGATGCGTTGAAGCTCCAGCACGTTCAGCCGCTCCACCCCATCGTCGCCGCGATACCCGGCATCACCGCGTATTTTCTGATCGCCGCCGGAGCAGAAAGCGTACTTTCCATCTTTGGGGCTGGGTCCGTTGCCGGTCAGAAGCACCACGCCGATCTGAGGATCGCGCCAGGCGTCGCGGAATGCCTCGATCATCTCGTCGATGGTCTTCGGGCGAAAAGCATTGCGCACCTCAGGGCGGTTGAAAGCGATACGCGCGATACCTTCCGCCTTGTGGTAGGTGATGTCGGAATAGAATCTAACTTCCTGCCAGGCAGCCTGCTGTTCCATCGTCATCTGTGATCATCCCTCTTGAGTGTTCTGGTGGGTACGGTACAGGGCTTTTCTATCGGCAGCGTTCAGAGTCCCTGAGTAACCAGCAGCGACTCGACTTCTGTACGCACCTGCTGAATGAGGCGGCGTCGGGTCGTCTCGTCTTCGCTGATGCTCGTCCGCACCTCGATCAAGCGCGCGCCCTGTGACGCCGTCGTCCTGCGGATCAGCTGGCGAAATTCTGCGCGATCTGCAACCACATGATGCTCCAGACCGTACAGTGCAGCGACATGCTGGAAGTCCAGATCGTGAGGCATCACGAACAGATCAGTGAAAGGCGGTTCGAAGCGGCTGATTGGAAGCCGCTGGAAGATGCCGCCACCGTTGTTGTTGATCACAACGATAGTCACATTCTGCATGTCGCGGTCCTGAAGCGCAAACAGCCCATTCATGTCGTGATACAGGGTGACATCGCCCACCAGCATAACCAGCGGGCGTTGGGGATCGGCAGCGGCGATCCCCAAGGCTGTCGATACGTTCCCGTCGATGCCGCTCGCGCCGCGATTGGCGTAAACGCTCAACCCGGCGGCGCGCGGTCTCCCGAACTGATCAACATGGCGGACCGGCAGGCTGCTGCCGACGAAAAGCTGCGCGCCGGCGGACATCTCCGCAATGAGATCACCGACGAACGCGCCATCGAAAATCGACATCTGCATCGACTCGCTCAGCCTCAACCACGTCGCTGCTTCGACCCTGACGAACAACCTGCTCCATTCGCTCGCCTGTCGCGCCGGAAGCTCTTCAGTCAGACTCAGGCAAAACTGTCCTGGATCGCAGTGCATGAAATGAGTCGTCCGATGCAGATCGTCGGACCAGACCCCATCAGCAGAAATCTGAAGGTAGGCGTGTGATGGGGACTGCTCGAGCATGTCGTTCAGCCACTTGGAGGTCGGGACATCGCCGAAACGAATGACCAGGTCGGGCAGCGGAACATTCATCTTGTTGAGAAAGGTCTCGTAACCGCCAAGGATCAACGGGTGCAAATCTTCCAGATAGCGCACGCCCGATGAAGGTTCGGCAAACAGCGGAATCTGAAGATGTGCTGCCAGCGCCGCAATCCGGCGCGGAAAGTCGCCGCCCGGGCAGTTGGTCCCACAGACGATGACGGCTTTTTCGTATTCGCGAATCAGCCGCGCTGTGATACTGATCTGTTCGCTGCTTGGGGCGTTCGTTCCACGCATCACGCAGGTGTGAACCCGACGAAGTTCGTCGGCATCACCGCTGATCGGCAGGGGCGACGCGGACTGGTCGGACTCCACATTTTCCGGTTCAAGGGGTTTGCGAAACGGGAAATTAAGGTGAACGACTCCCTTTGGCAGACCATCAGCGATGGCATAGGCGCGCGCCGCCGTCGTCCTCAGGTAGCGCAGCATCAACGCGGTCGGATCTCCCTCCGGCAGTGCCAGATCAACTGACCAGCGGGCGTAATCGCCGTAGAACTTCAACTGGTCAATGGTCTGGTTTGCGCCGCTGAAGCGCAGTTCCTGCGGACGATCCCCGGTCAGAATCAGCAGCGGCAGGCGCGAAGCGTGTGCCTCCACCACCGCCGGGAAGAAGTTGGCGACAGCCGAGCCGGAGGTGCAGACCAGCGCAACCGGTCGATCTGTAGCGCGGGCAAGCCCCAGCGCGAAGAAACCAGCGCTGCGTTCGTCGAGGTGGCGAAACACCTCAATATCGGCATGTTCGGCAAACGCCAGCGTCAGCGGCGTTGAGCGCGACCCCGGCGCAATACAGACCGCGCGTAATCCCGCGCGCGCCAGTTGATCAACGACGGTCGACGCCCAGAGATAATTCCGGTTAGGCGAGTACATCGGGTCCGGCTCCTAGCGCATTCAGCATCGGACTGAACTTCAGAGCAGTCTCTTCCCACTCCTTCTGCGGCTGTGAATCGGCGACGATGCCGGCTCCGGCATACAACCAGACACGCTCATTCTGGCAGACGGCAGAACGAATGGCGACGACGAACGCACCATCAAGATGGCTGTCTATCCACCCGATCGGAGCCGCATACCACCCGCGCGGCACAGGTTCTCTCTGACGAATGAACTCCAAAGCGTCAGCACGAGGACTTCCTCCCAGTGCAGGGGTAGGATGAAGCGCCTCAGCCAGGGGAACCACTCCACACGGCGCTTTCAGGCTGCCGCAGATTGCGGTATGGAGGTGCTGGATGTTCCGCAGTCGCAAGACGCCCGGTTCGGAAGGGATATCCAGCATCGTGGTCAGCGAAGTCAGCCGGTCACGAATGCCTTCAACCACCAGCGCATGTTCGTGGCGCTCCTTCGGGTCCGCAAGAAGCGAAGCGCCCAATGCTTCATCTTCAGCCAGCGTCCCTCCGCGCCGGATCGACCCGGCAAGCGCCATCGTCTCGACTGTCTTGCCAGAGGTGCGCACCAGAAGCTCCGGCGTTGCCCCAAAAAACGCCAGGTGCGGTATTGGCTCGAACAGGAATCGGTAGCATCCGCTATAGGCATCGTTCAAGTAATCCAGTGCGCCTTCGACATTCACCCGCTCGGCGAAACGGAGTTCACACACCCGGGCGAGGACGACCTTATTCAGTGCGCCCGCCTTCATGGAACTTCGGGCAGACTCAATCAGCCCGGTCCACTCATCGAGCGACATCGGATAATCGCTGGAGAGCGGTGCAGCAGGCACAATCGGCGACGATGTCGACTGCTGAGCCAGGGCGCATTCTGCGTCGAGCGCGGCGCGAAGCGCACCCTCATCGAGTAACTCATCAGCGGCAATCTGGACATTCAGTGTCAGCCAGGCTGTCTCACCACGCCTGAAGAGCTGATAGTGTGGAAGCACGAAATAGGCGGGCGCAAACTGCGCCCAGGTATGCTCGGTGATGAAGTCCGGCTGAAACGAAAACCCGCCGAAGAGACGCGGCAGCGCCATCGGTTCCGCGCCGCCCAGCACACGCACCCCACTGAAGAGCGTCCGCGCCTTTTCTTCGATGGCGGCAAAGCGCCGTTCTCCCCAGGCAGTGATTTCTGCCGCTACCCCGATACCGACATACACCAGATCATCCTGGTTCCAGTAGAAGCGTTCGCGCCCGCGCGCCGATGCCAGAAGGGCTTCAGCCGAAACACCATCGCAGCGGCGGCTGACACTGACTAAGCGTGGCTCATTCATTCAACATCCTCAGGCGTTGTATCCGACGCTCCGCAGCAGCATTGGCAGCAGGCTGCTCAGGATGCGCTCAGACTCCGGTTCCCCAGTATAGACCCAACGGATCACGATGCCGTAGATCGCTCCCATCCAGGCATAGCTGACGACTTCGCTGTCGACCGGCTGAATTTCGCCGACCGCGACAGCCTCGTCCAGGTAGCGCTTGATGAGCATCGCAAACCGGTCGTTGACTTCGACGCGCTTCTTCTCGAAGATGTTGCCCAGCCCCACCGCCTGCACCAGCAGTATTTTCGCCGGGCGGCGGTAGCGTCCGAAGGTCTCCAGGCACGATTGCAGCGCCGCCTGGACGCGCTTCATCCCTTCCTGCTCTCCGTCTACCGCTTCGATGACGCGGCGTTCCAGCAGGTCGGCGAATTGATCGACCAGCGCAAGAAACAGACGCTCCTTGTTCGGAAAATGGAAATAGACCGAACCCTTCGAGGTCTCAGATTCCTCGACGATCTCATCGATCCGAGTATCATGGTAGCCTTTGGTGGCGAAAATGTTGAGCGCGGCATCAAGGATGCGGTCGCGCGTGGAATTGGCTTTGGACATGTACGCTCTCTTACAGACGGCAGCAGACCGACTGGTCAGTCTATAATATACCACGCCAGACGCTCTCCGCGCGCTGGTTCTCAGCAAGCACTCATGCTCATGCCAGGGGTTTTTGGGTATGCGCCTGCCGAAGTCTATAATCTCTCTGGTGAAAGACTCAGAGATGGGATGAATGTCTATGGTCTCCAAGATATCCCCGGATGCGCTGGAAGCAGTCGCCCATGCCGATCATGGCTCGCCGTTTTCCGTCCTCGGCGTCCATCAGGCGTCGCCAAGCGGCTACGTAATTCGCACTTTTCAGCCCAACGCCGCAACGATTGCGGTCATCCTGAACGACGAGGCTGCGCCCCAGCCCATGCAGAAGATACACCCAACCGGTATCTTCGAGGCAGTGATCGACAGCGCGACCGCCCCCACGCGCTATCACTACGAGATGACGACCCCCAGCGGAGACGTACGGTCTTTCTTCGATCCTTTTGACAGCGCCGCTTATCCGTTCCAGATCAGCGAATTTGATGTCTACCTCTTCCGCCAAGGGCGCAACCTGGAGATCTTCGAAAAGATGGGGGCGCACGTCCGCGAGGTCGACGGCATCCAGGGCGTAAATTTCGTCGTTTGGGCGCCCAACGCGCGCCGTGTCAGCGTCATTGGCGTGTTCAACAACTGGGACGCGCGCGTCCATCCAATGCACCGTCACGGTGACAGCGGTGTGTGGGAGCTGTTCATCCCCGGCGTGTCCGAAGGAGCAATCTACCGCTACTCTGTGCGTTCTCAGCATCATGGCTACCAGGCGGATAAGTCCGATCCCTACGGCTTCTATTTTCAAAGACGCCCCGAAAATGCATCTATCGTCTATGACATCACGGGTTACCAGTGGGGCGACGAAGCATGGATGACCGCCCGCGCTGAAGCCTCGCTCTTAAAGAAACCGGTCGCCATCTACGAGCTGCACGGCGGGTCATGGAGGCATAACGAGAACGGCGAATGGCTGAGCTATCGCGAACTTGCCGAACAGCTCATCCCATATCTTCGGGATCTCGGCTTTACGCACATCGAACTCATGCCGATAGCCGAACATCCCTTTGATGGGTCGTGGGGCTATCAGGTCACCGGGTACTATGCCCCCACAAGCCGTTATGGCACCCCCAAGGACTTCATGTATTTCGTCGACGCCTGCCACCAGAACGGTATCGGCGTGATCCTGGATTGGGTGCCGGCGCACTTCCCCAAAGACGGTTATGCACTCAGCTACTTCGATGGCTCGCATCTTTATTCGCACGAGGATCCGCGCCTGGGCGAACACCCAGACTGGGGTACGTATATTTTCAACTACGGGCGCAACGAGGTACGCAATTTCCTCTTGGCAAACGCCCTGTTCTGGCTGCGTTACTATCATATTGATGGGCTGCGCGTCGACGCTGTCGCCTCGATGTTGTATCTCGACTATTCGCGCAAAGCCGGTCAGTGGGTCCCGAATCAGTACGGAAGCAACGAGAACCTGGAAGCCATCGCATTTCTTCGCGAATTCAATACGCTGGTACACCGGGAAGCGCCTGGCGCAGTCACCATCGCGGAGGAATCCACATCCTGGCCAATGGTCTCGCGTCCGACGTATGTCGGCGGGCTGGGATTCACTTTCAAGTGGAACATGGGCTGGATGCACGACACGCTCGACTACTTCAAACTCAACCCGATTTTCCGCCGCTACCACCACAACCTCATCACCTTCCTGATCGTCTACGCCTTTAGCGAGAACTTCGTGCTGGCGCTCTCGCATGATGAGGTGGTACACCTCAAAGGCTCACTCCTGACCAAAATGCCGGGCGACTGGTGGCAGAAGTTCGCTTCGCTCAGGCTGCTGTACGGCATGCAGTACGGCATGCCGGGCAAGAAACTCAACTTCATGGGGCATGAATTCGGGCAGTGGGAAGAATGGGGAGAAGCCAAACAGCTGGAATGGAATCTGGCGGTGTATCCGACTCACTCCGGCGTTCAATCGTGGATTCGCGACCTCAACCGCGTCTATCGGGAACAGCCTGCCCTATTCGAACAGGATTTCGATGGACACGGCTTTGAATGGATCAACGCCAATGATGTTGAACAAAACGTGTACACCTGGATGCGCTTCGCCGAAGATCATAGCGATTATCTCGTCATCGCCGCGAACTGCACCCCCGTGCCGCGCATGTATTATCGTGTTGGTGTGCCAGACGCAGGCGTCTACGATGAACTTCTGAACAGCGACGCGCATGTTTACGGCGGCGGTGATGTCGGCAACGGCGGTTCGATTTCGACGGAGGCGATCCCCTGGGGACGATTCCAGCAGAGCCTGAGCCTGACTCTGCCCCCGCTGGGCATCATCATGCTTCACCTGCACCACAGTCCGGCGCTGGCAAGCGAGATGGCTGAAAACGTCGACGTCACACCATAGCAGTATCAGTGGATCGCTGCGAGGGATGGCATCATCATCCCTCGCAGCGCGGTCCCCGCCGCTGCTGGCGCGTTTCATCGGTTCGCGCGCCCAGGCTCTTTGAGCCAATTTCCGTGATAACTTCACAAAGCGTTTGCCCCGCCTCGCACAGCGCGGCTTCATCCAGGAGGGCAAAGCACAGACGCAGCGACCGGTCATCCAGCGGGCTGACGTAGCTCGCGCGTCCAGAGAACACGTCCACTTCGCGCTCATGCGCCCGTTCGATGACAGCTTGTGCCGCTATCGTTTCGGGCAACGTCGCCCAGATGAAGAACCCGCCGCCCGGCGCATGCCAGGACAGCCATTCCGGGGCGTTCGCCCGCAGGGTCGCCACCAGCGCGTCATGTTTTCGGGCGTAGACTTCGCGTACTCGCGTTATCTGATCCATGAAATGACCATCACTCATGAAATCGGTCAGAATTTCTGCGGTCAGACGGCTGGATGCGGCATCTGACTTATTGCGCAGAAAAGCGCTCATCTGCGCCGGGTTTGCCCATATCCACCCCAAACGAAGGGAAGGCATCAGAACCTTCGACATCGAGGCGACGACGATGACTCTGCCCTGCCCCGCGTCATAGGTCTTGAGCGGTGGCGGGGGTGGCGCGCCGAAGTACAGCGGTTCGTAGGTCGCATCTTCGAGGATGTAGAAATTGTGTTCCAGCGCCATCTTCACCAGCGCGGCGCGCTTGACATCGGACATGGTATAGCCGGTGGGATTATGGAATGATGGGATGGTATAGACCAGCTTCACCCGTCCGGGATTTGCCGCGATCAGCCTGTCGAGCGCGTCGAGATCCAAGCCATCTACCAGCATAGGAACGCCGACAACCTGCGCTCGGCTCATACGCAGCAAATCGACAGCGAAGAAGAACGTAGGGTCCTCGACGACAACCAGGTCACCTGGATCGGTGAGAGTCCGGCAGACGATGTCGATGGCTGTGAGCGCCCCGGTTGTGAGGATGAGATGGGACGTCTCTACGGGTATACTCATCACTTCGGTCAGGTAACGGGCGATCTGCGCCCTCGCCCCCTCATGCCCTCGCAGATCGCCACCATACTGAAACCCGCGACCGGATACGATAACTTCAGCTGCAATGACGCTCAGCCGATCCAGCGGAGCGATGGCGGTAGACGGATAGCCTGTCTTGAGATCGAGTCGGTACGACATGAACCATTCACCAGGTTACTTGCTATTTTTGTATATTCAGATGACGATTATATAAGGCTCGCTGGGCAAGATGGAACCGGCAAGTGAATTAAGTGGATCGTTGTACGTGTCAAATATTTCCGCGTGTTCACGGTTAGTGAAGGAGCCGGCATGGGGGATTTCCTGCGTTTTCTTGCCATCCAGGACTGCGATCTGACGCTCATCGCACTGGAGTCGCTGTTTCGTCGCAGAGACAGCCAGTTTTCGATCAGAGTCGAAGCTGCTGCGCCGACCAACGGAGAGCTGCTTCATGGGTCATCGGTGCTGGCTGACATCGAGATCAACCGCCCCGGTGAACAAATCTTCGACGAGGACATCACCGATCTAATCGAAATGCTTGAAGGCATTGACGAAGCGGGAGATCGCGTTGTCGCTCGGTTGGGGATGGTGAAAATCATGGTGGCGCTCCAGCTCACAGAGGAAGGACATGCCTCCTTCGATCTGATCGATCCGCTGTGGGACTTATTGTTTGAAACTTGTGATGGACTCCTCCAGGTTGACGATGAGGGTTACTATGATTCTGAGGGAGTGGTCCTCGCTTTGGACTAGTTTTGCGTTCTGCCAATGACGAGTATAATTCTCTCTAATGATCCGTACTTAGGTTAGGGGACAGCAATGATGCGACGGTTCATACAACTTGCAGTAACACTTCTTGTTGTTTTTGTGCTCGCGGTTCCGGCGCTGGCGCAGGATGCCGTCGCGTCTGTGAACACTGGCAATCTCAATGTGCGCACGGGACCGGGCATGGGCTACGGCTCTATCGCCACCCTACCTTTCGGCTTTGGCGTGCAGATGGTCGCCCGTAACAGCGAAGGAAACTGGATCCTCATCCAGCTGACCAATGGCGTCAACGGTTGGGTCAACGTCAACTATCTCTTCACCCAGTACAACACCAACAGCCTACCGGTCAGCGATGTGCCGGTTGCGCCGACTGTCACCCCGACTGCTCGCGTCACTGGAGCGCTCAACGCCAATCTACGCAACGGTCCGAGTACCGATAACGCGGTGATCGGCACTGTTCCGCTCAACGAGACGGTCGTCCTGCTGGGTCGGAACTATAATTCCACCTGGGCGCAGGTACGTCGTTCTAACGGCGCTGTCGGCTGGGTCGAAGCGTCCGCGTTGACAGGGACCGTGCCCGTTCGCAGCCTCTCCCTGGCGGATGGCAGCGTATTCGTGCCTTATGCACCGTCGTATCCAGGCGAGAATACGACCGGCACAAACTATCGCACACACGTCGTGGTCGCGGGCGACAGCCTGTCGCGCCTGGCAGAGCGATACAGCACTACTATGTACGCTATTGCCGCCGTCAACAACATCTATAACTATGACCTGATCTACATTGGTCAGACGCTGCTCATACCGGGATAGTCGCCAACCTTCGATCCACACGATCAGCGACTTCACAGGGTTCGCGTCTTTCGAGGAAGTGCTATACAGTATCCAGGATCAATCAAGTCGGTTCATTATCAAAGGAAAGAAGCAGACACATGATCACCTTTACGCCTTCCCGCAGCCGAACCATGATGCGTGTTATCTCGGTCGCGCTTGTCGTGATGCTTGTGCTGGTCAGCGCACTTGCTGCCCTTCCGACCAGCGCCAGCACCGTCGGCGACTGCGCTGCCAAGGGACCGAACTGGGAAGCCTATCTGATTCGCTACGACGACACGCTCACTGATGTCGCCCGCCTCTACGGGGTCAGCGTTGCCGATCTGGCAGCCTGGAACAACATCAGTAACAGCAACCTGATCTATTGGGGAACCTATCTGTGTGTGGACCTCAGCCTCAGCAGCGTCATCCCGAATCCGGTCACCGGCGTCGGCATTCCGTGCGCCAGCAGCGACCAGGGCATTCGCTATGGTGATACGCTGTCCGGCATTGCCTACGCCTTCGGCACGAGCATCAAGGGAATCAGCCAGGTGGCGCGCATCGCCAACCCCGACCTGATCTTCGCCGGCGAGGTCATCCTCATTCCTCCGTTCGGCGTGCCAAGCTGCTAAGCGTCTGCCGCAACGCGCCTTCGGGAGGAGACACCAGACCGGTGTCTCCTCCTTTGTTTTCACGCCTCAGGGCGACAAGGCGCTGCGCGCAGCAGCAAGCGCCCGCGCCATCTCCTCTCGCGTACAGCCTCCACCGCCGCCCTGCGCCAGCGCATCCTGCCCACCGCCTCGCAGCGACAAACCACCATCCGCCGCCGCCCGAAACGCCTGCGCCATGTCGAATGCCAGGTCAGCGCTCCGCGCCAGAACGAGCGCCGAGCGCTCACCGGCACTGCCCAGGAGCGCAGCTACACCCTGTTCCTGAACAAGAGCTGACGCCAGCGCACGGAGTGTCCCAACATCCCGATCGGCAAAGACGGCGACGACCCACCGAACCTGATCAACGACTTCAGCATTCATGAGCAGGGAGAGGCGTTCTGCCGACAGCAGTTCGGATTGGGCAGCCTTCAGGCGGCGCTGACTATCCTTCAATTCCCTGCGCAGTCGGGCGACAGCCTCTGGCATTTCCCCCAGCGGACAGGTCAGGTCGCCCGCTAACAGATTGGTGACGCGCGTCCGTTCATGGTAATCGCGCAGTGCCCTTCGCCCACAGCGAAATTCAATCCGCAGTTTATCCCCTCGCTTTTCGACTTTAACGATCTTGATGATGCCGATCTCTCCGGTTCGCGCTACGTGCGTCCCGCCGCACGCTGTCTGGTCGAAATCCAGAATCTCGACCACCCGCAGCCCGCCAGTTGCGCGTGCTTCTGGCACACGCCGCATCCTCACACCATCCGCCTGATCTGGTTCGATAACCCGTGTCCGCACGCCGCGATCCTCGAAGACGATCCTGTTTGCCTCATCTTCCACGTGATCGATCTCACCCTCGTTCAGATCAGTGCGGTCAAGGTCGATAGTGACGCTGTCTGAGCTGAGATGGAACCCTACAGTATTCGCCGCGGCAACCAGCACGAACGCCTGTGAAAGCACATGCTGTCCGGTATGATGCTGCATATGATCGAAGCGCCGCTGCCAATCGATGTGGCACTCGGCGTCATCCGTATCCGGCGTCTGAGCCAAAACATGGCAGACGGCATTGTCCACCTGGCGCGACTGCACATCGATCACCTCACAGCCGCTGATCGTGCCGAGATCGTTCGGCTGTCCCCCACCGGTTGGATAAAAATACGTCCTGTCCAGCACCACCGCGGGGCGGCTGTCAATCTCTAGGCGCTCAAGGATACGCGCAGTGAAAGTCGTCGTATACGAGTCGTCGTAGTAAGCTCGCATCAGAGTTCGCTCCATTTCACATCCTCATACTGGCGGATGAGTTTCTCAAGTTGTCTTCTACCTGCATTGCGGCGCACGAATATTGGTGATAATAATGAGCATATGCGCCAGAATTGACCTTTCGCTGGAGATATCATGCATAAAGTATTGTGGTTCCTCATTGGACTGCTGCTCGCTGCGCCAGGCTTGATTCTGGCTCAAGGCGAATCGCTCTCTCAACCAGAGATTGATAGGATTTCGCACAGCGTCGTACTCGTACTCAATCTCGTCGATGATGAGGTTGTCAGCACGGGATCGGGCACGATTATGACCCCGAACGGGCAGATTTACACCAACCGGCACGTGGTCGAAGGCGGCGAAGATTTCGCTGTCCTGATGATCGAGGATATCGGCGAACAGCCTGTGCTTCGCTACTACGCGACTCCCACGCTGGTACACGATGAGTTGGACCTGGCGATCTTGCAGATTAACCGCGACGCCGACGGCGCGAGGATCGACCCCAACAGCCTCAATCTACCGGTCATCGAAATGGCGGGCGCGGCTCCTTCCATCGGTAGTCGCATATTTGTCTTTGGCTTCCCAGGTATCGGTGACGGCTACATGGTGCTGACCAGCGGCGCCATCACCACCATCCAGAACGGCAATCTGAACGGTGAACGCATCCCGCTGTGGTATCAGACGGATGCTCAGATCTCTCCGGGGAACAGCGGCGGCTTAGCGGTCAATTCCGAAGGGCGTATGGTCGGCATCCCTACAGCGGTGCGTTCTGAAGAACGGACATTGGGACGCCTGGGAGGAATTCTCACTGCCACCGCTATCCAAAGCGCGCTTTACACGGCGGTCGCCGCCGTGCCGACGCTGACCGCTCCTCAGCTTGAAGCCACATCCAGCGCTCCAAACGTGCCGCCGCCAGATCAGCCGACCGGGCAAACCCAACTGGTCATCGACCTGACCAATGTCGAACACAACGTGACGCAAGATGGCGCAGTCGGCATGTTGGCGCATGTCAGTGTCCGTGCCATCGGATTCCGAGGCGTACCGCTGCGCACAGCGATCTTCCTATCCTGGGACGATGGCGCTCCAATGCTTGCCAGCAACCGCACCGCCGCCAGCAACCGCACAACTGAAGGACAGCTCACCAGTCAGCAGATTCTGACCCCGGGCTTCGACGATACCATCTACGACGATGCCTGGTTCTTCATCCCCTACTCTCTCTTCCCGGAAGGACAAACGGGGTCGCGCGGCGCCTATGTCGAAGCGCAGATCGGCGTCGACGGGCAGGATTTCAGCGCCATCAGCGACCGCGCTACCTTCAACTACACCTTCCCGAATGCCCAGCTAGTCGTCAATCTGCTGCGCATTGAACACAACGCAGTGCAGGATAATGCGCAGGGTATGCGGGTCTATGGCTACGTCAATGCCGTCGGCTATCGCGGTACACCGATTCGCGTGGCGCTGTTCCTGTACTGGGGCGATGGCACGCCCATCTCTGGAGCAAATGCGCCGTCCGATTTTCAGACGACCGACGGCTCGCTGACCGTACAGGATGTCGTCACGCCGTCATACGATGACTCTGAATGGTCCGAATTCTGGTTCTTCGTGCCCTATGATTACTTCCCAGGCGGGCTGACCGGGATTCAGGATGCTTACGCTCAGCTTGAGCTGGGGGTGGACGGTGAACCCTTCTCGACCTGGAGCTTCACCGAGTCCTTCGAGCTGAATTACAACTGACGCAAAGCACTGCTGATTCCGACCGCAGATGTCCTAACCTGGGCGACTGCGGTCGGGATCAGGGACTTACGGGCGATGCGCCGCCATCTCGCCGGTGGCGCGCTTGTCCCGCAGAATCTTCAACGCCGCCTGCTGAGCCGTCGAGCGAGGGTCGATGTCGCCAGCGATCTGACCATCGACCAGTGTGACCAACCGATCCATTTCCGACGCCACCGACATATCGTGCGTGACGACGATCACAGTGGTATTGAATTCCTGCTGCACCTGTCGCAGCATCTTCATCACCGCATCGCTGGCTTCACTGTCCAGATTGCCCGTCGGCTCATCGCACAGCAGCAGCGGCGGTTGGTTCACCAAAGCGCGGGCAATCGCCACGCGCTGCTGCTGTCCCCCCGAAAGCTGTGTCGGGCGATGGTGTAGTCGGTCTGCCAAGCCCAGCATACCCAGCAGCTCGCGCGCCCGCCGTTGCGGATTCGTGCGCTGCTTACGCGCAAACTGTCCCGGCAGCGCCACGTTTTCCAGGGCTGTCAACGTCGGAATGAGGTTGAAGAACTGAAAGACAAAACCGATCTTCTCGTTGCGCACGCGCGTCAGTTGAGCCTCGCTCATTCGGGTGATGTCTACACCGTCGATAGCGATCCGTCCGGCGGTCGGCGCATCGAGTCCGCCAATTAAGCCCAGCAGCGTCGATTTACCGCTTCCCGAAGGACCCACCACGCCGAGGAATTCTCCCTGGCGGACTGCCAGTGAAACGCCGCGCAGCGCATGCACGACCACCTCGCCCATGCGCAGTTCTTTGCGAACGTTCTCCGCTTCCAAGACGAATCCGCCGTTAGAATTCTCGGTGCGCCTTGCACTCATTCCATCCTCTTTCTACGTTCCACCCGATGCCTGTTTCGGCATCTGGCGTGCCTCATTTACGGTTGACCTCTCACGAGATTGTACGCGCAAAACGTTATTCGGGTTGCTATCGACTTCGCAGCGGTCGCCGGCGTAGGTTTAGCGTCAGCCAGGCGGGCGAAATCGTCTCCAGAAATCCGTGATAGACTGATTCGTATGGCATCACAACGTCAGAATCCTCTTACCCGGCGCCGTCCGACGCCTTCCGGCGCGCCGATGTCGCGCGCACGTCGGAAAACCACCCGCTTGAGTGGGCAGACCCTGGTCCTGCTCTTGGTCATGTTCGGCGCAGGGCTGACTTTCCTCGCGGTTGCCGTCTTTGCGCTGATCCTCCTGGCGACGCCTGTGCGCATTCAGGATGGCGTGGCGGTTGCGGGGTTGAACCTGGGTGGGCTGACCGCCAGTGCCGCGCGCGAGCGTCTGCAAGCCTCTCTTCCCGCCCGGCAGATCCTCCTGACGGATGGCGCGCGTCAGTGGGCTGTCTCGGCGCTGGAACTTGGCATCGGCATCGACCTGGAAAACACGCTGAAACAGGCAGCAGACGCCGACGCCAACACCCCGCTTGCGCCTGTCTACATCATCGATCTGGCGCTCGCGCAGACTGCCTTCCTGGCGCTCGCCGCGCAGACCGACATTCAGGCACAACCAGGCGTCGACGGTCGCGTCATGGATGCGCCGGTCATGCTGGAACGGCTCAGGGTCGATGTCGCTGGAGAGATCGCCGACGGAGTGATGGAGCTGAACATGATTTCCATCCCTGCCCCGGTTCCGAAGACGACACATGTCGTCGAATCTGGGCAGGAACTTGCCCTTATCGCCCGTCAATACGGCGTCGGCGTACAGGACATCCTCGACTACAACAACATCGCCGATCCTGATCTGATCTATCCAGGGCAGGTGCTGACCATACCCGCCGAAGGCGAGTTCATCCCTGCCAACCCACCGCCGCCGCCGACGAATGTCGGCAAAGCCATCGTCGTCGCCACGAGTGAGCAGCGCATCTACGCCTACCAGGATGGGCAGATGGTGCGAACTCATCTGGTCTCAACCGGGACGATGGTCACCCCGACCGTGATGGGCGACTACAGCGTTTACGTGAAATATCGTGCGACCGATATGTCTGGCCCAGGATATTATCTGCCTCAGGTGCCGTACACCATGTATTTCTTCCAGGGTTATGGTATTCACGGCACCTATTGGCATAACAGCTTCGGACGTCCCATGAGTCATGGGTGCGTCAACCTGCCTGTCGATGAGGCGGAGTGGTTCTTCAGTTTTGCCGAGATTGGAACCCCGGTTCGGGTGATCTAGCTGCGTCTATATCACGGATAAGACCGGTGCGCGCCAGATAGCGAATGATCTGTTGGGCGTTCTGTTCCGGAGAGTGCGTCACAGTATCCAGGACAATCTCGGCGTTGTCCGGCGACTCATAGGGATCGTCGATGCCGGTGAAGTTCTTGATCTCGCCTCGGCGCGCTTTGGCATACATGCCCTTGATGTCGCGCTGCTCGCACACCTCCAGCGGGGTATCGACGAAAATCTCGACGAAGTGGCCCTCGCCCATCATGTTGCGCACATCAGCGCGCGTCGATCGATATGGGCTGATGGCGGCACAAATGGCAGCGCCGCCATGCCGGACGATCTCCGCCGCCACAAACCCGATTCGCCGGATGTTGGTATCCCGATCTTCCTTGCTGAACCCCAGCCCCTTGGACAGATGCGTACGAACGACGTCGCCATCCAGTACCGTACTCTGGCGTCCGTATTCCAGCAGCATGACGGTCAGGACTTCGGCGATAGTCGATTTACCTGCTCCGCTCAACCCGGTGAACCACAGACATACGCCCTGCCTGTGGCGCGGCGGGTAGCTCTCTGCCAGCACCGCAGCGACCTCTGGGCGGGTGAACCATTCCGGAAGGAGGCGTCCCTTATTCAGATAATCTTCCCGTACCTGCGTACCTGACAGCCTGGAAACCTTCGCGCCCTTGGGCAGACGCGTCGCCTCTTCATATCGTCCCTCTTCCGAAAGATAGACGAACTCCTGGAACGGGATCATCCTGACGCCCAGCTCATCCTGATGCGCCCGCACCAGCTCCTGCGCATCATACGGACCATAGAACGGTGTACCCTGAGAGTTATTACCGGGTCCGGCATGATCGCGCCCCACAATGAAATGGTTCGCACCATAGTTCCGCCGAATGATGGCATGCCAAAGCGCCTCGCGGGGTCCGCCCATGCGCATGGCTAACGGCAGCAGCGCCAGCAGGACGCGGTCTGGGTCGAAGTGGTTCTCGGTCAGTGCCCGATACGTGCGCACACGGGTGAAGTGATCGACATCCCCCGGTTTGGTCATCCCAACAGACGGGTGCAGCAGCAGCACCCCATCATGGTCAAGGATGGCGCGACGGGTCAATTCCTCATGGACGCGGTGGAGCGGATTACGTGTCTGAAAGGCGACGATGTTGTTCCGTCCCAGAAGCGACAGGCGTGTTCGCACTTCCGCCGGCGACAAGCGCAGCAGCTTGAAGTCGTAATGCAGTGGCAGCTGCAAGACTTCCAGGGGACCCGAAATGTTCCATCGCCCCCAGCGATACATCTCGGCGACAGTCGGGTGTCTGGCATCCAAACTTCCGAATACGCGCACGGCGGTATCTTCCAAATCCCACCCGTACTTTTCTTCGACCCTCATGATCGCCAGAAGATCATTCTTCTCATCACGCAGCGCAATCTCGTCACCGATGTGGATGTCGGCGGCGTCAGGAATCGACAGCGTGACGGGCATTGGAAACAGCGCTCCATCGGCAAGGCGCATCTCGTTCACAACGCGTCGGAAGTCCGCTTCGCCCATAAAGCGATCCAACGGAGAAAAACCTCCAACCGCGAGAAGTTCCAAATCGCAGATTGCCCGCTGCGAAAGCTGGATCGAGCGAAGCAGCGCGGCATACTGCCTCCGCTCGCTGATCGCCTCGGCGTGGATCAGGAGGTTGATGAGCTTCCCCCCAAACGGGGGAATCAGTGATGGTTTGGTGGTTTCGGTCACGTCTTTGTCCTGCTGTTAGTACTCAAGCGATGAAAGGATCTCGGCGATCTGCACTTCTCGCCCTTCCTCAGCCGATCGATAGCAGGCATCGAGGACGACAGACCGGTCAAATCCATCACGTCCGCGATGATCCGCCCAGTCCCCCGACCTGACGACGTCTACGAAGCGGCTGACTACGCCGAAATGTCCCAGGCTGGGCGGACATTTCGGGTGAATCTCGGCGGGCGATCCCGCGACATCGCGATAGATCGTCAGGGTGTCGTCGCTGGTATAGTTGACGACGTTGATCGCCGCGCCGCCCTCCGTCCCATACAGGCGTACACCGAACAGGTCATTGACTTCGCGGTACATCGCCCAGCTCGCATCAAGGTTAAGCGTCACGCCGCCGTCTAGGCGAAGAAACGCCGTCGCAAAGTCCTCGACATCCATGCCGGTTTTCGATCCGGCGACTGCGTCACCGCGGCTCCCCCGTCCGCGCGCACCAAACTCCGCATAGGCGGCAGCACTCGCCGAGATCACGCGCGGTTCGCCTAGCAGGTGCATTGCCATATCAAGCATATGCACACCAAGGTCGATGAAAGGTCCACCGCCTGCCTGTTCCTTTGATGTGAACCAGCCCCCCAAGCCTGGGATACCATCACGGCGCAGCCAATACGACTTGGCATGGTAGATTGTCCCCAGTCCACCTTCTTCGATGTGTCGGCGCAGCAACCGCACATCACCGCGCTGACGGTGGTTGAATGCGACCATTAGCGCGCGATTGTTGCGTTCTGCGGCGTCAACCATCGTTTTCGCCTCAACAGCCGTGCGCGCCAGCGGTTTCTCGCACATCACATGTTTACCCGAATCCAGTGCGGCAATGGTCATAGGGGCGTGAAGGTAGTTCGGCGTTGCGACACTGATCACATCGATGTCGTCGCGCGCCAGAAGTTCCCGGTAGTCCGCGTATTGGTCAGCGACGCCGTGCTTAGCAGCGACCCGCGCGCGCGCCGCAGAAACGGCATCAGAGATGGCGACGACTTCAAGCCCCAGCTGCTCGTAGGAAAGGAGATGCTGTTCACCCGCCCAGCCCGCTCCGATCACGGCGGCTCTCATAGGTATGTTGGTCATTTTTCCCTGATTTCAGTTACACTGTGTGTCTGTCCAAGTCGGGCGTCAGTATAGCGGATAGCGCTACCGAACATAAGGTCATGTCCCACCGTTGTTCGCTGATCACGGGGGTACTTATGGAGAATAGGTTTAGACCTGGCGGGATGTAGGGGCGCGATTAATCGCGTCCGATACGGCGGACGGCAAGAATGCCGTCCCTACGAATTGCGCCAACTCTAAATCGTTTCTCCATTAGTCGGGACACACCAATTCTCAAGAGAGGAAAAGGCGTGAAATCGCTCCAGGTACGCGCCTCCGATGTCGATCTGGCACTGTATGAGTGGGAAGGATCAGAGCCAACCCTGCTGTTTCTGCATGCTACCGGCTTCCATGGGCGAATCTGGGATCAGGTCATCAAGCGCCTCGACGATGCGCACTGCTTCGCCGTCGATCAACGGGGACACGGTCGAAGCGGTAAATCCGCCGCCGCCCCGGAATGGAGTACTTTCGCCGCTGATGTCGTCGCCCTGATCGATCACTTCGGGTGGTCAGGCGCGCTCGGAGTCGGTCATTCCATTGGCGGACATGCTTTGACGGCGGCGGCAGCAGCGCGCCCCTCGGCTTTCCAGCATCTCCTGCTCATCGACCCGGTCATCTTGCCTGAGGCATATTACACCGGCATCGTCGAAGGGGAACATTTCACGGCAAAGCGAAGAGCGGAGTGGTCAAATCCAGACGAAATGTTCGAGCGTTTTCGAACGCGCCCCCCGTTCGACCGCTGGGACCAGGCAGTCCTGCGCGATTATGTGACACACGGGTTGATGCCAAACCCGGCAGGCGGGGGCTGCATTCTCGCCTGTGACCCGGCTTTTGAAGCCGCAATCTATACTTACGGCTTCGCGGCGAACATCCATCCTCTGCTGGATCGCGTGCAGATCCCGGTGACGGTCATGCGCGCCCTCGTTTCCGGGGACGCCAGCCCCACGAATTTCAGCGCTTCCCCCACCACGCCAGATTTAGCAGCGCGGCTGCCACACGGACAGGATATCTACCTGCCGCAGCATACCCATTTCATTCCGATGGAAGCGCCGGCACTTGTGGCGGAGAGTCTGCGCGCGATGATCAGCGCCGCGCGTTCATGATCGCCTCGAACGCCATGTTGACTTCTGCCATCTTGGCGGTGTATTCGTCCACTTCATCCGGGTGAAGGTCCGGGTGATAAGCGCGCGCCATACGCCGGTAAGCCTGCTTGACCTCCTCCATGGATGCCGTCAAAGGCACACCCAGGATCGCATAGTGCCGTGCTGTATTATGATTCGGTCGCGGGCTGCGGGGAGACTGTTCTGATCGCTGCCAGCGTTCATCGCTGCCGGTCGATCCGTAGTGCCGCTGAAACTCCTCCCAGGGCGTCCAACCGGCATTCCCATCTTCAGAGGCTGTACTGTGGCGCGCACCGCCAAACGACCAGTTGCGCCAGGAGTAGTCGAACGCCGCTTCGCCGTCTTCTGAGCGCTGCTTCCAGAATGCGCCTTCGCCAAACACCGCCACCGCAAAATCACCGTCGATATCGCGGGTTGCGGCATGAAGCCGTTCCGGACGCAGCGAATGGACTTCGACGGAATCGCCATACTCGACGCCGCGAGGGCTGCCCCCCCAGCGCCATTCCATATGCAGCGGGCGTATGGTGACCTCGCGTCCATCACACCAATAGGCGTAAACACGCCCCATCGTCAGGGTGTGAAGCGCTGACATCCACTGAGGCGGGTTCACCTCATCGGCGTGATCCGGCACCATACGACCATCGACGATGAACAGCGTATGAATTCGTCTGCGCGTATTCGCTTCGTAGCGTTGGCGAATCTCGGAAAGGCGTATCGAACGGTTGACGATGCAGATAGCGATCTTGGCGTGATCAGCAAGCGTGATCAACAGATCGTTGTCCCCGCTTCCTCTCTGGTGACACACGAAGCGGTCGGAGAGGCTGAACTGTGCTGCCAGATAATCCAGGACAAATTGCTTCATGCCGTAGTGCTGTCCACTCCAGGACTCATTGCCGGAAGAAGCGCAGGCGACGTACACTCCCTGATGCTGACGACCGTATGCGTCACCATGATGCGAGGGGTGCTTCCGCTAGACGAATGGGCGTGTCACTCAGCGGGAAAAGATAACCTGATCAGGGCGGTTTTTCAATCAGCTTCGCTGATCATTGTACAGCAAAAACCAGTCCAATCGATCAGACGGAAACCCTATTGAAGTACGCCTCGCATGCGTGTACACTTCTTCTTGCCATATGTCCAGGGGAGTCCGCGTCAAGCGGGCTGAGAGGGTGCGTAGAGCCGCACCGACCCTTTTACCTGATCCGGGTCATGCCGGCGGAGGGAGTTGATGGATACATTCGTCCACCACACCCCGTACAGGGGTTTTTTGATCCCCTCACAATGGCACAACTGTCCATTCATTCTGGGAGATGTGCTGTGCGCATCATGCTGCTTCTAGTGTTGCTCATTGTCGGAAGCGTTTTCGTCCCTGTCAACGCGCAGGACTCAACCATCCGGTTGGTGACCCACGACAGCTTTAATGTCAGCGAAAGCGTGCTGACGACGTTCGAGCAGGAGAGCGGCTTAACGGTCGAGATCCTGCGCCTGGGTGACGCCGGTACGATGGTCAACCAGTCTATTCTCAGCCGTGAAAACCCGCTGGGAGACGTCTTGTACGGGATCGACAACACTTTCCTCTCGCGAGCGCTGGATGCGAATCTCTTCACCCCCTACGAGTCGCCCCTGCTGGAGTCAATCGACTCATCGTTCGCTGTCCCTGACAACCCGGTTGTACCGGTCGATTTCGGTGATGTCTGTCTGAACTACGACGTCTCCACCTTCGAAGCCAGTGGGCTTCCCCTTCCCACATCGCTCGCCGATCTGGCGCTTCCGGAATACGCCGAGATGCTGGTCGTCCAAAACCCGGCGACTTCGTCACCCGGTTTGGCATTCTTGTTGGCGACGGTCGCGGTTTTTGGCGAGGATGGAGACTACACTTACCTCGATTTCTGGCGCGACCTGGTCGCCAACGGGGTGGTGATCGCCGACGACTGGACTGATGCCTACTACGGACAGTTCAACGGCAGCGCCGGCAGTGCCGGAGACCGTCCGCTGGTGGTGAGCTATGCCAGCAGTCCGCCGGCGGAAGTGTTCTTTGCCGATCCTCCGCTGGGCGCGGCTCCAACCGGTGCGCTGACGGCGGCGGGAATGTGCTTCCGTCAGATCGAATATGCGGGCGTACTGGCGAATGCTGCCAATGTCGAAGGCGCTCAGCGCTTCATCGACTTCATGCTCAGCAGCGCGTTTCAGGAAGACCTTCCCTTGCAGATGTTCGTCTTTCCGGTGAGCCTGGACGCTGCGCTGCCGAATGTGTTCCAGCAGTATGCAGTCATCCCCGAAGAACCGGTCAACATGGCATTCGATGAGATCGCGGCGGGGCGAGATCGCTGGATCACCGAATGGACGGAATTGGTGCTTCGTTGATTGCACATTTTCGCCGTATATCGGGAGGGTTGGCGCTGCTTGGGCTGCCAGTCCTCCTTTTCCTGACGGCATTCTACGTCTATCCCATCCTGTCGCTCTTCGCCGTGAGCCTTGCGCCAGAGGGGCAGATCGATTTGAGCGGCGCTGCCGCGCTTGTCGACTCAACCTACTACCTGAGGCTGTTCGGTTTCACTGTGACGCAGGCGGCGCTTTCGACCCTGTTGACGCTGGCGTTGGCGCTCCCTTCTGCTTATGTATTTGCGCGTTTCGATTTCGCCGGCAAGCGTCTGCTGTTGGCGCTGGCAACCCTGCCTTTCGTCCTGCCGACGGTGGTGGTCGCGGCGGCATTTTCGGAGTTCATCGGAGAATCGGGACTGCTCAACGAGGCACTCATGGGTACACTCAGTCTCGCCGAGCCGCCCATCCGCCTTGAACGCACACTGGCGATCATCATGATCGTTCATGTCTTCTACAACTACTCCGTCGCGCTCCGCCTGATCGCCAGCTTCTGGGCATCCCAGAGTCCGTCGATCGAGGAGGCTGGACGCACGCTCGGCGCGCATGGCTGGCGGCTGTGGTGGTATGTGCGGCTTCCCATACTCCGACCGGCGATCCTGGGGGCAGCGCTGCTGGTCTTCATCTTCTGTTTCACCAGTTTCGGCGTCGTCCTCATCCTGGGCGGACCTCGTTTCGCTACCCTGGAGGTTGAGATCTACCGCCAGGCGACAAGTCTATTCAACCTGCCCCTGGCGGCGGCGCTCTCCATCATTCAGCTGGGGCTGATGTACCTCCTGATGATCGTCTACGCCGGGATTCAGCGTCAGGTGGTCGTCGAACTACGCTCACCCCAACAGGCGCGCACCCCGCAGCATCCGGCGGAGCGCGCCGCGCTGGCTGTAAGCCTGCTGGTGATGTTCGCGCTCCTGTTCGCCCCTCTCGTGGCGCTGATCGTCCGAGCCTTCACGCTGGGCGGAGGATTCACCCTGCGCTATTTTTCCGCCCTGGGCAGCAACCCGCGCGGGTCGATACTTTTCACCCCGCCTTTGATCGCCATCAGCAATTCCCTCGGCTTCGCCATCGCCACCACGCTCCTGGGGCTGCTGCTCGGCACCGCTGCGGCTTATGCATTGCGGCGCGGCAGACTCGTCCGCTGGCTCGATCCGCTGCTCATGCTGCCGCTCGCAACCAGTGCTGTGACTCTGGGGTTCGGATTCATCATCGCTCTGGATGAACCCCCGCTCAACCTGCGCAGCAGCGCGGCGCTCATCCCAATTGCCCACACGCTGGTCGCGCTTCCCTTCGTGATTCGCAGTGTTCTACCGACGCTGCGTGCCATCCCGCCAAATCTGCCAGATGCCGCCCGCGTCCTGGGCGCGCATGGCTGGTCTCTATGGCGCAGAGTCGAGCTGCCGCTGATCGCGCGAGGACTGATCGTCGGCGCGGTCTTCGCCTTCACCGTCAGTATGGGCGAGTTCGGCGCATCACTCTTCATCGCTCGCCCCGACACGCCAACAGTCCCCGTCGTCATCTTCCGACTCCTCGGTCAGCCGGGCGCGCTGAATTATGGACAGGCGCTCGCGCTGAGCGTCATCCTCATGGGCGTATGCGCCTTGGCGTTCATCCTTATTGAGCGCGCACGTTCTTTCGGTGTTGGGGATTTCTGATGAACGCGCAGACCGGCGAAAAGGCATATCTGCATGTCAGCGGCGTGACAAAACGCTTCGGAGTCCATATCGTACTCAGCGGCATTGATCTGGCGATCGACTCTGGCGAGATCATCTGCCTCCTGGGTCCGAGCGGCTGCGGCAAGACAACGCTCCTGCGCGTCATCGCAGGGCTTGAAGCACCGGAGGAAGGCGGCATCTACCTGGGGAGCGCATCCGTGACCGATCAACCCGTTCACCAGCGGGGCTTCGGATTGATGTTTCAGGACCACACCTTATTCCCTCATCTCAACGTCGCCGATAACATCGCCTTCGGCTTAAAGATGCGCGGCGTATCCGCTGCAGTACAGCGCACACGGGTTCTGGAACTTCTGGAACTGATCGGACTGATGGGCTACGAACGACGTGACCCGGCGACGCTCTCCGGGGGTGAAAAGCAGCGGGTAGCCCTGGCACGCAGCCTCGCCCCCAGCCCGTCGCTGCTCATGCTCGACGAACCACTCGGCGCCCTGGACGGCATCCTGCGTCAGCGTCTGATGGCGGATCTGCGCCGGATTATCAAGCAGATTGGACTGACGGCGATCTATGTGACGCATGATCGTCATGAAGCATTCGCTACAGCCGATCGCATCGCCGTCATGAACGCCGGTCGAATCGAGCAGGTCGCCGCACCTCAGGATCTCTATCGCCGTCCGGCGACTGCCTTCGCCGCCCAGTTCATCGGGCTGCGCAACGTTTTTCCGGTGCTTTCCATGCGTGACGGTCGGGCAGCGACAATCGTCGGCGAGTTTACGGTGACGAACAGTCCAGGTGCGATCCTGATCCATCCTGGCGGCATACGCCTGGTGGATTCGCCGCGCCAGGGTGGATATATACTACCGGCAAAGATCGGCGATGTGACTTATGCCGGCAGCGCCTATCTGGTGCGGGTGATGCTCGACAGCAGCGCGTCGCTCTGGCTTGAACTGTCATCTTACAACGCGGCTCCGCCTCAGGCGGGGGCAGAAGTCAGCATATACATCGAGCCGGATGCTGTCATCCCGCTGGGAATGCCGCGATAAACGACGCGAGGTAATCATCGAATACGCCTGCATTGCAGGCATCGATATAGCGCAGCAGTTCTGCCCCGGCGATCGGATAATCCGGATAACACGAGGTCGGGTGTGCGCCGCGCGGCGCATGAACCAGGATGGTCGCGCCGGGTTCCGGCAGAAGCACGCCGTCGGTGCTGCGCTCGACTCGCTCGACGATGCGCTCAACCGTGACGATCACCGTTTTTGCGACGCAGGCAAGCTCAAAATCGACGCCTAGGTTATTGTTCAGCTTGACCGCGCCATAACGATCTCCTTCTAAGGCGTGCAGGACTGCGACATCGCAGCTCATGGCGGGGAATGCCATCAACTCCTCGCCGGAGTACGGATCGATGACCGTCTTCACATCCGGGCGCAGCCTGGGGAGGTCCGTCCCGATCCAGGCGGTTGAAGGCATGAAGCCGACTCCCGCCATTCCCGCGCGCAGCCCGGCGGCAAAGCTGGCTTCGGTCTCTTCCATAACCCGCAGTTTTCCGGCGTTCGTCCATTCGGTGAACATCGGTGCAAATCCGAACGTCTCCAAGCCGAAGTAGACACTGCGCACCGTCTCGACGCAGCCCGCTCCAACCAGGAGATCGGATTCGAATCCCGCCGTGAAGCACAGCAGAGTCAGGTTCTTCGGACGGAGGTCTCGACGAAGCAGCGCCCTGATAAAGGACACCGGGCGGCGATAGACAGTCATCCCGCCGAGCGCTATCGTCTGCCCGTCTTTGACCTGCCCTGCCGCTGCTGCGAGAGACATCCACTCAGCCCGTCGACGTATCATCGTTGATCTGCACCTCTTTGCCAGAGCGCCGCATTCGTATCCATCATGATACACGAACTGGCGTCCGGCTTGTGCCCCGCGCTACAATCCGCGCGGTGACTTGATTGTAACCAGGATGAACGTTCATGCTGATCACAAATGCGCGGATCATCACCCCTGCCGGTGAGATGCGCTGGATGTCCATACGAAACGGGATCATCAGCGCCCTTGGGATGGGTGAACCCCAGGTGACATCCGACACCCAGATCATCGATGCCCAGGGGATGACGGTACTGCCCGGCTTCATCGACGTGCATTTTCACGGCGCAGCCGGTCACGATGTCATGGATGCGACGCCTGAAGCCCTCGAAGGTATGGCGGTCTTCAGCGCACAGCACGGTGTCACCGGATTTCTGGCGACCACCCTGACCAACCCGCGCGAGGCGCTGACAGGGGCATTGGAGAACGTCCGCGCTTGTGTGAAGCGACCGGTGAAGGGGGCGCGACTGCTTGGCGCACGCCTCGAAGGACCCTATCTCAACGTCGAAAAATGCGGCGCGCAGAACCCGGAATATATCCGCACCGCCGCGCCGGACGAAGCGCTGGCATTTCTCGACCTTGGAGTCCTGCGTATGGTCGATGTCGCACCGGAGATCGCCCAGAATGAGTGGCTGCTCGACGAGTGCGTCCGTCGCGGCATAACGGTATCCATTGCCCATACATCGGCGACCGCCGCCGATGTTGTCCGCGCTGCGGCGCGCGGCGCGACGCAGTCCACCCACACCTTCAACGCGCAGACCCCCTTGCACCACCGCGAACCGGGAGTCGTCGGTGCGGTGCTGGCGCTGCCGGAAATCCGCTGCGAGCTGATCGCCGATGGTGTACACGTACACCCTCTGGCGATGCGCATCGTCTGGATGTGCAAGAAGCCGGATCGCCTGATCCTGATCAGCGACGCCGTGCGCGCCGCCGGAATGCCCGACGGCGAATACAGCTTCGATGAACGTAAGGTACTCCTCAAGGATGGCGCAGTGAGGCTGCCGGATGGGACGCTGGCGGGCAGCTGCCTGACGATGGATCGCGCGCTGCGCATGCTCATGGGAGTCACCGGCGAACCCATTGAATCCCTGTGGCAGACCGCCAGCCTGAACCCGGCGCGAGCGCTCGGAATCGCCGATCGAAAAGGCAGCCTGGAAGTCGGTAAGGACGCCGATCTGACGGTTGTGACCGGCGACTTGAACGTTCACCTGACGATGGTCGAAGGGCAAATCGTCTATCGAATCGACTCATGACCCATTTATGCGCCGTGCCGGTCTGATGCCCTATAATGGAATTGACTGATCAGTAACCGGAGCGAAATCAGATTATGAACCCTGCGACCAACCTCTCAGGTCGTTTGCGCGGCATCCCTGCTGTGGCAGCGCTCGTCCTCGTTTTCTTCATCGGCTATGGCGTGGGAACCCACCAGACCGTGAGTTATGCGCAGGGGTCGCGCGCATCAGCCGAAGAAGTCGAGGCAGCGTTCTCGCCGTTCTGGCAGGTCTTCGACTATATTCAGGAACAGTACATCGAAGATGTTGAGCTGGAAACGCTCGTCGAGGGAGCGGCGACAGGCATGGTCAATGCTCTGGACGATCCGTTCAGCGGCTACATGACCTCGGAAGAGTTCGATCTGCTCAACAGCGATCTCGCCGGCGAGTTTGAAGGCATCGGCGTCGTCATCCGCACCATCGAGGACACCGGCGAAATCGAGGTCGTCGGCATCCTCAATGGCGCTCCGGCGCAGGGTTCCGGCATCCTTCGGGGCGACATCTTCGCGGCTGTGGACGGCATCGATGTCACCCAGATGAACCAGGGCGAGCTGGCGAATCTGGTGCGCGGACCGGAAGGGACCGATGTCGCCATCACCATGCGGCGGGGCGCAGAGATGATCGATTTCAACATCACGCGCGCCCGCATCGTTGTGCCAACCGTCGAATCGCGCCTGCTGGAAGATGACATCGCCTATGTCCGCCTGAATCAGTTCAACGAACAGTCGCGTCCTGAACTGGACGCCGCCTTCGAAGCGCTGGAAGTCAACGACCGCGCCGGGCTGATCCTCGATCTGCGCGATAATCCGGGTGGACTGCTCTCTTCGGCGATTGAGGTGGGCAGTGCCTTTATACCCTCCGGCACAATCGTGACAGAAGTTTTCGGTGACGGCAGCGAACAGGCATTTCAATCTGATGGTTCTTTCGCTCACATCTTCGTCCCTGTCGCCATCCTCGTCAATGAAGCGAGCGCCAGCGCGTCCGAACTTGTCGCCGGCGCAATGCAGGATACCGGCGTCGCCACCATTATCGGCGAGACTACGCTGGGTAAGGGCACAGTGCAGCAGTGGTATACGCTGAATAACCAGGGCGGGCTGCGGCTGACTGTAGCGCGCTGGCTGACACCGGACGGGCGCTGGATTCACGAAGAGGGCATCGTCCCCGACATCGTGGTCGAGTGGACGCCAGAAACGTATGACGATCCGAACGATCCGCAGATCGCTGAAGCGGTGAGCTGGCTGCTGCTCCAGACCGGCGAGCGCGCTAAAGGACGCTGATCCCGGCTTGATGCCAGGCATCGGGCAGCCTGTTGTGGGCTGCCCCTTCGCGCCGCATCTATGCAGGCGCTCTTACCCATGCTAGAATTCCGACGATTGTGATCATCAGGAGTTCCGTCTATGCAGCTCGCTCTCCAAATCGTCGCTATCATCGTCTCTCTTGCGTTGATCGTCATGGTGCTGCTTCAGGTCAAGGGCAGTGGCTTGGGCGATCTGCTCGGCGGCAGCGGTGAGACGGGCGGCATCACGCGAACACGCCGGGGCTTGGAAAAAACGCTCTACCAGATCACGATTGGACTGGCTGTCGTCTTCATCGCCATCTGCATTCTCGCCGTCTCAGTCGTCGGTTAACTCCCTCCTCCGCGTTGCACTTCCCGCTCGCGACACCGGGTCGAGGATTTTGATATGCTGCGTGGAATTCGCTGGCAGATTCTGGCGTTCGTACTGGCGGCGAGTCTGTTCGCTGTGGTCCTCGCCTTCAGGCTGAGTGAACAGCCTGTATCGCCCATGCCGATCCCATCGTCTGCCGAAAACCTCCCAACTGCTCAACCCAGCGCGACGACGACCGCCGTCGTCGCAGCAGGTGATGCAGCTCCGTCGGATCAGACTTCCACAACGGATGATGCCGCCTCTTCAGATGCGGCGCAGAACGCCGTATATCGTGAAGCGCTTGTCGGCGCAATTCAGCGCCTCAATCCGCTCTTTGCAGCGCTGAACCCGGTTGACCGCGACATCAGCACCCTGATCTTCGAAGGGCTGACACGCACCAACGTCTATGGCGAGCCGGTCCCGGCGCTCGCCGAACGGTGGGCGATCTCCACCGATGGTCTGGAGTACATCGTCTATCTGCGCCAGGACGTACTCTGGCATGATGGTATGCCGTTCACCGCGGCGGATGTCATCTACACCATGAGTCTCCTGCGCGATCCGCGTTTTCCGGGCGCGCCCGAACTTGGCGCCTTCTGGCGAACCGTAGAGACCGAGCAGCTTGGCGACTACCTGGTGCGCTTTCGCTTGGCACAGCCGCTCGGCGCGTTCCTCGACCGTCTGACCATCGGCATCCTGCCGGCACACGCGCTGGAAGGCACGGACGCCGTGCAGCTCGCTTCTCACCTTTTTAACCTGACGCCAATCGGCACCGGTCCCTACCAGTTGATGCGCATCGCAGCACCGGATGAAAGTCAGGCGCGCGTCGTCGAGCTTGCCGCCGCACCCGTCTTTCGGCAGCGCCGTGAAAACCAGTCAATGCCCTTCGCCGTTCAAAGACTCACCTTCCTGCTCTACAGCGACTTCTCAGCCGCGCTGACTGCTCTGGCGGCAGGAGAAGTTGACGGGCTGGCATCACGAGACCGCGAAGAACGCCGCGCACTTTTCGACCTGGCGCTGACGCAGAACGTCACGCTGGTCAACGGGCTGGAACCGACAGTCGGCATGATTGTCTATAACTGGGTGCGCGAATCGACTACATTTTTCCGCGAACAGCGGGTCCGTCTGGCATTAGAAACTGGATTGGATCGCTCCGGCGCGGTCGAGCGAGGACTGCCCAATCTGGCGGTAAAGGCGGATAGTCCTCTGATCCCTGGGGGCTGGGCACATCTGCCCAGCGCGGCGCTGCCCACCTATGATCCAGGGGCGGCGCGCAGTATGCTGATCACCGCTGCCGAGCGTCTGGACAGACTCAACGGCACAGACAACGATCAGACCGAGTCGACAGAAGGTGCGCCAACGCCTGCCGCCTCCACCGCATTGTTCTCCTTCACGATCCTGACGCCAAATACGCCATCACTGGTCACGCTGGCAAATGAGATCGCTACGCAGTGGGCGCAGTTGGGGGTCGAAGTTCGGGTGGAGGCGGCGGAGATCGATCTGTACGAAGCACGACTGCGCGAAAGCGATTTTGATGCCGCCCTCGTCGAAATCGGCTTCAGCGGCAGCGGCGATCCCGATGTCTATTCCTTCTGGCATGAGGGTCAGTATCCCGACGGGGCAAACTACGGGGGCGTCAGCGACCGGCGCATCAGCGAGATTCTAGAGCGCGCCCGCCGCGAGTCCTACAACATCAACCGCATCCCGGAATACTATGCGTTCCAGCGTGAATTCATCGACCGCGCCATCGCGCTGCCGATCTACAATCCGCTTTTTACCTATGCGCTGTCTACACGTGTGAGCGGGATCCAGCTCGGTTATCTGAGTACCCCCGCCAGCCGCTTCGAGAACATCGGCATGTGGTCCGTCAGCCGCTAGCCGGGTTCGTACGCCCCCTCTCTTTCCAGGATTCCCCGCAGCAGATCGCGGCGTGCCGAACCTCCCAGCGTTTCCAGCTTGCGCACCCCTAGCGGATCGATGATCTCGCGCAGCAGCCGTAGTTCTTCGCTGCTCGGCGGCGGAGTAATCTGACAATCTGACGCGACCGCCAGTTCAAAGCCGGTCTTTTTGCGCACATCTTCGACGGTCACGTCTTCATGGATGCGAATAAGGCGCATCTGTCCATCATACCAATCGAACTCCCCCAGGTCGCTGACTAGATAGAGGGGTCCCTTACCGCGTCTTCGCGTCTGCGAGTGTCCCATACCGCTCAGAAAATCGAGTTTGGTGACGAAGGTCACCCGCGAATGACGCGGCACGTACAGGTAGATGTGTTCAGAAGTAACGGAAACATCTGGAATACCGCCGGAGCCTGGAAGGCGCATCCTGGGTTTGGCATAGTCCTTGCCGAAAGCAATATTGTTGAAGTTGCCGGCGGCATCCACCTGCGCCGGGCGAAAGAATTCTTTCGGGTTGAACTGCGGAAGCAGATCGGCGGCAGCGTTGACGAATCCAAGGTGGATCAGTCCCTTACCCAGCCACAGATCCTCGATGCGCCCGACGCCCAGCACCGCCGGCTCACGGCAGATGCTCTGACCGATCGCGGATGCAAAACGGGCATTTGGCGCGTGAGTCATCTGCGCCAGAATGAAACCTGCCATGACCAGCGGCGTATTGATACCCTGCGCCAGCACCTCACCGTCTTCCACCTGTCGCGAGATACAAACGCTGATCAACTCGTCGATGCTGTACTCAGGGGTCATAAACCTGTCTCCATTCACATATCGTGATGCCCGATAGCCGCTAGTCGTCACCCGCCTCGTGGGTCATCCGCACCAGCACTGGACGAAACTGCCCCAGCCGATCGACCAGCTCGCGCTGCGCAGCCATCACCTGCTCGATTGGCTTATACGCCTGCGGCGCTTCGTCCAAGCCGCCGCCCAGCAGCGTGACTCCGCGATCCTGCAAGTAGCGATCTCGCTCCGTCTTAGTGATCGTCTCCGCCGCCTGACGCCGGCTCATCGCCCGCCCCGCCCCGTGCGAGGCGGAGTTCAGCGCCTCGATCAGCCCGCGTCCCCGCACCAGATACCCCGGATCGCCCATTGAGCCGGGGATGATGCCCAGGATATCTTTTCCCGCCGGGGTCGCCCCTTTGCGATGAACGATGACCTCTCGTTCGCCCTGCTGATACCCTGGAGGCGCTGGGAGACGTTCCTTCCAGGCAAAGTTATGGTGATTTTCAATGCTGAGGATCGGTTTCAGTCCGACGGCTTTCGCCACCCGCTGGTGGATCACCTCATGGTTCGCGGCGGCGAAGCGTCCCGCCAGGTTCATGGCAATCCAGTATTCCTGTCCGATGTGGGCCTCCAGCGACAGCCAGGCAAGATGGCGAACGGCTTTGTCGAGTTCCTGGTGCAGCAGCATCGCCTGTTTGCTGTAGGTGCTGGCGATCTGGTAGCCAACCCCGCGCGATCCACTGTGCGAGAGCAGCGCCAGATATTCCCCGTGCTTCAACCCCAAATCGGGCTGATCTGCTTCCAGCCGAAATGCGCCCCATTCCACGAAGTGATTGCCGCCTCCGCTCGTCCCCAGCTGTTCGACAGCGGTCTGATGCAGCGACCGAAGAAAGCGCGTGCTGTCCCAGTCCGGGTCTTCCAGCACAGCGTGGTCAACGCGCTCATGGCGCGCCCACTTCTTGCCCGCGCCGAAGCGCGTTTGCTCCATCAGCGCCTTTCGGAACTGTCCGATCTTCTGGTTGATCAGGATGGGCGACTCTTTATACAGGCTGAGCCGCATCCGACAGGCGATATCCACACCAACCGCGTACGGAATCACAGCGCCTTCGACCGCGAGGACACCGCCGATGGGCAGCCCATAGCCAACATGCGCATCGGGCATCAACGCGCCGGCAACGCTCACCGGCAGGCGCATCGCGTTATCCATCTGCTGACGGGCTTCTGAATCGATGAACTCCTGCCCCCAGATCGCGTAGGGCAGCGGGCTATCGCGTAAATCGCCGTACTGACTCATGACCATTCCAGTCCAACTCGGCTCATCGTGCGGGAGGATGTGCTAAAATCCTGCCGAATCTCCCAACCAAGGCAGAGCAGCTATGGATTTCGTCGTCATCGTCGCCCTCGCAGGGTTGATTATCGGGCTGTCGAAGGGCGGCTTGGGTGCCCCCCTCGGTGCTATTATCGCGCCGATGCTCACCATCGCCTTTCCCGTTTCGGAAGCCGTCAGCCTGGTGCTGCCACTGCTCATCGTCGGCGATCTTTTCGCGCTTGTCGCCTATTGGAAGCGATGGGAGCGCCGTTACATCATCCTTCTGCTGCCACCCGCGCTGATCGGTATCGCCGTTGGCACGCTGCTCCTGGTCAACCTGGATAACCGCGTCCTGAAGATCGTCCTTGGACTTTTCACGCTGGCGTTCGTCATCTATAAGCTTCTCGGCAGCCGGCTGCTCGCCGCAAACTATCACCCGCGCCAATGGCACGGTCTGCTGGCGGGCTTAGCTTCCGGTCTGGCTTCGGCACTAGCGAATAGCGGCGGCATTCCGTTCACAACCTACATGCTGCTCCAGGACATCCCGCCGCGCTCGTTTGTGGGCACAACGACGCTGTATTTCCTGCTGCTGAACGTCCTCAAGCTTCCCGGCTATATCTACGCCGGGCTGCTGAGCTGGGAGCGCCTAACAACACTCGCCGCCGCCCTGCCGCTGATCCCGGTCGGGGTCTTCATCGGGCGCTACGTCGTCATGCGCATCGACCGCCAATGGTTCGAACGCATCCTGCTCGTCGTCCTGACGATTGCGGCATTCCTGCTGCTCTTCCGTTAGCCCGCTACAAGGCGGACAAACTTCCGCTTACCAACCTGAAGCACAACCGGCAGGGCATCCGGCTTGATCATCGCATGAGCGTCCGTCACCGGCTCCCCGTTGGCGCGCACACCATTCTGCTCGATCAGCCGGCGCGCCTCGCTGCCGCTGCCGACCATATTCAGCCGACGCAGCACATCGACAATCTTCTCCTCAGCAGTCAGCACAGTTTCAGGGATGTCCTCCGGAATGCCGCCCCCACTGCGGAAGACCTCATCCCAGCGCCTCTGGGCAGCCTCGGCATCTGCCGGGCTGTGGAAGATGGCGACGATCTCCCGCGCCAGCTGCATCTTAGTCTCGTTCGGGTGCAGCGTTCCGCAGGATAATCCTCTCTGAAGTTCTTCCAGCTTCGCCCCGGACCAACCCAGAATCAGCTTGTAGAAGATCGGCATCGCCTGGTCCGGCAGGCTCATCACTTTGCCATACATATCCCAAGGCTCAGCGAGCAGCGGGATATGATTGCCCATGCTCTTGCTCATCTTGGAGGAACCGTCCGTGCCAGGCAGGCTCTCGCCCATGATGATGGCGATCTGCGGCTTCTGCCCCAGCGCCTCTTGCAGCTTGCGCCCGGCGACGACGATGTTGAACAACTGATCCTGTCCGCCGACCTGCACATCCGCCTCCTGAGCGACGGCGTCATACGCCTGCATCAGCGCATAGAAGAACTCATGCAGATAGATCGGCATGCCGCTGTCCATGCGCTTGCTGAAGTTTTCGCGCACCAGGAACTGCTGAACCGTGAAGTTCGACGCCAGGCGAATGATATCGGCGAAGTCGAGCGTAGACAGCCACTCGTCGTTGTGGCGGATTCGCGTCAAGTTCGGGTCAAGAATCTTGAACGCCTGCTGCGCGTAGGTCTGCGCGTTCTCCTCGACCTGCTCGCGGGTGAGCTGATCGCGCGCCTTCTCTTTGTCAGACGGATCGCCGATCAGGCTGGTGAAAGTCCCAATCAGGAACGTCACGTCATGCCCGAATTCCTGGAACTGGCGCAGCTTGCGCATGGTGATCGTGTGACCCAGATGCAGGTCCGACGTGCGCGGATCATAGCCGCAGTATACGCGGAGTGGGCGTCCCTGTTTTTCTGCCTCGATCAGGCGCTCGCGAAGTTCCCGCGCCATAGTGACCTTGGTCTGCGGATCGCCATATTCGACCCCGGACATGAGGATTTCGACTTGTTCATCAATCGTTGCCATGAGGGTTCACTCGTTCAAGTATCGCGCGAATAGCGATAGTATATCAGACCATGCAGGCTGCGGACCCATTATGGTACGCATTTTATGAAGTTTGAACCCTGATACCGGTCCGGCACGTGAACCCGTTTCAGCGAGGGTTGTCGTCTAGAACACCTTGCTGATCTTGGCAATCTTGAAACGGATGACCATCATGTCCAGCGTCGTACGCCACAGCTCAATGTCCTTTTCCGCCTGCTCACCCTGTTCATAGCGCAGGGTCATCCGCCGCAGCCAGGCAAAGCCGGGGTCTTCTTCGATCAGGCATTCTCCTTTGAAGAGATAACCAGGACCAACGGTATTCTCGGCGGTTTCTCCACCACCGATGCAGACCGACGCCTTGGAGTTCGCCTTGATGTAATCGACCTTGCGAGTTTTGCGGTCGCTGATGATCACAATGTCATTGCCGTCCACGTCAAACCACAGCGGCACCGTATGAGGATAGCCATTGGAGTCGATGACACTGAGGCGGGCGATGAGCGGCGCTTGTAGAAATGTGCGTAGTTCAGGGGTCAGCATGTTGGCTCTCGGTTTACGGATTCACAGCTCAGGATAATTCCGTGACACTCAAATCGCAGCAGCGAAAATATACCGCCGTCCGATCTGCCCGCGCAACATGGGCGAACTTCACGCGTTGAAGTCACGCCGCTGCCCTCCGTTCAAACCCTGCCACACACTCGATATGATACGTCTGTGGGAACATATCCAAGGGTCGAACATGCGCCAGCGTGTAGCCGGCATCGACCAACCGCCGCGCGTCGCGCGCCAGGGTCGTCGGATCGCAGGAGACGTAGGCGATTCGGCGGGGTCGTTTGGCGACAAGTGCCTCCAGCGCCTTTCGCTGCATCCCGGCGCGCGGCGGGTCGATCACTGCCGAGTCGAAACGCCCGCTGAAGCGAGGCAAAACCACCTCGACCAAGCCTTCTCGGACCTCCACCTTTGGAAACCGCGCCAGATTGACGCGCGCATCGGCGACTGCGCCTGGCGACGATTCTATGGCGCTGACCTGCGCCGCACGCTTCGCCAGAAAAGCGGTGAACAGCCCTACCCCGGAGTACAGATCGAGTACGCGCTCATGCCCGCTCAGACGAAGATGTTCCAGGACGAGATCGACCAGGTGTTCCGCCTGTAGCAGATTCACCTGAAAGAAACTGCCAGCGCCAACTCGAAAGGTCTGATCTTTGATTGCGAAGGTCACTGACCCGCCCGGCATGTTCGCCGACGCATCCTCGTCTGCTTCGTCCGGTCGAAAGGAGACGGAGACCCGCTCGCTTCCATCTGAACCGACCATACAGCGAAGGCGGCGGTGTCCCGGCTGGCGAATGCCCGCCCCGCTGTCCAGAGCCTGCCGCATCTCCATCAGCTCAGGGCGTAGGATATGGCATTCGTCGATAGGGATGAGAGTGCGGTCGTCTGGTGCAACGAAGCCGAGCCGTCCGCTTACCGGCTCAACCTGAAATGTCACGTGCGTTCGATAGAACCAGGGGTCCGGGCTGGCGAGAATCGGAAGAATCGGCGCATTCGTGAACTTTCCGATGCGGCGAAACTGCTCACCCACAATTTCGGTCTTGTAAGCCAATTGCGCTTCATAGTCGAGATGCTGCCATTGGCATCCGCCACACGCCTTCGCGCGGAAATGCACGCAGCGCGGGGTGATACGCTGCGGCGATGGCACGATCACCTGCTCGACAACAGCGAAGGCGTAGCGTACCTGATCGCGCGTGATGCGAGCGGAAACCCGTTCACCGGGCAGCCCGCCGGTGACGAACAGCGTACGTCCGTCGGCTCTGCCGATGGCATACCCGCCGTAGACCATGCCGGTCAGCTCCACTTCGATCTGCTCTGTCATCAGCCGTTACGCCTGGCAAGCCGCGCTGGGTGGATTATACCGGCGAACTCCATGCGGAAAAACGGCTTCTACACAATCTCCGCTGGGGGAACTATAATCTCCGGCGGTTATTATGACACCATCAGGAAGTATCGCATCGGAGCGCACGCTATGAAGCCGATGACCAGCGCGGAAGCGCGGCAGGCATTTCTCGATTTTTTTGCAGAGATGGGTCACAACGTTGTCTCGTCGTCGTCACTGGTTCCTTCCAATGATCCGACGCTGCTCTTCACCAATGCCGGTATGGTGCAGTTCAAGGATGTCTTTCTTGGGCTTGATAAGCGTGATTACAGACGTGCTACCACCAGTCAGAAATGTATGCGCGTGGCGGGAAAACACTCTGATCTGGAAAACGTCGGACCCTCTCCACGTCACCATACCTTCTTTGAAATGCTGGGTAATTTCAGCTTCGGCGACTACTTCAAGCGCGACGCCATCCGCTATGCCTATGCCGTGCTGACCGAGGTTTACAAACTCCCGAAAGATCGCCTCGCCTTCACGGTCTATCGTGACGATGACGAAGCCTATGATATCTGGGTCAACGACATCGGCGTCGATCCCAAGCGCGTGGCGCGAATGGGTCCCAAGACCAACTTCTGGCAGATGGCGGAGACCGGTCCCTGTGGTCCGACGAGCGAAATTCACTGGGACAAGACGCCTGACCTGGGCGTGGACAGCATCATCGCGCTGATGCAGGCGGAGGATGACCGTTTCCTGGAGTTGTGGAACCTCGTCTTCATGCAGTTCAACCGTACCCAGCCGGACCCGACTCACACGGGGGTCCATGACTCACCCCTGCCTGCTCCAGGTGTTGACACCGGCATGGGTCTGGAACGCATCCTGTCGGTGGTGAACGGCGTCACCAGCAACTACGAGACCGACCTCTTCCTGCCGATCTTCGCGGCGACGCAGCAGCTGACCGGGCATACCAACGAGCAGCGAAACGCCAATATCGTCCCTTATCGCGTGATCGCCGACCACATTCGCGCGGCGGTATTCCTCATCGCCGACGGCGTGCTGCCCGGCGCTAAAGGGCGAGACTCCGTATGCCGCCTGGTCATCCGGCGTGCGGCGCGCTTCGGCGAAAAGCTTGGCTTCCAGGAACCTTTCCTGGCGCATGTCGCCGATGCCGTTATCGCTGTCATGGGCGGACACTATGCCGATCTGCATGACAAGGCGTCGCGCATCAAGCAGGTGATCACTCAGGAAGAGGAACGTTTTCGCCGGACGATGGATCGCGGCATCACCGAACTCGAAGCCGAACTTGACAGGCTGCCCGCCGGCGGCGAATTATCGGGTGAAATCGCCTTCTACCTCAAAGCAACCCTCGGTCTGCCAATACAGGTGACCAAGGACATCGTGGAAGAGCGCGGTTTCTCGGTCGATGTCTCCGGCTTCCAGACTGCCGAGCAGGAACACGCTCTGGTCAGCGGCGGCGGCAAAGCGATGGGCGAGATCGACCTGGGCGAGAGCTACAATGCCCTCCTGGCAGACCTGAAAACGTCGGGCGCACTGCCGGGCAGCGGCGTGGCTTACGAACCCTACGATCCGACGCCGTTCGACACGACGATCCTGGCGCTCCTACAGAACGGACGAACCGTCGACTCGGTCATGGCGGGTGAAAAAGTCGAAGTTATCCTGCCACAAACCAATTTTTACGTCGAGGCGGGCGGTCAGGTCAGCGACACCGGCGTCCTGAGCGGCGAAGGCTGGCGCATCGAGATTGAAGACATGCGCCGCCCGGTCGGCGGTCTAGTCGTACATATCGGCGAAGTGATCGAAGGTTCCCCCCGCGCCGGCGCAGCCGCGCATGTCGAGGTCGATGCTTCGCGCAGAGGCGACATCACGCGCAACCACACCGGCACGCATCTGCTGCACGCCGCACTCCGTCGTCACCTCGGCACGCATGTTCAGCAGCGCGGTTCGCTGGTCGCCCCAGACCGTCTTCGCTTCGACTTTGCCCACGACTCCAAGGTGACATCGGACCAGCTTCGCTCAATTGAGGCGGAGATCAATGCGTACATCCTGCGCAACTATCCCGTCCTCACCAACGAGAAATCGCTCAGCGAGGCGAAAGCAGAAGGCGCTATGGCGCTCTTTGGCGAGAAGTATGGTGAGCGGGTGCGTACCGTCACCATCTCCGGCAGCGGCGAACGCTACAGCTATGAACTCTGCGGCGGATGCCATGTCAAATCAACTTCCGAAATCGGATCGTTTGTCTTCGTTAACGAGGGCAGCGTCAGCGCCGGTATCCGCCGCGTCGAAGCACTGACCGGACATGCAGCGGTGAATTATGTGCAGCAGCAGGTCGGAACACTGAATCAGATTTCTGCGCAGTTAAGCGCCCAACCAGAACAGATCAGTGCCCGTCTCAGCGCCCTCCAGGATGAACTGAGCGGCGCGAGGAAGCAGATCGCAGCGCTGCAGCGTGAGCTGACCCGACAGCACTTCCAGGCGCTGCTGGGCAGTATCGAGACCATCAATGGAAAACAGGTACTCATCGCTCAGATCAGTGATGTTCCGCTCGACATGCTGCGCGAAATGTCGGATTGGTTCCGAGGAGCGGTCAGAAGCGGCGTCATGGTGCTGGGCAGCATCATCGACGGTAAACCGCAGTTGTTCGTCACCGTCACCGATGATCTGACCAAACAAGGCGTCCACGCCGGCAATCTCGTCAAACAGATTGCAGCCGTCGTCGAAGGCGGCGGCGGTGGACGTCCGAATATGGCGCAGGCGGGCGGGCGCAATGCCGGTAAGCTTCCCGATGCGCTCGCCTTGGCGCGCCAGCTGCTTTAGCACTTTCGTCTAGGTTCGGGACGCGGCGCGCTGCGCCCGCGACTGCTGCGTTCTGTCAGACTGAGGTCGTGAGGACCGATGCCACCTAAGCCCGAATACGTCCAGCTGGAACCGAATGAAGATGCCGCTTCCGTTCGGGATCGGCTGACGTTCTTGCGCGGGCAGCGAGTGCTGCTGATCTGGCCCGAGCGGGGCACCGCCCTCACCCGCAAACTCGATCTCGTCCTCGTGCAGCGGGAAGCCATGCGCCTGGCGATCAAACTGGCGCTTGTCACGCACGACGACGATGTCATTCGCAGCGCGCGCGAACTCAACATCAGCACGTTTGAGACCATCGGCGGCAGCGAAAAGCAAAAGTGGAAGCGCGGGCGTGCCAAGGTCTTTACCAACCGCTTTCACAAGCCGAAAGAGGACCCCGAACCGGATGAGCTGAGCGAGGTCGCCAGCCGGCTTCGCGCCGAAGAACTGACGCCGGTTCAGAAGCGCATACGCCTGATCACGCGGCTGGCGATGATTCTCATCTTCCTGCTCCTCACCGGAATAGCCGCCTATGCAGCGCTGCCCAGCGCCACAGTAACGATTGTGCCCTTGCGGCAAACCCTTGAAGTCGAAGCCAGTGTCCGCGCAGTGCCCAATTCCGAACTGGTGCGAGTCGATGTCGAGACCGGAGTCATCCCCGCGCTGGTCGTTCGCGCCCAGGTCGAGGAACGCGCGGCGATTGCGACGACGGGGGTTCAGCAGCTTGGGGCGTCTCGCGCGACGGGAGCAGTAATCTTCATTAACAAGACAGACGCAGAGGTTGCAATTCCCGTCGGCGCATTTGTCAGCACAGGGGCGGGCGCTCCCATCCTTTTCCGCACAATGGTCGAGGCACAGGTTCCCGCCGGACAGGGGCTGCAAATCGAAGTCCCGATTGAAGCGGTCGAAGAAGCCGCCGGAGACACCGGCAACGTCCCGGCGGGCATGATCAACACACTCGTTGGTCCCCTGGCGGAACAGGTGGAAGTGAGGAACATCTCGCCGACCTTTGGGGGTGAGCGCCGGGTGACCAGCGCAGTCAGCGCCGAGGACCGTGAGCGGTTGATCGCGATCTTGCGCCAGCAGATTCAAGATCGCGCCTTCGATGAGATGCAGCCCCGGCTGGAAGAGCGTCAATTTCTGATCAGCGAGACAATCGGTATTGTGGAAGAGCGCGCCGACTGGATGAGTTTTTCGCATAACGTAGGTGACCTGACCCATGAACTTACCCTGACTATGCGCGCGGTGGTACAGGCGACCGCCGTCGATGAAGATCTGGCTCAGCAGGTCGCTTTTGCGAGGCTAGCGGCGCAGATTCCGCGCAGCTATGGTGTTCGCCCAGACTCAATGGTTTTCGAACGCCGCAGCGTGACAGGGATTGACCCGGACGGCGGTGTGACCTTCACGGTATACGCTGCAGGACAGGCGAGCGCTCAGATCGATCCCTGGCAGTATCAGCAGGCGCTTGCTGGGCGAAGCATGGCGGACGCGACCAACTTTCTTCAGGACAGCATTGATCTCGAACCGGGGTCATTCCCTCAGATCATCCTATCGCCTGAGTGGCTCCCCACCCTGCCTCTCCTTGCGGCGCGCATTCGCCTGTTGGTGGTCAATTTGTGACATCCCTCAAGGGCAGGCTGCTCGGTATCGATCACGGCTTGGCGCGCATCGGGGTGGCAGTCAGCGATCGTGTTGGTCTGACCGCGCGTGAGCTGCTGGTCATCCACCGCAAATCCAAACGCGAGGATTTCGACAAACTGGCAAAGGTCACCAAAGAGCAGCAGGTGATCGGGATTATCGTCGGTTTGCCATCGGAATATGATGATCCAGAAGGTGTGTACACACAGGCGAGTAAGGTGCGCAATTGGGTGGAATATTTGCGTCAGGCGATCCCCCTTCCGGTCGTGTTGTGGGACGAACAGCTCACCTCGGTGGATGCCCAGGAATGGGCGAAGCGGTTGAAACGCCCGCTCCGTGCGCCGATTGACGATCTGGCGGCGCGTATTATGCTCCAGAGTTATCTGGATGCGGTACGTGATGGGCTAATGATCTTCCTACCCGAGTTTCTATCCGAATGAACTGCTTTGGTAATTGACTATGCGAATTCCAAAACTGCTCTTTGCGGCGGCAGCGGCGCTGTTCATCCTCGCACTCATCCTCTTGTTGGGGCTACTGCTGGTTTCCGGCGGCGACCCGATCGGCTTCGTGCAGACGCAATTGATCCGCCTTCGCCTGGCAGGGCGAGAAGCGGTCCTGAACACGCCGAGGGGTTCCGACAACACGCCGCTGCGCTTCGTGGTCGAGCCTGGGGATTCGCCGCGCACCATCGCCGCCAATCTGGTGGTGGCGGGGTTGATCGCTGATGCTGAGGTCTTCGTCGATTACGTCCGCCTACAAGGTTGGGACACACAACTGGAAGCGGGGACCTACTTCCTGAACGCCGCGCAGACCATTCCACAGATCGCACAATCGCTCACCGATTCGCGCGGCAGTTTCATCCCCTTCCGCATCATCGAAGGCTGGCGGCTCGAAGAGATCGCCGAGGCAGTCGACGCCAATCCTCTCTTCGGTTTTTCCGGCGCAGAGTTCCTGGCGGTTACGGCAGCAGGCACACAGCCCGACGAGTCATTTGCGGCGCGTGTGGGTCTGCCGGCAGGCGCATCGCACGAAGGGTTTCTGTTCCCCAATACCTACAGCCTGCCGCCGGAGATCACGGCACACGGTTTGCGCGATGTGCTGACGGACGAGTTCCTGGCGCAGGTCAGCACTGCCGGCGTCGAATCAGCGGCTCAGGAACAGGGTTGGTCACTGCATCAGGTCGCTACGCTGGCGTCTATCGTGCAGCGCGAAGCGGTGCGCATCGACGAAGCCCCTCTCATCGCCGGGGTCTATCGCAACAGGCTGGATATCGGCATGAAATTGGACGCCGACCCCACCGTCCAGTATCCACTGGGACAACCGGGCGACTGGTGGACGCAGATCACGCGCGCCGACTACACGGGCGTGATTTCCCCCTACAATACCTATCTCAGTCCGGGTCTGCCGCCAGGTCCCATCGCCAATCCCGGTCTGGCGATGCTGCAAGCGGTGGTTGCGCCTGAAGCTTCCGAGTTTTTCTATTTCCAGGCGAACTGCGATGGAAGCGGCTATCATCGTTTTGCGCGCACGTTTGACGAACATCTGGCGAACAGCTGCTCATGACGGGGGCGTGTGACAGATGATCAGGCAGCGCGCTTTCCGCGCTTGGAGTCGTAGTCTCGCTTTCTTTCACGGTTGTGAGGGGGTGAGCAAAGCGGCACTGTCGGCGGCTTCTTGTGCGGTACTCCTCGTGATCTGCGCGGGTTGTTCCGTACCACACACGCCATCGATCTACCGTGTCGCCTTGCTCGCACCCTTCGAAGGGGAAAACCGCGCCGTTGGCTACGAAGCGCTGTACGCCGCCCGATTGGCAGCGGCGGACTTCGGCGGCATTTGGCTGGAACTCCTGCCCATCGACGACGGTGAAAGCGAAGCCGTCGCCCGTGCCCACGCGCTGGCAGCCGATCCCCTGATTCTCGCCGCGCTGGCGCTAGGCGAACCGGCAGAAGATTCGGCGGCGGTGGCAGCATTTGGCGACCTGCCCGTCGTCATCATCGGAAACTGGGATGCCGTTCCACAGCCGGGCGTATTCCTCTGGGCAGAAGAACGGCAGCCGGCAGCGGATTTCCGCGAACGCTATTTAAGCGAGAACGCCTTCGCGCCGGAACCGGGCTGGCTGGCACAGCCGGTTTATGACGCAGCGTCAGCCGTGATCATCGCCGCGCAAACAGGTTCGCGTGCCGGTGCGATGCGCTATCTCAGCGACCACCACGAATGATCTCGTAGAAGAGCGGCAGCGGCGCGCACGGCTGTGGGGCGATCTCGAATGCCTTGCCCAGCCAGCGCAGGCAGGCTTCAAGTTTCCCTGCATCATCATAGTGAACGGTCGCCAGCGGCACTCCAGTTTCAACGTAGTCGCCCACCTTGACATGGCATTCGACGCCAACCGCCATGTTGATTGGATCACCTTTCTTCTCGCGTCCAGCGCCAAGCTCAAAGGCTGCGCGCGAAACGTTCTCGGCATCGGCTCTGTGGATGAACCCGCCCTGATCGGCGGTCACGACCTGCCGGTATCTGGCGGTGGGAAGCCGCATCACATCGTCGATGATCGAGCCATCGCCACCCTGCGCGACAACCATCTGGCGCAGCTTGGCGACCGCCGAGCCATCGGAGATCTTGCCTTCCAGAAGGGCACGCACCGTCGACTCGTCCTGCCAGCGCTGACCACGTCCGGCAAGCCGAAGCATGAAACCGGCGATCATCAGACAGTGTTCACGCAGATCTGGCGCACCGCCGCCGCGCAAGATCTCGACTGCCTCCTTGACCTCGATGGCGTTGCCAACGGCACTACCCAACGGCTGATTCATGTCTGAGAGGATGGCAATCACATCCCGTCCGGCGTCTGCGCCAATGTCCACCATCATCTGCGCCAGTTCGCGCGCATCGTCCAATGTGGACATGAACGCCCCGCGTCCGACTTTCACATCAAGCACGATACCGTTCGCCCCGGCGGCGATTTTCTTGCTCATGATGCTGCTGGCGATCAGCGGCTTGCTGGCGACGGTGGCGGTTACGTCGCGCAGCGCGTAAATCTTCCCATCCGCAGGCGCGAGGGCGAGCGACTGTCCGCTCAGCACGATGCCATTTTCGCGCGCCAGCCGCTTGAATTCGTCCGCCGAAAGATCGACACGGTAACCAGGGATCGATTCGAGCTTATCTATCGTGCCGCCCGACATCCCTAAGCCGCGCCCGCTCATCTTGGCGACCGGCACACCGCAGGAAGCGACCAGTGGGAGGACGATGAGCGTGGTCTTGTCCCCCACCCCGCCGGAAGAGTGCTTGTCCACCCAGTAATCGCCGATATCGGAAAGATCAAGCTGTTCGCCCGACCGTGCCATCGCCAGCGTCAGATCGGCGGTCTCACTGCGCGTCATACCATTGAGATATACCGCCATGACGAACGCCGACATCTGATAGTCGGGCACGTCTCCCTGGGTGTAGCGCTCGACGAGCCAGGTGATCTCGTCGGTCGTCAGAGATTCGCGATCCCGTTTTTTCGCGATCAGATCAATTGCGCGCATCGCAAGACTCCTCTTGTTGGAAAATGTAAATTTTGTGTAATCCCGCAATACCTCTCACCAAACCCTGATTGAGCCATCCCGCGAGTTCAGTTAAAATCGCTCGAATCATGGTTTACCGAGGAGAATTGTATGTCCACTTCCGCAGTGAACAAAACACCGCGCCAGGAAGCCGCCCCTGCCGTCGGCGCGCAGCGGCAGCGGGGATTGCTGGTCATCGGCGCCGTCGTCGTGATTGCCGTTGTCGCGGTCATCTTGATCATCGTCCTCGGCAGTGCCAACGCCACCAAGATCGATTATGCGACGATCCCCCAGTCACGGACCAGCGACGGAGGCTTTGTGCTGGGCAACCCGGAAGCGCCCATCACGCTTATCGAATTCGCCGACTTCGCCTGCCCGCACTGCCAGGCTTATCACCCCACGACACAGCAGTTCATTCAGGAACATGTCGTCACCGGCAAAGCCAAGTTCGAATATCGTATCATGCCCACCACCGGTGGTGAACTCAGCGTCTTCACGGGTCAGCTTCTGGTCTGCGCCGATCAGATCAGTCCCGGCGCGTTCTGGACGGGCAAGGACCTGATGTACACCTACGCGACGACCGGTCGCTACAACCGCGATGTCGGACGGCTCCTTGCCCAGGACCTCGGCATCAGCTACAGCGACATGCTCGCCTGCTCCAGCGACATCGATCAGGTCTCCATCGATCTTGCGCTCGCCAGCAACATGGGCGTCACCGGTACTCCGGCGACCATGGTGCGCTACGGCGATGGCGCACCCCAGTGGATTTCCTTCGGCGGCGTCACCTATGATCGCGGCGGCGCACCGATCAATGTCCTCACCTCGATCGTGAATGCGGCAAATCAGGTTCAGTAGCTTGCCAAGGATGCGGGACCGCCCGGCGCTGTCCCGCAATCCTTCTGCTCAGATGATCAACGAATCGGCATCCTCGAATTGACGATCAGCAGCCCTTGTTCAGCATAGACCCGGAACTTCTTGCGCGCGATCTCCGCGAAATCGATGGTCGGATGCGCCACCGGTGACATACAGTCCTCGAGGATACGCAGCTTACGCAGCACTGCCGGCTGATCGGCAAAGTAGCGCATGATCGATGCTACCGTTTCCAGGACGCAGTGGCTCTCGGCTTGACCCGCGACATATATCAGGTCGTAGGATGCCAGCATGTTGAGGAACGATATGTTCAGCTCCCCCATCGGGTGATCGGGGACTTTCACTTCTGGTTCAAGCATGGAATAGTATTCCGTCGTGGGGATCATCCCCTTTTCGAGGAATACGGGCTGTGTCTGGCGCGCGCTGGCGTGATAGGCAATCGCCTCATAGAGCGCCGGCGTGATCGCATGTCCGGGGGTGCCGATCAGGGTGTGGTAGGGCCAGATCATCAGCTCCTTCTTGGCTTGCGCCTCCAGCTTGGCGACGTAAGAGATCGACCACACGACCTCGTAAAGCGGCTTCCAGACCCCGGCATTCACGTCTGAACTGCGTATAACGGTATAGGGTTCGGGATGCAGCCCTTCCTGGTTGCTCCACCATGCCGGCGAGAAGATCTGGATCGGCAGATGACTGTCCAGCGAAGCCGCTATCGTCGTCAGTCGGTTCAGGTTGGTGAAAACCCATTCGATGGTTCTCCGTGTATCCTCAACCGCCCCAGGGACGCTCAGCTTGCCGTCCACATGAACGAAGTCCACCTGGGGATCGACCAGCAGCAGGATAGTCTTCACTTGTGCCTGTGCAGAAGGTGACAGGTCCAGTGCGCGTCCGGCGCTGATCGCACCGGCAGTATCCGGGACATACAGGGTTCCAACCTTATCGAGGTCGTAGAACGACGGGAAATCCATTCCGGTTTCCTTTCACGTTGACCGTTGGTGTCGTACGCTGTAACCGCTATTATGAGCGCGCGATGCTGTTCCGGCAACATCGTGAACCCTGTTGCTCTACCGGTTTGGTTGAACCGAAGGATACTTGTGATGCGCACTGTAGAATGGGCGGACGGACACGTCCGCATGATTGACCAGAGGCACATCCCCTGGGAGCTGACATTTGTCGATCTTCTCACCTTCCAGGAAGTCGCCGAAGCTATCACCAACATGACCGTACGCGGCGCGCCCGCGATCGGCGCTTCTGCGGCATTCGGTATGGCATTGGCGGGATTCCAAAGCCGGGCTGCGACCTACGAATCCCTGATTGCCGACCTTGAGGCTGCGGGTGCTTTCCTCAAAGCGTCGCGTCCTACTGCTGTTAATCTCGCCTGGGGTGTGGACAGAATGCTCAGCAGGGTCAAAGCCTCGCCCGATGCCAGCCCCGAACAGATACGCACAGCACTGCTCCAAGAGTCAGAGCGCATCGCTGACGAAGACGTGGCGATCAACCGGCAGATTGGCGTTCATGGTGCAGAACTCATCCGAGATGGCGACACGGTGCTGCATCACTGCAACACCGGCGGACTGGCGACCGTCGATTATGGAACTGCCCTGGGGGTGATCCGCGCAGCTCACGAACAGGGCAAGAAGTTTCACGTCCTTCTTGACGAGACTCGCCCTCGTCTGCAGGGGTCACGTCTCAGCGCCTGGGAATTGGAACGACTCGGTGTCAGCTACGACATCATCCCCGATACCGCCGCCGGTTTCTACATGGCGCGCGGCGAAATCAAGCTGGTAGTCCTCGGTGCCGACAGAATCGCCGCAAACGGCGACTTCGCCAACAAGATCGGCACCTATCAAGTGGCGATCCTGGCAAAGGAACACGGCATCCCGTTCTACACAGTCGCTCCGATTTCCACAGTCGATCTCGCCCTGGCATCCGGCGCGGACATCCCGATTGAGGAGCGCGACAAAGCCGAGGTTCTCGCTCCTTACGGGCTGGCGCTGGTCCCGCCAACCTTCAAAGCCCGTAACCCGGCATTTGACGTTACGCCATCAAGATACCTCAGCGGCATCATCACGGAAAAGGGGATTATTCGCCCGCCGTTTGAAGAAGGGCTGCGCCGAGCCGTCCTGGGACGCTGAACTATCACTCCAGTGACATCGAGGCGGCGAACCAAAGAGGCTCGCTGCTTCGATGTGATTCGCTTCATCATGCCTCACAGCCAGCGCGCGAAGAGCGCTTCGGTGCGCCGCGCCATCCCCTGATCGTAGCGAAAGAGCTGCACGTAGTCCGGGTAGTCGGTATCGATGCGCGACTGCCACTCGGCGATGCTGAACAGCTTCAGCCGTCCTTGAATGCGCGCCACCGAGATAACGAACGGCAGCCGTTCATACAGCGCATGGACGAGCGTCTCCCCTGCACCCGATTCCGCGCGCCGCGCCAGCATCCCCAGGGCGCTCTGCAGCCTCTTGTGATCCGGCGCGCCGCGAAATACCCACCACTGGCGCGGCGCATCCTCGCGGCGAAGCAGCGGCGCGACCGCCGTCGGATCATCGGCGCGCACCTCATCGACCATCAGCAGAGGCGGCGTGACGTTCAGCGACTCGATCAGCCGTTCGCCGAAGGCGACAGGCGAAGAGTCGTCGCGTCCCCAGGTCGGCTGAAAACGTGCGAAGGATTCCGGCAGGCGCATCTCGCCGGTGCGTTCTACCGCTGCCCCGCCGCCCACATATTTCAGAGCAAGGGCGTTCATCAGCGTCGTCTTACCGGTCTCTGCCTCCCCGGCGATGACCAGTCCATAGTTCGAAGCCGCCAGTCTGCGCAGCACGTCCGCCGCTTCAGCGCTGAGGACGCCCTGTTCGACGAGCGCATCCAGCGACGGCGGCGACTGGGGGTGAAGGCGAATGTCGGCAGACACACTGACGCCGAACGTCGGTGTGACCACGCTCAGACTAATACGCCGTTCCCCCACGTTCAGCCCGGTTTCGATGATCGGCGAATCGGAGCGGAGCGATGCACCTGCGTCGAGCAGCAGACGTTCGATGATGGTCTGAAGCTGATCTCCGTCTTCAAACAGCGGTGAAACATCGGTGAGTTCGTTATGTCCATAGCGCACAGCCGCGCGTTCTGCGCCATTGAGCGCGATCGTCGTCACACGCGGATCAGCCAGGAACGGATCGAGCGCGCCATAGCCGAACAGCTCGCTGTAAACGCGCTGCATGAGCGTCGCCTTATCGTCGCTCGTCATTGTGATCGACTCAACCGCGATAACATAGTCGGTCACCGCCAGCACCAGCCTCATCCGTTTCGAGGGTGCGTCCGCTTCCCGCAGTGCCTCCGTATCGCGGTATTCCAGCATGAATTCCTCACGAATTCGTTCGGCGAGCGCCGCCATCGAAAACAACCGCGTCCCGCCGCGACTGGCGACCAGACGAGGTTCGCGATGCTGCCCCTTGTTCGCGGTCATAGCCCCTCCAGATCTATCATTTCCAGATCGCCGTTATCATTCGCCCTGCGTCCGATCTTTGCCATGTCGAACCACTTCCCCTCGATCTCGACACGGACGACATCCATCGTGAAATCGGTGTTCGTCGTCGAGTCGTTGCGCAGGAGCGACGACCCCACTCCGTAGATGTCGACAGGGACGCCTTGGCTTTCGAACTGCACAATGCGGTCACGATTGAAGCCGCCGGTGGCGACGATTTTGACGCTGCGGGCAAACTGCTTCGCCGCATCTTCATACTCGACCGGGACGCGCCACCCCTCCCAGGCATGGTCTAGCGCCGCCCGCACCAGGCGCACTAGCTTCGGCGATACGCCTGTAGGGTCGTCAGTATCCAGGGACACATCCCGCACATTCGGGCTGGTGTCCAACCGCACGCCATCCAGCCTCCAGCGCCGCACCGCTTCATCATCGCCAACGCGCAAAGCCGCCAGGCGTCGTTCCCAGAAAGCGTCGGTGACTGCGCGTGCCGCGCCTACTGAGTCGTTACCGAAGTCCACCAACGCGATCCTCGGAACATCGGCAGGCAGAGCGCTCGCGAAAGCGATCATCGTTTCGACAAGATCGCCGAAGAAAGCGGCGATTAACGCATGGGGGACCGTTCCGCCGCCCTTTCCACCCCACCATGCCGCCTGTGCATCTGTGCTGACGGATGGCTGAACCTGTTTTCCCGTGTCGTGGTTGTAGCGCTGTACCGCCAGCCAGTAGGCATAACCATCTATCGACTGCACATCCGGCAGATCGAAACGCGCAGGGAAGTACAGGACCGGTTTACCATTGGCGGCTTCCAGAACATCGTAGACATTTGTGGCAATGCGGCTGGCGCGAGTCAGCACACCCAGTATCGGCGTCTCCAGCAGGGCAAAATCCTGGTAGCGTCCACGTATCCGAATCACAGGCGTGATATTTGCGGGGTGTCCGTCGTAAAGGACGAAAACGCCATCGTGGACTGCCTCGACATGCAGGCTGCGCCAGGTTTCAGCAAAACCGTCCGTGCCGCTCAGCCCCGCCGCATGACGCAGCATCGCCAGTCCAACGTCGATGCCGGCAATCAAGGCACGGTTGGTGCGTCGGGTGAAGATTTGCGCTTCGACATGCATATCACCGGTGTGTACACGGTGGACATCGACCGGCAGCGTGCGCGCGCCGCTTCCCTCAAAGGTGTATCCTGCTTGACGCAGCGACTCGAGGATGCCGACGACGTTTTCGAAGTACTTGTCAGAGTAGTAGCCCGTGCGCAGTCGTTCGACATCAAGGCGAAACGTCGCGTTGGTCAGACGCCTTCCATCAAACAGAGTCATCACTCATCCCAGTGAGTATTGAAGCGAACGATATGGCGCTAATCCAATGCCTAGTCTGTAAGGCGTTCGTGAGATTGTGGTATACTGCCACGCCGTATTCCGATTCGTCGCGCAGCAGATCGAAATCACCAATATGCATGACATCATTGTAACGGGTTCTATTGCCTACGACTACCTGATGCGCTTTCCAGGACAGTTCAGGGAGCATATCCTCCGTGATAAGCTGGATCAGGTCAGTCTCAGCTTTCTTGTCGATGACATGACACGCCACTACGGCGGAGTTGCCGCCAACATCGTATATACCCTGGGGCGCTTGGGCCTGCGCCCTCGGCTCTTTGGTACGGTCGGCAAGGATTTCAGTGATTATCGTCATCACCTCGAGTCTGTCGGCGTCGATACCACACTGGTGGTGCAAATCGACTCCGTATTCACGGCTTCGTTTTTCGCCAACACTGACCTGGAAAACAACCAGATCGCCTCATTTTACAGCGGGGCAATGGCGCTGGCGCGAAATTATCGTCTGAGCGACGTATACGAAGGCAGTCCCGACCTGGTGGTTATCTCTCCAAATGACCCGATTGCGATGCAGAGTCTTGCACAGGAATGCCGCGAGCGAGGCATCCGCTTCGTTTATGATCCCAGCCAGCAGGTTCCGCGTCTCACCGGCAGCGAACTTCGCCAGGGTATGAGCGGCGCTTTTGCGATGGTCGTCAACCAGTACGAAGCAGACATGATCTGCGAGAAGACGGGGATGACGCTGAGCGATCTGCGGCGTGAAATCGACGTGCTGGTCATCACCCGGGGCAAGCACGGTTCTTCCGTGTACATGAACGACGATGAGGTCGATGTCCCAATCGTTCCAGCTGGTCAAATCGTCGATCCGACCGGCGTCGGCGACGCCTTTCGCGCCGGGCTTCTCTGCGGCATCAGTCACGGATGGGACTGGAAACTTGCCGGAGAGATCGGGGCGCTCTGCGCCTGCTACGTCCTGGAGCAGGTCGGTACACAGAACCATATTTTCACGATTCCAGAATTTATCGCACGATTCCGGGCGAACTTCGATGATCAGAATCGTCTTGACGCCCTGTTGAAAAATCAGACCATTCAGGAGAAGCTATGACCACTGTCGAACATGATGTGAAGAATCTCGAACTTTCCACCGGCGGACGCTACCGCATCGAATGGGCGGAACACGAAATGCCGGTTCTGCGCGCCATCAGAGACCGCTTCGCCGCCGAAAAACCGCTGAGCGGAGTTCGCATTTCCGCCTGCCTTCACGTCACTACCGAGACGGCGAACCTCATGCACACGCTGCAGATGGGCGGTGCCGATGTCGTCCTGTGCGCCAGCAATCCGCTGTCCACGCAGGATGATGTGGCAGCATCGCTCGTTGCCCACTACGAAATCCCCGTCTACGCCATCAAGGGCGAAGATAACGCGACCTACTACGACCATATCCGCGCGGCGCTCGACCACCGTCCTCACATCACCATGGATGATGGCGCAGACCTGGTCAGCACCATTCACAAGACGCGGCGCGAACTGCTCGACGAGATCATGGGCGGCACCGAAGAGACGACCACCGGTGTGATTCGCCTGCGCGCGATGGCGAGCGAGGGCGCGCTGGAATTTCCGGTGATCGCCGTGAACGACAGCAACACCAAGCATCTGTTCGACAACCGTTACGGCACGGGTCAAAGCACCCTCGATGGCGTCATCCGGGCGACCAACCTTCTTATGGCTGGACGAACGGTCGTGGTTGCCGGTTACGGTTGGTGCAGCCGAGGTATCGCCAGCCGCGCTCAGGGCATGGGCGCCAACGTGATCGTGACTGAAATTGACCCGCTGCGCGCGCTCGAAGCCGTGATGGACGGTTTCCGCGTGATGCCGATGGAAGATGCGGCGCTCGTCGGCGACATCTTCATCACCGCCACCGGGGACATCAATGTCCTCGATACCCATCACTTCGCCAAAATGAAGCATGGGGCGATCCTGGCAAACAGCGGACACTTCAATGTCGAAATCAACCTGCCCGGTCTGGCGGCGATGGCGAGCAGCGCGCCTCAGCTGGTTCGCCCGTTCGTCGAGGAATACCGCGTCGGCGGCAAGGCGATCTACGTCCTGGGCGAAGGTCGCCTGATCAATCTCGCGGCGGCAGAAGGACACCCTGCCAGCGTGATGGATATGAGCTTCGCAAACCAGGCGCTTGCGGCGGAACATGTGGTTAGAAACGCCGCATCGCTTGGCAATCAGGTCTATGTGGTGCCGGAAGCGATTGATAAAGAAATCGCCCGGCTGAAGCTGGAAGCAATGGGCGTTCATATTGACAAACTCACCGATGAACAGGAGCGCTATCTGAGCCAGTGGCAGGAAGGTACTTAGTCTGCCCGCGTCGCGGTCGTGACGGGCGTTACGGACAAGGAGAAGCAGAATGTCCAGGACGAGCAGAAGTGCTCTTGTAGTCTTCTTTGCGGCGGCGATCATGATCTTTGGCGCCTTCAGCGCTCAAGGTCAGATCGCTGACGGGGCGCAGATGCGCTTCGTTCATGCGCTGCCCGGCGCCGGTGCTGTCGACGTTTACGTCAACAGCACTCTGGCGATTGTCGATCTTGCCTTTGGAGAGGCGAGTCCGTATCTTGCTGTGCCGGCGGGCACATACAGCCTTTCCGTGACTCAGAGCGGTGAGGCTTCACCCCTCTGGCAGCAGGAAGTCGCACTGGCAGCGGGCGGCGCAAAAACTCTGATCGTTTCGTCGATCAATCCGCTCCAGTTTTCCGAATTCGCGGAAGACCTGAACCCGGTGGCATTTGGCAAAGCGCGCTTCACCGCCGTCCACGCTATCGCCGACGCGCCCGCCGTTGATATCGTCCTGACGGACGGTCGTCCCGTCGTCCCCGGTCTTGCCTACAATACACCATATGGCACGCTGGACCTGCCCGCCCTGACCTACGAACTAGCGGTCGTCCCTGGTGGCGCAGCACTTGCCGAGGCGATCATCCCGGCGGCGGAGTACAGTCTGAACAGCGGCGAATCCTACATGATCGTCGCCTACGGCACGGCTGCCGATCCAGACATCATGGTTCTTCAGACAGCGGCGCGCGCCGAGGCAGCCGATCCCGGCGCACTGCGTCTGGCACACCTCCTGCCGGACGCGGCGGAGGTCGATCTTTTCCTCAATGATACGCTGGTCTCGCCGAAACTCGCTTTTGGCGAAAGCACCGGTTTCATGCAGGTTGCGCCAGGCAGTTACAACATCGCTGTACGCCCGACCGGCTCGCCGGAGGCGCTGGCGACCGGTGTGGTCGAAGTTGTCGCCGGCGAGGCGACCTCCGCCTACATTGTTGACAGCACTGCGCCGCGTATCACCACAGCATCTGCTGCGCTGTCACAGATCAACGCGACCTCCAGCCTTTTCACGCTAGTGAATGCCACCGGCGGCGATGCCTCGGTTTCGGCGGCACTGGCTGACGGCACTCCGCTCGGCGGCGTGCTGTCGTCCGGCGCGGTAGAGTCGACTATCGTCCAACCGCGCTCTGGTGGTGTCACAGTCTCACTCGATTCCTCCGCAATCAGCGCGGAATTTCCGCTCGCACTTGCTTCCATCTACGGCGGGGTTTATTTCAACGCCATCGCTGTCACCGGCGCGGATGGCGATCAGGTCGTCCTCCTGGACCCTGTTGCTGTCGCCCAAAGCCTCAACAGCGCCCCAATCGTCGCTCCGGCGGAGGTTGTCGTCCCACCGACCGAGGTTCCGCCGCCGCCAACTGCGACGCCTGCGCCCATCGTTGCGCCGGTCGAACCAACCGCTACATCCAGCGTGGTGATCAATCCTGAACCAACCGTCGCACCGGCTACCGAAGGTCCGACGGCGCGCGTGAGGCTGAACCCCGGTGCGAACCTGCATCTGCGCCAGTATCCCAGCTCGGAAGCGTTCTCGCTCGGTCTTGTGCAGTCCGGATCGGTACTTCTGGTGCTGGGGCGCGCCGGCGAGCCAGAACCGCCGTTGGGTTCGACTCCTGATCCCAACGCGGAGGAGTTCATCGATCCCGCGACGGAACTCGAAGAGGATGAGGACCTCGATCCAGGAACAACCTGGCTCAACGTCATCTTTGTCACTGAAGATGGTGGAAGCGTCACAGCATGGGTCAATGCGCTCTACCTGTCCGTTCTCGACGTGCGGGGCCTGCCGCAGCGGCTCGCGGATCTGCCGATGATCCCCTCGAATCGCGCCGGTTTCGCGCAGGCGACCAGCATTCAGCCGCCCACCGCTCCAGATCGCACGATCTTCGCCTTCACCGGCAACGTCGCGCCTGGCGCGCGGGTCCATATCCGCCGTACGCCCGACACTGCTGCGGAGTCGCTGGCGCTGGTTCCCGGCGATGTTCGCCTGATCTTCCAGGGTTTGAACGAGGATCGCGACTGGTACTTCGTCCGCTATGAGGACGCCAGCGCTGTCGTCGAGGGTTGGATCAGCTCGCTATACGTGGTCAGCTTCGAGCAGTTGGGGCGCGTCGTCGATCTGGAACGCATCGAGTCGCTCGGCGAGCTTGTCACCCTGACCGGCGAGGAGCGCGGCGGGGTGGTCACCTTCGCCGCACCGACCAGCGCCGTGCCAGAGTCAATTCGCGACCTCATTGTCGGCGAGGTCTTCAATCTCAATGTGGGCACGAATTTGCACCTGCGCCGCTACGATGATGCTGCCGCCGAGTCGCTCGCCCTGCTTTCGGGCGGGACCGTTGTGACCATCGATGCGCGCAATGAGGATGGCTCCTGGCTGCGCGCGACTTATGACGGCACGGTCGGTTGGGTCTCCAGCCAGTATGTACGCCTGACCCTTAACGGCGAGGCGTATGATCTCAATGAACTGCCCGTTGTCGTGGCGCGCCCGCTTCCAACTGAAACGCCCGAAGACGGCTCGGCTTCTGGGAACGGCTAACCTCGCAACTACACGATTCATCTTGACGAGGGCAGATTCTGGTCTGCCCTCGTTCTGCTCCTGCCCACAGCACCCTGGATGAAAGTTTTCATGACGAAACGAGCGCTTATCACCGGCATCACCGGTCAAGACGGGTCCTATCTGGCAGAACTGCTGCTGGAAAAAGGCTATGAGGTCTTTGGAATCATCCGGCGCACCACTACTGTCAGCTACGAGCGCATCAAGCATATTCAGGACAAGCTTCATCTTCTGTCTGCCGATCTGACCGATTTGACCAGCCTGATCCAGAGCATCCGCGATGCGCAGCCGGCGGAAATCTACAACCTGGCAGCGCAGAGTTTTGTCCCAGCCTCATGGCAGCAGCCGGTCTTGACGGGTGATGTCACCGCTCTCGGCGTGACCCGCATGCTCGACGCTATCAGGACGGTGGATCCGTCCATCCGCTTCTATCAGGCATCGAGCAGCGAGATGTTCGGCAAAGTGCAGGCAGTCCCCCAGAAAGAGACCACGCCGTTCTATCCGCGCAGTCCCTACGGCGTGGCGAAGGTCTACGGGCACTGGATCACCGTCAACTATCGCGAAAGCTATGGGCTGCACGCCACCAGCGGCATTCTTTTCAATCACGAATCACCCCGTCGTGGATACGAGTTCGTCACCCGCAAAGTCACCCGTCATGCGGCGATGATTTCGCTGAAGCTGGCGAACGAGCTGCGCATCGGCAACCTGGACGCGCAGCGTGACTGGGGTTTTGCCGGCGACTACGTACGCGCCATGTGGATGATGCTCCAGCAGGATACACCGGACGACTATGTGGTCGCGACCGGAGAGACGCACACCGTTCAAAAACTCTGTGAGATCGCTTTCGCCGCTGTCGATCTCGACTGGCGTGATTATGTCGTTCAGGATCCGCGCTTCATGCGCCCGGCAGAGGTCGATCTGCTGATCGGCGATCCCAGCAAGGCGAAGGCAAAACTGGGATGGGAACCGACGGTCCCCTTCGAGGGGTTGATCGAGATGATGGTCAGGGCAGATTACGACCAGATCAAGGCGGAGATTCGGCTGTAGCGTGATCGACACGCATTGTCACCTCAATTTCAACGCCTTCGACGAAGACCGCGCTGAGGTTGTTCGTCGCGCCGGCGAAGCTGGGATCAGCAGCATCATCAACCCGGCTATCGATGTCGAAAGCGGCGCAGCAGGAATTGCGCTGACTCGGCAGCATGAGGCTGTTTTTGCTGCGGTCGGTATCCATCCGAACAGTACGGCAGGATTCGAACCGCACATGCTGGAAGCCATCGAAGAACAGGCGCGCGCCGAAAAAGTGATCGCCATTGGCGAGATCGGATTGGATTATCATTGGGACCTGAGTCCCAAAGCGGTCCAGAAATCCGCCTTCGAGGCGCAGCTTGCGCTGGCAGCCCGCCTCGCACTGCCGGTCATCATTCACAACCGCGAAGCCAGCGGCGATGTCATCGCCATCCTGGAGTCCTGGAGCGCGGCGCTTCCTCCTGCCCTGCGCGACAGACCGGGTGTCCTGCACTCATTTTCGGCAGCGCCGGAAATCGCCCAGCGCGCACTGCGGATCGGCTTCTACCTTGGCTTCACCGGTCCCATCACCTACAAGAATGCCGATGACCTGCGGCAGATTGCCGCGCACGTGCCGCTGGATCGCCTTCTGGTCGAAACGGATGCACCGTTTCTCACCCCGGTCCCCCATCGGGGCAAACGCAACGAGCCTGCCTACATCCCGCTGATGGTCGAACGACTGGCGGCGCTGCACCACATCTCTGGCGATCTGATGGCGGACACGACGTCCACCAATGCCACGCGTCTGTTCCAACTGCCCATCCCAACAGCATAGCAGCGAACCCCGACGAATGCCGGGGTTCGCTGCGCCGCAGGGTTGGAATGTGCCGTGCCCGGTGGTCAGGCAGAACCGCTTGCCGCAAGGCGCTCGCGCAGCGTGCCGCTCATCACATCGTTGAGGAGAGTCTCCAGCTGCGCCAGACGATCATCCGCCCGCTCCTGTGTGATGCGACCATTCTCCACCGCCTGAGCCAGCCGCTCGGTCGCCGCCGCCAGCGTTGCATCGATAACTTCCTGTGGGTCGCCACCATTCTCGGTGATCACCTCGCCCAGCGTCTTGCCCAAACGCATCTGCTCAAGGACATCGCGGGGGTGAAGTCCGGTGGCGTCCTCTACCGCCTTCATGAGGGCGCGATCCCGCAACATGTGACCGAGTTCTCGCTCGACGCGACCGCCGCGCTGAGGGTCTCTGCTGAGAGCATCCGCCACCGCCTGCGGCAGATTCGCCAGGATTTCATCGGCGCGTTCCTGGGTCAGCCGTCCGTCGGCAACCGCCTGGGTGATGTCGGCGGTAATGGCTGCAATCACCTCTGCCGAGACCGTCTCGACACTGCCGCCATTGGCGGTGATGATCTCGGCAAGCGTCTGATCCGTCTGGCGAATCTGCTGAAGCAGTTCCACCGCGCTCAGCCCCGTCTGCGCCGAAAGGATGTCCGCGACCTCGCGCACGATCTGCATCCCTGGGCGCGCCCGTCCTTGAAGCGGTCCCGGTCTCGCGTTGTCCTGTGCATTCACCACCACTGTCCCGGTCAGTCCTACCGCTACCGCCGCCGCAACCAGCAGCATCCGCATCTTGTTCATGTCATCCCTCCATCAGTCTGCTTCGTTGTCTTGAACCTGACTATAGGATCGCCCGCAGATGTAATCAGAATTCCTTCAGAAAACGGGGGATTGCAAACTTCTGGTAAAATCCGTGCTGCGTGGTCCTTTAGGAACGACGGTGGTCATGGACATCTCGGTTCTGATTGTGAGCTGGAACGTGCTGGATCTTCTGGATGCCTGCATCCGAAGCATCCTGGCAAACACCGCTCCCGGTCAAGTCGAAATCCTGGTCATCGACTCCGCCAGCACCGATAGAACCGCCGAGCATATAAGCGCCGCATTCCCTGGTGTGCGCCTTTTCGCCCAGTCAGAGAACATCGGGTTCACCAAAGGGACAAACCTCGCCCTGGGCGAGGCGCGCGGACGTTATCTGATGCTGCTCAATCCCGATACCGTCATCATCGGAGATGCGCTGCTGGTGATGCAGCAGTATCTTGATACCCATCCCGGCGTGGGTATGGTCGGTCCGCACACGCTTAACCCGGATGGAACCACTCAGTCTTCGCGACGGAGGTTTCCCACACTGGTCACCGCCATTTTCGAGAGTACCTGGCTTCAGGGCTATGCGCCACCAGGAGTGCTGGAACGATTTTATGTGACCGACACTCCCGAAGATGCCACGATTGAGGTCGATTGGGTGCAGGGATCGGCGCTGATGGCGCGCCGCGAGGTCTATGAGCAGATCGGCGGTCTCGATGAAGGGTACATCATGTACTCCGAGGAGATGGACTGGTGTCGTCGAGCGAAGGATGCCGGATGGCGTGTTGCCTTTCTGGGAGATGCCAGGATCATCCATCATGGCGGCAAGAGTACCGATCAGGTCGTGGCGCGTCGGCACATCCATTTTCAGGAAAGCAAACTACGCTATTTTCGCAAATATCATGGCGCACTCGCCGCGAACGGGCTGCGACTCTTTCTGCTGACTTCGTACGCCGTACAGATCGGGATTGAAGCCGCTAAAGGGATGCTGGGGCTTAAGCGCCCGCTTCGCCGCGAACGAGTACGTCAGTATCTCGAAGTCCTGCGTTCAGGATTGAAGGTCACCTGATGCGCATCGGCATTGTGACGGGCGAATATCCGCCGATGCAGGGCGGCGTCGGCGCCTATACGGCGATTCTGGCGCGGGAACTGGCAGCACAGGGGCACGCCGTATCGGTCCTCACCACACCACCGGCGGTCGATGCCAGATCGGATTCCATATCCGTCTTTGCCGCGGTGCGGGATTGGGGCCCTGGCGCAGCCCTGACGATCCGCCGCTGGGCGCGCGACATCGAAGCCGAAATCATAAACCTTCAGTATCAGACTGCCGCCTACCAAATGTCGCCCGTCATCCATTTCCTGCCGGAACTGCTGCGCCCTCTTCCCGTGGTGACGACCTTCCACGACCTTCGCTTCCCCTATTTGTTCCCAAAAGCCGGTCCACTGCGTCCCTGGATCGTTCGCAAGCTGGCGAGAGGATCGCGGGGCGCAATCGTCACCAACCACGAAGACGCGGCGGATCTCGCCGATCTGTCGTTAATCCGCCTGATCCCCATCGGAAGCAACATCCTTTCCGGTGCGCCCGCCGCCCGGGAAGTATTCCGCCGCCGCACGGGGACCACCTCGGACGAAACCTTGATCACCTACTTCGGGCTGGTCAACCGCAGCAAGGGCTTGGACGTTCTGCTTCGCGCCTGCCGGAGTCTCCTGGATCGTGGGGTCCAGGCGCGTCTGGCGCTGGTCGGCGCGGTTGCCGGGGACAGCGATCCCTCTAATCATGCCTACTCGCACGAGATCGAAGCGTTGATCGGCGATCTCGACATGGAGGATGCCGTCTTTCGAACGGGATACCTTCCTGAGCAGGATGTTGCCGGCTTTCTCGCGGCTGCCGATGTGGTGGCTTTGCCCTTTGCTGACGGCGCTTCGTACCGGCGAGGCAGCCTGATGGCGGCGGTTCGCCTGGGCTGCGCCATCGTGACGACGCAGCCCCGTGTGGCAGTACCATCCTTTCAGGATGGAATCACCATGAGGCTGGTTCCGCCAGGCGATCCGGGCGCGCTGACCGACGCCCTGTTCACCCTGATCAAGGACACGCCATTACAGCAGCGGCTGCGCGCCGGCAGCGCGCGCCTGGCGCAGTCGTTTGACTGGGCACAGATCGCCCAGGATACCGCCGCGTTCTTCGATACTGTAACCGGGCGGCAGAAATGACGCTGAATCGCTGGCGCAGCCTGCTTGTTGTCGCCTACTGTCTGCTCGGCGTACTCTACAGCATCGTCACGCCCATTTTTGAGGCGTCGGACGAACTGTGGCATTATCCGCTGGTCAAGACCCTGGCGGACAACAGCCTAGTTCTTCCTGTACAGGCAGCGGGAGTCGAAACCGCCTGGCGACAGGAAGGCAGTCAGCCGCCGCTCTACTACATGCTGGCGGCAGTGCTGACTGGCGGCATCGATACCAGCGATATGAATGAAATCCGCCGTATCAATCCGCATGCCGACATCGGCGTCATACATCCAGACGGCAATGTCAACATGATCGTCCACCCCCTGGATGCGGAGGGCTTTCCCTGGAAGGGGACCGTCCTGGCGGTACACATGACGCGCTTTCTGTCGGTCTTGTTCGGCGCAGCGACGATATGGGTAACTTTTGCGATAGCTCGGAGCCTATTCCCGCACCGCCCAGAAATCATCGTCGGCGCGGCGGCGATGAACACTTTTCTGCCGATGTTCTTGTTCATCTCCGGCTCTGTCAACAACGACAACCTTTCGACGCTGCTCGGCAACCTGGTGACGCTTCAGATCGTGTTCCTTCTTCGGTCGAAGCATCCGCCGAGCCGGCGCGCCTTTGCCGCGCTGGGGATTAGCATGGGCGCAGGCATGCTGGCAAAGTTCAACATCGGCTTTCACATCCCGGTTGTCATGCTGTGTCTGCTGCTGTTGTCTTGGCGCTATCGCAGTCTGACGCCGTTGTTCGTGGGCGGCGTCACAGCCGGCGGACTCACCGTTCTGATCGCCGGCTGGTGGTATCTGCGTAACACCCAGCTCTATGGCGATCCGACCGGACTGAACGTCTTTCTTGACATCGTTGGAAGGCGTGCCATCCCGGCGAATCTCAGCCAGCTTTGGGCGGAGCGGCACAGCTTCCTTCAGGCGTTCTGGGGTTTGTTCGGCGGCATGAACATCCCTCTGCCGAGCTGGGTGTACAGCATCTTCGACATGCTCGGCGCGGTGGGAGTCGTCGGTTCGGTCGGGTTCGTCTTCTCGCGTTTGACGCGAAAACGTCCGAGTCGTGAGCATCTCTGGCAAGCGCTGCCTTACGCTCTGACACTGCTGTGGATGGCTGTGAGTTTTGTCTCCTACCTGCGCTGGACAAGCGAGACACCTGCCTCGCAGGGACGTCTGATGTTCGGAGCGCTCTCCTCGATCCTGATCTGGCTGGCAGTCGGCATAACAACATGGCTGCCATCACGGCTGAGAGTCGCCGGCATGGCAGCAGTCACACTCTGGTTTGCCGGCGTCGCCGTCTATGCCCCCTTCGCCATTATTCAGCCGGCATACGCTTTGCCATCGAATGAACCTCCGCCGTCGGTGATGCCAATCACGGCTTTCCACTATCCTGCGACGCCGGGGACCATCGAGCTTCATGAAGCCCGCGTGATCACGGATGAAGCCCGACCCGGTGACTACGTGTTCGTCGAACTGATCTGGTCCATCGCAGCGGAGTTTCCGCAGGATTGGAGCTTGTTTGTCCATGTCGTAAGTCCGGATGGGCTGATCATCGCTCAACGCGACATCTATCCCGGCGCGGGGGCGATGGCACTCAGCGACCTGACGACGGGGCGAACCTGGCGCGATATGCTGGCAGTTCAGATTTCAGCTAACGCCTATGCGCCGCAGACCGCCGGCGTCGTACTCGGCTGGTATCAGAAGACGACCGGTCAGCGTATGGAACAGGTGGCGCGCCTATCGGATGATCGGCGGGGGCTGCCCAACACGTTCCAGATCGGTGAAATTGATGTTATCCCACGCGAATCAGCGTTGGGCGTCCCGAATCCGACATCGATCAACTTCGGCGGGCTAATCGAGCTGGTGGGGTATGCGATGAGCGATTTCAGCCCAAACGCCGGAGACTCGCTCACACTGACCCTGTACTGGCGCGCGCTCCAACCGGTTGCCGAGGATTACATCGTGTTCGCACATGTTATCGATCCGGCGCAGGTGATGATTTATGCAGGTTCGGACGCGCAGCCCGCAAACTGGACACGCCCGACTTCAACCTGGACCGTTGGTGAGATCGTTGAGGACTCTCACATCCTCACCCTCTCCCGAGACACGCCGCCTGTACCCGGCATCTATGAAGTTGAGATCGGTTTCTATCAGAACCCGGGAGATGGGTCATTCCCCCGCCTGCGCGTGATCACCGCTGATGGCGACATGGCGAACGACTTTATCTACCTCAGCCGCCTGCGCGTCTTACCCCGTGAGGATTCACCATGACCGTGTCTGGATGGCTGAATCGCCTGCGCAGCATTGATCGCCGGCTCGGCAGCATTGTGCCCGTCTCCCTGCTGATTCTTTTGTGGGCGCTGTTCTTTTGGCGTATGCTCACACCGGTGGAAGCCGATCAGCTATCGTTCACGCAGGGTGACTTCTCCGGGCAGTTCTTCACCTTTGCGGGCTATCAGTATACGCGCTTCGCCCAGGGAGAAGTGCCGCTGTGGAATCCCTATAACAACGGCGGGCTGCCGTTCATCGCAGACACGCAGGCAGCCGTCTTCTATCCCCCTCGTCTGCTCACCCTCGCGCTGGCGAACATAAGCGGGGGCTGGACTTACCACGCGCTCGAACTTGAAGCGTTATTCCACGTCCTGGGCTTCACGCTGCTCATGTACGCCTTCGCGCGCCGGCTGACCGGTTCGCCTTTCGGCGGACTGACGGCGGCGATCATCGCCGGCTATGGTGGGTTTCTGACGGGCTACCCGCTGCTTCAGCTTGCCATCCTCGAGGCGGGTGTGTGGCTGCCCGTTGCCGCCCTGGGCATTGTCGAAGCGACAGCTGCGCCGCGCCTGCGTTACAGGTATCTCTTGTGGACTGGTTTCGCCCTGGGAATGTCCTGGTTGGCGGGTCATCCCCAGACCAGTTTCTTCCTCACCTATCTCCTCGCTGCCTATTTCGGTTTTCAGGTCTTCCAGCGCCGCGCGACGGCTCTTCACTGGCTGGCTGGCACAGCGCTGTTCGGCGTGGTCGCACTCGGCATTGCGGCGGTTCAGCTCCTCCCCGGCGTCGAATATCTCAGCCGCACCACGCGGGTCGATTTCGGCTTCGACGCCAAAGACAACGGTTTCCCGCTGCACGACATCGTACAGATGATCATGCCCGGCGTCGTCAGCCTGTGGTCGCCGCTCTACGTTGGCGTCACCGGCTTGATCCTGGCGCTCATCGGGGTGTGGCGTCGCCTCCGCGATGCCTGGTTCTGGGGAATCGTAGCGCTCCTCGCTCTCCTCTGGAGTTTCGGCGGCAACGCGGCGATTTTCCCGGCGCTCTACAACATCCTGCCCGGTCTGCGCTTCTTCCGGGGGCAGGAGCGCGCCGCCTATCTCGTCACCACAGCGCTGGCGATGCTGGCTGCGCTGGGGATCACTGCGCTGGGGTGTTGGGATGCCGAACACGAGCATCTCGCCGGGCTGAGGCTGCGTCTGGCGCTGAATCGAGGTGTCTACGGCGCGCTGGCGCTCGCCGCGCTCGTCTTCATGAGCTGGATTAGCAGCGCAAACGTCTACGGGCGTGCATTCAGCACCATCACCCTTACTGCGGCGGCTGTCGTGGTCTGCTATTTGCTGATCAGCGCCACCGTCACGCGCCAACGCCGCGCCCCGTTGCTCTGGGGGATCATCCTCACGCTGGTATTTGAGGTCTTCACCGTCAACATGAACGACGACGCAGTCGTAGACCCGCTGCCGCCACAGGAACAGGTCGCGGTTTCCGCGCCACCGCTGGTCGCATCAGTACTGGCAGATGCGGAGGGCGTTTTCCGCGTCGATGGCTTGCGAGGTCTGACGGCGAATTACGGCAGTCTATACGGTCTCCAGGACATTCGAGGCATCAGCCCGCTTTGGCTTGCGGGACCTCACGCCATCATCGAGGACACCCTGCCAGATGAGCGCGCCTGGGAGTTATTCGCCGTGCGCTACGTCTTTTCCGACTGGATGGAACTGCCCGCTCCATCGGAGATCGTCGAGACCGGCACGGATGCCTACGGCGCGGTCAACCTGCATCGCCTGACTGATCCTCGACCGTTCGCGCTGATCCTGCATGATGTCTGGATCACAGCAGACGACGCCGAAGCGTTGACGGTCCTCGCCGATCCCACTTTCCAGCCGCGCCGTACAGTCATCCTGGAAACATCGGTAACGCTCGAAAGCGGTGAGCCGACGCCGGCGCAGGTGACATCATTCGCTCCGGAACGCATCCTCATTGAAACGGATGCACAAGCGCGCGGCGCGCTCTCCATCGCCCTGCCCTACTATCCCGGTTGGATCGCACAGATGGATGGCGAATCGGTCGATGTTCTGCGCGCCTACGGCGCGCTCTCTGCGGTGATCGTGCCGCCGGGTCGGCACACAGTTGAACTCCTGTACAATCCCATGACCTACCCGGTTGGACTGATCTTGAGCCTGATCACCTGGCTCTGCCTGGGCATCAGCGGTAGTTTTGCCGTAGTACGAAGGATTTCAAGAGATGGTGGTTCTCAATCCACTTCAGCGGTGGATCGCGACGGCTGACCGGCGATTGTATGCCGTCGTGGTTGGCGCAGCGATCGGCGGCAGCGGCGCGATCATCGGTCTGTTAATCGCCTTGCTCGATCCAGTCCTGGCGGCGGGAGTGATCATCGGGACACTCATCGGGCTGTACGTCCTGACAGATATGATGGCGGCGCTCTACGGCGTTATCGCCATCATGGCGCTCCTGCCGTTCGGCACATTTCCGTTCGATGTCGGCATCACCCCTACACTGCTCGACGGGGCAATGGGCGCGTTCATCGTCGTTTACGTTTTCCAGTGGATGACCGGTCGGCGGCGCGCCGTCCAGCTCACACCGGCGCACGCGCCGCTGGCGGTGTACATCGGCTGGCTGATGGTCAGCTTCATCCTGGGGCTGCGCTACGCCCCGCCAACCCAGACTATCCTGCGCCAGTTTGCCGAAACGATTCTCAGCATTGGGATGGTCTTCATCCTGACCGATCTCCTGCGCGAATCGCGCAGTCTTCGCCGTCTCGTCCTGGTTGTGATGGCTGCCGTCGGCGTCCAGGCGCTGGTTTCGCTGGCACTCTATGGGCTGCCTGACGCCGCCGCCGAATGGACGCTGGTTCGACTCGCACGGATTGGCTATCCGAATGGGGGCGTCATTCGCTATATCGAAGACAATCCGGCGAGCGCCGAACGCGCCATCGGAACCTGGGTCGATCCGAACGCTCTTGGTGGTTTCCTGGCGATTTCGGCGGCAATGATCGCCCCGCAGGTTTTTGCCAATCGCCCTGTCTTGCGCCGACGCTGGATCGCCTGGGTTATCCTGGGCGTCGTCAGCCTGGCACTGATTCTGACGTTTTCGCGGGCGGCAATGCTGGCGTTCGGCATCAGCCTGCTGTTCATCGGCAGTTTCAAAGGCTACAGGAGATTCTGGACGTTGGTTGCGCTTGGGGCATGTCTGCTCCTCGTGCTGCCCCAGACTCGCGACTATATCGACCGTTTTGTGCAGGCGTTCACCGTCAGCGATCTGGCGACACAGATGCGCGTCGGCGAATATCGCGACTCGCTTCGGCTGATCAGCCGTTACCCACTCACCGGCGTAGGTTTCACCGGCGTTCCCGATAATGATCTCTACACCGGTGCTGCCAGCATGTATTTCATCATGGCAAATCATATTGGTTTGGTGGGCGTGGCGATCTTCGGCATCACCATAGGGTCTGTATTCTGGTACGGCAGAAGGGCGTGGCGAAGTGCCGAGGCAGACGACGACCTGCGCCCCATCATCATTGGTTATCATGCTGCGCTGCTGGCGGCGCTGATCAACGCCACTTCCGACCATTACTATTTCCGCATCGACTTCCACGCATCGGTGACGCTTTTCTGGTTGGTCGTCGCGCTGGCAGTCTCCAGTTCTCGGCTGGCGATCGCGCGTCCTTCAGGGAGCGCGGCGATGAATCAACCGTTGTAATGCGTCGGTGAATCGTGTACGATGCTGAAGGTCATCTGACCGAATAATCGCATAAGATTCCGCTCCATCACTGGCGCGCCTGCGCCCGATGGGGCAAGCCCAAGGAAGGATAACGAACCATCCATGAAGCGTTCTTACGAACTGACGTTCATCGTGCGCCTTGAAGGCGGCGATGACAGCGCCGTGAACACCACCGTTGACCAGGTACGCGGTTGGGTTGAAACACAGGACCTCGGTCAGGTCACTAAGATCGACCGTTGGGGGCGTCGCAAGCTGGCGTATGAAATCGACGGACAGCGCGAAGGATACTACGTCCTGTTCGATGCTCAACTCGAACCACGCGCGCTTTTTGAACTCGAACGCAGCTTGAATCTGGCGCCCAATGTCTTGCGTTATCTGCTGGTTCGCTGCGAAGAATAAGCGTTTCGCATGGCTGAAACTGCGGCGGAGTAAAACAGGAATGGCACGCGGGCTGAACAAAGTCATGATCATTGGGTATCTTGGTCGCGACCCCGAAATGCGTTACACGCCGAGCGGGCGTCCGGTGACCAGCTTCAGCGTCGCTACCAGCCGCACCTGGGTTTCCGCCGAAGGAGAACGCCGCGAGGAGACTGAGTGGTTCAATGTTGTCGCCTGGGGTAACCTGGCGGAGATCTGCAAAGCGCACCTGACCAAGAACCAGCAGGTCTATGTCGAAGGGCGATTGCAGACTCGCGGATGGGAAGACGACAGCGGCAAGAAACACTATCGAACCGAATTGGTCGCCAACGAGATGATCCTGCTCGGCGACCGGCGTTCCCCCGGCGATATGGATTTCTACAACGATAACGGCGAAGGCTCTGATTACGCCTTCTGACCGGAATATCTGACCCTGAAGTTCTAAAGAATCTGACATACCTGAGAGATGGAGAAAAAGCCGTGGCAGACGATAACCGCCGCCGCATGACGAACGATAACGAAGAAGCTGGTTCGGAAGACGCCGGCACTGAGGTCCGCGAGGAGCGTCACGGACGCGAGGGTCGCGGCGGTCAGCGCCCCGCGCCGTTCGCGCGAAGCCGCTATCGCCAGACTCAATACTGCCCCAAGGGGAAGTGCTTCGACTATAAGGATGTAGACACGCTGAAGCGCTACATCACCGAAACGGGCAAAATCAAGCCGCGTCGTCAGACCGGCAACTGCTCGCGCTGCCAGCGCGAACTCGCCCGTGAGATCAAGCGCGCTCGTCACCTGGCGCTGCTGCCCTTCATCGTCATCACTGACTAGCCTACGCTCACTGCCAGATACGAGGAACTGCGATGTCAAAACGCAGCACTACGGGGCTACCCAAGGCAGGCACGGGCAAGCCGAACACGCCGGATACAGCCGCAGCAAAGCCGTCAGGCATTCTCCAGCAGCTGCGTCTGCGGGAATATCATACCAAGCACGAACGCGAAGCGGCGATCCAGCGTCTCGTCATCCTGGGCACTGGCGTCGCTCTGGCGATTGCGCTGGTGATCCTGGTGTTCGCCTTCGTGGTTGATCAGTTCATTCGTCCCGGTCAATCGGTCGCCAGCATCAATGGCGAGACGATCACGGTCGCCGATTTCAGGTCGCGCGCCAAGCTTGAACGTGCGCTGCTGGGCGAGCAGATCAATCAACAGATCGCGATGATGGCAAGTTTCGACATGGACTCTGACACCATCGTGCAACAGATCTCCAACCAGCCTCCGTTCAGCACCTGGCTGAGTGAACTGAGCGTCCCAGATCAGCTCGGCAATCGCGTATTGACCGAGATGATCGAGGACGAGCTGGTGCGTCAGAAGGCATCCGAACTTGGCATCACCGTGAGCGACGAAGAGCTTCAGGAAGAGATCAACGAGTTCTTCGGCTATGATCCCAATGTTGGTGTGGTTGAGCCGACCGCATCGCCGACGGCGACTTCTAGCCCGACGCCGGTCGTTTCGCCAACCCCCTCTCAGGTTCCGACGGCGACACACACGCCAACGGTCACGCCGACACCAGAAGTCGAGCCAACGGCGACCACGACTCCTGTGCCTTCGGCGACGCCCAGCGCCACGCCAAATGCCGAGGAACGTGCGCAGCAGTACAATGAAACCCGCACATCCTTCTTCGACGCTGTCCTCTCAAGCGCCGGCATTTCGCAGGAGGTCCTCAACGACTACTTCGAGATGCGCGTCCTGCGGACGAAGGTGCGGGATGCAGTCCTTACCGACGTCCCGAAGACCGACACCTTCATCAATGCCCGGCACATCCTGGTGGCGACACAGGAAGAAGCGCAGCAGGTGGTCGACGCGCTGAACGCCGGCGAATCCTTCGCGGCGCTGGCGGCGGCATTGTCCACCGATGGCAGCGCTCAGCAGGGCGGCGAACTGGGATGGGCGCAGCCCAGTCGGTACGTCACAGAGTTTGCCGACGCCATCACCGGTGCGCCTGTTGGCACAATTGTCGGTCCGGTACAGACCCAGTTTGGCTTCCACGTCATTCAGGTGTTGGGACGTGAAGAGCGCGACATCACCGATGCGCAGTTCGAAACCAAGCTGAACGACGAGTTCACCACCTATGTCGAAAACCTGCGCAGCGCCGAAAGTACGAATGTCGAGATATTCGACATCTGGGCAGATAACGTCCCTGAAGAGCCGGCGTTCGTCGCGCGCGGGCTGTAGAGTCGACCGATATTCACCGACGAAGGGGCGCCTTGACAGCGCCCCTTTTCTGTTGCCATACCTTCAGCTCCTGGGCTATTCATTGTCGCCTTAGAGGCGCTGGGCTATAATGCGCCTCATGGGCAACTACCATTTCACACGGCTTGAAACCAATCTGGAGCGGTTGATCGAAGGGGCTTTCACGCAGTTGTTCGGCAGGGCGCTTCGCCCTCACGATATTGCCGTACACCTTTCACGCGCGCTGGAAGGATCCATCACGCCCTCCAGCGACAGCGATCCCCGCCCCATCGCGCCCGATCACTTCCTCATTCGACTGAACCACAATGTCTATGACCATCTGTTGATCCACCAGCCGCGACTGACAGAAATTCTGACACAGCACATGATCTCGCTGGCAAGTGCGGCAGGGTGTCGTATGCGCGCCGCGCCCATAGTTATCATCGGTGGGGACCATTCGCTTAGTCCTGGCGATATTCGGGTTGACACCCGGCATCAGAACGAGTCGCAGAGTACCACCCAGGTACTTGATGTCGGACGGCTAGAGCGCGAGATGTCTCGCCTTCCGCTCAACCCGGTGCTGGTCATCAACGGCGAACAGACCACAGCGCTGACCAAGGCGATCATCAATATCGGCAGGGGACGAGACAACGAGATTGTCCTGAATGATCCGTTTACCTCGCGCAGGCACGCGCAGCTGCGCTTACGTCACGGTGCATACTTCGTCTTCGACGCCAACAGCCAAAGCGGCATCAAGGTCAATGATGTTGCGGTTCGTGAACATCGCCTCCAGCCAGGTGATGTTATACGGATCGGCAAGACGCAGCTTCTTTACCTCGAAGACTCTCCTCCCGGTGAGCAGCAAACCGAGCTGATCGCGCCGCCAGCTGAATCATGACCCCGACGCCGCCCGATACCCAGCTTGTCCTGTTGCTCTTTCGGCTGATCTCTGGCGCGCTGCTGCTGGGCATCCTGGCAGTGTTGTTCATTGCCCTGTGGCGTGATTTCCGCAGCGCGGTCGAGAAGACCTCGGTTCAGCGGCGCATTTATGGCAAGCTGATCGAAGTCATTGAGAACGATGACGGTTTTCAGGAAACGGCGGTCTCCCACCCGCTGCTGCCCCTCACGAGCATTGGTCGCGCACCAACCAACACCATCCCCCTCGATGACGATTTCGCCAGTGGTGAACACGCACTCCTTGCGCTCCGCGAAGGGCAGTGGTGGCTGGAAGATCGCAAGAGTCGAAACGGGACTACAATCAATGAGCTGCCGATTGGCGATCCCGTCATCGTCACCGACGGAGATGTGATCGGGGTTGGCAACCGAAGATTTCGAATCCACCTGGAGTAAAGACGTATGGAAAGCGTCACCATCGGCGTAATCGGCGGTTCGGGTCTGTACAAAATGCCGGAACTGCGCGATATCGAGCAGTACAACGTGGTCACTCCCTTCGGCAACCCCAGCGCGCCGGTCATCGTCGGAACGCTGCGCGGTAAGCGAATCGCCTTCATTCCCAGGCATGGTATCGGGCACATCTTCACACCCACGATGGTTCCCTATCGCGCCAATATCTTCGCCCTGAAAATGCTTGGCGTACAGCGGATTATCGGCGTCAACGCCTGCGGTTCGCTGCGTGAGGATTACCGCCCAGGCGACATCGTCATCCCGGACCAGATCTTCGATCATACGACCCAGGATCGCGGACGTTCTTTCTTCGATACCGGACTGGTCGCCCATGTTGGCGTCGCTGATCCGTTTTGCGCCGCACTCAGCGAACTGGCGGTTCAGGCGGTGCGTGCCGCAGGCGGCAAAGTGCATCAGGGAGGCACGTCGATCACTATCGAGGGACCTCGCTTCAGCACGCGCGGTGAGAGCAATATTTACCGTCAGTGGGGGTGCAGCATCATCGGCATGACCACCTGCCCCGAAGCGTTCCTCACCCGTGAGGCGGAGATGTGCTACGTCTCCATGTCGCACGTGACCGATTATGATGTCTGGCATCAGGAGCCGGTCAGCGTCGAGATGGTCGTGCAGACTCTTCACCGAAATCTGACCCTGGCGCAGCAGGCGCTCGCCAATCTGGTCCGCTACATCGAGGAAGATGAAGACTGCACCTGCCATCATGCGCTGGATACGGCAATCATGACTGATCGGGAAAAACTGTCGAAAGAAGCGCTGCAGCGTCTCGGACCGATTCTCGAACGCTTTGTTCCTTGAGAAAGCACGCTGCGATGCGGGCAGGTTCACTGGAAGCAGATTCCTTTGAGAAGCGGCGCTGGCACCATCGTCATCTCGAACCGCTGCTGCTTGGGCTAAGCTTTGCATTCCTGGCGCTCAACGCAGCAGCCCTGTCCCTCGCACAGCCAGACCGTGACAGATCCGTCTGGTTGATTGTTGCCGTCTGGCTGACGTGTGCCATCGTCGGAAGCGTTCTACTGCGTCGAACGCTCGCCCACTGTGATCCGTTCATCTTCCCGGTGACGATGTTCCTTTCCGGATGGGGGCTGATCATCATCGAACGAGTCGCGCCGAATTTCGCCACACGCCAAACGATCTGGCTGGCGCTGGCTGTGATCCTGATGGTTGCTACAGCCGGTTTTCCACGACTCATCGTCCTGCTGCGACAGTACCGCTACACCCTTCTCTTTGGAGGCTTGGCGCTGCTCCTCGCGACGATCCGTTTCGGCAGCAATCCCTCTGGGATAGACGGCGCGCCGGCGCTGTGGCTGAGCCTGGGCGATTTCTACTTCCAGCCGTCTGAACCCCTGAAAATCATGCTGGTGGTCTTCCTCGCCAGCTATCTCGCCGAGCAGTACGCCGTCGTGCGGGTCGAGCATGCGGCGTTCGGCAAGACACCCACACCCCGCGTGGTCGGTCCGGTACTGCTAATGTGGGGGCTGTCCGTGATCGTCCTGGTCTGGCAGCGTGATCTCGGCACAGCGGCGATCTTTTTCCTGGTCTTCCTCACCCTGGTCTACGTCGCCAGTGGTCAGCTCCGCCTGCTGATCGGAGGCAGCATCCTGGCGCTCGCTGCCGGCGCTGCTGCCTACATCCTTTTTGGAGTCGTGCGCCTGCGCGTCGATGCCTGGCTTAACCCCTGGCTGGAAGCGGATGGGCGCGCTTATCAGATCGTGCAGAGCCTGATCGCCGTCGCCTCAGGAGGAATCTTAGGGCAAGGGATCGGGCAGGGTTCACCGACCTACATCCCAGTCATACACTCCGATTTCATCTTCGCTGCGCTCGCCGAGGAATGGGGGCTGGTCGGGGTCATCACGACGTTATTCTGCTTCGCACTGATCAGTATGCGCGGGCTGCGGGCTACCGTCGAACTGCGCCCCTTCCCGGCACTGCTCGGCGTGGGTTTGAGCGTGCTGCTGGCGATCCAGGGGTTTCTGATCATCGGCGGAGTCCTCAAAGTCGTCCCGCTGACCGGAGTGACTGTCCCGTTCATGAGCTACGGCGGAAGCTCTCTGATCACCAACTTTGTGCTGATCGGCTTGATGCTCAGGCTTTCAGCAGGAGAACAGGCGCTTGCTTTTCCAGCGTGAGACGAAGAGGCTCCTGGGCGGACTGCTGCTGCTTTTCGCCGCGCTTGCGCTCTCAGCCGCTTATTGGGCGGTCGATGGCGCCGCAACCTTGTTGGGACGTCTCGATAATCCACGCCTGCTCGAAGCGGCGGCGGCGGTACAGCGCGGCAGCATCTATGACCGTCATGAACAGCTTCTCGTCAGCTCGTCCCCGGCAGGTTCTGGCGCGGGCGCGCCGATGCTGCGCCAGTATCATATCCCCGCCGCCTACAGTGCCCTCGGCTACTACAGTCTGCGCTATGGCGCGAGCGGCGTCGAGCTTGCCTTCGACCGCCATCTGACCGGGTCTGACCGTACGATCACCCTCTCAGAAGCGCTCGAAGGCGAACTGCTGCATCGCCACCCCGCCGGCGGGGACATCATGCTGACGCTGGATGCAGATATTCAGCAGCGGCTGGCAGAGCGGCTGCAAGGATTCGCCGGTGCAGGGGTGGTGATCGATGTGCCGTCTGGCGAGATCCTGGCGGCGGTAAGCCTGCCTACCTTCGACCCTAACACGCTTGATACCGATTGGGATCAGCTCGTAGCGCAGTCGGGCAATCCGTTCTTCAACCGCATCATACAGGGGCGATATCAACCCGGCAGCGCTCTGCAGACACCGCTGATGGCTGCCGCTAGTCTCATTGAGTTCCCGGCAAACCGACAGTTTGAGTCCGGTACTCTCCCGATGGAACTGACAGGCATCTCGACGGATGGCAGCGCTGCCCAGGACATTATGCTGGAGTGTGCCGTTCGACTGCCTGAGCGCGCTCTAACGTTGCATGAAGCCTACATCTATGCCTGCCCTTCGCCCTTTGCTGCCTTTGCTGAGGAAATCGGCAGCACGGTAATCAACGCGATGATGGAGACTTTTCATGTCGAGGATATGCCAAGCCTGCCAGGGTTTCCGACAGCCGCTGTCGAACCTCTGGCAGCTGTCAGCGCGCAGTCTGCCGCCGACTATTCCATCGTCGCCGATGCGCTGGGTCAGGGCGACATCGTCGTGAGTCCCTTGATGATGGCATTGATCAGCGCCGGCATCGTCAACGATGGCAATGCACCACAGCCCGCCCTACTCTACGCGACAAGGGTCGGCAGCGACGACAGCGATAGAACCTGGGAACGCCCGGTCCAGACCGTTCCAACGTTTCCGATAGCAACCATCAGCACCGCTCGCCTGCTGCAGGATTACATGCGGGAAGCCGTCATCAAGGGCGCCGCCCAAAACGCCGGGCGTCCAGGGGTTGACATTGGAGGGCACGCGGCGCTGGCACATGCGGGCGACGAAACCCACACCTGGTTCATCGGATTCGCAACACTTCAGAACGGACGCGGCGTTGCCATCGCTGTCGTCGTGGAGGACAATGCCGATCCGGGATTAGCGGCGGATATCGGCGGCGACGTCTTGCAGACTGCCCACAACAGCCAGAGCAGCTAGCCGCCTTGCCATAGACGGCGGCGCAAACCGATCTTCTTCGACCACTTCGCCGTCTTGCTGTTGACATGCACCCAGACCGGGCTGTAGCGCTGATCAGCCTGCGCGCTGCGCAGCGCGGCGATGAAGGCGGCAGGACCGTCAAACACCTCCATCAGCAGCGTGGCGCGCCCATACTCCGCTCGCGAATGCGCGTCTGAACCAACTGTCCCTAGCAGTCCGTGCCGCTGGGCAAATTGTGCCGCTCTGAGATTATCCTCGGCGAAGATGCAGCGCGAGTTGAACGTCTCTATGGCATCTACCCGGTCAACAATCTTCAACAGGTCCGTTTCCTGCCACGCGCCCTTACGCAGACGGTCAAACGGATGCGCGACGCTGATCACCGCTCCCTGATCGCGGAGACGCCTGATCGTCTCGTCGGGACTCAACCCTCCGGGGATGGACTCTTTTATGAAGTAGCCCAGCAGTTCACCCTGGTTGGTCATGATTTCTTCACCAACGATGATCCGCTCTGGCGCGAGCCGCCGCATTTGCAGCGCCCCCTCTGCGGTATTGTGATCGGTGATGGCGAGCAGATCGATTCCCCGCTGATCCATGAGATGGAGGATCGTTTCGAAGCGAACGACACAATCCTTCGACCATAATGTATGAGTGTGGAGTTCAACACGCCGCTTCACAGTTTTTTCCTTGTGCTTGCTCATGCTTGGCACAACCGCCGTCATTCTAGCAGGCGAGGGGGCAAGAACAAGCATGTGCTATAATGCACCGTCGGCAACCCGTAGGGTGATTATTGACATTGAACCATGACAATCATGGCAGACTGTCAGCGTTTGCTCGACGTTCGTCTAGCTGTTAGGGTTATGCCTCTATGGAACAACAACATCATAAGCCTGCTCACGGCGGTCCCTCGCCGATCCTGCTGTGGATATCGTTCATCCTCCTCTTCCTGTTCGCAGTCGCAGCATTTGCCGGGTTCAGCTACTTCGCCAGTGGTCAGCGCCTTGCCGCCCTGATTCCCTATGCTGCCGTCGCTGTGGGCGGCGCAGCGCTGGCGCTCGTCGTCGGCGCGCTGCTGCTGCGGCATCATCTGCCGCGTCTCTTCTGGTTGTGGACGATCCTGTTTGTCCTGGTCGCCCTGTCTGTGGGCGGCGTGACGACCATCTGGGCATACAGAAGCGTCCTGCCACCGCGCTACCAGGAGCAGTTTCTGACGGAAGTGCCGCTCCTGAGGGCATTCCTGCCGCCGACGCCGCAGGGAGGGATCGTGCCCACCGCTGCTGCGACAAGCGCGTTTTCCGCCGAAGATTTGCTGAGCGCCCCGCTCCCAATCGGAACACCAACGTCAGTCCCGCCAACCCCTGCCCTGGCGACAACGCTTCCGCCGACGGCAACTGCTTCGTCGGTCCCTGAAACGCCCACGCTCGCCCCGACTCTGCTGCCGTCTGCGACAACCCCGCCAACCAGCGTCTCTGTCGCGCCGACTGAAATCGCGCAGCAGATCGTGGATAGTTTCGCTGCGCCTGTCGCTTCACGCATCTATGGATTCACCCACGTCCAGCAGGGGTGGAACAACTGTGGACCGGCAAACGTAACGATGGCGCTGAGCTACTATGGGTGGCAGGAAGACCAGGACTATGCCGCAGGTTTCCTGCGACCGGATCGCGAAGACAAGAACGTCTCGCCCGTCGAACTGGTGGCATTCGTCAACGAGCATACCGGCGTGCGCGCAGTCACCCGTATTGGCGGCGACACAGCGCTTCTCAAACAGTTCATCGTCAACAACATCCCGGTGATCATCGAGCGCAGCTACACGCCGGAAGGTTATGACTGGATCGGGCACTACCAGACGGTCGTGGGCTATGACGACAACGCCAGGGAATTCTATGTCTACGACAGCTATCTGGGAACTGGAGTCGCCGGCGCAGGACTGCCTGAAAGCTACACCGAATTCGATAATGGGTGGCAAGCCTTCAACCGGGTCTTCATCGCCATCTACGAGCAGGATCGCGAATCAGTCGTCCAGAATATCCTCGGTGAGCGTGCAGACGTGAACCGCGCTGCCGAAATCGCCCTTGAAGTGGCGCGTGAGGAAGCCCGCGCCGACCGGCAGAACCCTTTCGTCTGGTTCAACATGGGCAGCGCGCTGACCAAGTTGGGGTTGTACGAGGAAGCCGCCCGTTACTTCGACGAAGCGCGCCGGCTCAATACGCCGTTTCGGATGCTGTGGTATCAGTTCGCTCCGTTCGAAGCCTATTTCATGGTGCAGCGCTACGAGGATGTGCTGGCGCTGGTCAACAACAATCTGGTGAACGGCGGGCAGTACGTGGAAGAGACCTTTTATTGGCAGGGACGCGCCCTTGCCGCCCTGGGTCGCAGCCAGGAAGCGGTGACAGCGCTCCAGCGGGCGCTGGCGCAAAACCCCTATTTTCATGAGGCGCAGCAGGCGCTCAACGCCCTGAATGTCTGAGGTTCCGAGAATGCAGAGCCAGGCACAACCAGGTGGAGATGATTTCGGCGCGCGTCCATCCGCCAGTCGCAAGATCGCCTTCGATACGCTCATCGTGATGCTTGCCTTTGGCGCGGCGAAAGCCATCAGTCTGGTCCAGACGTTCATCATCGCCCGCGTATTTGGGGTTGGCAGCGAGTGGGATGCCTATGTCACGGCGAACCGTATTCCAGAGCTGATCTTCACGCTCATCGCCGGCGGCGCGCTGGCTCACGCTTTCATCCCGATTTTCGGTGGTTTCCTGGCGCAGGGCGACAAAACAGGCGCATGGCGCACCGCGAGTCACGTCATCAACACGATCTTTCTGGCGACGCTGGCGGTCAGCGTCATCGCCTTCCTCGCCGCGCCCTGGCTGGTCGCCAACGTCGTCGCCTCCGGTTTCGATGAAATTGCGCGGCAGCAGACTGCCGAACTAATGCGTATTCTGCTCCTGAGTACGCTGATTTTTTCGGTCAGCGGCATCGTGATGGGTATCCTGCAGAGCCACAATCATTTCCTGCTGCCTGCGCTTGCGCCGATCATGTTCGATGTCGGCATCCTGTTCGGCGTCATCTTTCTGATGCCGGTATTCGGTGTACACGGCATCGCAATCGGCGCAGTCATTGGCGCAGCGCTGCATTTCGGGATTCAGGTGCCAGGGTTAATTCGCTTCAGGGCGCGGTGGCTTCCGGAACTGGGTTGGGGCGATCCATCCCTGTGGCAGGTCATCCGTCTGATGCTGCCGCGTATCGCCGGACTTGGCGTATTCAGCTTCAATTTCATCATCATGAACAACATCGCCTCCCGCCTGGGCACAGGTTCGGTCGCAGCCCTCGACTGGGGGTGGCGTCTCATGCAAATTCCACAAACGCTCATCGGTACTGCGATGGGGACCGTCATCTTTCCGACTCTGGCAGCGCTGAGCGCTGTTGGAAACGAGACGGGCAAACGCGATGCCATGTCGGGCGCCCTGCGCTTCATCCTGTTGGCGACCATCCCCTCTTCCATCGGCTTGGTGGTGATCGGACGCCCGATGATCAGCCTGCTGGAGCGCGGCGCGTTCGACGCCTCGGCATCGGCGCTGGTTTATAGCACACTCCAGTTCTTCACTCTGGGATTAATCACACATTCTCTGCTCGAAGTGATCGCCCGAAGCTTCTATGCCGATAAAGACACGCTCACCCCGCTCTTCGCCGCTCTGGGCGGCGCAGCGATCAACCTGATCTGCTCATTTGCGTTTAGCGGCGTCATTGCCGCTGAAGGCGCCGGTCTTGCGCGAACGGTGGCGCAGCAGCTTCCGGGGCTGCACATTTCTACGCCTCCCAGCAACGTAGGCGGTCTGGCGCTGGCGAACTCGCTCGGAGTATCGTTCGAGGTGCTGGTGCTGCTGTTTGTCCTGCGCAGTCGGTGGCATGGAGTCAATGAGTCGGCGCTTGGCAGTACGCTGCTTAAATCGCTGGCTGCCAGTCTCGTCATGGCAGTGGCGCTTGTCGCCGTCGCCGCACTATGGGACGTCCTTACTCCTTCGGGCGGCTTCGCCATGATCGTCGCACAGCTCGTGGTTCAGGTCGCGCTTGGCGCGCTGGTCTTCTTCGGCGTCGCTGCCCTCCTGAAAATGGAAGAGATCGATACTCTCTTTGCCCTGATTCGTCGCAGACGCCCCGCAGGAGGACGCGCGTGAGCATCGAGATCGCCTATCTAACCCTCGGCATCGCGGCGACGAATGCCTATCTTGTCGCCGACACTACGACCAACAATGCTATCCTGATCGATCCAGTCGATCAGGGCGATCTTCTCGTAAAAACGGCAGCGGATCGCGGTTGGACTATCAAGATCATTGTTGCGACACACGCCCACTTTGATCACGTCCTGGCAAGTCAGGAAGTCAAGAGGCTTACTGAAGCGCCGTTCATCATCCATGAAGAGGCAGTCAACCAGCTTGCCGCCCTACCGCAGACCGGACTCCGATTCGTCGGCGCGCCCTTTCCAGAACCTGCCACGCCCGACCGCCTGATCGGAGAAGCGAACGAGTGGATCGAACTCGACTCGATCCGCCTGCAAACACTTTACACGCCGGGGCATGCTGCCGGTCACATCAGTCTCTTCATGGCAGATCAGAAGATCGTCTTCAGCGGCGACGCGCTATTCGCGGGGTCAGTCGGGCGCACCGACCTCCCCGGCAGCAGTATGGAGGTCCTGATGCATTCCATCTTCGGACGACTCCTCCCCCTGGGCGATGATGTACAGGTCTTGTGCGGGCACGGCAGACCCACCACCATTGGCGTTGAGCGCCGCACCAACCCCTTTCTACTTTCCTGGCAGGAACGCTGAGTAAGCTAAAGGCATACCCTTGTGGCAAACCGCCGCATTCTGCTGCTGTTTCTTGATGGAATTGGGATTGGCGAGGATGACGCTTCCATCAATCCTTTCGCCGCCGCCGCCATGCCGACCCTCCTCGGACTCACCAACGGTCGGCGCTGGGTCAAGGGGATCGGCAGGGAAAAACATCCTCGCGCCGCCTTTGTTCCAACTGATCCGCGCCTGGGCGTCCCAGGTAAGCCGCAAAGCGCCACCGGGCAGGCGGCGATCCTGACCGGGGTAAACGTCCCGGAAGCGATTGGCGAACACTACGGACCCCGACCGAATGCGCCGATTCGTGCCATTGTCTCGCAGCACACTTTTTTCAAGGAAGTCACCGCCGCCGGAGAGAACGCAGCGCTGCTGGAAGGGTATCCGCCCGCCTGGCACGCCGCCGTGAATCGAGGCAAGCGCCTCCTCGCCAGCTACCAGCAGGCTGCCTTTGACGCCGGTCTGACGCTTTTCGACGAGGGTCATATCCAGCGGGGTGAAGCCCTGGCGGTCGATTGGACCGGCGAAACCTGGCGAAGCCACCTCGGTTTCACTGACTCGCCGCTCTACACACCTTACGAAGCCGGGGAGCATCTCGCAGACCTCGCCCGACGCTACACATTCTCGCTTTTTCCGCACTGGCTCACCGACACCGTAGGGCATCGAGGAACGATTGAGGAAGGCATGAAGCTTCTGGAACTCTTCGACGGCGTCATGGCGGGCGTCCTGGACCGCTGGAACGACGGCGAGGGGTTGATTGTCATCACCAGCGATCACGGCAACATGGAGGATCTCAGTCATGGCAAACACACGGAAAACGATGTGCCGACCCTGATCATCGGTGAAGGTGCGAGTGGATTTGCCGACGCGATCAACACCCTGGCGGACTTTGTTCCTGCCATGCGCCGCTATCTCCACCTTTCGGAAGAAGTGCTTCTGAGCTAGTCTGCACATCTGAGAACCTCGTGAAGGCTGCTTAACTTTCGCGTCAGGTGGATTTATACTCGGAAGAGTAAGCATTATTCACTGCCTGTCACAGCGCAGAGAAAGCCGGACATATGCCCGTTGATGCCGAATCCATGCGCGACACCCTGCGTTTCTGGGGAAGCGGCGTATCTGTTGTCACTACAGCACATGACGACGCCGACGGTCATCAGATCGCCGGAATGACTGTCAGCGCCTTCAACTCGCTCTCTCTCGATCCGCCGCTCATCCTGACCTGTTTGAGCAAGGATACGACGACAGCGCAGCTTATCGAGAAGAGCGACATCCTTGCTGTCTCTATTCTCGCCCATGCGCAGGCGCCGCTCTCCGACCGATTCGCGGGACGCATTCCGCTCATCAGTAATGAAGACCGCTTCGACGGCGTGCCGATCTTCACAGCGGTGACCGGATCACCCATTCTGCACGATGCGCTTGCCTGGCTGGACTGTCGCGTCCATGCCATGCATGACGGCAGCACTCACTGGATCATCATCAGCGAAGTACTCGCCGCCGGACATACCGTATCCGGCGCACCGCCCCTGCTCTACTACAACCGCACCTACCGGACTGTCGCCGCCGAGACGGAAGCCGAGTAACAAAGCGAAGTCGAATCCGGTCAGCGGTCCGCCAGCAGGATCCGTTCCCTCGCTTCCGCGGGGGACTTGCGCAAGGGTTCACACTTCCCTTGACGGTGGATTGTTTTGTCCACTACAATGGCGCGCGCGTTTCAATAGAGTCGAAGCCATGTTTCAGCAGCTAACAGATCGTCTGCAAGGCATATTTGACGGCTTAGGGCGAGTAGGCAAGCTCACCGAAAAAGACGTCGATGCCGCGATGCGTGAAGTACGTATGGCGCTTCTTGAAGCCGACGTAGCCCTGCCGGTCGTCAAGGACTTTGTCAGGCGCGTCAAGGAGCGAGCAGTCGGCGCGGATGTCGCCAAGAGCTTGCGACCAGGGCAGCAGGTTGTCAAGATCGTCCATGAAGAGATGCTGGCAACCCTGGGCGAAGGCGCAAAGCTGAACCTGTCGGGGGGGCAGAAGCCTCACGTCATCATGCTGGTCGGTCTGCAGGGATCAGGCAAGACGACAACCGGTGCGAAGCTGGCGCTGATGCTTCGGCGCGACGGGCGGCAGCCGTTCCTGGTCGCCGCCGACACCTATCGACCGGCGGCTGTCGATCAGCTTGTCACGCTGGCGAAACAGATTCAGGTTGACTTCCACGAAGAAGGCACGACAGCCAAGCCGCCGGAGATCTGCGAACGCGGCATTCAGCAGGCGCGAGCCAAAAATGCGGCGGTGGTCATCTTGGATACCGCTGGACGGCTGCAAATCGACGAGACGCTCATGACCGAGCTTGAGGAGATCAAGCGGCGCACCAAGCCGAATGAGATCCTCCTGGTCGCCGACTCGATGACGGGTCAGGAAGCGGTTAACATCGCCCAGGGCTTCAACGAACGCCTGGGCATCACCGGCTTGATCCTGACCAAAATAGACGGCGATTCGCGCGGCGGCGCTGCGCTCTCGATGCGCGCCGTGACCGGCGTGCCGATCAAGTTCCTGGGCACGTCTGAAAAGCTGGATGGTTTCGAGCCGTTCTATCCAGATCGTCTGGCACAGCGAATTCTGGGTATGGGCGATGTCCTCACGCTCATCGAGAAGGCTGAAGCCGAATATGACGAGGCGGAGGCGCTCAAGCTTCAGAAGAAGCTGATGGAGAATCAGTTCACCTTGCAGGACTTCCTCGATCAGCTGCGGAAAATCCGCCGGATGGGGTCGTTTGTGCAGTTGTTGGATATGATTCCCGGCATGAGCCGCTTCCGCGATCAGATCGATCAGGACCAGGTTGAGAAACGCATCCGCCGCGTCGAGGCGATCATCAATTCGATGACGACTGCCGAGCGCACCAATCCGAAGGTCCTCAATGCGAGCCGCCGCAAGCGTATCGCCAAGGGGAGCGGTGTAGAGGTGCGCGACGTGAACGATGTGTTGAAGCAGTTCAACGAAATGCAGACGCTCATGGGTCAGATGCGCAAGGGGCGCTTCCCCGGTCTGCCTGGTGGTATGCCAGGGGCACAGCCGCCGCGTCGTCCACCGCGCTAAGGGTATCCCTACCCTTTCCGCAACTGAGTCCTCTTATTCGTCTCAGTGGCTCTCCGCCGGCAGTAAGGCTGGTGCATGGGAGCGTACATCTAAGGAGAAAGTACACATGGTTCGTATTCGTTTGCGCCGCGTCGGATTGAAGCATCAGCCGAGCTACCGTATCGTCGTCGCCGATCAGCGTGCAGCTCGCGCCGGCGGTTACATCGAGGTGATCGGCTTTCACAATCCGCGCACGCAGCCATCCACCGATATTGTTCAGGAAGATCGCGCGCTCTACTGGTTGAGCGTCGGCGCTCAGCCCAGCGAAGCCGTCGTTACGCTGTTCAAACGAACGGGAACAGCGGCGCGTTTCGAGCGGCTCAAGGCTGGCGCGAAGCTTGAAGAGCTGGTCGCCGAAGCTGAAAAGGCGCGCGCCGAGGCAGCGCCCGTGAGTGGGCGCACGCGCTTCGCTTCCCCCGAACCTGGTCAAGGCAAGATGAAGCCGAAGGGGGAATAAACGCCCTCTCATCTACAACGGCGGGCGCGTCAGTGCGTATCCCACACCAGACGGTGAGGATATGCTGTCGGGCGTCCGCCGCTTTCTATCCGCCCGCTTGCAGGGAGGCAATCGCATGGAAGGTATGGTCGAGTACGTTGCCAAAAGCCTTGTCGATGATCCCACCGCAGTCCGCGTGCGACGCCGCGAGACGGCATCGTCTTTGATCATCGAGCTGCGCGTCGGCAGTGACGACATGGGACGTATGATCGGGCGCGGTGGGCGGGTCGCTAATGCCCTGCGCACGCTTCTGCGGGCTGCCGAAACCCCTCGTTCCAAGCGCGTCATCCTCAAGATTCTGTAATCGCTGGATGACCGAGACTCCGAAATATCTGGCGATCGGCGAAATCCTGCGTCCGCACGGCATACGCGGCGAAGTGCGCCTACGCATCCTCACCGACTATCCGGAACGAATCGCGCATCTGGAGACAGTCTACCTGGGCGAGTCGGCGTCATCCTCTAAGCTGACGCCGTTCCAGGTTCAGGGGAACCGCATGAACAGCGGGTACGGGCTCCTGAAGCTGCGCGGAATCGACGACCGCGACGCTGCGGACCGGCTTCGTGGGCTGTTCGTGCTGGTAGACATCGACCACGCGGTGCCGCTTGAAGAAGGGGAATTCTACCTCTATCAGCTTATCGGTATTCGGGTCCTTCTGGACGATGGTCAGGAACTTGGCACACTGACCGACGTGCTGGAAACCGGCGCCAACGATGTCTACATCGTCGCAAGCCCCGGGTACGGGGAGGTCTTGATCCCGGCGATTCCCGATACCATCCTCTCGACAGATATTGACGGCGGCGTGATGACGGTGCGCCTGCCGGAAGGGCTTCTGCCGGATCGATCTGGCTGATGAACGGTCCCATCTGCGCTTGACACGACCTCATCCCCCCTTTATTCTCTTTAATGGAGTTGGGGACGGCGGTCGGATTACTCTTGGACGAACGGTTATGCTGGCTCGGCTTGAGCTTGACGCCCGGCATCGGGACAAGACGACTGCGCCGCCTGATGGAGGCTTTCAAGAGCGCTCCTGCGATCTGGACGGCAGATCGCGCCGCGCTTCTGGCAGCAGGACTGGATGCCACCACAGCGGATAATCTGCTGCAAACCCGTGAAAAGAGCGACCTGCACGCCGTCATGAACAGGATCGCGGCATATGGCGCCAGGATCATTTTGCAGAGTGATGCCGATTACCCGGCTGCGCTCCGTATCCTGCCCGACTCGCCGCCGCTTCTTTACGCACGCGGATCGCTGCTGCCCGGCGACGACAAAGCGGTGGCAATCGTCGGAACCCGCAAGTCCAGCGCCTATGGGCGCGAGGTCGCGCGCCATCTGGCGGGGCGGCTGGCGGCGGCGGGCGTCACTATTGTCAGCGGACTGGCGCATGGTATTGACGCCAGCGCACATCAAGCGGCGCTTGAAGTCGGCGGGCGGACAATAGCGATTCTCGGATGCGGCATCGACCAGATTTACCCGCGCGATCACGCGGCGCTCGCCAGGCAGATCACAGAACGCGGCGCGGTTCTAACGGAATTTCCATTGGGCAGTCAGCCCGAAGGGCGTCATTTTCCGCGCCGAAATCGTATCATCAGCGGCGTGTCTCTGGCTGTCATCGTTGTGGAAGCGCCGGAGAAAAGCGGAGCGCTGATCACTGCCGCCTTCGCGCTTGAGCAGGGGCGTGATGTCTACGCGGTTCCGGGCAGCATCTTCAGCGCTGGCAGCAAGGGCTGTCACCGTCTGATTCAGGATGGAGCGAGGGCTGTCATGGACGTTGAGGATATCCTGAACGATCTGGAGATCACCAATGAGCAGTTGATGACCCGGTCCGCCGTACAGGAGACTCTACCGCTGACGCCGGCGCAGATCGCTCTGCTGAGGCTCTTTGGTCAGGACCCTGTACACATCGATGTGCTGGTGCGGGAAGCGGGTGTTGCGGCGTCGGCAGTCATCAGCGCGCTGACATCCCTTGAACTTCAGGGATACGTAGAGCAAGATCATGGCAGTCTGTATCGGTTGAACTATGCCGCACAGCAGCTTCTTCGCGACCTGGATATGCGGTAGAGGGTTATTGCACCCATGGATCATTACTACGCGGTCATTCTGGCAGGTGGCGGCGGAACCCGTTTGTGGCCAATGAGCCGATCAGACTTTCCCAAGCAGCTCCTCCCACTGGTCGAAGACACGTCCATGTTTCGAGTCAGTATCGAGCGCCTGGCTCCGCTCTTCCCGGTCGAACACATCTACGTGGTCACCGGAGAACGATTTGCCGACAAGATGCGTGCCGATGCGCCGGAACTGCCTGCTGAGAATTTCATCATCGAACCGGAAGGCAGGAATACAGGTCCGGCGGCGGCGCTGGCAATGGCAGTCATCACTCAGCGCGATCCTGACGCGACCGTGGCGCTGCTCACCGCCGACCACCACATCACCTACAAGGAGCGCTTTCGCGCTGTTTTGAACTGCGCCTTCAATGTTGCCCAGGCGGGTTATATCGTCACGCTGGGCATATCTCCGTCGATGCCCTCTACAGGATTTGGCTATATCCGGCGTGGAGAACTGCTGAGCGAAACAGGCGGCTTCCAGGTCTTTCATTCGCTCAATTTCACTGAGAAGCCAGACCCTCAGACGGCACGGCAGTTTCTTCGCTCCGGGGAGTACAGCTGGAATTCCGGCATGTTCATCTGGCGCGCTGATCTCGCTGTGAGGGAGTTCAAACGCCAGCAGCCGGTCATCCACGATCTGATGGCGGACTACCAGCCCCATATCGATACGGCGGACGCAACCGCAAAACTGGCAGAACTCTGGTCACGGATGCCCAGAGTTCAACTGGATACGGGTGTCATGGAAGGTGCAGAACGTATTGCCGTGATCCCGGTGGACATTGGCTGGAGTGATATCGGCAGCTGGGATGCCCTGTTCGACGTGCTGGACCTGGACGTAGATGGTAATGGCTTCCGGGGGTCTTCGCCCAACCGTGTCGTGGTCGATACAAAGAACTCACTGGTCTACAGCGACAAGCTGACGGTCACTATCGGCGTAGAAGACCTGGTGGTCGTCGATACCCCCGACGTGTTGATGATCTGTCACAAAGACCGTGCGCAGGACGTTCGTAAAGTCGTCGATCTACTGCGTGAAACGGAACAAGACAAGTACCTTTAGTCGAAGGAAGGGCATGGCAACCTTACAAGCCTACTGCGTGAAGTGTAGAACCAAGCGGGATATTGTCAGTCCACAGCCGGTATTTTTGGCGAACGGACGTCCGGCGACGCGCGGCGTGTGTTCCGTGTGCGGAACCACCCTTTTGCGTATGGGCGAGTCAGATGCCCATGCCGGGCTGCCGAAGCCTGAACCGACGTCGGTTGCCAGACCTGTAAAAGGCGCTGTGAAGCCCGGCGCGAGCAAGAAGGCGGCGCGAAAGCCTGCCGCCAAAGCCAAATCGACGAAAGCGGCTTCAAAACCAAAAGCCGCACCTTCGTCCGGTGCGGCAAAGAAGACCAAGGCGAAAAGCGCTGCGAAAAAGACTTCCACCAGCGCACGTGCAGACAAGGCGTCGCCAAGCCGCGCTGTCGGCAAACTGGTGATCGTTGAATCGCCGGCGAAGGCACGCAGCGTCGGTCAGTACCTCGGCGCGGGTTACACGGTCAAGGCTTCCAAAGGGCACGTACGCGACCTGCTCGTTTCGCAGCTCTCTGTCGATGTCGAGAACGATTTTGAGCCGAAATATCGCGTTCCAAACGACAAGCGAGACACCGTCAAAGAATTAAGATCGGCGGTGGACCGCGCAAGCGAGATCTTCCTGGCAACGGACCCCGATCGCGAAGGCGAAGCCATCGCCTGGCATCTGATGGCTGCGACGGAGATGGTCAATGGCAAGAAACGTCCGATCCATCGCGTCGTCTTCCACGAGATCACCAAACCAGCGGTCAAAGAGGCATTCACTCGCCCCCGCGATCTTGATCTGAACCTGGTCAACGCGCAGCAAGCGCGGCGCATCCTGGATCGCCTGGTTGGCTACAACATCACCGAGCTGCTGTGGGAGAAGGTGCGCAATCGGCTTTCGGCGGGGCGCGTGCAAAGCATTGCCACCCGGCTGATCGTCGACCGTGAACGCGAGATTCGCGCATTCGTCCCAACTGAATACTGGACGCTCGACGCCCGCCTGCGCAAACAGCAGCGGAGCGGCAAAGAGTCGCAGACACCCTTCCTCGCGCGGCTGATCAAGATTGGCGGCAAGGAGGTTGCCTTTGGGAAAGAGGGCGATGTCCAGCCGCATCTGTCGCTGCTGGAACACAGTCGCTATACCGTCAGCGATGTGAAGGAAGGCGAACGCCAGCGCAAACCGTCTGCACCGTTCACGACAAGCACCCTTCAGCAAGAAGCGTCGCGCCGCTTCGGCTATAACGCTCGTCGGACTATGGCGCTGGCGCAGCAGCTCTATGAAGGGATCGATGTCGGAGCCGAGGGTTCGGTCGGCTTGATCACCTACATGCGCACTGACAGCACCAATGTCTCATCACAGGCGCAGCGTGAAGCGCACGACTACATTGTCCAGCGTTTCGGCGCCGACTTCGCTCCGTCAAAGCCGCCCCAGTATCGCACACGCACAAAAGGCGCGCAGGAAGCCCACGAAGCCATCCGCCCGACCGCTATCCTGCATGAGCCAGAAAGCATCAGGCGCTGGCTGACGAGCGACCAGTTCAAGCTGTACACGCTGATCTGGCAGCGTTTCGTCGCCAGTCAGATGGAAAGCGCAGTCTACAAGACCCGCCGCGTGGATATTGAAGCGCATCCACAGCAGGCAAAAGCAGCGCGCTACCTGCTGCGCGCTTCGGGAAGCACCATCCAGTTTCGCGGTTTCCTAGCGCTCTACGAGGATGCCCGTGACGAAGATGCGGCGGTCGATGAAGATGAAGGGCGCGTCCTGCCTTCGATGACGGTTGGTGAAGCTCTGGACCTGCTGGCGCTGCTGCCTGAGCAGCATTTCACCGAAGCGCCGCACCGCTATACAGAGGCGAGTCTGGTCCGCACCCTGGAAGAATTCGGCATCGGTCGCCCAAGCACTTATGCGCCGATTGTCGCGGTCATCCAGGATCGCGAATATGTCGTCAAAGAAAAAGACAAACGTCTGCGCCCGACCGAGACCGGCGAAATCGTGAACGATTTGCTGGTCAAGCACTTTCCGGAGATCATGAGCTACCAGTTCACCGCCCGCATGGAAGATGAATTGGACGAGATCTCCGAAGGGGCGCGCGAGTGGCGTCCGATGCTGCGCGATTTCTATCAGCAGTTTGAGCCACAGATCGCGCACGCCAAGTCCACCATTACGCGGGTCGCGCAGGAGGAATTCATCGGGCGCGACTGCCCGGTTTGCGGCAAACCGCTGGTCATGCGTTATGGACGTTTTGGCAAGTTCATCGGCTGTTCAGATTACCCCAGCTGCCGTCACACCGAACCTTTTATGGAATCGCTGGGCATCAGCTGCCCAAAGTGCGGTGTCGAGCATGGAGGGGTGATCGTCGAGCGGCGTTCCCGACGAGGCAAAACCTTCTTTGGGTGTTCCCGCTACCCAGGCTGTGATTTCACGAGTTGGCAGCGCCCGGTCGCCCATCCCTGCCCCAACTGCGGTGGGCTGCTCACAGAGCAGACGCGCTCCCGCCTGAAATGCCTGAACTGCGGCAACACCTATCGCGCCGATCAGCTTCAGGAAGCCGAAACCGCTTGATCGTCCTGCCGGGGTAGAAAATCTCTCCTGCCCCGGCGAATTTCTCCCCTCGATCCTGCCGTGATCCGGTTTGCATACTCTCTCTTTCGCGGATAGTATTATTCCTATCCCGTCTTCCAATGATGCAGATTCTGCGGCATGGCACGGGCGACTGCCGCAGACTTCGACGCAGTCGAGGTGACCATCAGGCGAAAGGTTGAAAGTTCATGATAAAGTCGATACAGAACAGCGTTATTGGCATCTTTGGCGTACTCATCAAGCCAAACCTGCCCCGACTGGCAGTCATCGTTGCCCTGGTCATCGGCGTCCTGGCGGGCTTGTTCTGGGGGTACAACGTTCACGAGACCATCTACTACGATGGTCAGCCCAGCGCGCTCCAGCAGACGTGGCAGAACGAATGGGTCAAACTTCTGGCTGACCGCTATGCCGCGACGACTGACCGTGACATCAGCGGCAACATCGTCGATCTCCTCCAGCGGGTCGATGACCCCCTGGGCATCGTCGACAGCCTGCTGGCAAACCCTGCCGAAATTGAAAACACCGGCAAGCTCCAGGCGATCCGTCCCTTCGCTGAGGCGGCGCAGACTTCTGCGGCTGCGGCACCGCAGCTAAACGATATATGGATGATTCTCCGCCCGTTCATCATGGCGCCGCTCGTTTTTGCCATCGCCGCGCTGATCTTCGTGGTTGTGTACAACTTGCTGATCAAGCCGATCGTAGTTGACCCTCTGATCAGGCGGTTGCGCGGTGAAAAGACCAGCAAGGAAGTGCTGGAAGTCCGCAAGGCGCAGCAGGAAGAGCGCCGCATCCTGGAGACCCGCAAAACTGACTTCACGACAGCCTCGGCGCTGGGCGCACCGCTGATGCAGCGCATGACGACGTATCCGGCGATGGGTGGCGGCGACTTCGATGAATCGTTCGAAATTGAAGAGAATGAGATGTTCCTCGGACAGTGCGGCGCGGTCGTCAGCGACGGCATCGAAATGCAGCCGGGTCAGGCGATGGCAATCGAGGTATGGCTGTTCGACAAAGATGATTTCGTCCGCACGTTCACCAAGGTCTTCGTCTCGGACTACGTCTTCAACAATCCGTCGCTGCGCGCACGTCTTCAGGAAAAGGGTGACGTTGTCCTTGCGCAGCCTGGCGCGGTGATCGTCCTGGAAACCAATACGCTGCGCGTTCAGGCTCGGGTCGTCGAGATGAGCTACGGCGTGAATGCCGCGCCGCCTAACAGCACCTTCCAGCGGTTCATCCTTGAACTCGCGTCTTGGCGCAAGCCCCAGGGTGGTATGCCGACAGCGCCGCTGCCCGCCCAGACTATCCCGGCAGCTACTGCCCCTACCCAACCACAGACTTTTGCGCCTGCGCCGGTATTCAACCCGGCACCACCTCAGACGCATGTGCCGATCCCGCAGCAGCCAACGACCATGCCGCCGATGGCGCCTCCCGCAGCGCCACCACCGCGCACCTTGCCACCCGATGACGATCCCTTTGGCGGGACGGGCGATTTCGCGCCAATCGGATGACCATCTGCCCTGGATAAGACACTAAAACACCCTGTCGCAGACAACAGGGTGTTTTAGTGTCGGTTGTATCCAGGAACGCTTACTTGACCTTCTTGACTCGAAAGGTGATCTCACCGCCGGGGGTTTTCACGCGAACTTTGTCGCCCTTTTTCCTGCCGATCAGCGCCGCGCCGATCGGGCTTTCGTTGGAAATCTTGCCTTCTGCTGGGTTTGCCTCGGCAGCGCCGACAATCGTGTAGATTTCGTCTTCGTCGACACCCTCTTCGACGATGGTCACCTGGGAGCCAAGGTTAATCATATCCGACTTGCCATCATTGCTGATGATGACGGCGGCGCGCAGCAGGTTCTCCAGGTATTGGATGCGCCCTTCGATAAACGCCTGCTGTTCCTTCGCATCATGGTAGTCGGCGTTCTCTTTGAGATCGCCCTGCGCGACCGCTTCTTTCAGCTTTCTCGCCAGTTCTGGCCGTCGTTCGTTGATCAGCGTGTCGAGTTCACGCCGCAGATCTCCCGCGCCTTCGGCTGTCAGGTAAACTGCATCCGCCATATTGTCTATCCCTTCAGGTCACAAACTCTAGGGTTCAGCGATGTGATGGCTGGCGAGTGCGAGTACATTCTTGCGATGCAGCGCTTCAGCCGAACCATTCAGCAGGATGCGGCTCTTGCCGCACGCTTCAATCTCGATAGCTGCCAGGGCTGCCTCACGCGAACGCGAGGTCATGGCATCTGCTACAGCGTCGTGCATACGTTGAAGATAGCGCAGATCGCCGCGCAGTTTTTCCTCGATTTCGCCGCGCAGGATGACGTCGCCATGCCCCTGGACGACATGTTCGTAGTTCTCACCGAGGAGGCGTTCCAGGGAACGGTACAGCTCATCATAGCTGCCATCAACAAAATAGGGGAGCGACATGACCGTGTCGGCGCCGAGCAGAGTCCGATCTTCCCGGACCAGACAGATGATAGAATCTGGGCTGTGCCCGGTTGCAGGGGTCAGCTCCAGCGTCTTGTTGCCTACTTGAAGGATCATGCCTTCGTCGCCAAAGGCGATGTCAGGAAGCACAATTTCGACATCGCGCATCTCATCCGTCGAAGCTTTCGCGCGCGCCAATCCGACACGTCCCCGCTTATCGAGGAGATCGCGACAGCGCATATGGGCAATCACCTGCGCCTCTGGAAAAAAGCATGTCCCCGTCGAATGATCAGCGTGAAAGTGGCTGTTGATGACAAAACGGACCACCGAACCCAGGCGCGTCTCTACGTAGCGCTTGATCTGCCGTGTCTCCTCAGGGTACAGGAGCGTGTCAAACAGAACAGCGCCGTCGGAAGTCATAACAACCGTCGCCGTGACTTGAACATACCGATCGCTGACAAAAACGATAATGTCGTCAGCTATCCGTTCGCGCTGCATCGGGGCAATTCCATCCATGTGCCTGCTAATGGGTTCATGGCAGTATAGTCACGGGAAAAACGAAAATCAAGGCACGAGCGCCTACATCAGTTCAGTACTACGTTCAGCCAGGTTGTCCGGTTCGGATAGACGTACATGAGCTGGCGAAAGCGCACCCGCCCACCTTCACCAACAGTCACCGTATACCAGTCCGCCGGCAGATCGCCGAGGGTGAAGTTCTCATTGAAAACAGTATCACCGCTGACTTCTGTGCCGGCGTAGCTGAAGGCATAGCGCGTGATGCGCTCACTTTCGACTGTCAATGTCACATCATAAAGGATGTTGCCGCTTGAATCAGTCACCCGACCTGCAAGCGTGCCGTACCCGCCATAGGGGCGGATCCACAGTTCTGGGTTGCGAACCCCGTAGAAGTTATAGGGATCGCCTACACGCACCTCGAAATGCAGATGAGGCCCCAACGCTACGCCCGTCCCGCCAACAATCCCGATATCGTCCCCGGCGGTGACCGGTTGTCCTGTCGCAACCTCCACTCGCGCCATGTGTCCGTAAAGCGTATAGACAGCCTGACCGCTCGCATCGGTGAACGCGTGCTGAAGCACCACCAGATTGCCGTAGTAGTTGAAGATCGGTCCAAAGAGCGTTTCGGCATCGCCCCCCGCGTAGAACACGACACCATCAGCCACCGCCTTGATTGGCGTCCCCTGTGGGTTGACGAACTCCACACCGTGATGGATCTGCAGTCGTCCGCCGCGCGTATTACCATAGGGGTAATTACGATCCACCCAGTTGGTCCCGCTGCTGGAGATCGGGCGTCCAAAGACGTAGTGATCGGCAATGAGACTGGCGGGGTCCGGTGGCGGCGGGGTCCAGGTCGGCAGCGGAGTGCTGTTCGGGTCCTCAAAGGCACCGGTCGGGGTCGCTGATGCGATAGGCACCATCGTTGGCGGCAGCGTCGATGTCGGAACCGGCGAAGGCGTCAGCGTCGAAGTGGGCAGTGGTGTAGGGGTGGGCGTCGGTGTGTTCGTCGGCAAAGGTGTGTCGGTCGGCGTCAGGCTGGGCGTGAAGGTCATCGTCGGCGATGGCGTATCGGTTGGGCGTAAGGTCACGGTCGGCGTCGGCTGAAGATTCGCAGTCGGAATCGGCGTATTCTGCATGACGGAAACGAGCGCCCGCCCGGATGATGCACTGATCTCCTGTGAGGGTAGAGCATCGGCTGGCGTCGCTGAAGGACCAGCCTCACATGCGCTAAAGGTAACGAGCGACAGAAACACCAGGATGCGAATGGCAGACGTAATTCTCACTCGAAGGCGACCTCGCGATAATCGGCAGTAGCATCCCCCAGGCGGCGCTCCAGCGTCGCCGAAACTGCCGCAGGAGGAAGCTGAAGGGATTCGGCGGCAGCATGAAGCAGCGCCGCCTGGGGGATGAGACCGATAAGCTCTGTTTCGACAATGGCAGCGCGATACGCGCTCGCCAGCGTTTGCAGCATGCGCATGATGGTATACATAGAGGTCCGCCGAAAGTCAATGACGTTGATCGAAACCTGCGCACGTCCCCGCACCACTACCCCGATGGCGCGGACGTATGGCAGCCCGCCGCTGGAGGCGCGCAGCCCTTTGGCGATTGCCCTGGCGACGACAATATCAGCGGTATCCAGAAAAGCGTTGAAGGCAATCAAGGGGCTGCGCGCCCCGATCACTGATGCCCCTGCCCCACTCAGGATCGCCGGTCCGTAATCCGGAGTACGATCCGGATCGGCTGCGATGCTCTTTTTGAGTGCCTCGTAGCCCCCTCGTCGGATATTGGGCAGGTTCACGCGCTCTGGGCGCAGTGCAGAGGCTTCGTAGAGATACACGGGGACGCTGAAGCGGTCCGCATATCGGCGAGCAAAGGCGCGCGCGCGTTCGGCGCACGCCGCCAGAGAGATTCCACGCAGTGGGACAAAAGGCACGACATCGACAGCGCCAATGCGAGGATGGACTCCCTGATGCTTCTCAAGATCAATATGCTCTAAGGCGAGTCCGGCGACGCGCATCATCGCATCCTCGACCGCATCGGGAGTCCCGGCGAATGTGAGGACTGTGCGATGGTGATCCGGGTCGCTGGTCCTATCGAGCAGGGCAACGCCGGGCGCGGGCACGGCTTCGGCAATCTGGTCGATCAGCGCGCCGTCGCGCCCTTCGCTGATATTCGGCACGCACTCAATGAGCGGCGCGCTCAACCTGGATCGTCCTCGAAAGTCGGTGGGTTCTGCATGGCATTATTCCACATATTGAGGTTCACCAGTATGTCCTCACGGATCACCCGTCCGTTGTACTGTCTGTACAACATCGGATTCGCCGCCCGGTCAACCGCGTAGCGCCACTGCCTGTCGCCGGCTTGCCGCAGGACCGAGCGGCAGTTATCACAGGTCACGACTGAACGCGGACGCGGGATGCCCAGAAAACGTTCTGCGCGTGTATCAACGTGGAGATGACCGGTTCGGCAAACCGGGCAGGTTTCGGTCACAAAACCATCAGCGTAACGTTCCGCCGAGGCAAGACCACGCCAGTAGATGACTACATATCCGACGACTAGCGCGATAATTCCGCCCGCGACAAGTGCCTCTGGCGTCAGCGCAGAGTCGCCGGCGGCATCTATGGACCCATCGGGTCTGTCCGGCACGGGAGTGGGTAGAGCAAGCGTCGGCGGAGGCGCTTCGGAAGACGCAGGCAGCGCTGGAGCAGATGAAGGAGTATCGGTGGGCACCGGCGAACTCGTCTCGCTGGGCACTGCTGTGCCGATCGGCGTACCGGCGGGCGCATTTGTCTCGGAGGGTGGAGCATCGGGCGTCCTCGATGGCTCTGGCGAGACAAGCAGAGCGACGATTGTCTCGTCGGGAGTTGGCAAAGCCTGGTCGGCTCGGCTCGTTGGAGTGAGTAGCGTCGTCGGCAGATCGGTCGCTGTATCGGTTGGCGCATGCGTCTCGCTGGAGATCGGCAAGCTCGTGACGGTCTCCGTTGAGGTTACAGTCAGCGTATAGGTCATCGTGGGCGGAGGCGTCTCCGTCGCGAGCGCTGTCGGCGTACTGCTTGGCGCGCTCGTGGCGGTTTCCGTCGGCGTGCGTGTCGGCGTAGGCGTCTCCGTCGCGAGCGCTGTCGGCGTACTGCTTGGCGCGCTCGTGGCGGTTTCCGTCGGCGTGCGTGTCGGTGTAGGAGTCAGCGTCGGCGGAGGCGTCTCCGTCGGGAGCGCTGTCGGCGTACTGCTTGGCGCGCTCGTGGCGGTTTCCGTCGGCGTGCGTGTCAGTGTATGCGTCAGCGTCGGCGGAGGCAGCGGCGTTTCGGTTGCGGTACTCGTCGTGGTGTTTGTCGCAGTGGACGTAGGTGATGGCGTCAGCGTCGCCGTCGGTGGCTGAGTCGCGGTGAAGGTCGGTGACGGAGTGAGCGCTCCTATCACCAATACGGGCAGCACCTCCAGATCAACCACCCAGTTGACCAGCGGACGGAGTATCCATCCGAACCCGTCCCCGACGCGCACCATAATCCAGCCTCGTTCGGCGTCCCTACCTACAGGCTCGACGCTCTCGCCGTTGAACACCGTTCCAACGAGAGGATAGCGCAGCCCCGGACCGGCTCGGAGATAAGCGCCGATTGCACCAGCACGGACCCAGTTACCGGAAGGCGTCGGCGTCGGCAATAATATCGGCGTCGCTGTTGGCTCTGGCGACGCCAAAGGAGCGATGGGCAGGTCCAGAGGTTGATCCTGCGCGACAGACAGGACCGCGCCACCGCAGATCAGAAGTAGGATGATGCTGCGAAAAAGAGGTTTCACGCGACCACTCGTGACAGAGCGCGGAACAAAATCCGCCCGATCCTATCATCCGCCTCACAATAACACCAGCGGAAGTGACGGTGATTTCTCATCCTTCGGTCATCACGTCGCCAATGTCGCCAATAGTGAAAGGCACATTGGGTTGTATCGCCTGTTCGTTGGCGTAGAGCTGGACCGACCAGTTGCCCGGAGAAAACACTGTTTCCGTTGGCTCGATATAAAACCAGAGGCAGTAATCGTCGTCGTTAACGCCGACCGTGAAGCTCTCGCTAAACGTCGCACTCCCCTCGTAGAACCACTCAACACGCATCACCGTCCCTTGAGCGATGTTCTGTGCGCGCGCTGTGACATAGATGCGCCGCACATCGGCGGCAAAACTGCTTGCGGCGAGATCCGCACAACCATCAGAGTCGCGCACCGTGAGGGCGGTTGCCACACTGAGGAACTGCATCGCTCCTAAAGGCGCGCCATCACCGGGAATTGCCGTACTATTTGCAGCGCCTGTCGAGCCGGGCGGCGCGGGCGTTGCGACCTGTCCCGGTGTGACAATCCCGGAGTCGTTGATGATCTGCTGTGTCGGAGGAACAGCAGCACGCAGCGTCAACAGCAGCGCAGCGTTACGGGCTTCGACCTGGCTGAGTCGGGCTTCCACCGCCGACACCGTCTCCAGCGATTGCGTCTGCTGCAACAGGATATTCGACGCGATCTGCGTCGCCTCGGCGATATATCCTTCGCGTTCAGCGCGCAGCGTCGCGGCGGGATCGTCTGGCGTCAGCGTGCTGCACGCGCTGAGCAGTGTCAGCGCCGCCAGGAAGCCGATTTTTCGCAGAAACGCGCGTTGCTTGGCATACATGTTCTCTCCTTGAGACCTTCCGGCATGTTGGCACGTTAGCAGATTTCGCGCCAATCATCCAGGGGTTTCCGCCGAACCAGAGGTTATGGCGATGGTATGGGCGCGTGGCGACCTGCACTTGCGCCGCCTTTCAAACGCTGATACACTGATCCTCAGGGATGCCCCCATAGCTCAGCGGATAGAGCGTTGCCCTCCGGAGGCAAAGGCACAGGTTCGATTCCTGTTGGGGGTACTGGACCATGTATTTCCCCCTCTTATGTATCTACAGCGCTCCTTCGCAAGCCTCTCTGCTGGTCATTTTCTCCTATCGTGTAAGCCTACGTGCCTGACTTGACCCGCCTTCGCGCCGCCCCGTACAGCTTTCTAGCCTGCCTATCCTGGGGAACAAGGGCGCTAATCCTGCTGCTGCTGCTGCAAGGGCTTGTCCCTGCTCCGCCGCGCGCGCCGCTTGATGTGCCCCAGCGCGTAAATACCGCGCAACCAAAGCTGTGCATGCACACCCGACTCATCGACGAAGTTGAGGAATGGAAGATTCAGCGTTCGCTCCAACTCATCCGGGAAATGGGAGCTTCCACCATCGTCGAATTCCTCCCCTGGGCATACATCGAGACCAGCGACAACTTCTACGACTGGCACAACGTGGATCGGATAGTCCGCCATGCTCAGAATCAAGGCATCCGGATCATCGCCAGGATGGGCTTGGTCCCAGCATGGGTACGGCAGCGCGATACCGAGAATGTTGGGTTGACCACCCTGAACACGCTTCCCCGCGCCGCCTATCCAGACTTCGCCGAATTCGTTTCCGCCTTCGCCGGGCGCTATCAGGGCGTGATCGATCAGATTGTCATCTGGAACGAGCCAAATCTGGCGTTCGAGTGGGGTTTTTCGGCGGTGAGTCCGGTTGGGTATGCGGACCTGCTGCGCACTGTCTATCGGAGCGCCCACGCCGCCAACCCGGATGTTGAAATCCTTGCAGCCGGACTCGCCCCGACGCTGGAGCCTGAAGGCTCACCGCATGGACTCAACGACGTCAGCTACCTTGAGGCGCTGTACGACGCTGAAGCCAGTGACTTCTTCGATGCGCTGGCGGTACACACCTACGGCTTCACACACCCGGCGGAAGCAGCCGCTTCGCCAGATGTCCTCAACTTTCGCCGTGCTGAGCTGCTTCGCGAGGTGATGGTGCGTAATGGCGACGGAGACAAACCGGTTTATGTAACCGAAACCGGCTGGAACGATCACCCTCGATGGATTCACGCTGTCACGCCGGCGCAGCGCGTCGCCTACACACTTGATGCCCTGCGCTTCACTGAGAAAAACTGGCAGTGGGCAGAACGTATCTGCCTCTGGGTCTTTCGCTACCCACAGCCCACGCTCAGCTACCCTGATCACTTCACATTCGCCGATACCGTCTTTCAACTCCACCCTATCTATTACGAGGTCCAAGCCTATGCGCGATCGGGCATTGTCGAAGCACGCTGAGCCAGGACGTGTCGGGCGCGTATTCATCCTCTCCAGTGCGCTGCTCGCCGCCATCCTCATCCTTCATGGTGCGTTTGACGCGCCCCGTCCGTCTTTCATTGAGGCGCTGCCGACCGGTGTACTCCGCGTAGGTATCGATGCCAGCAATCCCCCTTTTGCGTTCGCTGGCAGTGAAGGATATGCCGGATTAGAGATCGATCTCAGCCAGATGCTTGCCGACGGACTCGGAGCGCCTCTTCAACTCGTCGGCTTGGGATATGACGGTCTGTATGACGCCCTTTCAGCCGACCGAGTCGATGTCATCATCGCAGCGACACCTATCGATCTCAACCGATCGCGTACGATCAGCGCCAGCCCGCCCTACTTCAACGCCGGGTTGATGCTGATCGCCGATCACCCACTGCGTTCTATGGAGGATCTGCCAGGACAGACTCTGGCATTCGAGTATGGCTCGGTCGCTCACGCCGTCGCCCTGGAATGGCTGCGGCGAGTCGCATCGTATGGATTGCTGCCGCAGGAGACGCCGGACGCTGCGTTGGATACACTGCGGACGGGAACAGCGGAGGCGGCGCTGGTGGACGCCGTAAGCGCCCGACTCTATCTGAGGAACAGCGGAGGATGGCATCCACACGCTGTTTATGTGACCGATGTCCTCTATGCTGCTATCAGTCGCATCGACCGCCCAGACGTTTCCTGGTACGTGGCAGAGGGGATTTCATCGCTGCTGCGCGACGGCGAGATCGAAGCGCTGATCAGTAAATGGCTGTAAAACAGCCGCGCCGTCTTACGACAGCGCGGCGTGAAACAAGCTCATTTCTTCTCGACGGGATATTTCGACTTATCCCAGTCGGCTTTGCTGACGAACTTGGTCAGCATCCGTCCATCCGACGTCTTGCCGCGGAAACCATAGCGGGTCTGCCCCGTCTTGGTCGTGAAGGTCGTCTTAAGGACGTTCTTCTCGTCGATGGAGACCTTCTTGCGGGTCTTCACGTCGTAGAACTCAACATCCGCTTTCTTAGCCATCGTTCTGCTCCCTTGTTTTAATGAAATCACCGTTAAAAATTCTTCGGCACACTTACGCGAAGTATACCACGCAAATTTAACACTGCGCCAGCGAATCGCGCAAGCATTTCGTCGCTGGGTCGAGACTAAAGTCCGGGGAGCGTCGCCAACACCCGTTTAATCTTCAAAGCAAGGTGCAGAATGAGTCTATTATCAGCATCTTCCAGGTTCAGCCCGGTCAGCTCGCTGATCCTTTCCAGCCGGTAGACAAGCGTATTGCGATGCACATCAAGATCGTTGGCGGCTTTCGCCAGGTTGCCGTTGGCATCGAAGAAGCCCATAAGCGTGCGAATGAGATCGCCCTGCTTGCGCTCGTCGTGGTCGGCAAGAGGACCCAGAGTTTCTTCATAGAACCGGCGCATCTGATCGAGATTGTGATCCTTTAGCGCAAGGAGCAGTTGATACAGCTTAAGGTCCCCGTAGAACGTCGACTGTTCACGGTCGCCCAGCTCGTTCGCAATCGTAAGGGCATCTTTCGCCTCGCGAAAGGCTTCGCGCAGTGCGCTCACGCCAACCACCGGGCGGCTGAGACCGGCAGCAACCAAGCCGCTGGGCGTGCGCGAGACCAGTTGTTCACGCACTTCATCGACGAGCCGCCGGATGCGCGGCGTCTGAGCGACATTGTCCATAGGATAGAGCGCCACGATCATGTCGACGACCTGACCGACAGCTCCGGCACTCTGCCGGCGGGTCATGTCATCGCGCACCAGGGGTATCAGGGCGTCAAGCGGCAGAATCGCCCCAGAATCGCTGGTCGCCCGGTACACCGCGACGAGATACAGGGTATCTGGCTCAAAACCCGCCTGCTGAGCGCGCGCCGCCAGCATGTCATCATCGACGGGCGTACCGCTCAGCCACATCTGCACCCAGTCGCCGCGTGCCTGCTCCACTGCGAAGGCAATCGCACGGCTCTTGGCAAGTTCGACAGCGCAAACATCTGCGCCATAGCTCAGGATCATGCGGTCGAAATCATCCAGTACATCGCGGCTGTCGACCAGCGAAAGATACCCGGCGATTCGTTTTTCCACTCTCAGAATCGTCGTAAACCCCAGCGGGCTGCGTACGATGGCTCCTTCGGCATTCGGCGCATCCCGGTTGAGCCAGTTTTGAAACGCGCCATAGGGAAGGCTGTGAAGCAGACTGCGTCCTGCACCAGTCTGAGTACGGCGCGCCACGCTGGGATAAACCTGAGCCATGATCGCCCCGGCATCATCGTGAATCACGACAGGTTTCGCCGTGACCCGCGCCACCAGCTGGAGCAGGCTGTTCAGATCGCGGTTCTCCGCCGCCAGGCGGGTGAGCTGGCGCTGAATTTCCATGGCACGCTGCGTGACCTGTGCGCGGTAATTGACGATGAGCGTGTTCACCGCACGTTCGACGCGCGGCAGGCTGCTGTCATCCGGCAGTGCCAGCAGCGCAACCCCCGCCTCAGTCGCCGCCTTGACGGCGCTCTGCGAGACGTCGTGCTTCGAGGCGATAGCGCACACGCCGGCTTCCGCCAGCTTGAGAATAACGTCGGCGAGAGTCAGGCGGCTGTCATAGGATCGAAGGATATCCAGCGACACCAGCGCCAGTTCACCCCCATACACGTCGGGAAACGCCGGAGGCTGCGCCTGTACCGTGACCGCCCAGGTGATCGCCTCGTCGGCGCTGCCAGTGACAAGCTGGGTTCCCAGCGGAAGCGCGAATTGGAGGAGCGATTGGAGCGATGCGCTGTTGTTTTCGGTCATCTTCACCACCTACCCTGAACGGCATTGATTATATTGACCAATTACAGAGAAGGTTTCCGACGTATTTCACAACGGATGATGGCAATTTTGGTGAATTGTACACAAAAAGGACGGCGGGGCTGTAACGTTCACAGCCCCGCCGTCGGATCGCATGGGTGATTTGGCACAACTACGCCTGGTAGCGCCTCACGCCGATGTGCAGGGTTTCCCCGTCGATAGAAGTATCTTTCTTCGGGTCACCATCGGGTGAAGCCATGTACGACGCCTGCACGAAAGACTCTTCGGGCCGCCCCGGTTCAACCGTGACTGCCAGCGTCTCCGCCTGGATATACTCGCCAAAACGCCGAATCGCCTCGTTCAGGCGGTCGCTCGCTTCGTAGCGCAGCGCGATCTGTTCGCTGATATCGAAATCCGCATCCTTGCGGAGAGACTGCACCCGGCGAACCACTTCGCGCGCCAACCCTTCGAGGATCAGCGATTCGGTCAGCGTGGTATCCAGCGCGACGAGATAGCCGTCGTCTTCCACCACAGCATAACCAGCTGCGGCATCGTGCTTGACTTCGATCTCCTGAGGCGTCCCTTCAAAGGTCTGTCCATCCAGCGTGATTACGACGTTCTCGCCACGCAGCAGCGTCTCTGCCCAGCGCCGCACGTCCGCCGATTCGCCTTCGCGCAGCGCCTTCTGCACGCGCGGGAAGTCCTTGCCAAACTTCTTGCCGAGGAGACTCGGCAGCGGATTCAAGCGGAAATTGACGACATCGGCGGCGCTTTCGAGGACCTCGACGCTCTTGACGTTCAGCTCGCCGGCAATCACGCCAGCCATCCTACGGATGACATCCGCTTCCGCCGCATCACGCGGATTGAAGCGCGCTCGCGCAAGGGGCTGGCGCACACCGATCTTCACGCTCTCACGCGCTGAGCGCCCCAGCGTGACAAGGCGCTGAACAAGGCGCATCTCGTTGATCAGGCGGGTGTCGATCAGCGCTGGATCGTATTCGGGCCACAGGGCAAGATGAACGCTGTCCGCCGCGCCCGGTACAGCTTCCGCCACAAGATTGCGATAGATCGCATCGCCGACGAACGGCATCGTCGGCGCGATCAGCCTGGCGATGGTGGTCAGACACTCGTACAGCGTTGCATAAGCGCCCTGCTTGTCGGCGTCGTTCTCGCTTTTCCAGAAGCGGCGACGGCTCAAGCGTACGTACCAGTTGCTCAGCATGTCGATGAAAGATGCCACAGGGCGAGTCGCTCCGGGCACATCATAGGTATCGAAAGCTTCAGTCACTTCCTTCACCAGTTCATGCAGCTCGGCGATGACGAAGCGATCCATCGACTCGCGCCCCAAAACCGGCGGCGCAGGCGTCTGCGGCGTCCAGCCGTCGATGTTGGCATAAGTGACGAAAAAGCTGTAGGTGTTCCACAGCGTCAACCACACTTTACTCACTGTCTCGCCGACCAGGTCGCTGGAGAAGCGGCGCGGTTCCCCAGGAGGTCCCGACGTGTACAGATACCAGCGCATGGCATCCGCACCATGGGTGTTCATGATGTCCCAGGGATCGATGACGTTGCCCCGGCTCTTCGACATCTTCTGCCCATCCCCATCGAGGATCAAGCCCAGGCAGATGACGTTCTTGAACGACGGCGTGTCGAAGAGCATGGTGCTGATTGCGTGCAGGGTATAGAACCACCCGCGAGTCTGATCGACCGCTTCACAGATATAGTCGGCAGGGAACTGCGACTCGAACATCTCGGCATTGCGCGCCGGGTATCCCCACTGCGCCACCGGCATGGCGCCGCTGTCGAACCATACATCGATCACTTCCGGCACACGCCGCATCGTGCCGCCCGTCCCTGCGGGATTCGGAAAAGTGATCTCATCGACATAGGGGCGATGCAGATCAAGCTGAGATAAATCGCGCCCAGCCAGCCGGCTCAGCTCTTCGCGACTGCCCACACAGATCATGTCGCCGGTCTGATCGTCGATCCAGATGGGCAGTGTCGTCCCCCAATAGCGTTCACGACCCAGCGCCCAATCCTTCAGCTCGTTCAGCCAGTTGCCGAAGCGACCGTCACGAACGTGATCGGGATACCAGGCAATTTCCTGGTTGTTGGCGATCATTCGATCACGGTAAGCGGTCGAGCGAACGAACCAGGAATCGCGCGCGAAGTAGATCAGCGGCGTGCCATCGCGCCAGCAGAACGGATAGGTGTGTTCGTACTTCTCAGACTTGTACAGCAGACCGCGCTTGCGCAGATCCCGCGTGATTTCGGGGTCAGCATCCTTGACCCACATCCCGCGAAACTCCGTCACGGCATCGACAAAGGTGCCATCGGCGGCGACTGTTTGCAGCACCGGCAGTCCCTGTGACTGGGCGACCGCCATGTCATCCGCGCCGAACGCCGGAGCAATGTGGACGATACCGGTCCCGTCTTCAGTGCTGACAAAATCGCCTGGGACGAGGTAAGCGTATTTCTGTCCGACGGGCAGGTAGGTATACAACGGGTTATACTGCATCCCCAGCAGATCCTTGCCCTTATACTGCCGGACCACGCGGTAGCCATCCGCCTGCTTAAGTACTTTGTCCTTCAGCGCCGCCGCAAGGATTAGGTGTTCCGTCCCCTCGCCCTCTGGCAGCGGACCTTCGACCTCGACATAATCGACATTCGCTCCCACCGCCAGCGCGACGTTGGCGGGAAGCGTCCAGGGAGTGGTCGTCCAGACCAGGAAATAGGTTCCCGGCTTGTCGCGCACCGGAAAACGCACATAAACGCTGGGGTCTTTGACTTCCTTGTAGCCGAGCGCCACTTCATGGCTGCTCAGCGGTGTGCCGCAGCGCGCACAGTAGGGGACGACCTTCAAGCCCTTGTAGAGCAGCCCCTTATCGAAGAATTCCTTCAGGACCCACCAGACGCTCTCCACATAGTCGTTGGTGAACGTCACATAGGCGTTGTCCAGGTCGGTCCAGTACGCCATGCGCTCGGTGAAACGCTCCCAGGTAGAGATGTTGCGCAGGACGCTGGTACGGCATTTTTCGTTGAAGGCGGCGATGCCATATTCCTCGATCTGCCGCTTATGGGTGAAACCGAGTTCCTTCTCCAGGGCGATCTCGACCGGCAGCCCATGCGTATCCCACCCGCCCTTGCGAAGCGCATAGTAGCCTCGCATGGTCTTATATCGGGGGAAAATATCCTTGAATGCCCGCGCCAGGACGTGATGAACGCCCGGCGTGCCGTTAACCGTCGGCGGACCTTCATAGGTCACGTACCGGGGCGCGCCCTGCCGCTCTTCCATCGACCGCTGGAAGATGCGTTTCGCTCTCCAAAAGTCGAGCTGTTCCCGCTCCACTTTCGGGATATCTACCTTCGGACTCACGCTCTTGAACATAACTCCCTCCAGGCTGCATCTCGTGTGATGAACTGCGTGGGTTGTGATTTACCGACGTATGCGCTGCGAGGGGTTAATGAGACGTGGTGTGAGAGACCGCCTCAGCACCACCGCACCTCCTTCATCTGCCACCTGGGAAACTCATGGATTCCAGATTGTATTATCTACAATTGGCTGCGTTTTCGGTAGTGGCGGGCTGAAAAACTGTTAGGGGTTAGCGGTTCCCAACCTGTTGCTCGCCCTCACCGATCCAGAAGACCTCGCGCTCCAATTCCAGACGGGTCGTTCCATCCGCATTGACGCGCGCAATCCGCGCCCACCACTGCATATTGAAGATGGAGAATTCCTGTTCACCGGCGCAGCGTGCCACCTGGCTCGTCTCAAACTGCAAGTCGGGCGTCGTGCGAATCTCACCACATTGCAAGGGGGCAACTGAACACACGCCGAATTGCTCCAATTGAGCGACATATTCGCAGGGATCGGACAGAGACGTGTAGGTCCAAACATCGACTCCATACGCCTCGCTCTCGTGCCCGATTTCGATCAGTCCCGCCGGAACTGGCGGCATTGGCGGCACGATCATGGCAAAGAGTACACCCAACACATTGACGCCAAAATACAGCGCCAGAGCGACCGCTGCGACCAAAAGAAGAAACAATAAAAGAGACGGGCGACGCTGAGTCCCGCTGCCGCCCGTCTCCGCTGTCAAGGTTTGCTCAGACGGTGTATCACTGCTGCCACTGTTGTTCATATTTGACAATCGTCAGCCCTTCGGCGTTGAAGAAGGGATCCGGGTTATACCGCCCCGGATAAATGATGACCTGCGTGAACTGCGTTGCGTTAAAGCCAGAACGGTCGAACATGCACTTGAACTGATACAAGACCGCATTCGGATTATTCTCCAGCCCCTCATTGACGCCTTCAGGGGGGATGCGCACGCAGAACTGCTCGGCATCACCATAATACTCATTAAGGCGAAGCTGGTAGAACTCGGCGACCAGTTCGGGCGAATCGGGCGTCCGATAGAACAGGTTCCGCCCGCCGGGCTGGACATCATTTTCACCCCAGAACTCCGCTCCGGGATATACGGCAACATCAAACGGAACCTGGCGGGACGCCTGGTCAATAAAGAACCATACAAGCCAGGCTCCGACGATCAGGATGCCGACAATGCCGACGATCAAGGCGATCCGCACGATGGAGACTCCCCCGCTTCGTGTCCTCGTTCTCGTCGCTGTCATGTCTTCAACTCTCCTTCACATCAGGTTCATCTCAGATCGACGACTCTAGCGCACGCACATCCTGGTTTACGGAAGCGCCATAGGGCGTATGCGCGAAACGCTCTGCACTCGCCTGCCAGTAAGGCAGACCTGTATGTATCAGATCGGCGGATGGAGGCTCACCGGCGCCCATCACATACAACATGTGACGAACCATCAGTTCACGGTGCGGCGGCATCTCTGCGCCTGGTTGCTCCGCCGCGCCAAGTGCGCTGCGCGCTGCGGCGAAATCACCAAGTCGGAAGTATGCCTCTCCGAGATCCCCCAGTACAACCGGAGGCGCGCCGGCATCAACCGCTCGACGAATGACCGAGATCGCCTCTTGGTACGCGCCCTGCGATAGAAGTGTACGCCCAAAACCATACAGAGGAAAATGATGATCCGGCGCTTTGTCTAGAGCTTCGGACAAAACCCGTGCGCTGGATTCAAGATCGCCGAGCTGGCGGTAGGTATTGCCCAGCAGCGTCAGCATACGTGCGTCCGACCTGCCACGCTCACGAGCGTCTTCCAGCAGCATGCGCGCATTCTGAAAATCACCAGAGAGATAGGTCCGCTGAGCGCGGGTGAACAGCGAGGTCATCCCTCGGTTGCCATAGAGGATGACGATCTGGATCACCACCACCAACGCACCCGCGCCAACCAGCGCCTGCGTACGAATTTGCGGCGGTCCGGTGAACACGACGACCAGGGCACAAAGGAACAGCACCAGTCCCAGCAAGATCGCGACACGCGCGGGGCGGTCCCATGCCTGATAGTCACGGCGTAGATTACGAATCAGCCAGATCATGGGCGGCTGTTATCCCTTACATCCTGGTCAGCCAGGGTCCCGGCGTCGGCATCTGCCAGCGCCTGCTCGATCGCGGCGATCTCATAGCGCAGCGAATTGCCATAAGCGGTCCCGTTCATCGCCTTGAGCGCCGCCTTCCAGACATTCAACCCTTCGCGTGCGCTCATCATACGCGACGCCGCCTGAACCGCCCTCTTGGTATCCGCCCGCGCCTGATAGGCGTGAGTCAGATGATAGAAGACGCGCACCGCATAGGGGGTAGGCATGGGATGATCTGCTGCGCGCTCAAAGGATTCGATTGCAGCAACATCATTCCCGCTCAGCCGCTGCGTGAACCCCAATTCCGCCCAGGTGATCGGTTGGTCCGGGTCAAGCCGGGCGGCTTGCAGAAGCGTCTGCGCCGCCTCATCATAAGCCGCTTGCAGGCGGTAGCCGTTCGCCAGGGTGATGAGGGCAGTGGGGTTGTTCGGGTAGAGCTGCACAGCCCGATCTGCCGACGCCTGCGCCCGCGCCAGCTGCCCCGTGTAAGCGTAAGCGGTGGTCAGCAGCATCAGCACCTCTGATGTCTCTTTACCTTCGTGGATAGAACGTTCCAGCAGCGGGATGGCTTCACGAAACCGAAAAGCTTCGATGAGCCGGTAGGCGTCACCATAGCCCGAACCCAATTGGCGCGTCTGGCGCGCCAGCAGGATGCCGACAAAGCCAAACCAAACCAGGAAGACGCCGCCGGCAAAACAAAGCCCCACGAAAGCCAGCAGCGCCAGCGGCGACTCGGCACTGTCTTCCCGCGTGAAGACCTCGATGGTGATCGCGCCGATGAACAGCGCCACGCCTGCGAAGCCCATCAGGAAGGTGACGTACGTCAGTGCCAGCCAACGTCTGTTCTGCATCATGTGCTGCGCGCCAAACTCAGGACATCCTGCGAGCCTGCGATGAGTGCGCGAGCAGTCTCTACATCGTCACCGATGGCTACCCGCAGCGTCTCTGCCTGGTCGCTTTTTAGGATGGTATCCCACTCTTCTAGCCCGGACTTGCTCCTGCGAAGTTCGAGGATCGCTCCCTGCGCCTTGGCGGCATCGCCTAACCGCGCGTAGGCGCGCGCCACGTAGAGATGGATCAGCAGTCGATGCCGAACGTCGCTCACTTTAAGAGCGAGCGCCTTCTCAAGATGATCTACAGCAGACTGTGCGCTGCCCAGGCGATCTTCAATCATGCCCAGATTGTACAGCGCAACCCATTCTTCAGGGGCAAGTTCCGCCGCGCACTGCGCCGCCTTCAGCGCCTCTTCATAGTCGCGCGCCTGCAAGCAGACTTCCGCAAGCCCGTTATATGCCACCGCCGACTGCGGGTCGAGTTCTGTCATGCGCCGGTAGTCTCGCCTGGCACGGTCCAGCTTTCCCCACACACGCAGCACTTCCGCACGGAAGCGCAGATGTTCCGGCTTGTCGGGTTCCTCTTTGATGACGCCATCCATAATCTTCACGGCTTCCGCGTATTCATTTTTCCGCAGATGCCGAACCGCTTCACGATACTGTATCGGCAGGCGCGACCGAAACAACAGCATTCCAGCCGCGATCCAACCCAGCGCGGCGCCAACCAGGGGCAGCAGGAACTGCGGCACGATGAACACGCCCAGAATCAGCGCGCCGATTGCCGGAAACAGTATCGCCAGCCATCGACCGCGATCTGACGGTTCCATCCTGCCCATGATGATGATCAGACTTCCCAGGACTGTCGTCAGCGCCAGTATGGTTTGTGCTGGGATGACCCAGTCTGCCTCGACGGCGTTCAATATCAGGCTGATCAGTCCGGTGCCGCCGATGAGCAGGAAGAGCGTGCGGAGCCGCGCAGCCCCCATGAATAGGCTGAATTGGCGAAACATGCGTCCAATCATGGCTGATCGTCGTCTTCGATACGCACATAGATGCGCTTGTTGATGCCGCCCTTGCTCTTGTAGTCGGTGATCCGAATCCGCCCGACAGCGCGGGTGTTATTCACGTGGGTGCCGCCGTCTGCCTGAAGGTCGAGACCGACGATCTCGACCGTACGCACCTCAAGTATGCCTTCGGGCAGCAGATTGATCTTGGTACGAATGAGATCGGGGATCTGAAATGCCTCACCGCGCGGCAGAATCCTGACGCGGACGTCCCGCGCCGCCCGCACCTCGACGTTGATCTTATCTTCGATCTCCTGAACGAAATCCTTCTGCAGGCGTTCGAACTCGAAGTCCATCCGCCCTTCCAGCAGCTCCATGTTTCCGCCGGTCACGCTTGCCCCGTAATCGCGCCAGACGACGCCGCAAAGGATGTGCATCGCCGTATGGGTGCGCATAAGTTTGAAGCGGCGCTCCCAGTCCAGGCAGCCAATCGCCGCTGCCCCTGCCTCCGGCATCGTATCGCCGTCAAGGACGTGAAGATTACCCCGCTCAACCCTGACAACAGCATAGCGCCGCCCGCCAACTTCCAGATCACCCGTATCGCACGGTTGACCACCGCCGCCCGGATAGAATGCGGTGCGATTGAGTGTCACCGTTCGCGCCGCCACATCGACCGAGGTGACAACCGCCTCGAATTCCCGGAGGTAGCTGTCGGTCTGATAGAGCAGTTCCGTCATGATCGCGCCTCCTCAATTTCCTTTCGCATCCGGACCAGAACCGGCTTGCCACCTAGTTCCTCCCAGAATGCCACAGCACCTGCGTTCAGCGCGGCAACATGCCACTCATAGAAGTCCACCCCGCTCTCGACAAACCATTGATGCAGGGTTCCAACCATCGCGCGCCCAACTCCGTCTCGCCGGAACTCCGGCTTCACGTAGATGTCGGCGACAAAACCGGATGTCTCGTGAACGAACATGTCATCCATCGTATCGACGATCATCGCCAGGACGTAACCTGCGGACTGTCCATCGATCTCTGCCACCAGGATGCGCGTCGACGGGTCATCCAGCCGCTCCTCGAGACTTGCCGCATAGCGGCGCGCCCCTGCGCCTGCAGCCGGTGGCAGCCTCCGGTCAAGTTCTTGATGATGGTCCACCAGCGCCATCCACATCTGCGCGATAGCGTCCATGTCCATCCGTAGCGCCCGGCGCACCGTAACCTCTGCCATCACCCCAGCGATCTCCCCATCAATCCTTCAGCCAGAAGCCGTCTAGCCATTCTATCCCCCCCATCGAGCGCCAGAAGGCTTGCCCGGTCACATGGTGGCGCAGGCTGAAGGCAGCCAGCCGCGTCACCCCCCGCCGGTTAAATTCCGTCTTCAGCGCGCCTGCCAACTCCCGTGCCACCCCCGCTCGATAATTGTGCATGTCGACGACCAAATCGCCGACCAGGCCCATGCGCGCCCCAACGCCGGGGAGCAGACCGACGGGCGATTCCCATCCCACGATGTAGCCCGCAAATCCTCGATCATCGACGGCGACAAACGCCGCTGTACGCTCGTCAAGGAGCAGCGATGTCATGCCGCTGTGCCAATCCTTGACGGCGGTCGCTGACATAACGCGCGGGTCAGACTGAGCAATCAAGCTCGACTGTTCTTGCCAGAATGAGGAAAGCGTTTCAAGGTCCGCGTGGGTCAGAGGACGAATGGTCACCATGCTGGCAAAGCATAGCATTGTCCTATTTTCAGATCAAGCGACCTTGTGCGACAATGGCGGCATGGCAACCTCAACTGTGCGTTACGAAGACCTGCCCCTTTGGATGCAGCGCGCCATGCGTAAGACGGATTGGGGCGTGCTGATCGTACTGGGCTTCTGCATCATTGCGGCGCTGCCTCACCTGCTATCGAGCAGCGTTCCCATTGGGACAAACCACGAGCGCTACGTCTTCCGCGCTGCCGAGGTGGCGCAGTCGATCCGTGAAGGACGGCTGTACCCGCGCTGGACCGATGAGGCGCTCGGCGGCTACGGCGCGCCGATCCCTCACTATCTACCCCCTCTCCCCGGCTTTCTTCCAGCGCTGATCGATCTCACGCTGCTGAATAACCCCGCCGCCGCCGTCTCGGCAAGCTTCGTAATCGCCAACTGCATCGCAGGAGTCTCGCTTTATGCGCTGATAATGCGCAAGGCAGGTTCCGTCGCCGCGATTTGCGCTGCAATCTTATATGTCTTCAACCCGATGATCGCCGTGACCGTCCCCCTGCGCCTTGGCGATCTCACCCTGGCGCTCGGCGCTGCACTGCTGCCAAGTCTGCTGTGGGCAGTTGACTGTCTCTGCCAGCGCCAGTCGGCGGTGGACTTCAGCGCGGTGGCATTCACCACCGCAGGACTCATCCTGCTCGACGCTCGGTTCGCCGCAGCAGGCTTCTGTGCCGGGCTGCTGCTCGTCTTCCTGAATATCTCCCGGCGTCAGACGATTCCGCTGCTGCTGGTCACCTCGGCAGCGGCGCTGGGGATCGGTATTGCCAGTTTCTACTGGCTGCCAGCCCTGGCGGAATCATCCGCCGTACACTGGTACCCACCAGATATCGCGCCGAATTATCTTGTACGCTTGCAGTCGCTCTTCTCATTTCCCCTACCTGCCGACCCCAACGTCCTGAATAACCTGCCGGAGTTTACGCTGGGCTTCACGCCGCTGCTGGTACTTCCTATCGCCCCGCTTGCCCTGCGCCGAAAGGGGTCCGGGCGAAGGTTCTACGGAATCGCCTTACTCGCCGCCCTGGCGCTCACCGGCGCATCGTTGATCGGCAGCGATTCATACTGGTTCCTTATCCCGGCTGCGCTGTGCTTTGCAATCGTCGGATCCTCGGCGGCAGCGCTCAGCGCTGATCTCCTTAAGCCGCTCAGACAGATCCTTCCGATCACGCTGTGCAGCGTCGCTGTCGCCGGAGTACTCCAGCCGCAGCTCGTGGCTGCTGTGACGCTCAATGCGCCATCCGGGCTGCGAGATTTTTCATCGCAGGCTGCGCTGAGCTTTGAACAACGGGGCTATGGAACAGCAATCCTCCCACTTGGAACAGCGCTCCCGGCGACCATCTTATCCGACTACATCGTCAGCAGCGAGTCCCTGAGCAATCAACTGAACAACGCTGGCAGCAAGACGGCTATTCTCTCCGGCAGGGCGCAGATCGGACTCATCACCAGCAGCGCCCACGATCTGAGGCTCCAGGTCGAAGCGTTCACACCGCTGAGCCTGGAGATACTCATCGCCGCCTTTCCGGGATGGACAGCGCGGTTTTCCGGGACGGAAATTGTCCTACGCAGCCTTTCCGAGAGTCAACTGCTTGCCCTTGACCTGCCGCGCGGCACGCGCGGCGAATTGTGGCTGACTCTGGACAGCACCCTGCCAAGGTTGATCGCCTGGCTCACCACATGGGCGGCTGCGATCATAGGGGTCTTCATCACGCTGCGCTGGAAACAGGAAGACTGGGCGATCATCCGAGGACCAACGCTGCTCACCGCCCTTGAAGCGCGGTTCTTCGCTGCCCTGCTATTAGCTGTAGCAGGCGTCTTGCTGCTGGTTAGGGCGTTTCCAGAAGTCGCCCAGGGCATCGGCGCATATGCTGTCGATTCATTGGCAGGGATGGAACAGGTGACGAGCATCCGCTCCGATTCAGGTCTGGAACTGACGGCATATGATATCGAGACCACCGCAGTCCATAGCGGATCCACCCTGGACCTGACACTCTATTGGCGAACGCTTCGCCCGCTCGATGCGAACTACCGCACGCAGATCGCCTTTCAGGACCGTTCCAGTGGGCGCATTGATACGCTGACATCGACGCGCCATCCCGGCGATCTACCAACGACACGATGGCAACCGAGACGCACCGTCATCGATCAGTGGCGAATCTCCGTCCCGAACTCGCTCTCCCCTGGGAACTACGATCTCGTTCTGGCGGTGTTTTCCTGCGATTTCGGCTGTGATATCCGGCAGCCACTCACCTTCTTCACGCTCGATGGTACGCTGGTGGGGCAGCGCTACGCCCTACCCTCAGCAATCACCATTATTTCGGGGTAGCAAGAAAGTTGTTATTTTCGCCCGTGGAGGGGTAAAATCCCCGCTGTTTGCTTGACAGTGTCATCATGAAGGGTCTTCACAAATGGACAAGAGCAACCTCGCTGAGCAAATTGGTCAGGCGTGGATCACGTACCGTAAGGGTCAGCTTGACGCCGCTGCCAAAGCATTTGAAGATCTGGTGAATCGCAACAGCGACAGCATTGACGCCCTGTATGGCTTGGGGCTGGTGCGCCGTTCGCAGGGTAATCGCGGTACCGCGTCCGAACTTTTCCAGAAGGCAAGCGGTCTTGTCGCCAGCGCACGGCAGCAGGATGCGGGCAACGACCGTCTGCAGATTCTTCAACGCATGATCCTTCAGCGACTTCAGGAGCTTGGCGCAGCGCGCTGATCCATTCGCTCCAGGTCGAACGAGAGGCATGATGCGCAAGAGAGAACGCCTAGAAAAGACTATCGCAGGAGAACCAACAGACCGGGTTCCGGCGGCATTGTGGCGGCATTTCCCCGGTGATGATCAGCGCGCCGCCGATCTCGCCCAATCTACCGTGGACTATCAGCGCGCATACGATTGGGATTTCGTCAAGATCACGCCTGCCAGCAGTTTCGCCGTCAGCGATTACGGTGTCCAGGACGCATGGGAAGGCTCGCTGGAAGGGACCCGCGTATACAAAAAGCGGGTGATCGAGCGGTCGCTCGACTGGACGAATCTCCGCCCCCTTGATCCGGGACGGGGCACTCTGAGCCGTCAGATCGAGACGGTTCAATTGGTCTGCGAAGCGGTCGGCGAGGACACGCCGGTCATCCAGACTCTCTTCAGCCCACTGACTCAGGCGAAACATATTGCTGGGCACGAACGTCTGATCCACGATCTGCGTACTGAGCCGGACCGCGTCCACAGTGGGCTGAGCGTGCTGACCGAGACGACCCTGCGATTCATCGAAGCGCTAAAGCGTCTGCCCATCTCTGGAATCTTCTATGCGATTCAGTACGCCAACTACGCAGCCTTGGCGGAATCCGAATATATCGCCTTCGGGCTGCCCTATGACCAGAAGATTCTGGAGACACTGCCCACCCGGTGGTGGCTGAATGTACTGCACCTGCACGGCGAATCGCCGATGTTCAAGTTCGCCCCACAGCTTCCAGCCCAGGTCGTCAACTGGCACGATCAGACAACGCCACCCACTCTGACGATGGGCAAAACAATGTTCGACGGCGCGGTCTGCGGCGGGATCGCCCAATGGGAGCATCTGCACCAGGGCACTCCAACCAGCGTCAAGCAGGCAGTGCGCGACGCCATCGCCGAAACGAACGGCAGGCGGTTGGTCATCTCGACCGGGTGCGTGGCAATGATTACTTCTCCCCTCTCCAATATTCGCGCCGTGCGCGAGGCGGTCGAAGGCGCATGAGCATCCGCGTCATCAGCGGAACTGCAAAGGGCATGAAGCTGAAGTTGGTTCCCGGCGAAGGAACCCGCCCCATCATGGACCGCGTCAAAGAGTCGCTGTTCAACATTCTTGGACGCGATATTTTCGACTGTACATTTCTTGATCTCTTTGCCGGCACGGGCAGCGTTGCTATCGAGGCGCTCAGCCGAGGTGCTGCCTATGCGCTGCTGATCGACAACGACGCCAGGGCACAGCGCACGATCCAGGATAATCTGAAGATCACCCATCTGGCAGCGCGCGCCGCAGTGCGAAAGCTGGACGCCTTTCTGCTGCTGCGCAGTACGCCGGAGCGCGCTTTCAACATGGTCTACATCGCCCCTCCGCAGTACCTGGGGCTGTGGAAGAAAGCGCTTGACCTCCTGGATGCTTCGCCTGGATGGGTCGCCGATGACGGTATCGTCATCGTTCAGATTGACCCCACCGAACGCGAAGACATCACGCTCAGAACCTTTCAGTTGTTCGACGAGCGACGCTATGGAAGCACGCTTCTCCAGTTCTTTCGGCGCCTTGCGCTGCCCGCACCGGAATAGATGACTATGCCAGATTCGAACGCTAACACAGAACTGCTCAGGACGCTCGAACGGTCGGTCAGCGACCTGATCGATGTTTTCGCCGTGAACGCCCCACCTGTTCCCGTAGAACGGATGCTGCAAGATCCTCGCCCTGGCATGTGGCGAGAGATCGACATCTCACAAATATCGACCGGGTTCCTGAAGATCACATCGCCCTATTCGCCGCGCATGTCGCTGGCGCGCTTCCTGGCGCGTATGATCGCGCAGTGCGAGTGGGGTCAGGCGCGTGGGGTCCCAAGCATGAACGACGATGTGATCGTCTTCCAGCAGTTCGCCCGCATGATCGTGATGCCGGCGCGGATGATCAAAGAGCTGCGCCCAGATGCGCGAACCCCGCAGATCATGAGCGCCTATTTCGAAGTGCCGGAGGAAGATGTGCGCCGACGACTCGAGGACCTGATTCGCTATTCGGCGTGACCGTTGTTGAGCGCTGTACGCGCTCTGTGTACAGCATCCTCGAAGGAATGCACCTGTCCATTCACCTGCCCTTCCCGGATGATCTCCAGAAGGTCACGGACGATAGGTCCGGGCGATAGCCCCAGCGCAGCCATCAGTCCATCTCCGCTGATGACCGCCGGAGGGTCTACCAGGGAACCGCGCTTTTCCAGCAGTCCTTCCAGCAAGATCTGAGCATTCTCGATCATCCTCAGCCAGACCTCCTGATCGTAGGTATGCCCTACTGTGCCCAGGTAATCTGCAAGGATCAGCAGGATCAGATCGATGCCGTCTTCGCCCATCGATCTCCAATAGCGATATACGTGTAGCGGTGAGAGGCGCTCCTGCCGCAGCACATCGTCCGCCTGATGTCTGATCAATAAGGCGACGAGTTTCCGCTCTGAGTTGCTGAATCGGAGCGAGGTCAGCCGGTCTAGGGCGATCTGCGAGCCGATCTCGGCATATCCTGAATAGAGAATCGCTCCGTCCTCGCTCCGGTGCGGCTCGATCGGCGTTTTTCCGACCTCATGAAGCAGCGCCGCCAGCAGAAGAATCGCCCGGCGCGAGCGATCATCGCTGAGAGTGCCCGCGACACGCTGCTGAAGACTGATGCGGAAGCGATCCAGCCCAATAGCGACCATGCCGAGGTTGAACCGCGCCGCAGTCTCATCGGTGCGCGAACTGCTGATGGTGCTGCAAATGTCGTTGAGCGCATCAACCACCGCAAGCGCGTGATTCCACGCATCGTAGAGGTGGGGTTTCCCTTGACGCAGCCCGAGGAGCCGCCCCGTTTCTGGCAGCACAACCCCTAATACCCCAACAGCCTGGGCAACCCTCAGACCTGTCACCGGTTTCGCCAGGGACAGCAGCTTGATCAGCTCATCGCGGACGCGCTCCGCCGACATCCGCGCCAGCATGGGTGCAGTCACCTTCATTGCCCGCATCGTGGTACTGTCGATGTGCAGCCCAAACTGGACGCTCTGACGGACGCCCCGCAGCACCCGAATGGGATCGTTCGTCAGCGACGCCGGCGTACACTGCCGCAGTGTTTTCCCCAGCAGATCGCCCACACCGCCGAGCGGATCGATCAGGGTTTGCAGGTCACCGTGCAGATCGACCGCGATGGCGTTCAGGGTGAAATCACGATCAGCCAGATCGCCCGCCAAATCAGGCGCACGCAAGCCTGACACGTCGATCACCAGACGCCCGTCCTGCGTCTCGACAATCGCACGTCCGACATCGCGCGCATCATCCAGCGAATAGTAGTCACCGCCGAAGCGGTTAGCGATCCGGCGCGCCAGCACCATCCCATTTTCCGGCGTCACCAGGTCCAGGTCTTTGATGGGACGGCGCAGAATAGCGTCTCGCACCGCGCCACCGACGATGTACACCGCCTGAGGCATGTCCCTCAAGGTGTCGCTGAAATCGAGGATGAAGTCGCTCCATGCCAGGACCACGTTCATCATGTCGAATTACGCTCCGTCGGTCTTCGCGACGCCGACGAACGGCATGTTGCGGAACTTCTCATCCAGATCGAGACCATAACCAAAGACGTACTTGTTTTCAATCACAAAACCGGTGTAATCGACCGTGATATCCACCGTTCGCCGCGATGGCTTGTCAAGCAGCGCACAAAGCCTTACGCTGGCGGGACGCCGCGCCTGCAGGACATCCATCACGAAGCGCAGCGTATGCCCACTGTCGATGATGTCTTCCACGATAAGCAGATGCTTGCCGGTGACTTCGGCGCGCAGATCCATATCGATACGAACGTTGCCCGTTGACGCCCTTGCACCCCGTCCATAGCTCGACATCGAAAGAAAATCGATCTCGTGGGGGACGCTGATCTGACGCATCAGGTCCGACAAGAATACGACGCCGCCCTTCAGAATACAGATGAGGACTAGGTCCGGTTTGTCGGCATAATCGCGCGAGATATCCGCGCCCAGCTCCGCGACTCGCCGATTGATCATCGCTTCATCGATCAACACTTCTGCCAAATATTGTTCATAGGCTGGCATCATATATTTCCCCTGGGTACGTCTGCATTATAGCGCGTTCCCAGCCTTCCACCCGAAACGCTCCAATGAGCGGTTGCGCGGTTTGTCGGTTTGCGCTAGTTTCTTAGGGAAGGTCTTTTGGGTGTATGCCTTTCAGGAAGGGGCAAAATGATGCGTAGACTACCGATGCTCTTCATTCTGATGGCGCTCGTCGCAATGATATTCGCGGCAGTTCCGGCAAGCGCTCAGGACTGCGCCGGATCGCCACCGCCTCGGCTTGTGATTGGAGATCAGGGGCGCATTGCGCAGCGTTTCAGCACGCTGCGAGAGTCTCCCGCCGGCAGTCCCGTCGAGGTCTTGTACGCGCCGCTGCGTTTCGTCGTCCTGCAGGGACCGCTCTGTGCCGGATATGGTCCGTTGACCTGGTACGAGATTCAGTTCGAGACCGGACAGCGCGGATGGGCGTCTGAGGGTCAGGTTTTCAGCGTTTGGGGTTGGAACCAGTATTGGCTGGAGTTGGATGTCCAGACCGACTCGTGAGAAAGAAGCCCGCGCCGGGCAGGAAATCTGTCCGGCGCGGACCCTTTCAAAGGTGATGGTGTACCTGGAGGCTGCGGACGCGCAGCGGCTTGGTACGCAGCGCCTTGATCCCCTGCACCGCCGCCATTGCCGCGCTCAGTGTTGTGATGATCGGCACGTTGTAGAGCGCCGCTGCGCCGCGAATCTGGGCGCCATCGTGATGCGCCTGTGCGCCGCGCGGCGTGTTGATGATCAGATCGATCTCTCCGGCGCGAATCACGTCCACAGCATTCGGCGAACCTTCGCTCACCTTCTGTATAGTCGTCGCGGGGATTTCCAGCGTGCGCAGGAAAGCGGCTGTTCCCTGAGTCGCGATCAACGCGAAACCGAGCTGATGCAGGTCGCGGGCAATTTTGACGACTGCGCCCTTGTCGTTGTTGTTGACGCTGATGAAGACCGTCCCCTGCTGTGGAAGCGCCGTATTTGCCGCCAGTTCCGCCTTGGCAAAGGCGTGCCCAAAACTGGAGGCATGCCCCATCACTTCTCCGGTAGAGCGCATCTCAGGACCGAGACCGGCATCGACGCCAGGGAACTTCTGGAACGGTAGTACGGCTTCCTTGACGAAGAAGCCATCGACGCGCGGCTCTTCCAGAAAACCGATCTCGACCAGGCTCTTGCCTGCGGCGATCTCGGCGGCGTGTCGCGCCAGGGGAATCCCCGTCGCCTTGCTCACGAAGGGGACGGTGCGGCTGGCGCGCGGGTTGACCTCCAGCACATAGACCACTTCGTCCTTGATGGCGAACTGGATATTGAAAAGCCCGCGAACGCCCAGCGCCTTGCCGATTCGTTCGGTGTACTCGCGAATGATCTCCACATGATAGTAGCTGACCTTGTATGGCGGCAGCACGCACGCCGAATCGCCGCTGTGGACGCCGGCTTCTTCGATGTGCTGCATGATTCCTCCGATGACGACCCGTTCGCCATCGCAGAGCGCATCAACATCGATCTCGAAAGCATCATCCAGGAACTGATCGATCAGCACGGGATGCCCCAGCGATTCAGCGTGTTTTTCCAGCCACTCAGCGAGCATTGCACGGTCAAAGACGATTGCCATGTCACGTCCGCCGAGGACGTAGCTGGGGCGAACCAACACAGGATAGCCGATGGATTCGGCAGCCGCCAGCGCCTCGTCCGCCGTCACGGCGATGGCGCCAGAAGGCTGGGGGATGTCGAGCTGCTGCATCAGCGTGTGGAAGCGCCGGCGGTCCTCTGCCAGATCAATCGTCTCCACCGAAGTACCCCAGATCGTTGCGCCGCCCTCCGCCAGCGCGCGCGCAATGTTGAGCGGGGTCTGACCGCCGAACTGCACCAGCACACCGTCTGGCTTCTCGCGGTCGATGATATTCAGCACATCCTCGGTGGTGATCGGCTCGAAATAGAGGCGGTCGGCGGTATCGTAGTCGGTGCTGACCGTCTCTGGATTGCAGTTAATCATGATCGTCTCGAAGCCAAGATCGCGCAGCGCGAAACAGGCATGAACGCAGCAGTAGTCGAATTCGATCCCCTGCCCGATGCGGTTTGGACCGCCGCCGAGGATGACGACCTTCCGACGTTCATCAGGTGCGCTTTCGTCTTCCGCTTCATAGGTCGAATAGAGGTAGGGCGTGAACGCCTCGAATTCCGCCGCGCAGGTATCAACGCGATAGAAGCTGGGTTCAACGCCCAACGCTTTGCGGTAAACGCGGACCGCCTGCTCGCGCTCACCGAGCATACGCGCCAGGTGCGCATCGCCAAAGCCGGCGCGTTTCAGAGTCCACAAAGACTCGGCGGTAAGGTCGCTCAGATGCAGCCCCTCAGGGACGAGCGACCGCCGCGTCGTGATGATGTCGCCCAACTGGCGGACGAACCAGGCATCGAACCCGGTCTTCTCGACGATGTGTTCCAGGGGTGCGCCGTCGCTCAACGCTGAGGCAACTTGGAACAAGCGCTGTGCCGTCGGCAGCTTCAGCGACTCCGGTTTCACCTGCATCGCCTTCGCGCCGAAACCGATCATCCCGATGTCCAGCGAGCGGATCGCCTTTTGCAGCGCCTCTGGAAACGTCCGCCCAATCGCCATCACTTCGCCGATGGCTTTCATCTGCGGACCGAGCGTACGATCAGCGCCGGGGAACTTGTCAAAATCCCAGCGGGGGATCTTCACAACCACGTAGTCGAGCGAGGGTTCGAAGGATGCCGGCGTCACACGGGTGATGTCGTTAGGGATCTCGTCAAGCCGATACCCAACCGCCAGCAGCGCGGCGATCTTGGCAATCGGAAAGCCAGTCGCCTTGCTCGCCAGCGCCGACGAACGCGAGACACGCGGGTTCATCTCGATGACGTAGACCTGCCCATCCGCCGGGTTAACGGCGAACTGAACATTTGCACCGCCGGTCGCCAGACCGATCCGGTCGAGTACCCTACGCGCGGCGTTGCGCAGCCGCTGCAATTCCTTGTCGGTGAGAGTTTGCGCCGGCGCGACGGTGATGCTGTCTCCGGTGTGTACCCCCATCGGGTCCAGGTTCTCGATGGTGCAGACAACTACGAAGTTGCCGCTGGCATCGCGCATGACTTCGAGTTCGTATTCCTTCCAGCCCAGGACGCTGCGCTCGATCAGCACCTCCTGCACCGGGCTGAGCTTCAGTCCGCGCTCGGCGATGGTCGCCAGTTCTCCGGGGTTGTAGGCGATGCCGCCGCCCGATCCGCCGAGGGTGAAAGAGGGGCGGACCAGCACCGGGTAGCCGATTCGTCCGGCGGCGTGCAGTCCCTCTTCTATGGTCCTGACGACCTCACTTTCCGGGCACTGCAAGCCGATTTCCATCATGGCATCTTTGAATAACTGCCGATCTTCGGCAAGTTGGATGCTGTCCAGCTTCGCGCCGATCAGCTCGACGTTATGCCTGGCAAGGACGCCGCTTTCTGCCAGAGTCATCGCCAGATTGAGGGCGGTCTGCCCGCCAACGGTCGGAAGCAGGACATCCGGCTTTTCCGCCTCGATAACTCGCTCAACGATTTCCGGTGAGAGCGGCTCAACGTAAGTGGCGTCGGCGAATTCCGGGTCGGTCATGATCGTCGCAGGATTGCTGTTGATCAGTACCACGCGGTAGCCCTGTGCCCGCAGGACCTTGCACGCCTGCACGCCGCTGTAGTCGAATTCGCAGCCCTGCCCAATGACGATGGGACCGGAGCCGATGATCAGGATGGTCTTGATGTCAGTACGTTTTGGCATCGTTTAGACTGCTGCTTTGCTGCCGTCCTGGACGCGACGGACGAACTCATCGAACAGGTAAAGTGAATCGTGCGGACCTGGCGACGCTTCCGGATGGTACTGGACGCTGAACGCGCCCAGATCGACGTGGCGAAGCCCTTCGATGGTGTTGTCATTCAGGTTGATGTGAGTCACTTCTGCGCCGCGCAAATCGCTGTCCGACGTGACGGCAAAACCGTGATTGTGTGCGCTGATCTCGACGATGCCGGTGAGGAGATTCTTGACTGGTTGGTTTCCCCCACGATGCCCGAAGCGCATCTTCGCCGTCCTGCCGCCAAGCGCCAGCGCCAGGATTTGATGTCCCAGGCAGATCCCGAAGATCGGCGTCTTGCCTAATAAGCCTCGAACATTCTCGATCATATGGGTCACAGCGGCCGGATCGCCCGGACCATTGCTCAGAAAGACTCCCGCCGGGTGCATTCCCAGGACTTCCTGAAAGGTCGTCCGCGCTGGAACGACAGTCACGCGCAGCCCCCGGTCAGTCATCATGCGCAGGATGTTGTGTTTGATGCCAGTATCGTAGGCGACGATCAACGGAGCCTGCTCAGTGCGCACCCCCGCGCCGTAATAATCCGGATTGCTGCGCTCCGACCAGTGGTAGGACTCAGCGCAGGTCACGTCATCGACGAGATTCCAGCCGTTCATGTCCGGCGAACTGCGCGCCAGATCGACCAACGCAGACTCATCCATCGCCGCTTCGCCATGCGCAATCGCCGCGCGCATCACACCTCGCTCGCGGATATGCCGCACCAGCGCTCGCGTGGCGACCTCGCTGATACCGATCACCCCCTGTTCGCGTAGATAACCGTCGAGGTCGCGCTGCGCCCGCCAGCTGCTCACCACCGGCGAAAGGGCGCGTACTACGTAACCGGCGACCCACACATGTTCCGACTCCACATCTTCCGGGTTGATTCCGGTATTGCCAACGTGCGGGATGGTCATCGTCACAATCTGGCGGTGATAGGAGGGATCTGTCAGGATCTCCTGATAACCCGTCATCGACGTATTGAAGACCAGTTCGCCGGTCTGCACGCCTTGCGCGCCAAATCCCTCGCCGGCAAACGTCCGACCATCTTCCAGTGCAATCAATCCGGGCTTCTTGCCTGTATGCAGCGTCACGTATCAACTCCTAGCTGCGGTAATGTCCGTTGATCGAGACGTAATCGTGGCTGAGGTCACACGTCCACACCGTCGCCGCGCCGCTGCCCATACCCACGTTCAGCCGAACGATCACCGAGTCCGCATTGACGATTTCGGTCGCCAGGGCTTCGTCGTACTGGGTTGGCATCGTATTGGCATAGAGCAACAAGCCTTCATCATCAGCGCCCCGCGCGAAGCGAAGCGTCGCAGCTGCAGCATCGAGCGGTACGCCGGCGCGCCCTGCCGCCGCCATGATCCGCCCCCAATTCGCGTCGCCGCCATAGAATGCCGTCTTGACCAGCGGCGATGTGGCAATCGTGTTGGCGATCTGCTTCGCCGTCGAGTCGTTTTGCGCGCCGGTGACTTCGATGGCGATGAATTTGGTCGCGCCTTCTCCGTCACGCACGACTGCCTGAGCCAGCTGCACGCTCACCTCGGTCAGCGCCGTCAGAAACGCCGCTTCGTCGGCATCATCCGCGATCGCGACTCCGCTCGCGCCGTTCGCCAGCAGCAGCACCGTGTCGTTCGTGCTGGTATCGCCGTCCACAACGATGCGGTTGAAGCTCACTTCCACCGCCTGATGCAGGAACCGGTCCACCTGCTCAGCACTCAGGACGGCATCGGTGACGATGACGCTGAGCATCGTCGCCATATTCGGCGCGATCATCCCCGCCCCTTTGGCGATGCCGGTGATACGGTAGGCACTGCCGTCTTCGCGCACGACGGTCTCCGAGGCGATCTTGGGTCGGGTGTCGGTCGTCATGATCCCGTTCGCCGCGCGATTCCAGGCGTCATCGTCAGCATCCAGATCGTCAAAGGCAAGCGTCACCCCCTGCGCGATCTTGTCCATCGAGAGCTGTGTGCCGATCACGCCGGTGGACATCACCAGCACCGAGTCCGACGGCACGCCAAGCTTCTCCGCCGTGAGCCGCGCCATCTCGCGGGCGTTCGCCAGCCCTTGTTCGCCAGTACAGGCGTTGGCACAGCGCGTGTTGACGGCGACAGCGCGGATTTCCGATCGTCCCCGCGCCAGCACTTCGGCGTCATAGAGTACGGGAGCCGCCTTGATTAGATTAGTGGTGAATACCCCGGCAGCAGTGCAGGCGCGGTCGCTGGCGATCAGCGCGAAATCGAGCGCCCCGCTGATTTTCAGACCGCAGGCGACGCCGGCGGTTTTGAAACCGGCGACGGTCATGGTTGTCAAATCAGTCATCAGTCATCCCTGAAAAATTGACGTTTCCCGATAAAAGCGGCTGGCTGATCACATCGCTGCCAGGATGCCGGTCAGGCGTTCGACCAGCGAGTCGACGTGGCTGTTCTGGACCACCAGCGGCGGCACGAAGCGAATGATGTTGGTCCCGGCGTTGACCATCAGCAGCCCATGCTTGTACCCGGCTTCGATGATCGGCGCGGCTTCGACATCTAGTTCCATGCCGACCATCAGCCCGCGTCCGCGAATCTCCTTGATGTGCGGGCTGTTGATCTCTTCCAGCCGCTCTCTGAGATACGCCCCCACCGACTGAACGTGCCCCAGGAACGTCGGCTCGGCGATGCGTTCCAGCACGTAGCGCGCCACACTGGTGATGAACGGTCCACCGGCGAAGGTCGAACCGTGATCGCCGGCATGGAGGTGGCTGGCGATCTTCTCGGTCGCCAGAATCGCGCCGATCGGCAGCCCGCCCGCCAGCGGCTTCGCCAGCGTCATGATGTCCGGCGCGACGCCGGCATGTTCGTGCGCCCACAGCCTGCCGGTGCGCCCTACGCCGCACTGCACCTCGTCGTAGACCAGCACGGCGCCGTGCTGATCGCACGCTTCGCGCAGCGTGCCGAGAAACTCAGGCGTCGCCGCGTTGATGCCGCCCTCGCCCTGCACCGGCTCAATGAAGATCGCCGCCGTCTTGTCAGTGATCGCCTCGCGGGCGCTGGCGATATCGTTGAAAGTGGCGATCTTGACCCCGGAGAGCAGCGGCATGAACGGTTTCTGATACTTCTCCTTCGGAGTCATGGAGAGCGACCCCATCGTGCGTCCGTGAAAGGCATCGCTGAAACAGACGAGTTCGTGCTTGCCCGGCTCGCCGGAGTCGTAAGCGGCGCGGCGGGCGAACTTGATCGCGCCCTCATTCGCTTCCGTCCCGCTGTTGGTGAAGAAGACCCGGTCGGCAAACGAACGTTCGGTGAGCGCTGTCGCCAGCGCCGCCTGCTGTTCGGTATAATAGAGATTACTGGTGTGCAGAAGCCCTTCGGCGGCGCGCTGAACAGCCGCCGTCAGTCCTGGATCGCCATATCCAAGCGCGTTGACGGCGATTCCCGCCACCCAGTCGATGTAAGCGTTCCCTTCAGCGTCGTATAGCGTCACACCCTCACCGCGAGTCAGCACAAATGGCGGGCGCTTGTACGTCTGAACGACATGAGCGGCATCCCGCTCGATGACCCAGTTGGTGTTGACAGCTGCAATCACTTACGTTTCCCCTTTTTGTGCATCCTGAATCTTCAGGAACTCAGACCAATGCAGACGTTCTTCCACCTGTTCGCGGCGGTCGCTGCCCGGTGCGATCCAGCCATTTCCGGCTTCGTAGCGGATCGTCGCCAGACACCACCCCAGGATCCTCACCCCGGTATCACGGTTGATGCGCCCGGAAAACAAGGCGTGCAGCACAAGTTTGCGCGAATACTCCGATTGCCTGACCAGTGCGTTATACATCAGATGATGCAGCTCATGACAGTTGGCGCATAACTGGATCGTCACCCTGTTTTCGCCATGTGTCGCGACATCCCACAGATGATGGCGATGCGACGTTGGATAGCCGCACGCCGAACACGCCTTCAGGCGCTCCTGGAACTTCGGACGACGGCGGCGGCGCAGCAGCTTGTAACGCTGTAAGCGGTAGAAGTCGAGCCAATAGCCGACCACCTCTGCCCGCGTTGCTTCATCGGGCAGCGCAGAAAAGGCTGCTTCGAAGGCGTCGAGCAGATCGTGCGCTACCTTCTCACGGAAGAGCGAGCGCACCAACGCATAGAGCGCCTCCACCTGATCATCGAGCGCCGGGTGAAGGTCGCCATCCGGCATGGGGTCCGGTTGTTGGTCGCTCATCGCTCTATCTCGCTGCTATCAACGATGATGTGTCGCCGTGATCACGGTTCCGCCGCCATTCCGCAGTCCATCCAGATGAGTGATCACCGCCGCCCGAACGCCGCGCCGCAGCGTCGCGGTCGCCGTGCGCACCTTCGGAATCATGCCGCCGAAGATCGTCTCATCGGCAATCAGCACCTCCGACTGCTCATCCGTCAGCGACGGCACAACCTGTCCATTCACCAGGACGCCGGGGACGTTGGACAGGAAAACCAGTCGCTCCGCTTCGAGCGCCACCGCCAGCGCGCCGGCGACGTGATCTGCATTGACGTTGAAGTTGTTCTCAACACCGATACAGATCGGCGCAATCACCGGAGTCAGCCCATCGCCCAGGAACGCTTGCAGCGGTTCTGGACGCACGGCAGAGACTTCCCCGGTAAAACCCATATCCACCGCAGCATGTCCCATCTTTTCCGCCCGTACCAGGGCGAAATCGACTCCAGAAAGCCCCACCGCATCTACGCCTGCGTTCACCAGCGTACGCACCAACCGCTTATTGACCGTACCGCATAACACCATCTCCACCAGCGCCAGCGAGTCGGCGTCGGTCACGCGCACGCCGTCAACATAGCGCGGCGTGATGCCCATGCGCTCCTGAAGCTGGCTGATCTCCTTGCCGCCGCCGTGAACGATGACGACCGGATCCGCCAGTTTCGCGACCACGCCGGCGAATTCGTTCAGGTATTCCTGGCTGTCCAGCTCATGTCCGCTGATTTTGATGACGAGAGTCACAGCAGCCCTTCCGCCTCTTCAAAGCCGAACATGAGATTGAAGCACTGCACCGCCTGTCCAGACGCGCCTTTACGCAGATTGTCGGTGACGCTGGTGACATGCGCCAGTTTCTCTGCCGCCGCTGAGACGCTGATGGCGCAGCCGTTGGTCTTGACGACGTGCTTCAACGACGCCTGTTCCCCATTCGGCAGTACCCTGACCAGCGGTTCGCCGGCGTAGGTCGTCTCGTAGAGCGCCTGAACATCCCCACTGCTGTGGTTCTCGGCGAGTTGAACATAGATGCTCGACATCAACCCGCGATCCACCGGCAGCAGATGAGGCGTGAAGATCAGTGTTCCGGTGTCGGCGTTGATCTTCTTCATCTCCTGCTCGATTTCGCCCACATGGCGATGCGAGCGTCCCACGCTATAGGGTGACAGGTTGCCGTAAACTTCGACGAAGTGTAGGTGTGGTTTGGGGTCACGCCCTGCCCCACTCACGCCGGACTTGGCATCGACGATGATCGGCGCTCTATGCAGAATCCAGTCGGCTTTAAGCAGCGGATAGATGCCGAGCAGCGTCGTCGTCGGGTAGCATCCCGGCGCAGCGATGACCCGTGCCTCGCGCAGCCGTTCGCGGTTAAATTCAGGAAGTCCATACGGCGTGCTTTGTAGCAGCGTCGGGTGTGGATGATCATGCCCATACCACTGCTTGTAGCTTTCCGGCGTATCCAGACGCAGATCTGCCGACAGATCGATGACGCGAATGCCGGCATCGAGTGCTTTTGCCGCTGTTCTTGCCGATACGCCGTGAGGAAGCGCCAGGAAAACGACATCGACGGTGTCGGGGTTCAGCGGCGCGTCATCGGGGCGAATGTAGTGCAAATCGGTGAACGGCACAGGCTGCCCGGCATAGGTGGAAGATGTGGCAAACACGACGCGGGCGTGCGGGTGTTTTGCCAGCAGTTCAACCGCATCCTGCCCGGCATAGCCGCTCGCGCCGTAGACGCCTACGCGCACCTGCTGAGAGTCTTGATCGGACATCGGTGTCACCCATTCTCCTTTCCAGGTATGAAAACAAAAACCCCCGCCTCGTTGGTTGAGGTCAGGGGTCGGGGTTCGCTCAGGTTCAGGCAGTCGCAACCGCGCTACGCCAAAGCTCCCGGCTTGACCTCAGTGGTCAGCGGGCGACGGCTGCGACGACGCGAAGAACAAACAGGTAACGGCTGCATCGGCTGAATGATCAAGTCCTGAATGCTGATAGGTTGATGATACCCGTGCCCCGCCCGACTGTCAACAATCGTCCGATCATTTTACAGCTTCACTGCCGTCGCAAGTCGCACAAAATCATAACAAGCCGGATCGCCATCGACTCTGTACCATTTGCTTTCGTCTGAGTCGCCTTCAGGCGTAAGATGGGGAACAGGGTGATCAGCCTTTCCTTGCCGGGTTGCAGCCGCTTCCTACCCAGGGAGGACCATTCGATTCTATACAGGATCGTTCAAAGCCATGATTCAGTTCAACGGTTCAGCTTCATGACCAAAGCGATGATCGAAGTGACACGTTTGACCAAGCGATTCGGTGACCGCATTGCGGTTGATCACGTCTCGTTTTTAGCAAAACCGGGTGAAGTCGTCGGTCTGCTGGGTCCCAACGGCGCAGGCAAAACGACCACCATGCGTATGCTTACCGGCTTTCTGCCACCCAGCGAAGGGGGCGCGAAGATCGCCGGTCATGATATCGCAGCCGACTCGCTGAACGCTCGGCGCAATGTCGGCTACCTTCCCGAACGTGTGCCCGTTTATCCGGATATGACCGTCCGTGAATATGTATTCTTCTGGGCGCGGCTGCGTGGGCAGCGGGACGCCAGAGCGCGCGCCGATGCGGTCATCGCCCAGGTGAATCTGAGCGAGCGGCGCGATACCCTCATCCGCAACCTCTCGAAAGGGATGCGCCAGCGGTTGGGATTCGCCCAGGCGCTGGTGCATGATCCACCAGTACTGATCCTCGACGAGCCGACCATCGGCATCGACCCCCGTCAGGTCATCGAGGTGCGCGATACGGTGCGGGAACTAGGCAGGACGAAGACCGTCCTGTTCAGCACACATATCCTCTCCGAAGCCGAACATACATGTGACCGGGTGATCATCCTCCATCAGGGACGAATCGTTGCGCAGGGCCAGCCTTCCGACCTCAAGCGCAAGCTCCGCCCAGACGCAACGCTGGAGGAGGTTTTCCTGAGCATCGTTGGCGCTGAGCGAGGAGCAGACAAATGACCTCCTGGATCGTCTTTCGCCGGGAAATCGCGCAGTTTCTGACAACGCCATTCGCCTACGTGATCGGAGCAGCCGTGCTTCTGCTGACCGGCATCCTTTTCAATCGCGACCTGAATATCAGCTTCAGCACCAAACCCGCAGACCCGGCGCTCGTCCCCGGCATCCTTTCTTTCGCGATGGTCTTTTTCGCCCCACTCCTGACCATGCGTATGTTCGCTGAAGAACAGCGCGAAGGGACAATGGAACTCCTTTTGACCGCGCCGGTGCGCGAACTCAGCATCGTTCTCGGCAAGTTCCTCGGCGCGTGGGCTTATTTCACCCTGCTGCTCCTGTTGACCGGCGTCTATCAGGTCATCCTGTTGAGCATCACCGCGCCGGACCTGGGGCATGCGCTGAGCGCCTATATTGGCATCTGGTTGTATGGCGGCGCGACACTGACCGTCGGCATGGTCTTTTCCGCGCTGACAGAGAACCAGATCGTGGCGGCGTTTCTCGGCATGGTCGCGCTGATGCTCCTCTGGCTTGCCGATCAGGCTGGGCAGCTGTTCAGCAACATTGATGTCGCCATCATCTTCCGAACGATGTCTTTACAGGGACACTTCTCAACTTCCTTCGCGTCGGGCTTGATGCGCGCCGAGGATGTCGCCTTTTTCGCCGGGATCATCGCCGTCATGTTGTTCATCACCGCGCAAATCCTGGAATCGCAGAGGTGGCACGGATGAAACGCACCGACAGCGCTTCGATTATCATTCGCCGCCGCGCCCTGGGGGTGCTGGGCAACATCCTGGGCGTGGCGGGCGTCGTGATAGGCGTCATCGGCTTGATCTGGACCGGCGCGCCGGGAAGCACAGTGATCGCCGCTTTCGTCGTGGGCATCGGCGGTATCCTGTTATGGGCGGTCGCTACGCCGCAGGAGTTTGCCGGGTTCTTCAGCGGACGCCAGGTGCGCTTTGGGACGATGGCGATTATTTCGACAATCCTCCTGATCGGCATCGTGGCGCTGGTCTACCTGCAGCTGCTCCGTGCTGCCTGGACGTTCGATGCGACGCAAGCCACGCGCTACACGCTCAGTCCAGAGACCGAGCGCGTGTTAAGCCGCCTGAGCAGTCCGATGCGCATCATTGGCTTTTACAGTTCGCGCGCCCTGACCACGCGCGAAATCGACGATCAGTTCTTCCGCCTTTACGAGACGGCGACCAACGGATTGATTTCGCGTGAATACATCGACCCGGACGAACAGCCTGCCATCGCCCGCCGCTACGGCGTCCAGTACGATGGGCAGGTCTTTCTCGCCAACGTGCGTGACGATGGAACGGTCGATCTGGCGACGCTGGCGCGCGTCCCACGCGGAGGCGCCCAGGAGCGGGACATCACCGAAGCTATCGCCCGTCAGTTGATCGCGGGGCGGCTCACCATCTACTTCGACATCGGGCTGGGCGAACGCGGACCGCTCGACGCAACGCAGGAGGGTGTTTCGGCGGTGTTCTCCGGTGTACAGGAAAGCGGTATCAATGCCCGCACGCTTGACCTGGCGCAGATCGCGGCACAGGGTGGAGAGATCCCAGCCGATGCCTCTGCCGTACTCTTCATTCGCCCGCTGCGTGACCTGACGGACAATGAAATTCAGACAGTCGCCCGCTATCTTGAAGCAGGCGGCGCGCTGCTGCTGCTGACCGATGTCCTCTTCAGCGAGCAGCCTTTCCTGAGCGAGCGGGGAGCATTCAATCAATTCCTGCTGGAAAACTACGGTATCGGCGCGCTTGACGCGGCAGTGGTCGATCCGGGGTTGAGTGCCCAGACGCTGCTGGATGTGATCAGCGCCTATGTGTTCGCCGAATCGGACATCGCTGCCCGACTTGATCCCGCCGTTAACCCTACGCTTTTCTCGGTCGCCCGCGCCGTCGATGTAAAACTCTCTGAGACGCCGCCGAACATCGCAACCGGACGGGTGATCTTCACGACCGAACAGGCGTATGGGGAGACGAACCTGACGCTGCTGGGCGAGACCAATACCTATCAGTATGATGAGGGAGTCGATCTGCCGGGTCCGCTGACGACCGCCGCCTGGTCCACCAACATTCAGACTGGCGCAAAGATCGTCCTCATCGGCGATGGCGATTTTGTCGCCAATGGTCGCATCGTCACAACCGACGGTGCGGTGACTGTTCCAGGTAACGGCATCTTGTTCACCGATTCAGTGGTCTGGCTGACCGAACTTAGCGAGGAAATCGACTTCCAACCGCAGATGTACGGTCAGGCGCTTCCGCTGATTTTTGTCAGCCAGCAGCAGATGGACATCATCGCCTTCATCACCGTCATCTTCATGCCGGCTGCGGTGCTGCTCATCGGGATCGGCATCTGGATGAGGCGAAGCCGCAGATGACTCAGCGACGTACCGGACTCCTGATCCTGATGGTAGTCTTCGTCGGGCTGCTCTTGCTGACGCTGGCGCAGCCCCCGCTGGAAACTTCTCATCAACCGCTCACGCCGGTCGCACCCTTCTATCGTGTCTTCCCCGACCTGGCGGTGTTGGATATTATGGCGATGCGCATTCGCAGCCCAGAGACAGACGATACGTTCACACTGCTTAGAAACGAGCAGGGTGAGTGGCAGGTCGCTGATCGCAGCGGAACACTCGAAGAGGGCGCGGGCACAGTCCTGGCGAGGACGATGGCGCTGCTGCCCTATACCAGCGAAATGCAGGCGGAGCCGAACCTCGCGACCTACGGTTTCACGCCTGAAGGGGTTCTCGCTATTGAAATCGTCCTCGTGGATGGCGGGTCGCATGCGGTGGCGGTAGGTTTTCGTACACCCACCGAACAGGGATACTACGCTTTCGTCGATGATCGACCAGATTTATATATCCTGGATCGGTCCGCTGTAGACTATCTGATCAGTCAGCTGCGCGATCCGCCAGTTGCTTGACAAGATATTCAAAAGTGTTTATTCTGTCTGATTGCATTGGAACAACAGGTTGCCTATAACCTGTTACCCTCGTTCCGGTTTCCCCCCCGTTCAACGTCGTTCGTAAACAAGGCGTGAAGCTGTCGGGTGGTTTATTGGCTGGATGCTGTCGTCCGAAAGGTTATGGCGTAAGCGCTGGTGATTAACGTATGCTGAAGGTAATGGTGAATCGAGACGAACTCCGCAATCAACTCATCCAGCGCGCGCGCAAGCAGGGCATACTGTCCTACGACGATGTCTTGAACCTTGTCCCTGATGCCGAGCGCGACCTCAGTCTGCTTGATGACCTGATGGACGACCTGTTAGAAGCAGGTATCGAAATCACTTCGGGTGGAGAACAGGCTCGTCCTATGTACGACATTGGTGAGATGGAACGCGTCATGGAAGAAGCCGCCTTCGACATGGACATGTTCGAAGAGGAAGGCATCGAAGCAACCTGGGGCTTCGATGACACGCTGATTCAGGACGCGGGCTACCAGCAGGCGCTCGATAGCGACGACGTCGTCGGTCTGTATCTAAAGGAAGCCGGACGTGTGCCGCTGCTGACAGCCGAAGAAGAAGTTTCGCTTGCCAAGCGCATGGAGCGTGCGGTCGAAGCACGGCGCATCCTGGATACACGCGGCGATACCCTGCCGCTGGATGACGTGTACACCCTGCGTGACTATATTTCCGACGGCGAACTGGCGCAGGAACACCTGGTGCGGGCGAACGCGCGGTTGGTCATCAGCGTCGCCAAGAAGTATATCGGGCGAGGCGTCCCCTTCCTCGATCTCATCCAGGAAGGCAACATCGGTCTCATCCGCGCAACCAACAAGTTTGAGTATCGCCGGGGGCACAAGTTCAGCACCTATGCCACCTGGTGGATTCGCCAGGCGGTCAGTCGCGCCGTCGCCGATCAAGGGCGGACCATCCGCGTTCCGGTTCACATGGGCGATCAGCTCAACCGGATGCGGCGGATTCAGATGCGCCTGACGCAGGAACTGGGACGCGACCCATCGATTGAAGAGATCGCTGACCGCATGGAGACGACCGCTGACAAGGTCGAGAACCTGCTGGAAATCGCGCGGCGTCCGGTCAGCCTGGAGACGCCCATCGACGAAGATGGCGACAGCACGTTCGGCGATTTCGTCGAGGATATCAGCAGTCCTGCCCCGGCGGAAGAAGTGGCGACCAATCTGCTGCACGAGCAGCTGAACTCGGCGCTCGACCGTCTGCCGCAGCGTGAAGCGCAGATTCTGCGCCTGCGCTATGGGCTGGAAGATGGCAAGGTCTATACCCTGGAAGAGGTCGGTCAGGCGATCGGCGTCACTCGTGAGCGCGTTCGTCAGCTCGAAGCGCAGGCGCTCAACCGTCTGCGTCAGTCATCGGCACATGTGACCCTGCGCGATTATCTCTACGAGGAGTAGCGCGTCTTGCGTCCGAAGGGGACTTCTGGCGGGTGGCTGTGGTCCTTGGCGCTCGTAGCGCTGGGGGCTGTTATGCTGGCAAATAACTTTCTACTGATCAGCGGCTTCAACGTTTCGGCGTTGCTGCCGCTGATTCTTGTTGTCATCGGCGGCATCGTACTCATCAGAGGCGATCTATTCGGTGAGGGCGGCGGGAAGAACTTCGGAATCACGCGCGGCAGCGTCGAAAACGCGGCGCTGGAGATCAGCGCCGGTCCCGTCGATGTCGTCGCATATGGTTTGCAGCGAGAAGCCCGTCTGATCGCCGGACAGTATGCGCCTGATTCCCGACCCGATTTGCAGGTCGATGGCGTGAATGCCCGCCTGCGGATGGACCGGGCGGCGACGCCATTCTTCTCGCTGACTCCCTGGCAGGTCGCGCTGGCGCGGGATCTCCCCTGGAAGATCTACATTTCCACGCATCTGGGTCAGGTCAGCGTCGATATGTCTGATCTGATTGTCGATGGCGGCGTAATTGCGACAGGTTTCGGCGATATTCAGGTCACCGCACCCCATGAGGCGCTCGCGCCGGTCTATGTCCGCTCGACGCTCGGCAATATTCGCGTCTCCGTCCCGCCGGGCTACAACACTAAGGTTGTCGTCCGCACTACGCGGTTGTTCAGTCTGCGGGTTGACGAAGCACGGTACAGCAGTCTTGAACCAAACGTCTACGTAGCGCGCGACCCTGCCCCAGACCAACCGGAAGCAGTAATCTATGTCAACGGCACGTTCGGGGACGCCTATCTTCTCTAAGCACCTCTCCAGACGCCTGCGCGGGTGAACAAACATGGCGAATTCGGTAAATCTGATCATCCGTGATGCGGTGATGGACGACGTGCGCGGGTGTGCGGCGCTCGATCATCGCTACGAGACCGATCATGTCTGGCAGATGCAGGTCCGGCATGAGGATGGCTGGCAGATCGCCTTCCGTCCAGAACGGCTGCCGCGCACCCTGGAAGGGAAGCCTAACCCGGATATGCGCCGCCTGGAATCGGCAGTTGCGCCAGAACATTGTTTCCTTGTCGCCTCAGATCGGAGTTCCGGTGACATGCTTGGTTATCTCACGATGCGGGGCGATGCGCTGGTGCGAGTCGGGCATATTCAGGATTTCGCCGTCGATGCCGAGGCGCGCCGGTGCGGAATCGGCAAGCGACTGCTCACGGTCGCCGTCAACTGGGCGAAGGAACATCAGATCATCCGTATTCAGGCTGCTGTCCAGACAACGAATTATCCGGCGTCCGCCTTCTTGCAGGGACAGGGTTTTGTATTCTGCGGTTTCAACGAGTTTTACTTTCCGAATCGCGATATTGCATTATTCTTCAGTCAAGCAGTTCGTTAAAGCAGTCGCGCAGTGGACGCTGTTCTCCTGGAAGTTCTTGCCACCGCTAACGAGATTCTGACGGCAGCCATCGTCATCATTGCCGCATCCCTGCTGCTCTATAACCTCACCCGCAACCTTCACGACCGCGTCGCGCGCACATCAGGCATTGTCCTCGGATGTCTGACCGCCGTCTATCTTTGCGACACATTCGTCGCGCTTGGACCTGCTCCCTCGATCTATGCACTGACTCTGCGACTGCAATGGTACGGCATCGCCTTCATGCCGGTGGCTATGTATCACCTGTCTGACGCGCTCCTGGCAACAACCGGGCTGCCCTCGCGCGGGCGACGGCGGCGTGTCATTCGACTGCTCTATCTGATAGCACTAGGTTTCTTCATTCTCGCGGCATTCACCGATTCGCTGGTGATACCAATGCGCCTCGTCTCGCCCCTCATGGTGGGAAGCGAGAATCTGGTGTCGGTCGAACGTGGACCCGTCTTCTTTCTTTATGTTGCCTACTTTCTCATTGTAACGACTGCCGCTTTCCTCAACGTCCAGCGGGCGCGCGTGCGTTGTATCGCCCGCAGCACGCGCCGGCGCATGGGCTACCTGCAAATCGCCATGCTCACGCCTGCTGGCGGCATCTTCCCCTTCGCCCTGCTGCTCGGCGTGGGCACAGAACAATCGATCATCGGCTTGACGCTTGTCAATCTGGCGAACATCATCGTCATTCTGATGCTGATCTTTCTCTCCTACCCCCTGTCGTTCTTCGGGACGCGCATTCCCGACCGGCTCGTCAAGATCGAACTGCTGCGCTTTCTGCTGCGCGGTCCCGGAACCGGTCTGCTGGCGCTCGGCACGATCATCCTGACAACGTCCGGGTCTCGCGTCTTCAGCCTTCCTGGTGACGAATTTATGCCCTTCGCCGTCGTCGCGGTGGTCCTCCTGTGGCAGTGGAGCGTAGCATTAGGTCTGCCTGCGCTCGAACGCTGGTTAGTCTACCCGGCGGACGACGCCGATCAGATCGAGAAGCTTCAGGACCTGTCCGACCGACTGCTGACGCGCACCGATCTGCTTCAACAGATAGAGGCGCTTCTGGCGTCGCTGTGCGATTATGTGCGGGTAAGCAGCGCATTCGTCGCCAGCGTCCGCGACGGCATGAACGCCGAGATGGTCAGCGCAATGGGACCCATGATCCCGGACGTGCAGAGACTTGCCGAGCAGATGCCGACCTTTACCCTGCATTCGAACGACGGTACGGAACATGAGAGCGACTCTGTGCCGATTCGAGGCTGGAACGGTTTCTGGTTGGTCCCGCTGTATAGTTCGCGAAACGGTGATCGTCCGCTGGTGGGCGTCCTGGGCATTCAGGCGAGGGCGCAGACAGTCGATCTCTCTTCCGACGACAACCGCATGCTGTCCGCCCTCGTTCACCGGGCAAGCCAGGCGCTCGATGACCTCTCCCTGCAAGGCGAGCTGTTCGCCGCCCTGGAAGGACTGCTTCCCCAGGTCGCGCTGACGCGGTCGCGCGCCAATTCCCTGGAATATCGTCAAGGGCGACCTGAGGCGCTGGTCGAAAACGGCGACTCTGGCGGCGTGGACGAGGAGCAGTTCAAGGAGCAGGTGCGCGCCGCGCTGCGTCACTACTGGGGTGGTCCCGGGTTGACCAGCAGTCGGTTGCTGGAAACTGAATCAGTGAAGCGCCTCCTTCCCGACAACGACAATAACCCGGTCAAAACGCTGCGCGCGTTGCTGAACGAGGGCATCGAGAAGATGCGCCCGGAAGGGGAACGGAAGTACATCACCCCCGAATGGACCCTCTACAACATCCTGGAGATGCGGTTTATTCAGCAGATCAAAGTGCGGGACGTCGCTCAGCGCCTGGTCCTCGGCGAGTCCGACCTCTATCGTAAACAGCGCGTCGCCATCGACCAGCTCGCAGACATGCTCTGGAAATCAGAACAGGACCTCAGAAAAAGGTCTTCCCCCTAACCCATCGCGCATCCATTCCCTTCTTCACGGCAAAACAAGCGTTCTAAGTTCTGGGCGTCGATTGCCGGGGCTTGGTCACTAATGCTATACTTATGTGGCAGTCTCACGAGAGCTGAATGTAATCGTAATGAGTGGCGGAATGAGGGACGGGGGAATGACCGCGAATTTGCAGCGTCGGGATGATACGCCGCCCGATCTTGAGGAAGGGTACTGGGAGGCGCTGCTGCGTGAAGGGGAATTCGCAGAGGGGATCGTTCTTGGAAATGGTGACCATCGTGAAATCTCGGAAGACCGCACCCATCAAATTGAACATGCGAATAATGGCGGCGCACAGCACCTGTCGGACTGGGACGCGATAACCCAGATCAAAGACCATGATGAAGTCCTGGAGCTAGCCGTCACGGGGTATAACCGGGGTGGGCTGCTGGTTGAATGGCACACACTGCGCGGTTTCGTTCCGGCGAGTCAGCTCATCGACTTCCCTGCTGTGAACAACGAAACGGCTCGCAAGCGACTCCTTGAAGCGTGTGTCGGCAGGATGCTTAGCCTACGGGTCATCGAACTCAACGAATTGCAGAACCGCCTGATCCTTTCGGAACGCGCCGCCAGCGCCAGCCCTGGCGAACGCGCCGACATCCTATCACGCCTTCAGTCAGGCGATATTGTCGAAGGCGTGGTGACCAACCTGTGCGATTTCGGCGCATTCGTCGATCTCGGCGGTCTGGAAGGACTCATCCACATCAGTGAGTTGAGCTGGGGTCGAGTGGGTCACCCGTCCGAGATTCTGAGTCGAGGGCAGCAGGTACGCGCCGCCGTGCTGGATGTGAATGCCGATGCCGGACGTGTGGCGCTGAGTTTCAAGCGGCTGCACCCCGACCCCTGGGAAACAGTCGCGCTGCGCTACACCGTCGGAGAGACCGTCGAGGGCGTCATCACCAACGTTGTCGATTTTGGAGCCTTTGCCCGCATCGAAGAGGGATTGGAAGGTCTCATCCACGTCTCGGAGCTTGCCGAGGGACACTTTTTACACCCGCGTAATGTGGTGACTGAAGGTCAGCACATCCATGCCCGCATCCTGAGCATTGATGGGCACGCGCGCAGGCTGGGATTGAGCCTGCGTTCTCTGCTGTAATGGCTGTGAAGCGGTATTCACGAATTGAGCGGTTTTCCAGGAGCGCCTGTGACGCAGAGTCGTAGACCGTCCGACAACGCAGCGGCGAAGGGGAAGTCTGCGCCGGAGAAGCCTGCGGCGCAAAAACCTGTGCCCAAGACGCCGCCGCCGATCATCGAACGCTATACGGTCAAAACGGAGTTCTGGGATACGATCCTCGGTGCGCTGCCGCCCTGGGCAGATGAGATCGCCGCGATCACCCTGATCATCTTCGGGATCGTCTCCTTCCTGTCGCTGCTCAATGTCTCGGCGGACGCATCGCTGGCAGCGGCGTGGTCGAATGCGCTGACCAGCCTGTTCGGCGTCGGCGGAATCATCGTCTGCGCCGGGTTGTTTGCGCTTGGCATCATCATTCTGCTGCCAAAACTGGGTATCGTCATCCGCTTTCCGGCACGACGTATCCTCGCGTTGGAGGTCGTCTTCCTGGCGATGCTGGCGCTGCTGCATCTCGCCGCTGGCGACACAGAGCTGCGCAATCTGGCGCGCGCGGGGCGCGGCGGTGGACAGGTCGGATGGGCGCTCAGTTCTCTTATCGTCAGTCTGTTCGGCTCGTCGGTCGCGGTTGCCCTCTATGGATTCCTGCTGGTGATCGGCGCTGCGATAGCCATCGGCATCAGCCGGCGGCACGTCGTCAGCCTGCTGAATCAGCTTCGCAAAGAACTCGTGGGGATGGCGCGGAGGTGGCAGCCCGAAGAACGTCCGCGTGCCGAACGCCTTTCGCTCGACGAAGCGCTCACACCGGAGACGCGCACCGTTATTATTGAAGAGAGCGGAGCGCCCGCGCTGAAGCGCATCAGCGAGCTGGCACAGCAGCGAACGCGCGCCTTCTCATTGATGCTGATCCGTCCCGACGCCGACAGCCTTCCGCCATCACTGCGCTACGGGACAGGGCAATCGTCGCCAGAGGACGAGAAGTTAGAGACGAGCGAGCCTATCGATTACTCGCAGCATCCTCTCTTCAGACGCCCCGTCTCCGCCGAGCATCCTGCTCCGCTGGACTCATTGCAGATCATCCAAAGAAAGGGAGAGCCTCCGTCGATAGAGCGTCCAGACGGACGGGTGAAGCGCTTTTTCACCACCGACAGTTTTAAGGAAGCGCGACAAGTCGGCAAACGCGACGCCGTGCTGCCGCCGCTCAAGCTTCTGGTGGATATGCCCATCAATATCCCCGACGCCAATGAGATCAACGGCAATGTCGTGCTGATCGAGAACACGCTTCTCGAATTCGACATTGATGTCGATGTCGTCGATGTGCGCGTCGGACCGACCGTCACACAGTATCTCATCCAGCCTTTTCGGGAAAAAACGGGCGAAGACGGCGAGATCGCCTTCAGCCGCACCCGCATCAGCAAGATCAGCTCGCTTGTGAATGACCTGGCGCTCTCGCTCTCAGCCAAGCGTCTGCGTCTGGAAACGCCAGTGCCGGGGACGAACTATATCGGTATCGAAGTGCCGAATCGTAATCCGAGCGTGGTCTCACTGCGTTCCGTCTACGAGAGCAAAACCTACTACGAACAGATGCAGAAGAAGAAATCGCCGCTGTTCATCCCCCTGGGGCGTGACGTTGCCGGCGACCCGGTCGGGATTGACCTGGCTTCGATGCCTCACCTCTTGATCGCCGGAACGACCGGGTCCGGCAAGTCCGTCTGTATGGCAGCTATGGCGACGGCGCTGGTGCTGGACAATCACCCCAACGTCATTAAGCTGGTCATGCTCGACCCGAAGATGGTCGAACTCAGCCGCTTCAACGGTCTGCCGCATCTGCTCGGTCCCGTCGAAACCGATCTCGAACGTATCATCGGGGTGCTGCGCTGGTGTACCCGTGAGATGGACCGCCGCTACAAGCTTCTTGAAGAGAATGCGGCGCGCAATATCGACACCTACAACTCGCGCCTGGGCAGACGGCGGCGCGATGAGTACCTGCCCTACATCGTCATCATGATCGACGAAGTAGGTGACCTAATGATGAATCACCCCGACGAAACCGAGAAGACGCTCACCCGCCTCGCCCAGATGGCGCGTGCCGTCGGGATGCATCTGGTCGTCGCGACACAACGCCCCAGCGTCGATGTCATCACTGGATTGATCAAGGCGAATTTCCCGTCGCGCATTGCCTTCTCTGTCGCCTCCGGGACCGATTCACGAGTTATCCTGGACACGGTCGGCGCGGAATCGTTGCTGGGACATGGCGACATGCTCTATCAGGCGGCGGATATGCTGCAACCTCGTCGCGCCCAGGGCTGTTACGTATCAGACGACGAAGTGCGCCTGGTAACCCATCACTGGCGGCAGTGGGTGCTGGAGCAAAACAACGGACAAACGCCGCGCATTGTTGGTCCTTGGGAGCGCGGGCTGACCCGGCGCGAATTCCTGGCGGAGACCGACCCGATGCTTGAACAGGCGATTGAAGTGGTGATCGCCGAGCGCGAAGCCTCAGCGTCGCTCATCCAGCGACGGCTTGGGTTGGGTTATCCTCGTGCGGCACGGATCATGGACCTTCTGGGAGAACTGGGCATCATCGGTCAGCCGCTTCCAGGCGGGCGCGGACGCGAGGTCCTGATCAAGCCGGGCAAGGACCCTTTCAAAGACATCATCGATAAGCGCGTCGGCAGCGAGGATTAGGCGACCGGTTCGATCAGGTCAGGCGAGTCGTTGGCAGGACGGTTGACGGCTTTGGAGACTCCGTGCGCCGCCAGCGCACCGCCATCAAACGGACGCATCAGGTGACGAACGGCGTCGCTGCTGACCTCTTCAGTTGCCAACCAGGCAGCATAATCTTCCGGTCGTAGGATCACCGGCATACGGTGATGGATTGACTGCATGAACGGGTTCGCTTCAGTCGTCAGGATGCTGTAGGTGCGGATGATCTCAGCGCTAGCAGGGTCCTTCCAGACTTCCCATAATCCAGCCATTGCAAACACGGGCGCATCCGCCAAATGAATGTACATCGGCGCTTTTCCGCCGTCGCGCTGCTGCCACTCATAGAAGCCGCTGGCAGGGATCAGACAGCGGCGGCGTTTCAGGGCATTGCGAAACGAGGGTTTCTCGGCAGCGGATTCTGAGCGCGCGTTGATGAGCGAGGCGCCGATCTTGGCATCCTTCGCCCAAGAAGGGATCAGCCCCCAGCGCATCAGGGCGGCGCTGGCAGGGGATTCATTGCTGATCACCGGATTTTGCTGCGTGGGAGCGATGTTGAACCGGGGCGGGAAGTCCGGCGCCGAGGACAGGTTGAACGCCGTTTGCAGCATCTCAGGATCAACTGCCAGCACGTAGCGTCCACACATCTTTCATCTCCGCTTGTTATGCTTCAGATCAGGACGTCCCATCTCGGAGACCTGCCGTACCAAGCCCAACACGGTCAGCCCCAAGGCAATGAGTTCGCCAGATTTCACGCGCTGAGTCCCCGGGGGGACCTGGCTTTCGCCGGCAGCGCGATTGTAGAGGTAGGCGGACAACAATCCGAACAGCAGTCCGGCGGCGGCGCCAAGCAGATAGGTCTGGCTGCGGCTGTCTCCGGCAGCCTGCGAAGTTGGCTGGATCGATGTGTTGCTCACGGCAGTTCCTTCTCTTGTTCCGTTCCGCTGCTGGTTGGTGCGGCGGTATTCGGATCGAATACGTGAAATGCAAGCTTATCCAGGATGGCGAACATGCTGTTCCAGCGTATGGTCAGCTGAGCCACAGCATGGATGATCGGGTCGATGCGTCCTTCCCCGCTGCCCAACAGTCCATTGAGGCGCAGCAGTCCACCGGCAACCGCATCATTTGCCCGTCCCATCAAACCGATGAGGATGACCAGGACCAGATAGATGGGCAGCATGCAGATCACCATCGGGCAAAGGATGGCGACGGTGAAGAAGATGTCGGCAAGGGCTGCTCCCTGGCGCAGGGCAACCGCCGCTGCCGCCAGCGTGAGGATGAGCAAAAATCCCAGCACCATCGGCAGGATGATCCCCAGGCGCACTGTGCGGCGGCGCTGCCCGCGACGAACAGCCGCCTCCTGCTCAGCGGTTTTCGCTTGTGCCTCTTTGCTGTCCGCCATCACCCATACCGATTCACGGTCGAACGTGATATAAATTCTAACGCATTTTCTGACGGGTTACGAAAGTTGATGATGAGCCAGGACACGTTTGCACTGCACCTTTCCGCCGAAGTACAGGACGCCCTCTCCCGCCGAGACCGTGCGGTCGTGGCGCTGGAATCGACGCTGATCACGCATGGGCTGCCCTACCCGACTAACGTTGACACCGCCCTGGCGATGGAACAGGCGATTCGCGAGCAGGGCGCAGTCCCCGCTACTATCGCCATCCTGGGGGGCAAGATCGTCGTCGGGTTGACGGAAGATCAGATACGCGACCTGGCGCAGCGCAGCCCTGTCCGCAAGTGCAGCCGGCGCGATCTCGCCATCGCGGTGGCACGCGGTGAAGATGGTGCGACGACAGTCGCCGGGACGATGATCGTCGCTCATATGGCGGGGATCAAGGTCTTCGCGACGGGCGGCATCGGCGGCGTTCACCGAGGTCAGCCGTTCGATGTCAGTGCCGATCTGATCGAGCTGGGCAGGACGCCGGTCGCCGTCGTCTGCTCCGGCGCGAAGTCGATCCTCGATCTGCCGCTCACGCTCGAAGTCCTGGAAACCCAGGGTGTGCCGATTGTGGGTTTCAACACAGCAAAGCTGCCTGCCTTCTATACGCGCGAGACGTCGCTGCCCATCGACGCCTGCGTCGCCTCGCCGGACGAAGCCGCAGCCATTATTGACGCTTCTTCCCAGATGGCGCTCAAGCAAGGCGTACTGATCGCCGTACCAGTACCGGCTGAGGATGAGCTTTCCTCGGAAGCGGCGGAAGCCGCAATCGCCCGGGCAACCGATGAAGCGCATCAGCAGCAACTGTCAGGTCCACGAGTCACACCCTATGTGTTGGGTCGTGTCGCCGACCTGACTGAGGGCGCATCGAGAAGAGCCAATACGTCGCTGCTGATCAACAACGCGCGGGTGGCAGGGCAGATCGCCGAAGCCCTGCGCCGCCGGGACCAGGCGGGACGCTAATCCCAGCATGCTGATCCAGGTCGAAGGACGTCACCCCCTCAATGGGGTATACCACCCCGGCGGTAACCCGAACGCGGCGCTGGCGCTCATGGCGGCGGCGCTGCTGACCGAGGAGAAATCGACCCTGCGCAACGTGCCGCGCACGCTCACGACACAGGCGCTGGCGGAGATTGCTGAGGAACTCGGCACTCAGATCGACTGGGATACCGGTGACATGTCCCTCACCACCGGACAGATCAAGCGGCGGGTCATCTCACAGGAAGATACTGAGCTTTCATCAGGCGCGCTGCTCCTTGCAGCCCCCCTCCTCATTCGGCGTCAGCACGTGCGCCTGGAGATCGACTTCCCCCTCAATCGTATTCGGACCCATCTTGAAGCGCTGCGCGATCTGGGAATCGATGTCGTCACGCCCGGAAGCGCCGTCGAACTGAATGTCTCTTCCTGGGATAAGAAGGACATCCTCTTGACTCAGGCGAGCGTGACCGCGACGGCGCTGGTGATGATGCTGGCAGCTCGGCTCGGAAAACAGACGACGATCCGCAATGCCGCCACCGAACCGCATGTACAGGAACTCGCCCACCTGCTCGTTGCGATGGGCGCGCACGTCGAAGGAATCGGCTCGAACATCCTGTCGATCACCGGGACAGAATCGCTCAAGGGCGCCGAGGCGTCGATCGGACCGAATCATATCGAAGTCGGCAGCGTCTCCGCCATCGCAGCGATGTGTGGTGGACGGGTGCAGATCGAAGGCGTTCGCCGCGCCGACTTACGCATGATCGTCCGCATTTTCCGGCGGTTCGGCATTCAGATCGACATGGACGAGGCAAACCTCTATATTCCCAGCCACGAAGGGTTGAGCATCTCTAACCGCGAAGAGGATGTGGACGCCTCAATAGAAAGCGCCCCCTGGCCCGGCTTCCCTTCCGATCTGGTCGCGGTCGCTACGGTTGTCGCCACCCAGACGGTCGGAACATCGCTCATTCACGAGAAGATGTTCGCCAACCGCCTGCTCTTTGTGGATAAGCTCAAAGCCATGGGGGCGCAGATCGTCCTGTGCGACCCACACCGCGCCATCGTAGTCGGCCCTACGAGGCTTCTAGGCGGCTATATGGATACCCCGGATATTCGCGCAGGCTTGGGTATGCTGGCGGCGGCGCTGGTCGCTGAAGGTGTGACACAGATCGACAATGGTCAGGTACTCGCCCATACGTTCGGTGACGTGTTAGACAAGCTCACGGCGCTCGGCGCGCGCATCATCCCGGCATGAGTTCGATGCCTTCTCCTACGCTCACGGTTCAGGTCCAGGAGATGCCGGTGACGGTTATGCGCCTGGAGCCGCCTTCTGCCGCGAAGCTGCAGCCGACACCGATCCTGTTCTTACATGGCTGGGGCGTCAGTTCTGCCCTGATGAAGCCGCTCGCTGAGCGTATGGCAGCGCTTGGCTATACCGGGATCATCCCGGACTTTCCGGGGTTTGGCGACACGCCTGCGCCGCCGACCGCCTGGTCAGTGCAGGATTACGCCCGCTGGACGCTCGATGTCATGGACGCGATGCAGGTCTCTCGCGCGCATCTTTTCGCCCACTCTTTCGGAGCGCGGGTCAGCCTGTTCCTGGCATCGGACTCGGCGCATCGCTTCGACAAAGTGGCGCTGACCGGGGCAGCAGGCATCCCCACGCCGAAGTCGCTCGAGGTGCGCCTGCGCCTCCATCTTTATAAGTCTTTTCGTTCCGGACTGCGCAGAGTTGGCGCAGAGAGCTTTTCGCGCCAGTTGAGCGCTTGGTACAGCCGGCGCTACGGTTCCGCCGACTATCAGGCAGCGTCGGGAATTATGCGTGAGACATTACTCAAAGTGGTGAATGAAGACCTGCGCCCGGTCGCTGCCCAGGTCAGCCGCCCCACGCTGCTGTTCTGGGGAGCGCTCGACCAGGATACGCCCTTGTGGCAGGGTGAGGCTCTGGAGAAACTGATCCCCGACGCCGGATTGATCGTCTACGATGATGGCGATCATTACGCCTATCTGCGCCGGCAAACGGAGATCGCCCGAACGCTCGACCACTTTTACCGGCATTAGTTCCTAGGTTCCGTCAGGCTAACCCCGATATGCTCGACTTCCTGCTGATCCTGCTGGCTGTGGTGTGGTTTGGCGGCGCCGCCGCCAGCGCTTTTCGACAAGCCCGCTACTTTCAGATCGAGGAGTATATGGGCGTCCGCTTCATTCGCTGGCTGGCGGCGCAGCGGGATCGCTGGTTACCCCGACGCCCCGTCACCGCCTGGCTGATCGGCTCGATCCTGGCGTTTGCCCTTGCCGAATCACCCGGCAGCGGGCTGCCGGCGCTCATGCTGACAGCGGCAGCAGCAGTCGCCGTCATCCCACCGCGCGCAGGCGAAGTGAAGAAACCGTTCCGCGCCACGTCACGCGCCCGGCGGCTCCTGGGTGCAACCTTTATTCTCATTGGGACGGCGGGGCTGCTGGCGCTGCTTTTCACCGTCACGCTGCCTGATCGATTTCGACCGCTGGCGCTGGCTGCGCTCGGCTTCCTGACCTTCCTAAGCGCCCCCTTATTCCTCGCACTCGGAAACCTGGTGATGATGCCGGTGGAGTCCGCCATGCGCCGGCGCTTCGTGCAGCGCGCCCGTCAGGCGCTCGCGGCAGTGAACCCGACGGTCATCGGCATCACCGGCAGCTATGGCAAGACCACCACCAAGATGACTCTCGCCCACATCCTGAATGGTCGTTTCCGCGCCTACCCTACCCCGAAGAGCTACAACACGCTGATGGGTGTGTGCATCGCCATCAACAATGATCTCGCCCACGATAACAGCGTCGATTATTTCATCGCCGAAATGGGCGCATACGTGCGCGGCGAGATCGAGCAGATCTGCGATCTCACGCACCCTCGCATCGGCATCGTCGTCGAGGTCGGACCGCAGCACCTGGAACGCTTCGGGACGCTGGAGAATATCGCCGCTGCCAAGTACGAGATCATCAAAGCGCTCCCGGCTGACGGCGTCGGCGTCTTCAACTGGGATAACCCACACATCCGAACGATGGCGGCGCGCGGTTACCCGCAAACCTGTCTGACGGTGAGTCGAACGGTCGATCCGCAAGCCATCGCTGATGCAACGCCTCGTTTCGTCGCGTCATCGATCCGCGAGACGCTCCAGGGGTTGAGCTTCACCGTCACCGACACCCTGACCGGCGCTCGCGAAGACTTCGCCACGCCGCTGCTTGGTGAGCATAACGTGACCAACATCCTGCTGGCAGCCGCCGTCGCCGTGCATGAAGGTATGCCGCTGCGCGAAGTGGCATTCCGGGCGCGTTCGCTGAAACCTGCCGAGAGCCGCCTGGTACGCAGCATCTCCCCCGAAGGAATCACCATCATCAATGACGCCTACAGCGCCAATCCCGTCGGCATCGTCTACGCGCTGCGTGTTCTGTCGCTTCACGACGCCGGTAAGCGGCTTCTGATCACCCCCGGCATGGTCGAGCTGGGTGCGCTGATGGACCAGGAGAATCGCCAGCTGGGCGAGCTGGCGGCGCGACATGCGACCGACGTGATCCTGGTCGGCGAAGCGCGCACCGCACCGATCAAAGAGGGTCTTCTGGCAGCGAACTTCGCCTCAGATCGACTGCACGTCGTGCGGACGCTGAGTGAAGCGGTCGAATGGTACAAGCGCAACTTATCTCCCGGAGACGCCGTATTATTCTTGAACGATCTGCCGGATACCTATTCGTCGTAGAGGCTGCCGCTGTGGATTTCGCGCAATCTGCGCTCACACTCTTCACGCTAATCGCGATGGTCGTGACCTTCTTCGTCGCGCTCATCCCTTTCATTCCCGGACCGACAATCCTGTGGGCAATCAGTCTGCTCTACGCCATACTGACCGGCTTCCAGGAAGTGACCTGGGTATCCATGATCCTCATCTCGCTGCTGGCGCTGCTTGCCCTGACCAGCAGTTTCTGGCTGCCGCTGCTCGGAATGAACGGGAGCGACATGTCGTGCAGCAGCGCGGTCGGCACCCTCGTTGGAGGTCTCGCCGGCACTTTTCTGATCCCCATTCCGATCCTCGGCACGCTCCTCGGCGCGATAGGCGGAGCCGTCGTCCTGGAGGTCATCCGGGCGCGCAGCATGAATACCGCTGTGAAGGCGGGCGTCTTCGCGCTGGATACCTATCTCAAAGGGATGTTTATCGAGGCGGGGATCAATCTGGCGATCATCGGCATCTTCTACGCCAGCATCATCGTATAGAAACAGAACATAGAAACAAAGACCCCTCAGGCTGAGGGGTCTTTGTGGTGATGGCTGGACTTGAACCAGCGACCTATGCATTATGAGTGCATCGCTCTAACCGGCTGAGCTACATCACCATAGTGTAGTAGCGGGGGCAGGATTCGAACCTGCGACCTCCGGGTTATGAGCCCGACGAGCTGCCACTGCTCTACCCCGCAACATGTTGTGAAGGTTATCATGCGAGGGAAGGAGTGTCAACGGTCAATCCGGCTCTACCACAGAAATGCCCCTCACAACCTCAGTGATCCCACCATTTCAGCGGGCATTCGAAGCGGTATTTCGTGCGACAGTTTAGGCACATCTGTGCTATAATGATAGAACTACAGTTCGCCTCTCAGAGAGGACGATCTCCTGATGCCCCAGTTTGAACTCGTCTCGGACTTCAAGCCCACCGGCGACCAACCCACAGCCATCGAAAGCCTCGTCGAAGGCGTCCTTTCCGGTAAGCAGCAGCAGGTGCTGCTTGGCGCGACAGGAACTGGAAAGACCTTCACCATCGGGCACTGCATCCAGCGGCTTCAACGCCCTGCGCTGGTGCTGGCGCACAACAAGACTCTGGCGGCGCAGCTTTACTCCGAGTTCAAGGAGTTCTTTCCGCGCAATGCCGTCGAGTACTACGTCAGCTACTACGATTACTACCAGCCGGAATCCTACGTCCCACGCTATGACCTCTACATCGAGAAACAGACCGACATCAATACGCAGATCGAGCGGTTACGCATCGCCGCCAAAGCAGCCCTGCTCTCGCGACGTGACGTGATCATCGTCGCCTCCGTGTCGTGCATCTATGGTACGGGCGATCCCGTCACCTGGGGAAAAACCATCCTTGAGGTGCGCAAGGGCGACGAGATTCGTCGCGAGTCGATACTGCGCCGGTTGGTACAGCTTCAGTACACGCGCAACGACATGGACCTGGGACCGGGCGCGTTTCGAGCGCGCGGCGATGTCCTGGAGATCTATCCGTCTTACACCCAGACGGCGTATCGCGTGACGCTGTTCGGTGACGAGATCGAACGCATCGTTGAATTCGATCCGCTGACGGGTGAACTGCTCGTCGGGCACGAAGTCGTGGTCTTCTTTCCATCGGCGCAGTTCATCGCCGACGACGAAAAGCTTAAGCAGGCGATCCATGATATCGAAAGCGAACTCGAAGAGCAGATTCGCTGGTTCAAAAGTCAGGGAAAGCTGGTCGAAGCGCAGCGTCTTGAACAGCGCGTCAACTATGATGTCGAGATGCTTCGAGAGATGGGCTTCACCTCGGGTATCGAAAACTACTCCCGCCATCTGGATCAGCGCGCACCCGGCACGCCGCCCTGGACGCTGCTCGATTACTTCCCCAAGGATTACCTGCTGGTCATCGACGAGAGTCACATGACCATCCCGCAGCTTCACGGTATGTACAACGGCGACCGTTCGCGCAAAGAGACGCTGATCGAGTACGGCTTCCGACTGCCGAGCGCCCTTGATAACCGCCCGCTCAAGTTCGAGGAGTTCGAACAGCGCGCCGGCTACGTCATCTATACCAGCGCGACCCCCGGTCCATACGAACGGCGTATCGCGCAGTCAATCGCGGAGCAGATCATCCGCCCGACCGGCGTCGTCGATCCTGAAGTCCAGGTCCGCCCGACTAAGGGACAGATCGACGACATGCTCCAGGAGATCGCCGCGCGCGTCAAAAATGGGCAGCGCGCCCTGGTCACGACCTTCACGCAGCGTATGGCGGAAGAGCTGGCGGGATACATCAATGAGATGGGCATCAAGGCGCACTACCTCCACGCCGAAGTGCAGACGCTTGAACGGGTGGAAATCCTGCGCGATCTTCGCCTCGGAGTCTATGACGTGGTCGTTGGTATCAATCTGCTGCGCGAAGGTATCGATCTTCCGGAGGTGTCGCTGGTCATCATCCTGGACGCCGACAAGGAAGGTTTCCTGCGGTCGGAACAGGCGCTCATCCAGATCATCGGGCGCGCCGCGCGGCACATTGAAGGCAAAGTCATCCTTTATGCTGACCACATGACGGACTCGATGAAACGCGCTATCAGCGAAACGGAGCGCCGCCGCGCCATTCAGCAGGCGTACAACGAACAGCACGGCATCACGCCAAGGACCATCGTCAAGCAGGTGCGCGATCTGACCGACCGTCTGCGCGGCGCTATCGAACCGGAAGTGCAGCAGGTGACGGGTGGGCAGCTTTCGCTCAGCGCCCTGCCGAAAGACGAGCTACACCGCATGATCAAGGCGCTGGAGCAGGAGATGAAGAGCGCCGCGAAGGCGCTGGAGTTCGAGAAGGCGGCGCTGCTGCGCGATCAGATGATCGAGCTGAAGCAGGCGCTTGCCGAGAAAGCACCGGAGGACGCGCTGATTGGCTAAGGCAGGAACGAAGAGAACCGGGGGCGTCTGCTCCCGGTTCTCTTGAGTCGGTTAAACCACGAACTGACCATCCTTGTAGAACAACTCTCCATCGACGTGGATGGTGCTGTCTGTCCGCATGTCGCAGATCATGTCCCAGTGGATAGTGCTGACGTTCTTGCTGCCCGTATCAGGATAGCCGTGTCCAAGGGCGACGTGAACCGTCCCGCCGATCTTCTCGTCAAACAGGATACTGCCAGTGAACTTCTGAATGCCGAAGTTGGTGCCAATGGCGAACTCGCCCAGATAGCGGGAGCGAGCGTCTGCGTCCAACCGCGAGAACAGCAGCGCCTCGGCATTCCTGGCTTTCGCCTCAACCACCTTACCCTCGGCGAAGCGCAGCTCAATCCCCTCGATCACCTGTCCCTGCACAATCGACGGGAAAGTTGCGCGATACCAGCCATTGACAGAGTCCTCAACCGGACCCGTGAAGATTTCACCATCCGGCATATTGCGCTCGCCGCAGGCATTGATGAAGACACGGTCGGCAATCGACAGTTCCAGATCGATGTTCGGTCCTTGCAGCTTGACGTGCTTCTTGCCCTTCAGCCAGTCGATCTTCTTCTGCTGCATTTCCCCCATCGCCCGCCACGCCGTGACCGGATCGTCGCGGTCGGCGAATGTCGCACCAAACACGAAATCCTCGTATTCCTCAAGGCTCATATTGGCTTCCTGGGCGCTGCCTTCGGTTGGGAAAAGGGTGCCCACCCACTTCATCTTGCCTTCGGCGGCGCGCCGCATGCGCGTATCCAACCAGGAACGGCGCGCTGCGGCGATCTGCTGCATGCGCACCGGATCGACATTGGTGCTGGCGCGCGTGTTGGGAATCGCCCCGCAGCGGATGTACACGTCGGCGCTGTCGTAATAGAGTGACTGGGACGGGTCAAGCCACTTGACCTGTTCGTCGTTGGCGAAGCGCGCAAATGAGCGGGTCATGTACTCGTCGCTCAGCATCAGCACCGGGTTGCCACCGGCTTTGACGACGTGGTCGTGAACGGCGCGGATCAGCGGCAGCGCCGCGACATCGCCCAGGACGCCGACCCACTCGCCCGGCTGCACGCGCGTCGAGTAATTGACGAGGATATCGGCGAGACGGTTCACACGGATGTCGGTCATTGAAGTATTCCTCTCCCTCTCCTATCGCAATCACAGCAGCGCGCGCGCTGCCTCCAGCGCGGCGTTGAAGTTCACTTCATTGCCCATGACCGGGACGTATTCGACATACTGCACCAAATTCTGCCGGTCGAGGATGATCACCGCCCGCTGCAAAATGCGCAGTTCCGGCACCAGCAGCCCGTAGGCGGCGCCAAAATTCACATCGCGGTGGTCAGACAGGGTTTCTACGTTGCTGATGCCTTCTGCGCCGCACCAGCGCTGCTGGGCATACGGCAGATCGGTACTCACGGTCAGCACCACAGCACTGTCGCCCATCTCGCCGGCTTCCTGGTTAAAGCGCCGGGTCTGCGCAGCGCAGACCCGCGTGTCCAGCGAGGGGACGATGCTGAAAATCTTGACCTTGTCCGCGTAGTCGGAAAGCGTCTTGATCGACCAGTTATTTGCCGTTAGCCTGAAATCAGGCGCAGGCGCTCCCGCTTCCAGCATTGGACCCTCGACCAGGAATTCCTTCTTGCCGATCAACATTCCAGGTCTGCTCATAGTTATACGACTCTCCACCAGTTCACTCGAAAGATGATTCACAAGAGCCTATCTGAACAATACTGTCGAACGCTGCCCGGGTTGGTTTCAGAACTCCCGGTACTTCCAGTCTCCGCCGACCATCGTCCCGACGATCTGAAGCGCCGGAATCTCCTCAGGCGGTACGGCGTATAGATCGCGGTCCAGGACGACCAGGTCAGCCCAGAAGCCCAGTTCCAGCTTCCCCTGGCGATCTTCCAGCCCAGCCGCATAGGCGGGTCCAAGCGTATATCCGCGCACCGCTTCGTCCACGCTCAGGCGCGCCGCCGGATACCAGCCTTCCGGTCCAGGGCTGCCATCGCGCCGCTGTCGAGTCACGGCTGCATGGATGCCCAGCAGCGGGCTGGGATGTTCCACCGGCGAATCCGAACCGAACGCCACGACAACACCCCGGTCAAGCTGCAAACGCGGATTGTATGCCCAGGCGCAGCGCGCGCCCCAGTAGCGGTCAGCAAACGGATAGTCGGACGTGGCATGAATGGGCTGCATCGAGGCGATCACATCCAGTTCCGCCAGGCGGCTCACATCATCCGGATGGATCAACTGCACATGTTCGATGCGATGACGCCGCAGGCTGCGCACAACCCCGCTCACTGCTTCCTGGCGGCGCACCTGTTCGTACACATCCAGCAGATCGTGTACAGCGCGGTCGCCGATCGCATGTACTGACGAGGCGAAACCGGCGGCGCTCGCCTTACCGACCAGTTCAAGGATTTCTTCCTTGTCGGTGACGACGATGCCGAAGTTACCCGGCTCTCCGTCGTAAGGCGCTATCATGGACGCAGTGCGAGGACCCAGCGCCCCGTCTGCGAAGATTTTGAGGTTGCCAATCCGAATCCACTCGTCGCCGAAGCCCTGGCGCACTCCCAGGTCAAGCGCCGACTCCAGGTATTCGGCATTGACCTGCTTGACCACGCGCAAGTTCAGCTCTCGCCGCTCATGAAGGATTTGCAGCGCGAGGAAGCTGTCGCGCCAGTCGAAATCGTGAAATCCGGTCAGCCCCAGGCGTAGCATGTATTCCTGCGCCTTCAACATCCGGGTCGCCAGCGTCTCGACGGAAATCGGCGGGATTCGGCTGGAAATCAGCCCCATCGCCGTCCATTCCAGCAGGACGCCGCTGGGGGTCCCGTCGGACTTGCGGAGGATTTGTCCACCTGGGGGGTCTGACATCTCACGGTCTACGCCGCAGAGACGCAGCGCCAGGCTGTTCACCCAGGCGGCATGTCCGCTGCGCGCCTTCAGGAAGACGGGGTGATCCGTTGTTGCCGCGTCCAGATCATCGGCGCTCGGAAAACATCCGTCTGCCCAGGAATCCTGGGACCATCCATAACCGAGAATCCATTCTCCCGGTGGACTGTTCGACGCAAACTGCGCGACACGCTCGGCGCACTCATGCCGCGACGGCACATCATGCAGATCGACCGTGAACAATCCTTCGGTCGTCCCCTGCCAGTGCAAATGCGCGTCAACGAAGCCCGGCAGAACCGCGCGACCTTCAAGGTCATCGACCACCGTTTCCGAAGTCACCAGGGCACGCAGCGCCTCGCTGTCCTCGGATACAGCGACAATTCGACCTGCGCTGAGTGCCAGTGCAGTCACAGATGGACGCCTGGCATTGAGCGTGCGGACCCGCCCGTTGAGCAGCAGCCGTTCGATGCGAGGTGTCATCACGATGCGCTCCGGCTAGATGGTTTCCAGTACCGCGCGAACCTCATCCGCACTTGGCGTCCCTTGAATGCCGGGGCGCGTCACGGCGTTTGCCGCTAACCGAGCGGCAATTCGGATCGCTTTCGACATATCGTAGGCGACGAGTGGCAGCGATGCCAACAGCGACGCCGCGAAAACATCCCCCGCCCCCGTCGGTTCAACGACGCTCACCTTCGGCGTGGTGTAGCTGTCATGCTGTCCATCGTGATAGTAACTGCCGCCTTTTTCGGCGCGGGTCACGAAAGTGTGACGGGCACGCGCACTGACCCAGGCTTCCGTCTCGGGCGCGGCAGCAATATCTTCTTCGCTGAAGACGACGACATCCACCCGTTTGAGCAGGTTTTCGTGGTCGAACGGCTTGAAATGCACCACCTGATCGGGTCCCCACTGGCGCATCCAACCTTGCAGCGTCGCCAGGATGGTCGACTCGCCGAAGTAGGCGGCAACGCCGGAGCGGATCTCGTCGGCTATCGGCGCGAGATGAACCAGTGGCGCGGAGCGCAGTTTGTCCGGGATATTTTCAGCCAGGATCTCCCCGGCGCGTCCTCGAACGTACTGGAGGCGTCCGTGATCAGTATAGATATTCTCGTAAGTGGTCGTTTCGTCCGCCGGGATGATATGAATATCGGCGAACGACCGAAATGGATCCAGCAGCGGCTCATCGGGGCGGCAGCTGGTGACGATTCCCACCCGCCATCCAAACGCCGCAGCCGTACGCGCCGCGTAAGAAACCGTTCCGCCGGCAATACGTCCCTGCGGAGTCAGATCGGCGGTGATATGTCCGATCAATACGTAGTCGGCTGTCATTCCTGCGCACTCGGCACAATCGTCACTTTGCGACCCGCACCTTCGCCAACGCTTCGCGTCGTCACATCAGGACGCTCGCGCAGCGCCAGATGAATGATCCGGCGCTCGTGGGGCGGCATTGGTTCGAGCGTGACGACCCGTCGATCCCGCACCGCATCATCTGCCATCCGGACTGCCAGCGCACGAAGGGAAGCGGCACGCTTCGCTTTATAGCCGTCGACATCGACGATCAGTTCGGCACGGCGCTGAAGCTCTCGGCTGGTGATCAGGCGTGTAAGGTATTGGAGAGAGGCGAGCGTCTCGCCTCGCCGCCCAACAAGCCGGTTGATCCAGCGCGAACCGGTGATATTGAGGACCCAGGGCGCACTTTCGCCCTCCTCGGCAGCCTTCGAACGGCGAACTTCGATGGTCGAATTCAGCTCCATGTGTTCCAGAAGCGTCTCCAGAACGACCTTGCCCACCTGAGCCTCTTCGTCCTGGTCTGCCTCCAGCACCAGCTCCGCCACTTCAAAGAGGGGCGATTCCTCATCGGATACGCCATAGTCATCGCCAGTCGGCAGATCAGACTCGGCGAGATGGGCAAAGCTCGGCTCTTCGCGCTGGCGCTCGCGGCGGTCGGACCCCCGTTTCGCGCCGCGACCGTCACGGCGGTCCCGCCCTCCCCCTTGACGCGGGCGTTCCTGTCGGTCCCTGGATGTTTGCCCGCCGCGCTCACCGCGCCCGGCAGAAGTCGCAGGTACTCCCTGCGCCGGCTCCATCTGCGATTGACTGTCGCGCTCCGGTGACCGAGTCGGCGGTGCCGTCTCTCGCGGCGGCGGCGGTGATGGGGGTGGAGGCTGCATGGGGGGCATAGGCATGGACAGACGTTTCAACCGGACTCGCGCCGGGCGTGCCTCGCCGCCAAACATCCCGGAGGACGGCTCTTCCAGGACCTCTACGATGACCTCGTAGGGGGCAGCATTCAGCGATGCCAAGCCTTTGCGAATGGCATCCTCGATACTCTCGCCGGTAACTTCAACATCATTCTGCAAACTCATGGCGCATTCCTTCAACAAAAGGATGCAGACCCCTGACAGGGTCTGCACGATCATTCTAGCTGATTATTCCTCTAAACCGGTCGGCTATCACCGTCGAGGTTTCCCTCCACCAGAAGGCTTGGCGCTGTCCTTCGGCGGTGTGCTGCTCCCGCCCTTTGATATATCCCGGCGCGTTGGGGTTGGCGTCGTCAGAGCAGGCGCGGCGGTCTGCGTACGCCCCAGCCCGAATGGCAGGATGTTGCGGAAGTCGGCTTTGCCCATCAAGACATACTGCGCGATGCCGATGACGTTAGAGGCGATGAAGTAGATCGACAGACCAACCGAGAACGACAGCGCGAAGAAACCGTACATCAAAGGCATCACGGTCCCCATCGTCTGCTGGGTCGATGCGGCGGCATTCGGCTTTCCATCCTCGCTGGGCGGCATAGGCGGCGTCGTCACCTTGAACTGGAGCCAGGTTGTGATGACCACCAGCACGGGAAGCGCATAGGCGATGATCGAACCAGTCGTCATATCTGGAGGCAGTGACAGGTTCATCCCCATCCAGCGGTTTTCCAGTGGGATGACGTCACCCAACCCAGGGATCAGCAGACGTCCAGACAAGTCGATCAGCGAAAGCGGGCTCGCCGCCAAGGCATGAATGACCGCCTGATAAAGCGCGATCAGGATGGGGAACTGAATCAGAAGTGGCAAACACCCGCCCACCGGGTTCACGCCGTTTTCGCGGTACAAACGCATCTGTTCCGCCGCCAGTTTCTCGCGGTCGTTCTTATACTTCTCTTGCAGCTTCTTCAGTTCAGGCTGGACTACCTGCATCGCCTTCGACGATTTCATCTGCTGAGCGGTCAGCGGATAAGTCAACAGCCTGATCAGCGCGGTGAAGACGATGATCGCCAGCACCATATCCTGATTGAAGATCGAGTACAGCAGTGTGAGGATTGTGACAAACGGGTTGAGGATGAAATCCATCGCGTCTGATCCCTATAGCCCATAAACCCAGCGACGTTCGCCGTTGACCAGCGTGAAGGCGACCAGCAGTTCCTCGCGCGCCAGCGTGCTGACCACGACCAGGGGTTCGCGAGTCTCTGTGCCGTCACCAGGTTGAAGCAGAAGCAGATCTGCCAGGACTTCGCCGCGCATCTCGCGCTTGTTCACTTCTTCACCGGACTCTCGCGAGACCCAGTACACGTTGTGATCGCGCGAGCCAACGATAACATAATCATCAGTGACCAGAGGTGTCGCCCGAATTCCGCGCAGCGCCACCTGGCGCGACCAGATTTCGCTGAAAGCATCGCCAGTATCCCTCAGCGCATACACATATCCGGCAAGATCTGCGACGTACACCTGGTCTTCGACGACCGCCGGCGCACCCCAAATCCATTCCGAGGTCTCGTATTGGGCGACGATGCTGCCCTCCAGGCTGACCTTGAACACCTTCTTGGCAAAACTGCCGATGTAGAGATGCCCGTTGGCGACAACCGGCGTCGCGGCTATCGCGCCGCCCAGATCGAGCCGCCAGATTTCTTCGCCGGTGGTCGGATTCAGCGCATACAGCGTATGATCCATCGACGGAACGTAAAGAACGCCTTCGTGCAGCAGCGGCGTAGCCCAGACGCCGCGTTCCGTCTTGAACGACCAGACCGTCTCGAAGGTCTCCAGATTCAGCGCATCAAGGCTGTTAGAGCTGAGCGGCACATACAGCAGGCTGCCGTTCTGCAGCGGTGAAGCTATGCTGTGCCCTGCCAGAACGTGACCTTCAGAGTTGAGGACGCGCGCCGTGATGGTATCAACTTCGAGCAGCCTGCTCTCATAAGCGGCGACGAGCAGGGTGTCCTCCTGCATTTCGATAGGGCGTGTGTAGAACGTGTATTTGGGGCTGCTGTTGGTGACGATCCACGTCCGGGGATTGCCCTGCTCGTCCAGGCGAACGTTTCCGTCCGCATCACGAAGCTCTGCAACGGAGCCATCCACAGGGTCCACCATAACCATGCGATCTGCATAAGCGACGAGAACTTGTGCAGGGTTTCCCAACAGGGTCACACTCGCCCAGCTGGCTTCCAGCGGCAGGCTGGTGCATCCCACCGCCAGCGCCAGCAACAAGCCAACCAGCACAACCCAGCGTGAACGAGCAATCCAGGCTCGGCTAAACAATCGACAACTCCTCAATATTCAGGGAACAGGGTCATACCCGCCGGGATGAAATGGATGGCATCGAGAGATGCGCTTCACGCCCATCCATCCACCTTTCAACACCCCGTATTTCTCGATAGCCTGATAGGTATAAACCGAACATGTCGGTTCGTATCGACAGGAAGACGGCAGCACCGGCGAGATAAAGCGCTTGTAGAACCGAATGAGCGCCAAAGCTACAGCTTTCACAACATGCTCTCTTGAAGCAGACCAGCCCGACGAGTCAGTTCAATCACTGTACGCTGAAGTTCGGCATAAGGTCGCTCGACGATTCCTACACGAGCGATCAGTGCCATGTCAAAGCCGGTTTTCAAGTACGGGTGAAGCATGCGCAACACTTCACGCAGGCGGCGACGCACACGGTTCCGAACCACTGCCCCGCCGATCTGCTTGCTGACGATCACCCCGTATCGGTTTTGCTCGGAACCGTTTCCAATCAGGCTCAACACCAGGGTGGGCAGGCGAACCGTTCGACCATTCAGCCGCAGTCGCTGGAAATCGGCACGGCGGCGTAACCGCCAATCGCGGCGCATCGGTTCTACCCCCAAAGAAGCAACGGGCGTCTTGCGCTCTCGCCCAAGACACCCGCCGCCGCTTTAATGCGCGTTCCAGTTGATCTTCTTGACATGTACGGGCTGAACCGTCAGGACGTGGCGCCCCTTCTGACGACGGCGCTTCAGGACATTGCGTCCATTGCTGGTCGCCATGCGCTGACGGTAGCCATGAACGCGCTGACGACGACGTATCTTCGGCTGATATGTACGCTTCGTTGACATCTTTTGTCAATCCGTAGGTTTCTCGACTCAAGAGCAAGTAGTATACATGCCGTCCCGCCGCAGGGTCAACCCATCGATGGCGCTTCCGCGTACGCCTCCACTTGCATAACGTCTCGGATCGCGTATAATGACCGTAAGGTTCAGGTTAGTATCTTCTATCCTCGTCTATGGTAGGGTCATCCACCACTACGTCCAATCGCGGGCGTTTTTGGAACGTGTTGTCCTGTTTCGATGCTCAAATCGCAGAAGCGAGTCCCTACCAAACTCGTTCGGAGGTGGTGCGCTGTCAATGCTGACACAACAGTGGGCGCAAAACTTTGCAGTGAGTCCTGATGATGTCGAGTACATTCAGGGGCTGCTGCTAGAACGCGAAATCCCCCTCTCCCTCGAAGAGATTGCGCGCTTTCTCATTGAACGCCGTCTAGAAGAACAACAGGCAGCCCTTCAGGAACAGTATCGCGGCGTCGCGAGCTACCGCCCCGTCGATTCCTACGATATCGGCCAGCGCCTTGTCTTTCCACACCAGGATTTCGCCATCGCCAGTGTGGTCGCAGTGCGCGAGGGGGGGAATCCCGATCTGGGTCAGTTCAGGGTAATCCAGGTCGAGTTCGACGATCGCTCGTTGCGTGAATATGCCAGTGCCCTCAATTCCCCCCATAAGCTCAACGACGACGGCGGCAGTCTTGCCCCAGTGCAGGCTGGCAGCGTTTCCGCCGATGCCCTGCTCGACGCGCATCGAGAGTCTCTGTATCAGGCGATCAACGAATCACTGGCGCAGAGTCAGGATTTCGTTCGCCTGAGTGGCAGATGGTTCTCTCGCGCCTTGATGCTCGATGTCCATGAAGGACACCTGAATCTCGCGGAGGCGGTCCTCGACATGAACAGCGCGCCGCTGACCGCGCCGCAAATCCTCGAACAGATCGGCGGGTTAGATGGGGGCACGCCCATCCTTCAGGAATTCTGCCTGAATGATGCCCTCAATGCCGACAGCCGTTTCGATGAAGTGGGTCCGCTGGACACGGTGCTGTGGCATTTGCGCCGCCTCGAACCCGCCGAAGTACAGCAGACCCCGATCTGGCTGCGTTACGTTCCGGCTGCCTACGATACGAATTCCCTCACCCCCGAACAGCATGCCCTGGAACGCGAAATCGACGATGAATGGTCAGACCTGCCGCTCGATTCCGACCAGGCGTCGGATCGTGTCCGCTTGATCCTGAGCTATCCTCATCAGCGCGCGGGGACACTGCCGCTCACCTCCCGGATGCAGTCCATCTTCCCGACGGCGCGTAGTTCCAACCGCATCGCATTCACGCTGGTCGATGGTCAGGATGGCGAAGAATTCGCAGGATGGGTGGTGCGTCAGGGGCGCTATGTCTACGGACTCAAAGCGTTTTATGACAAACACCGGCTGCCGATCGGCACGCTCATCACGGTTCATCGGGAATCCGGCTCAGACAAGGTCGTTGTGGATTTTCTGGCGCATCGCCCGCGTACCGAATGGGTACGCATGATGATCGACCGCAATGGGCAAATCGGTTTCGAAGACCAGAAACGCCCGATCGGCGCGGAATACGATGATCTGATGCTCCTCGGCGCAGATGATCAGGACTTCATCGACGGATTGTTCCAGAACTACCAACAGAGCCGGCGTCCGCTTTCAGCACTGCTGAAGCCCCTGGTCACCGAACTCAGCCGCAACATGCCGCAGGGTGCGGTACATGCGAAGACCCTTTACAGCGCGCTTAACATGCTGCGGCGCTGCCCGCCTGGTCCGCTGTTCGCAGCGTTGAACACTGAGCCGGAGTTCTATTCCGTCGGAAATCACTATTGGCGTTTGGGCAGTACCTGAGGGCGTAGTTATGCAGCCAAGACCCAGCACGTTGGTCAAACCAACGCTAAACACTCGCTATCACATCGACTACTCGTGGTGGGATCGTTCCGGTGAAGATTTGCGCACCTACCTGCTGAGCCATCTGCCCCAGGAACAGCGTGACCTTCTGGCGAAGAGTGCCGATCACCAGCAGTATGATGCCGTTGACCCTGAGACCGGCGAGGTTACGCAGGTTGATGATCTGCATTACTGGCTGCTCAAGAATTCGCGCACGCCCGATTTCATCACGCCGCATACGTCACTTGTGGATGGTATTTTTCGCGTGCTGATCGCCAATAACAATCATCCGATGTCGTCGAACGAGCTGAGTACACACCTGGGAAGACCCGCGCCAACGATCCTGAAGATGCTGAGCGGGGCGAGGGTTTACAAAGGAATCCGCCCAACTGAAAACACGACCTGAAATCAGAGTGAGGTCCCTGGTGATATGAGCCGCGTGATCAACACCGACAGCACGGGAAAACAGCGCAACCAACTGCTGCGCACGATTGCCGAGCTTCTGCGCAGGTTAAGTCAGAAGCAGGAGATCGATGAGGACGCCAAAGATATGGCGGCACATCTTGTACTCTGCCTGCGCGATATAGACCTGGGTATCGACTCCTCGGCAGCCGCCTGGGAGAAACGTGACTACTGGATGAAAGCGGATGAACTGCGCACCCGCTGGGCATGGGCGGGCGCGCTGGCGGCGCAGATTCAGCAGGTGGTGCTGGATGAGCGCTGGAACGACCTGCCGGCGACGATGGTCAAGCTGATGCCTCGCGTCAGCGATATCGACGTGAACAAACTCACTCGCAAAGAATCGACCTGGCGCGGCAGTTACGGCCGTCTGCTTATGGAAAGACCCGGGCGCTGACGGCATCATCGAACCGGCACGCTCACGAACTCAGGCGCGCCGCTTCCAGATTTCTTGATTTCTTGCAGCGCTACGCGTCACCGAATGATATACCCAGATCGCGCGCCATCTGTACCATTTCACCAGACGGATCTACTCGCTTGATCTTCACCGCCTCCGCCATCGGCGCCGAGACGATGTCGTTGCCTTGAAGGGCGACCATCTGCCCCCACTGCTGCCGCGCCGCCAGGTGAACCGCAGCAGCGCCGAAGCGAGTCGCCAACCAACGGTCATGCGGCGTTGGCGAGCCGCCCCGCTGTAGGTGTCCCAGGCGCAGCACGCGCACGTCAAAGCCAGTGCGTTCAGCAATCGAGTTCCCCAGCGAGTAGCCAATTCCTCCAAGGCGCGCGTCCATGAGTCCGGAGGCTTTGATATAGTACTGCTGCTGTCCCCCGACCACCGCAGCCCCTTCGGCGACGACGACCAGGGCGTGATTTCGCTCTGGTGTGCGCATCTCCATCAGATGCAGGCAGACTCGTTCGACATCGAACGGTATCTCCGGTATCAGGATGACATCCGCTCCCCCGGCAACCCCGGTCTTGAGGGCGATCCACCCGCTGTTGCGTCCCATCACCTCCATGACCATCACGCGATGATGGCTTTCGGCGGTCGTTTGCAGTTTATCCAGCGCCTCAGTTGCCGTCAGGATTGCGGTGTCGAAGCCAAACGAGACATCGGTCTGCGCCAGATCGTTATCAATCGTCTTGGGCACCCCCACAATGCGTGCGCCCAGCGCGATCAGACGTTGGGCAATTGCCATCGTGCCGTCTCCGCCGGCGACGATCAGGGCATTGATGTCGAGCGCCTCCAGCCGTTCCACCGCATTCTGTGCCATATCTACGTACTGCACCGTACCATCGGCGTACTTGACGGCGTGCATGAACGGATTTCCGCGATTCACAGCACCCAGAATCGTCCCTCCTCGCGTAAGCAGAGGCTGGACATGGGCGGGATCAAGCGAGACGACCGGCGTCTCCGGGGTTAGCAGTCCATCATATCCCTGGCGGATGCCGACGACCTGCCATCCGTAGCAGTTCTGCGCCGTCATCACGACAGCACGAATGACGGCGTTGAGTCCTGGCGCGTCGCCGCCGCCAGTCATGATGCCAATTCTCTTGTTCATGAGTCCGCCCAGGCGCACACACAGCGCTGAAAAGAGTGGAAGCACGGCATGCCGTGCGATTATACGAGAGATCATGTTAAAATGTCAGCGCATCTAACGGAGTCACAACTTACAGGATTGAGACAGGGGAGCGGTAATGGCACGCAGACGGGGACAGAATGGCGATGGGTATCGCGGGAAAACGGAGCGGGAACGTCGTGTGGAGATGATGACCTGGGCGCTGCTGGTCCTGGTCTTTGCGGTGCTGCAAATTCTGCCGGATGGAACGCTGGCCAACTACTTCGTCCCGCTTTCAGGCGCGGTTATACTGCTCGGTTCAGGGTTGTTCCAATACGCGCAGCGCTGGCGCGTCAGCCCCATTACCTGGGTCGGCGGCGCGATCATGGCGGCGCTCGCATATTACGGTATGCAGGTAAACCCCCAGAGCGACTTCGTCGGCGAGTCGCTTCTGGTCTTTTTCGCAGTAATCGCCTTCGGCGTGCTGACCGGCGAAACCTGAACCACTGCCGGATATCCGACCAACCCATCTCACAGATCGAAACATCCGGCGCAGCGGAGGTTGACAATCCGCACAATCTGGGTTATCTCAGACAATGGAATTTGTGCAGTTTGACCACATGGCGTGATTATGACTGAGCCGGAACGCATCACTGTCGAAGATGTTCGGAAACTTGCCCTTCCCCTCGGTACGCGGATTGCGGCAGGTGAAGGCTTACTGCAAAGCCGGGTCATCACCTGGGCAGCAGTGATCTACACCGACGATGGACTGCTGAGCAAGAGCGGACATGAAGCCGAGCTGATTCTGGTCGCCCCTGCCGAGGGACCCAACACGCCGCGTCTGCGCGACGTGGATATCGTACGCTGGGCGTCTGAACAGCAGGCGTCAGCGGTCGTCCTTCACGACAGCCCGTCATCAACCGCCATCGCTGAAGCCAACGCCTATGGAATCCCCCTGCTGGTACTCCCGTCGGGCAGCCGCATTCGGGTCGTCGAAAAAGTTGTCGTCAGCCTTCTGGTGGATCACAAAGGGCAGCTCGAGCGACGCGGCACGCAGATTTACCGCCAGCTCACGCAGATTACGTCGCGAAACGAGGGCATGGCGGAGCTTGTCAGTGAGATGGCGCGCCTGACCAACAAGTCGGTCGTCGTACAGGACAAGCGGCTGCAGATGATCGTCAGCAGCGTTCAGCCGCAGTTCGTCGCCTTCTGGGATGAAGTAGAGACCTTCCTGCGCAAGCTGGACAATCTCCCGGTGGAAATGCAGGACCGACTGCGCGTGAGCGAGATGGATAATCCGGTCCTCATGCAGTCGCTGCCGACGACCGGCATCGCCCGTTACGTCGCCCCGGTCGTCACCAAGGAGATCGGAAGAGGCTATCTCTCGATCATCGGCTTCGACAGTGACCTGGATGAGGTCGATCTGCTGGTTGCGGAACATGGTGCCGCCGCCTGTGCCATCGAGATGGCGAAGGCGAAAGCTATCAGCGACGCCGAGAAGCGGCTGCGCGGCACTTTCCTAGATCGCCTGCTCTTTGGTGATGTCAGCCAGCAGGAGGCACTTCAGCAAGGCGAACGCCTGGAACACGATATGAGCCGTCCTCACATTGCCGTCGTCCTCAAGTGGCAGGGAGAAAAGGCTGCCTCGATGCGGCGGCTGGAAACGATTGTCAATACGGTCGTCTCCAACACCAAGGCACATGCCCTGGTATGGCAGCGGGAGAAAGAGAACGAGGTGATCGTCTTCCTGGCGATTGATGAACAGGATGCGGTCATCAGCGGTATGAAGCTGTCCAAGGCTTTTCCTGCCGAGGTGCAGCGCCAATATCCAGGCTACCATGTCGCCGTCGGAGTGGGACAACCGGCGACAGATGTCGCCAACTGGCGGCGCTCCTATGGTGAAGCCGTCCAGGCGCGTGATCTCGCCGTGCGCCTTCACAGCGATACGCCGCTCTACATCGGCGATCTGGGTGTATATCAACTGCTCATCCGGCTCAACGACAAAGAACGCCTGATGGGGTTCTGTGAGCAGACGCTTGGACCGCTCATCGATTACGACATGCGTCAGCATGCCGATCTCGTCAAGACGCTGGAGGCGTTCTTCCAGTGTCACGGCAATCTGTCGGAGACCGCCAAACAGCTCATTGTCCACAGAAACACGCTTTTGTACCGAATGAACAGGATCAATGAGATTGCAGGCGTCGATCTGGACCGACCGGAGATACGCCTGGCGTTTCATCTCGCCCTGACAATCCGGCGGCTTCTCAGCGCCAATTGACCCCCACTTGTGCTTGATGCACAATGAAACAAGTCGGGATTCTTTAGATTTTGTCTGAAGTACAACCCGCTTCTTGTTTGTATTATTCTCACCCTTTAGGCAAATTGTTTTTGGTGACAGTTGACGATGCATGGTAGCACGCTAACTGTCGCTTTTTGTCCCTGGAGATGTCACATCGTTCCGGCTAGCAAAGACAGAATCGAGGAGCGGGATGCCTGACTTGCACTATCTGAACGACGTTCCTCTGCACTCCGAAGATCGGCGTGAGCGCGATGCCTGCGCACTCATCTGCGCCGTGCGCAAAGGTGGGCAGGCTACGCACGGCAACGTCAAACGCACCATTGAAGCGCTGACCCGCATGAATCACCGGACCGGTTTCGTGGACGGCGAAGGCGACGGCGTTGGCATCATGACCGACATCCCACGCGAACTCTGGGCGAAGACTCTGGCGCAGAACAACATTCGCTCCTCGCTGGTGACGACGCCGCGCTTCTGGGTCGCTCACCTGATGATCCCTAATGCGCGCCGCGCCGAAAGCGATTACCTGATCTCGCAGATCGATGACCGCATTCGCCGCGCGGGACTCGATGTGCTGATTCAGCGATCAGGGCGCGTTGAGTCCTACGTCCTGGGTCGCAGCGCACAGGCAAACGAGCCGCTATTTGTGCAGTTTGCCGGCACGAATGAGGGCATGTCGCTTGATCAGCTGGAGCGGACGATCTACCGACTGCAAAAGTCTATCGAGACGGAGTTCAAGGTTCATTTTCCGTCCTTCTCGTCCCGAAGCGTCGTCTATAAGGTTCAGGGTACGATTGAAATCCTTCGCCGTTACTACCCGGAACTGCGCGATCCCGATTACGCCTCGACGGTAACGCTGGGGCACGCGCGTTACAGCACGAACACCAACCCCATCTTCGAGCGCGCCCAACCGTTCAATGTCCTGGGGCACAACGGTGAATTTAACACCATCTCGCGTTTCCGCCTGGAAGCCCAGATGCTTGGCATCGCTCTGCCAGAGAACGGTTCTGACTCGCAGGATGTCGATGCAGTGGTGGACGCCCTGTGTATGGACTACGGTCTTGATCTGATTGAAGCGATGGAACACGTCTTCCCGCCCTTCAAACACGATCTCATCCAGGGTTCTCCAGAAATCCACAATACCTATGAAGCGATGCGCCGCTCGTTCGGACCCTTTGCACAGGGTCCGGCAGCCGTTGTGGCGCGCGTCGGCGATCAGGTCGTACTCAGTGTCGATGCTCTGGGGCTTCGTCCGCTCTGGTATGGCGAAACGGAAAAAGAGTACTTCGCCTCTTCCGAGCGTGGTGTCTATCCACTGGATAACATGTCGGCGGATTCTAAACCGCTCGCCCCCGGCGAGAAAATTGCGCTCGTTATCCGCCCTGGGCAGCACGTCGAAGTACTCGACTACCCTGCCATTCAGCGTCATGTCACACGCCGTCGCCACGAGCGCAGCAGTTCAGAGGACCAGCAGCATCCATCTGTCTGGTCAACAAGCGAGGTCGCCTATCGCCCGTCGTCTGGCGGCAGCGGATACGGTGCGCGCGCCGCAGCAGAAGTCGTCGCTTCACCCGCTGCCATTGCCGAAGCCGATTTCGTTCCTGAAGCCCAGCCTTTGCGACTAGCTGAACCACGCCCCTGGCAGGCGGTCGCCCACAGCCTGAACACACAGAACATGGCGGCGCTCGGATGGGAACGCTATCACCTCGCTGTCATCGAAACGATGGCGGAGACTAAGAAGGAACAGGTCGGTTCACTCGGCTGGGATGGTCCTCTGGCGGCACTGAGCAAGACCCGGATCAACCTCGCCGATTACTTCAAGGAGACGGTAGCGGTCGTCACCAACCCGGCGATTGACCGTGAGCGTGAGCGCGCGCAGTTCTCTACGGAGGTTCTGCTCGGAAGCCGTCCGGCGCTCGGCAGATCGGCTCAGACATCCGCCCCGGTCGTCCCCCTGCGTATGCCGCTCATCCTCGGCGGACATCCTGATCTGGGCAGCATCGAACTCCATCGCGAACTTGCCCTCAAGCACGGCACGATGATCCTCGATGACGTTGTCGATCAATTCGGCGACGCGGTGGCGTTCCTGTCCATGTCCGCCGCCTTGGATGAAAACATTGACTCGGCTGTTGAGCGCCTCAAAGCCCAGGCGGTGGCGCTGGCGCGCGCTGGCGCGCGCTGCATCATTCTGGATGACAGCCAAGCCTATGCCGGTGATGTCCTCTGGGTCGATCCGCTGCTGGCAACCGCCGCCGTCGATCGTGCGCTGCGTGAAGCCGACGATTCGCCCAACCTGCGCCGTCAGGTCGGCGTGATCGTGCGGTCTGGTGCGTTGCGCGACATGCACGATCTGGTACTCTGCCTGGGCATGGGCGCAAACGCCCTTGTCCCCTACGCCATCTATGCCGTCGCGCTGGGTATTGCGCCCCGCGCCCCGCGCGAACCGCTTGCGCCGGAAAATGCTGCGAAGCTGCTGGATTCGGCGGTTTCGGCGATCACCATCGCCATCCAGAAGATCATTTCCACCATTGGCTGTCATGAGCTGCGCGGTTATGGGCATTCTTTCAGCTCGATCGGGCTGACGACGGGTATTGCCGACCTGATCGGCGCGCCGAACTACTTCGGCTCTGACGCGCGGGGTCTCACCTGGTCGGCAGTGACGCGCGATGCGCGGCAGCGGGCGCGCGAGTTCCGGGGCGAAGACAAGAGCCGCCTCGACAACCCGGATCGTCTGTATCCGAAGATGTGGAAGAAGATCGAGGATATTGCGCACGGCGAACTCTCGCGCCACGACTACGAAGAATCGATGCTCAAGCTTGAGTCGGAGATGCCGGTCGCGCCGCGCCACATCATCGGTCTTAAGGAGAGTGAAGCCAACATCCATCCGGCGTCTGTAGACATCAGCGTGGGCAAGCACTCGATGCCCGTCCTGATCGGCGCGATGTCCTTCGGCTCGCAGGGTGAACTCGCTTACAAAGCCTATGCCGAAGCAGCCGCCCGCATGGAAATCCTGTGCGTCAACGGCGAAGGCGGCGAACTGCCCGACATCATGGGCAAGTACAAACCCTATCGGGGAAACCAGATCGCCTCGGCGCGCTTCGGCGTGAACATCGAGTTTCTCAACTCCTGCTCAGTGCTGGAGATCAAGATCGGACAGGGCGCAAAGCCGGGTGAAGGCGGACAGCTGCCCGGCACCAAAGTGACCCCTAAGGTCGCCGAGGCGCGGCATACCGCCGTCGGTGTAGATCTCATCTCGCCGAGCAACAATCACGATCTGTATTCGATTGAAGACCTTGCGCAGCTGATCGACGAATTGAAGATCGCCAATCCCAAAGCGCGTGTCTCGGTCAAGATTCCTGTCGTCCCCGGCGTCGGCATCATCGCCGTCGGCGTCGCCAAAGCAGGCGCGGACATCATCAACATCACCGGCTACGAAGGCGGCACCGGCGCTGCCCGCGCTCATTCACTGCGTCATGTCGGGCTTCCTGCCGAGATCGGCGTCTGGCTGGCGCACCACGCCCTGATCGCCAGCGGCTTGCGGCAGAATGTCGAGCTGTGGTGCGACGGCGGGATGAAGAGCGGTCGCGATGTGATTAAAATGATGTGCCTCGGCGCAAATCGAGTTGGCTTCGGTACGCTGGCGATGGTCGCTGTGGGCTGTACGATCTGTCGCAAATGTCATGAGGGAACCTGTCACGTCGGCATCACAACGCACCTCACTACTGTTGAAGAAGCGCTGGAAGCCGGCGTCAAACATTTCGAACCACGCGACTTCGATACGGCAGTCCAGGGCATCTGTAACGTCTTCATGATGCTCGGCGAAGACATCCAGTGTTGGACGGCGCGCCTTGGTTTCACCCGTACGCAGGACCTCGTCGGACGCGCTGACCTCCTGGAGCAGATTGACCTCCACGACCAGATCGACCTCTCTCCACTGTTCCACTACAATCCGATACCCGCCCGCGCGCCTCTGCAAAACGGCGTCGGTCGCCTCGTATCGCGTCCGCGCAACTTCCTGACCAAGCAGATCACCGGTCTGGTAGAACGCTCTGCAGAGTTCGGCGACGAAGAGATGACCTACGACGACGAACAGGTGATGGCGATGGACCGCGCACTGGGCACACACACGTCCGGTGCGATGGAGCGCGGCGAGATCGCTGCGCCACCGCTGGTTCACCTGCGTTTCAGCAACTCGGCTGTTCCTGGCAATGGCTTGGGCGCATTCATCGACAACCGCATGGATATCCTGGTCGAGGGCGGCGCACAGGACGGAGTTGCCAAGTGTTCACGAGGGGGTATTGTCGCTATCCTCAAAGGTCTGAACCATAACGGAACGCGCCTGGATGGGTCGGTCGGCAAGAGCTTCGCCTATGGCGCGCAGGCTGGCAGATTTATCGTCCAGGGCAACGCCGACTCCCGCGCCTGCATTCGGTTGAGCGGCGCAGATGTGGTCTTCGGCGGCGAGATCAAGTCATCGCTGCGTGACGAACTCGGCGGCATCGGTGCGCGGGCAAACCTGAAAGGTTTTGCCTGCGAGTATATGACTTCCGGGCGCGTGGTCATCCTGGGCGATCCGGGTCCCTGGATGTGCGCGGGCATGTCCGGCGGAGTCGTCTATCAGCGCGTCCAACCGGAGATGGGTCTGACCGAAGCGGCGATTAGGCGGCGAATCGCTGAGGGCGCGATGGTCGACATCTTCCCTCTCGATCAACAGGGTGTCCAGGATGTCAAAGAGCTGTTGCAGCACTACATCGATACGCTCTGCGCCAACAACCAGGCGGACGCAGCGAAACATATCGCCGCGCTGCGTGACGCACCTTCGCAGCACTTCGTCATGCTCGCGCCGCCATCGCGCTACAAGCGGCTCAACTAATCGCACATCTGGCATTCGCTGAACAGTGATGATGTCCGCCGCCCCATCAAGACATGGGGCGGCGGCGTTTCAATCGCAGGCAACCTTGTCTCGACAGACCGTTTCGTGCAGTCTATACTGCGCACATCATGCACATCGGCATCGACGCACGTCTGACCTACTATCGCCGGGGCGGCATCAGTCTGTACATTGAGCGGCTCACCGCCGGGTTAGAGTCCCTCGATACCGCCCATCGATTCACATTCTTCTACAGCCGCAAAGCCGATCATCCCGTCGTTCGCGGGCGCATCAGGCACGCGCAGTTGTGGACACCCTGTCACCATCGCCTGGAGCGTATTGCCCTCAGCGCGGAGCTTATACCCCACCGTCTGGACCTTTTTCACACGACGGACTTCATCCCGCCGCTGCGGGGCGCGAATCATCATGTCATCAGCGTCCACGACCTGGCGTTTCTGCACTATCCTCGGTTTCTGACGGACGAGAGCCGCCGCTACTATGCCGACCAGATCGTCTATGCGGTTGATCATGCCGATCACATCCTGACGATCAGCGAAGCCAGCAAGCAGGATATTATTGCCATGCTGGGAGTTTCCCCGGACAAGATTACGGTCCATCTGCTGGCGGCTGACGAGTCTTTCAAGCCGCTCACCTCAGCCGCAGCCGCGGCAGGACGGAGCGCCCTCGAACTGCCGGAAACCTACTTTCTTTTCGTCGGCACATTCGAACCGCGCAAGAATATCCTTGGGCTTGCCTGCGCCTACAAGCGCCTGATAGATGCGCAGCCAGGCGCGCCGCCGCTCGTGCTGGCGGGCACGGCAGGCTGGAATTTCGAGGAGACTCAGCGGGCAGTTGACGCGCTCCAACTGCCCGACCGCATCCTCTGGCGCTATGGCATCCCCCAGGAAGCGCTGCCGGCGCTGTACGGTGGAGCGGTGGCGCTGCTGATGCCCTCGTTCTACGAGGGTTTTGGCTTGCCCGCCTTAGAAGCGATGGCGTGCGGTACAATGCCCATCGTAAGCGACCGTTCCGCGCTCCCGGAAGTTGTCGGTGATGTCGGCGTCCTGGTTCACCCGGAAGACGAAGCAGCCATCGCCGAGGCGATGCGCCGGGCATGGCAGGACTCTGCCTGGCGAACCGAACAAGAACGCAAAGGCTTGGAACGCGCCAGGATTTTCACCTGGGATCAGGTGACCAGAACTGCCTTATCCGCCTACGAGATGTTTGCCTGAAACTGATGGAAAATGCGCACACTGATCATCACACCCCATCCTCCATTTCCCGCCCAGCAGGGCGCAGCGCTGCGGAATCTTGGGCTTCTCCACTGTCTGAAGTCGTTTGGCGCACAGGTCACGCTGCTCACGTTCAGCGAAAGCGATTCAATGCCAGCCGCTGCGCCAGCGCGCCTGGCGGACCTGTGCGAGCAGGTCATTTACATCCCCGCTCCGCCTCGCTCGATGCCGCAGCGGTTGCATGATTTGCTGCTGACCCGCGAACCAGACCTGGCGCGCCGGCTGCACTCTGTGGAATTCGTGCGTTGCCTGACCAGTCTTCTGCAAACTCGGTCCTTTGATCTCGTGCAGTTCGAAGGATTGGAGACCGCTGCATACGCGCCGATTGTCCGCAGGCTTCAGCCGAACGCCCGCATCGTCTACGACGCTCACAACGCCGAATTCGCCTTGCAGCGCAGCATGGCGCGCGTCGAAAGCCTGTCTCTATGGCGGCTCCCGGCGGCGCTCTATTCGCGGACTCAGGCGAAACGCATCACCCATTTCGAGCGCGCAGTCTGCGAACGTGCCGACGCTGTGATCGCCGTCTCTCAGGACGATGCCGAGCATCTATCCAGCCTGGGAACACCGACTCCTATCCATACGCTCCCGAACGGGATTTTCGCCGACGACTATACAGCGCGGGGAAATCATCTCGAACTCAGCGGCATCCCGCTGGTGTTCACCGGCAAGATGGACTACCGTCCGAATGTCGATGCCATCCAGTGGTTTGCCGAGTCTATCTTCGGCGACATCCTGGCGCAGAACGACGATGCGAAGCTCTACGTGGTCGGTCAGGCAGTTCAAGGCAAACTGCTCGTACTTCAGCAATCGAACCCCAGCATTGCCTTCACAGGATGGGTCGAGAGCGTTAAACCGTTTCTCCACCACGCGACCGTATTTGTCGCACCGCTGCGCATGGGCAGCGGCACGCGCCTGAAGATTCTGGAAGCGATGGCGGCTGGTTGCGCGATTGTGGCGACCACGGTGGCGATCTCCGGTCTGGAAGATGCCGTGCGCGATGCGCTGATCGTCGCCGACACCGCGCAGGGTTTCTCCTCCGCAGTCAATCGGCTGATCGGCGACAGCGAGGCACGCCAGCGATTGAGCGCCGCCGCCCGCCGCTATGCCTGTGAGCGCTACGATTGGTCGATCCTGGCTCCAAGACTCAGGCAGATCTACGCAGGGTTAGGCGTTGGATAAGGAAACGCTGGCGCACCGCAACCTGCGCATGGCGGAGGCGTTTCATACGCCCTCGCTCATGGAGCAGATTCGCAGCACCGGGCTGCGCGCCGTTGCCCGGCTGCCCATCCCCCCGCCACCGCGCGGCGGGGCTTCCCCGGATGAGCGCATTCTGGTGATTCGTCCAGATCACCTCGGCGACGTTTTGCTGACTCTGCCCGCGCTGCGCCGGCTGCGAGCCATCTATCCCTCGGCAGAGATTCATGCCTTGCTCGGTCCCTGGTCGGCAGACACCCTTGCCCCGATCAAGGAAATCGACCTGATTCTGACTCTGCCCTTCCCCGGCTTTACGCGCGCCGAAGGCGGCAGTCTGGCAGCTCCCTACCTTCTGGCAGCGCAGACCGCACAGCGGCTCCGCCGCATCGGCTACAACCGCGCTTACGTGCTGCGCCGCGACCACTGGTGGGCTGCGCTGGTCGCCTTCCTGGCGGGCGTCCCTCAGCGGATCGGTTACGATTTCGGTGACACAGGGCGTTTTCTGACGGATGCTCTCCCTTATCAGCCGATGCACGCTGTCGCCGCGAATCTGCGTCTCGTCGATGCCGATCAGAGTCATCTGCCCAAGGTCGCCTTGAACTATCCCGTCGATGAGGCATCAAGACTCGCTGTTCGCGATCTGCTCCGTCACAGCGGGGCTGACTTGAACGCGCCATATACTGTGATTCACGTCGGTTCGGGTGCAGCTATCAAGAACTGGAATCCAGAGAAGTGGGCGAGAACGGCAGATGCGCTGCGCGGCGATCTCGAAGGAAGCATCATCCTGACCGGAAGCCTTCACGAATCAGCGCTGGCGGAACAGATCGCCGCCCGCATGAAAATATCACCGGTTAACCTGACAGGGGCAACCGACCTGCCGCGTCTGGCGGCGCTGCTCGCCGACGCGCGCCTGGTCATGGGTTCGGACAGCGGACCGCTCCATCTGGCGGCGGCGGTCGGAGCGCCGACGGTGACACTTTTCGGCGCTGCCGACCCGGACGAGTTTCGCCCCTGGGGCGTCCCTGCCTCACACCGTATTGTCGTTTCGACAATAGCCTGCCGTCCCTGCCGCGTCCTGGATTGGTCCGGTGATGATTTCGCCAATCATCCCTGCGTGCATGACATCAGTGTAGCCGATGTTCTGGAAAACGCGCGCCGCGTACTCGCTGCAACCGCATACGGCGACTCGACTAATCGGGAATGACGACCGACTCCAGTCCGGGTTCTGGGTCCGGGTAGCGCACGTCCATCGCCTCGAGCGCCTGAACTATCGATTGGGTGATCACCAGATCGCGATACCACTTCTTGTTGGCAGCGATGATGTGCCAGGGGGCAGCCTCGGTGTGGCAGCGTGTCAGCACCGCCTCGTACGCCTTCATATAATCGTCCCACTTTTCACGAACCGGCAGATCGCCCGTCGAGAATTTCCACTGTTTGCTGGGATCGTCGAGACGTTCCTGAAAACGCCGCTTCTGCTCATCACGCGAGATGTGCAGAAAAAACTTCAGGACGCGCGTGCCCCGTTCGACAACCAGGCGCTCAAAAGCGTTGATGTGGTCGTAGCGCTGCTCCCAAACATCCTGCGGCACGAGCTGGTTGACGCGCACGACCAGGACATCCTCATAGTGGCTGCGATTAAAGATACCGATGTATCCCTTCGGCGGCACATGTGGATGCACCCGCCACAGGAAGTCGTGGGCAAGTTCCTCTGGGGTGGGCTGCTTGAAGGAAGTTACGCGAACACCCTGGGGGTTCACCGCGTCGAAGACGTGTTTGATAGCCCCGTCCTTCCCGCCAGCATCCATCGCCTGAAGCACGACCAGGAGCGACTGCGTCCCCTGGGCATAGAGCATCTCCTGAAGCTCGCCCATGCGCGCTTCCAACTTCTTTTCGCGCGCTTTGGCATCATCCTTGCTCATTCCGTTGGTGAAGCTCGGATCATAATCTTCGAGGCGGACTTTCTTGCCAAATGGGGGGGTGAGCGGTTGATCTGCCATCGTACTTTACACTCCATCTTTTCGCTTAGCGCACGAAATCGGAAGCGGGACGGGGCGACGCCGTCCGCGTCACTTCATTCCGGTAGGTGACCATACCAGGGCGTCCCCCCTTGATCTTGCGCACATGGCGGCGCTCGGTGACATCGACCATCACCTTGCCTTCCTGCCGACCCGCGCTGTAGTAGGCAGCCAGCGAAGCCGCTGTCTCCAACACCGCGTCCGGGATGCGCCGTCCATCGTTCTTGACGATCACGTGCGCGCCAGCCACTCCCCGCGCGTGCAGCCACAGATCGACAGGTCCCCCTTTGTCAAATGTGACCTGCTCGTTCTGTCGGCTGTTCCGCCCGATCCAGATGATGAAGCCATCAGGCGTGACGACTCGAAGCGGTGCGGTCTTTGATCCTGTGCGGCGAATCGGTCTGCCCTGCCAGTAACCGCTGGCGTGCAGGTTCGTCTGGACTTCTTCGATGTCGGGCCAGCTCGCCGCCAGATCGATATCTGCCGCCATCTGTTGGAGATAGGCGATCTCACTTTCGACTTCGGCGATCAATCCTGGGATATCTTCGAGCGCCCGTTTCGCCCGGCTGTAGCGTTCGAAGTAGCGCAGCGCATTCTCCACCGGCGTCAAGGACGGCTCAAGAGCGATCACCAGATCGGATGCCTCGACCTCGTATGGCGCGCGCAGTTCCGCCTGTCCTGGTCGGATAGCGTATTGGTAAGCCAGGATCAGTTCGCCGCTTTGTCGCAGAGTCTCGCGCTCGGCATCGTCGGTAAGCGAGCGCCGCAATGACGCCAGCTTGGTCTCCAGGCGCAGATGCGCAGCACGAATCGCCTCACGGACCGGCAGCTTTGCCGCTTCGTAAGCCTCTTCGCCCACCGGGGCGCCGAAGAACATCGCCATCGCCTCATTGATCGAACCGACCGTGTGCCAGCCGGGCTGCCACGTCAGATGATAAGCGCTGAAATCGGTAGTGACGCCGTCTTCTTCAACGACGCCGGGGGTCCATTGCCGCCGCTTCAGCGGATCCATCACCTGCACAAGCGCCCGCATCAGGGCTTCAGTATCCACATTCCGAATGTCTGCGTTCGAGTCTCCGGCGGCGCAGTAGAGGATCTCCTTCGCCAGCAGCGGACTGATGCCCAGCAGTCCAGAGGTCAGGACCTGGTGCGCCTTTCGTTTGGACGGAGCCTCTTGCCGAGCCTGCTCGAACAGGCTGTTCAGTTCATCCTGGACCAGCATGAACGGGCTGATCTTGCCGGTCTGCGGCGGAGGCGGCACATACTGATGCGCCGGCAGGCTGAGCCGGACACGATTGTCTTCGGGTCCAACGCGGCGAACGCAGTCGAGGATTATCCCGCCCTTGACGAGCAGCACGTTGCTCCGCCGTTCCATCGGCTCGATGATCAGCGAGACCAGCCCCTCAGGACCGTCGATGTCGAATTGCAGCACCCGTTCCCAGGGAGGTTGGCTGACGTGAGCGATCTTGCCGCCTTCGACCTGACTGCGAATCAACAGACCGAGCGGGGTGGGTCGTTCCAGACCGCGCCGAAGTTTATCGCCGACCAGATGTACGCGCGGGCGCTGTGCATCCGCCGAAAGCAGCAGATACTGCCGCCGGTGGTTGGCGTAGATTTCCAGTCCAAGGGTGTCCGAGTCGATACAGACTGAATCCTGGACGCGCCCACCGACCAGCACGTCCAGAAACTCATCGACGAGCGCCGACAGGGCAAATACGTCCAGAGGCATCGTTCAAGGCTCGCTGTGGAGCAGGTATGCCAGCACATCGGCGATCTCTTGCTCGCTCATGCGGCTGGCATAATCCTGCGGCATCGACGGGGGGTAGCCTTCGACCAGATACGCCCCGGGGTGAATGATCGACTCATACACGTATTCGGCGGCGGTCAGCGGCGGTCGGCGGTCGGCGGCGACGCCTGGCACCTCTTCCCAGGGCGGGGCGACTCGCTCGCCGCCCAGGAGGTGACAGGCAGCACAGGCGTACTTTTCCAGCAGCGGCTCTGCCCGCGAGGCATCCCCTATCGCCAGCAGACGATCGGTCACTGCGGCATAGTCGTCCGCCAGCCGGTTGGTCGCCTGTTCCGTAGGATTCGAAGGGCTGAAGATAAGCAGCGTAACGAAGAAGGCAACAGCGGCGGTGAGCAGCAGGACAACCGCGATGATCACCGGAGCGGTCACCGCGACGGGTTTAGGGTTCTGCATGGTTACGTCGAATCCTTATCAGAAACGGCGATGTATTCCTGTCTTCCATCTACAGAAGAATGCGATCCATCATCATCGCCAGAAACAGAAAGGCGAGGTAGGCGGTCGAATACTTGTAGGTAGCGCGAGCCGCCATCAGAGAGCGATCCCGCTTCAGCATCACTGCCATCGACACCAGGCGCAGCCCCAGGGTAAACGCCGCCACCAGATAGATCCAGCTAAACGTCTGGAACGGGACCATGCTCACTGCCAGCAGGATCACCGAGTAGATGATGATCTGGCTGCGGGTGGCATCTTCGCCTTTGGCGACGGGCATCATCGGCACATTGGCGCGCGTGTAATCCTGATTCACCAGAAGCGCCAGCGCCCAACTATGCGGCGGTGTCCAAAGAAATACGATGGCAAAAAGCAGCCACGCCGGGGTCGAAAGATCTCCGGTGACAGCGGACCAGCCGACCAGCACCGGCATCGCCCCGGCGCCACCGCCGATCAGGATGTTCAGGACGGTATTGCGCTTCAGCACCATCGTGTAGATGACGACATAGTAGACCGCGCCGCCCAGCGCCAGAAGTGCCGCCAGCCAGTTGACCAATACGCCAAGCACGACGACGGACAGCACTACCAGTACGACGCCGTAGATCAGCGCAGAGAGCGGTTTCACTCTGCCAGACGGGATCGGACGCCGCGCAGTGCGCATCATGATTGCGTCCATATCCCGGTCATAATACTGGTTGATCACGCTTGCGCCGCCAGACGCAAGCGCTCCGCCGAGAATCGTCGGCAGCAGGAGATGCAGCGGCGGCACGCCATCCGCAGCAACAACCATCGCGGTAATGGTCGTGAACAGCAGCAGCGTGACGATCCTCAGTTTGGTGAGTTCGAGGTACGCGCCAACGATCTGTCGAGGCGTGAGCTTGATCAACTCCGAAGAGGTTCTGACTGTTGTTGCCATCCGGTTTGCTGCCGCGACTCACCTGTGTTGAGACTCTCGAAGGTACTGACTACGATCAGCAGCGCCCAGGTTGCCGCTGCCATTCCGACATGTGCCGCCCCCCACAGGGGCGCAGCTGCACTGAGGACGAACAGCGCACCTACCCCAACCTGCGCCAGATACATCACGAGCGCCAAGATCGTGAGCGATTGCATCCGCCGATCCACAGCGGACCGCCGGGCAGCCGCCAGCAGAAAGACGAGTGACAGCCCCAGTGCCACAACAATCAGACGGTGCAGGACGTGGATGGTTGCCAGCGCGCCTTGACTGAACGGGAGAAGCTCGCCGTTACACAGGGGCCAGTCTGTACATGCCAGCGTTGCGCCGCTGCCTCGCACCAGCGCCCCGCTCAGGATCACGACCAGAGACAGCGCCGTCGTTATGTATGCCAGCATCGTGAAGGCGCTGCGCCCATAGACTCGGCGTGGCTTATACGTTGAAAGCACCGCCGCCACCAGAAGTGCGCCCAGGAGCAGCATTGCCGTCCCCAAATGCAGCGTAACCGCCGTAGGCGGCAGGTCAAGTACAACAACCAGCGCGCCAAGGGCGCTCTGAAAGGCAAAGAGCAGCGCCGCCACGACCGTCGCCGCCAAAACCCTGCTGTTCTGCTTGCGATAGGCGCGCATGGCGACCACAAGCGTAACGAGACCGAGCAGTCCGATCAGAATCGCGAACAGGCGATGCAGCCACTCAATCCACGCCGTCAGATTGTCCAGCGGCGGGATGATCGTACCGTTACACAGGGGCCACTGATTACCGCAGCCCAACCCGGAGTCAGTGACTCTCACTACTGCGCCGAAAACAATCAAGCCAATTGTCAGCAGCGCCGTCGTCAGCGCGAGCGCAAAAAAGAGCCTGCTTCGCATGTCTGTGAACCCGCCCACCTAACAATCAGAGAGCAACGGACTAGATGAAAACGCCGATATACGCCACCGCCGGGATGGCGGAAACGACTACCAGCGCCCCCAGTACCAGCGGCGGCGAATAGTCCTGGTTTGGGCTGAACATCGCCCAGGCAGTGACGCCGATAGAAACGATCAGAAGCATAGAGATGACCATGAAGTGCAGCGCTGGACCCTGCCATAGCAAAGAAACGATGGTCGTCGCCAGCGCCGCAAGCGCCTGGAGGAAGATCAGCAGCGATGTATTGCGAATACCCGCCATGACCGCTTCGTCATCGCGCCGAACTGTCAAAGCAGCAAGCAGGATGAACACCGGCAGCGTAATGACGCTTACGATGATCGCCCAGTGGTGGATAAACTCGAAAATCGCAAACTGATCGTTAAGCGGCGGCAGCAGTCCACCTGTGCAGGAGAACCATCCGCAGGCGTAATTCACAATCAGCGTGTCGGACCGCAGTGCTGCGATCAGCATGACGGCGGCTGCGATCAACAGCAGCGCCACCGTCTCGATGGTGAGAGTCACAATTCGTCTTCGTTGAGGCATGTCGTTCTTTTCTTTAGGACGAACACAGTTCCCCGGCGCGACGCGCTAAGCGGGGGATTTGTCGCTTGCTGCCTGCCCTGCAGCTTCGGCACGGGCTTTGCGCACGCCTCTATCAACGAACCAGAGGACGATGCCGATCGTCACAGCCATGCCAATAAGATTGAACAGGATGAAGCCGATCATGAGAATGAACTGATTCGCCTTCCAGGGCAGCATCGTCGTCGGTGACGCATCGACTGCGCTCACCTGCTGAAGAATTGGCAAAACCTGACCCTCGCTCGCATTCAGGAGCGCGGTCAAACCGCCGCCGATCAGCAGCAGCAGGACAAGACCGATGAGGATAAGCAAGCGCCTCACACGATACCTCCATCAAAGCAGTCTGGCGAGATCAACACACTTTGCACATTTGCTGATTGTACTATTTGGGACAAGCCCCTGCAAGCACGTTCGGCGCTGCGACACACCGCACTGCCTCATCCCACATCTGCCGAGGGACACAGCATGGCAGGCAGCGTCAGCAGCGCCCGCGCGATGCGGGTGCCGTGCCAGGTCAGCAGTGAACCATCCACCAACCGGACCCCCCGCTCTCGCGATGCCGGCGTATCAAGCGCATCAAACATGGCGATATGCGCTTCAGTGAAAGCATAGGGTTCGCTGGGCAGGAGGATCACATCAGGCTGTCCAGCTTCAACCTCCCCCAGGGTCACCTGCGGATAACGCTGATCGCGGTCCCCGAAAATATTCTGCCCGCCGCAGACTCGCAGCAGGTCGTGGGCAAACGTCCCGGCATTGAAAGTCATCAGCGGCGCATTCCAGACCGGCACAAAGACACGACAGGGTTTATCGCGTTCCAGCAGTTCCAGCACGTCCGCCAGCCGCTCGATCTGCCGGACGCTTTCGCTGTGTTCCGGCTGCTCGAACGCATACATGATCGTCCACAGCAAATTGAACGCCTGGCGCACACTTTGGGGAAAGGTCACCCAGACCGTCAGACCAGCAGCGGTCAGCGCCTCGACATCTTCGCGGCGGTTCTCTTCCTGGTTAGCGATGATCAGGTCGGGCTGCAATGCGCAGATCGCCCCAATATCGGGAGTCTTCGTACCGCCGACCGCCGGAACCCGCTCGACCTGCCCGGCGGGATGAACACAAGACCGGGTGCGGCCGACCAACCGCCCGCCCATACCTAACTCAAACAGCGATTCCGTCACACTCGGCACCAGCGAGACGACTCGGCGGGGCGGCGTGGAGAACGGCAGGTCCTGCGTGTACTGATAGTCGGTCACGCACCCCTCCTCAGCAAATCAGGGATGTCAGGGACGATGAACCAGTTGTTCGCGCTCTGGTCCCACGCTGATCGTCCTGATGGGTACGCCCACCAGCACAGACACCCGGTCAATATAGCCCCGCACAGAGCCGGGCAGATCTTCCCAGCGGCGGATGCGGCTCAGATCTTCACTCCAGCCGGGCAGCGATTCGTAGATCGGTTGAGCCGCTTCCAGCGCTGCCGCAGTCGCGGGCACGGTCTCGACCACCTCGCCTCTAAGGCGATAAGCGGTAGCAATTTGCAGCGTCTCGAACCCGCTCAGTATATCCAGCTTGGTGACCACCAGTTCCGTGAATCCGTTGACCATCGCCGCGTAGCGCAGCGTCACCAGATCAAGCCAGCCGCAGCGGCGCGGACGGCGCGTCGTCGTGCCAAATTCATCCCAGAAATTCTCGCCCGTCCCGCGCAGCTTGTCCGCCAGTTCGCCTTCCAGCTCCGTCGGCATGGGACCGGAACCCACCCGCGTGCTGTAGGCTTTCGCAACGCCGACAACCCGGTCAACGCTCAACGGACCAATGCCTAACCCCGTCAGCGCGCCGCCCGCCGTCGGGGACGAACTGGTCACAAATGGGTAATCGCCGTGATCGACATCGAGGAACGTCCCTTGAGCGCCTTCGCACAGTACGCGCGCCCCCGTTTGCAGCCACTCGTTGATCGCCAGACTGGTATCGCGGATGAAGGGGCGAAGAAATGCTGCTGCCTCAACCGACTCGGCAATCGCCGCTTCAATCGCAATCGGCGCGAACCCATCGCGACGCAGCTTGTCGTTGGTCGCCTCAAGATGCGCCTGAAGCGCTTCGGCGAATTCCTCGGCATCCACCATCTGCCCGGCGCGAATGCCGGACCGCCCTGTTTTATCCATATAGGCGGGACCAATTCCGCGCAGCGTCGTGCCGATCTTGCCCGCGCCGCGCTTCGCTTCGGATGCAGCATCCAGCGCGATGTGCCCCGGCGTGATCAGGTGAGCGCGGCTGCTGATCTGGAGGTTTTGCGGCGTCACGGGCACACTCTGCGCCTGTAAGTCGCAGATTTCGCGCATCAGATGAATGGGGTTCACCACCATCCCATTGCCAAGGACGCATGTTACCCTGGAATGAAGGATGCCAGAGGGGATGAGATGCAGCTTGTAAACTTTCCCCCCTACCGCAACCGTATGCCCGGCGTTGTCTCCGCCGGCATAACGTGCCACTACATCGGAGTCAGCCGCCAGCCAGTCGGCTACCCTGCCCTTACCTTCATCGCCCCATTGGGCACCGATCAGTATCGTCGCAGGCATGGTCGTTCATCCCTCGCTCAATACGTAGGAAGCCACCGCGCTGGTCAGCAGCGCTGTCCCCAGGACCAAAGCGCGCTCATCGATGCTGAAACGCGGGTGATGATGTCCGTAGTATTCGGACTGCTGCGGGTCGCGCGCGCCGACAAAGAAGTACACGCCTGGAATATCGTCCATGAACAGGCTGACATCTTCTGATCCCATGGTTCGCGCGTTCAGATCAAGTCTCGTCACTTCCGTCTGCGCCGCGAACAGGGAACGCAGCTTCTCCGTGACCTGTGGATGGTTGATGACCGGAATGGTCAGATGTTCATAACGAAGTTCTGCCGTGCATCCGAAAGCCGCCGCGACCTGTTCGGCGATGGTCTTCATCCGCTCAAAGGCGAGGTCGCGTACCTGACGGGAAAACGCGCGCACCGTCCCGGTCAGTTCTGCGGTCTGCGGGATGACATTGTGTGTATCGCCGGCATTTACTTTGGTGATGGAGATGACCAGCGTGTCCATCGGGTCGATGTTGCGGCTGACAATCGTCTGAAAGGCATTGATGATTTGGGCAGCACAGACCACCGGGTCGATGCCCAGGTGCGGCGAGGCGGCGTGGCTTCCCTTGCCGATGATCCTGATGTGAAATACCGTCGCCCCCGCCATCGTTGCCCCGTCGGCAATGCCGATTTCGCCGTAGGGCAGACTGTTCCACAGATGCAGACCCATCGTCACGTCCGGGTGCGGATCGCGCAGCACGCCGTCACTGACCATCGCCTGCGCGCCGCGACCGACTTCTTCGGCAGGCTGAAAGACGAATTTCACACGCCCCGCTAGGGAATCACGACGCCCGCTCAACAGCTCGGCGACACCCAGCGCAATACTGGTATGCCCGTCGTGACCGCAGGCGTGCATCTTACCGGCGCTCTGCGACGCATAGTCGAAATCGTTCTCTTCATGAATCGGGAGCGCATCCATGTCGGCACGCACCAGCACGGTCGGTCCGTCCTGCGCGCCTTCCAGGATCGCCACCACGCCGGTCTTGCCAACGCCCGTCTGAACTTCAAGCCCCAGCTCGCGCAGCGCGTCCGCGACGATCCCGGCTGTACGAACTTCCTCAAAAGCGGTCTCTGGATGACGATGCAGGTCGCGCCGCCGCGCGATCAATTTTTCGCTCAGGGCATCCGCCTGTGCCAGGAAATCAACCATATCTTCCCCTTATGCCTTCTCGAATTCTGCCGCTGAACCGATCTCCAACCTCACATGTGGGGTCGGCATGGGTTCCATTCCCGCCTACTCGTTCGAGTCGGCGTCATCCGCATCCTGGGCATTGCCGGGCTTCGCTCCGCACTCGCAGGGACCGTCGCCGTGCTTGTCGCAGGGGGCTTTCGCCTTCTTCGCCAGCGCTTCAAGCTCATCCAGCGGCACAAGCTCCTCGCGCCGCACGACGATCATACCCTCTTCAACCAGCACCAGCACAGCATCCTGCAAAGGCATGACGTCGATCACCCGGCCCTCGCCCTGGGGCGTGCCCACACGTTTGTTCTTCTTCGGAAGCTTCTGGCGCGCCTCGATATAGGTTTCGTACTCGTAGACCAGGCAGCAGCGCAGACGCCCGCACATCCCGGTGATCTCGGAAGGGTTGAGTGAAATCCCCTGCATCTTCGCCATCTTGATCGAGATCGGGCTGAAATCGGTCAGGAAGGTGCTGCAGCAGCGCAGTTCACCACAGGCTCCGAAACCGCCGAGCAGCTTGGCGACATCGCGCGGTCCGATCTGCCGCATCTCTACCTGCGTGTTGAAGGCTTTGCGCAGATCATTGTGCAGTCGGTTCAAGTTGATCTTGTCTTCGGCGGTGTATAGAAAAGTCAGCGTACTGCCATCGTAGTTGTAGATGGCGGAGATGAACTTGACGCCATCCAGCCCGCTCAACTCGCTTACTTTCGCCTGCAGGATGCGCATCGCCTCGTCCTGCTGAAGCTCCCAGTGATGACGCAGCACAAGATCGCGCGGGGTGGCAACCCGCATGATCGGTTTGTACTCCTGGTCTGGCTGTTCGACGACGTTGAAGCTGATAACCTCCCCCATCTGTCGTCCGCGCGCCGTCTCGACGATGACATAATCGCCGATCTGCAGTTCAGGGAATTCGGAATACTCGAAGTGATACACCTTGCCTACCCGGTGAAACCGGATTCCGGCAACGGTGTGCTGTCTTTCAATCGTCTGATCCGTCATGTGGTGTACCCGATATTGGATAGTTGAATTACACTTACGTGCGATTCCTTGAACAATGATAGGCGATCACGTCTCCGGCGCAAAGTACAAAGCCTATGAAAACGCTCTTGATGAAGTTCGGCGGGAGTTCTATCGGCATTACGCCAGGCATCACCCAGCTCTTGAGCATCGTTCTGCACGAGTCTCCGCGCTGGGATCAGATCATCCTGGTGGTCTCCGCGCTGGATGGCATCACCGACCAGCTCATCGAGGCGTCACAGTTCGCTCTGATGAGCAACAGTCGAGGCTATCGGCGCATCGTCGCGACGGTGCGCACACGCCACGTGTCGCTGATCAGCGATCTTCCCTTTGGCGTCAATGAGCGCAGCGCGCTCCAGACCGATATCGACCGCATCCTTTTTGACCTGCATGACGCCTGCCAGCAGTTGAGCGAAACCACCGAACGCAAGAACACCAACCAGATCATCGACCGAATCACCGGTTCCGGCGAGCGGCTTACGGCGCGCATCATCGCGGCACTCCTGCGCCAGAACCATCTGCGTGCGGTCGCCCTGGATGCTACCGATTTGATCGTCACCGACGACATATCAGGCAGCGCCACACCGCTGCTGCCGCTCACCCAGGCGCGCGTCGATGAGCGCCTCAAACCGCTGCTGAATCGCAGCATTATCCCGGTTATCACCGGCTTTATCGCCGCCACGCCGACCGGCACGCCGACTACGCTTGGGCGCGGCGGCAGCGACTATACGGCGTCCATCATCGCTGCCTGTGTCGACGCCGCCGAAGTCTGGATGTATGCCGATGTTGATGGCATGATGAGCGCCGACCCGAAAGAACTGCCAGAAGCCCAGGTTATCCCATTCCTCTCCTACGAAGAGGTCGCCGAGATGGCGTTCTACGGAGCGCGTATCCTGCATGCGCGTATGATTGCGCCGCTGCGCGACAGGCATATTCCTCTGCGCGTGAAGAATGTCTTTCGTCCCGCGCTGCATGGCACGGTGATCGACGATCGAATTCCTCAGCCCGGCTTAAAGGGCGTCACGGTGATCGAAGGGCTGGCGCTGACGGCTCCGCGCAGCGGCTCACTCATGGCACTGGGCAGCTTCGTAGAAACGGCGTTCAGCAGAGAGACCGGCGGCCGGTTGGAGGTGATGATCACCACGCAATCCGCGACGCACTCCCTGGTCTGTTTCGTCGTTCCCACTTACATCGGTCCCGACGCCCAACACCTGCTGCAAGCGGCGCTGGCGCCCAGCCTGGCGCAGATTGACGACGGAATAGTTTGGTCCATGGAAGCCGTTGGCATTGTTACAGCGGTTGGCGCGGAAGTCGGGTCGAATCTGCCGCAGATGGCGCAGATTCTCGCCCGGCTGGAGGGGCTGGCGCTGTATGCCTGTGCCCGCAATCCGTCGAATTGCAGCCTGTCCGTAATCGTGCCGCTGCATCATGTCGAGACAGCTGCGAGCCGCATCCATGAGATGATTGCGAATCAGAACCGGCTCAGGTAGTAGTCCAGCTCCCAGGCGGTGATCTGTCGATTGTAGTCTTCCAATTCCTGTTCTTTCAACGCCATATAGCGGTCGCTGATAAACGGACCAAGCGCTTCCATGATCACATCATCCTGCATCAGCGCATTCAGCGCCTCACCGAGAGAGGTCGGCAGAGTCGCCAATTGCCGCAACCGTGAGCGATCCTGCCGAAGCAGCGATCCTTCGAATGCCTCTGGCAGCGACGTTCGCTGCTCGATTCCGTCCAAGCCCGCAGCCAGCATCACCGCCGTCGCCAGGTAAGGATTGGCGCTCGAATCGGGACAGCGGATCTCGATACGGGTATGGGCTTCTCGCCCTGGAGCGATGTGAGGGACGCGAATCATCGCCTCACCCGCTCGGTTGACATGTGCCCAAGTAACATACTTTGGCGCTTCAAAGCTGATCGACAGCCGCTTATACGAGTTCACCAGCGGCGCGAGGATCGCCGTCATGGCGCGAGCATGGGCGAGCTGTCCGGCAAGGAAGTGCTGCGCAGTCTCCGACAGACCATATTCATGTCCGGCATCGACGAAGATGTTGGCATCCGTCGCGCTGTCATGCAGGCTCTGATGCGTGTGCATCCCGGAACCAGGGAACGACGCGCTGGGGCGCGGCATGAAGGTGCAGTACACCCCGTGACGCTGAGCGATGGTCCGCAGCGCCACCCGCGCTGTGGTCACATTGTCCGCCGAGACCAACGCCTCGTGATAAGTGAAGTCGATTTCATGCTGTCCGGCACCGATCTCGTTGTGTGACGAATCGACCTGAATCCCCAGCTCGATCAGCGTCGAAACCATCCTGCGCCGCAGGCGCTCCGACTCATCGTCTGATTGATCGAAGTAGCTGGCGTCGTCCAGCGGCTCCAAAGGAAGGATGCCGGCGTCTCCATGACGACGAAACAGAAAGTATTCCAGTTCCATGCCAGTCTTGAGTCGAAAACCGATCTCTTCTGCACGGCGCAGCACCCGGATCAGGGCGTTTCGCGGGTCGCCGATGAAGGCTTCACCGTTGATCGTTTCTACCGAGCAGATCAAGCGCGCTGTCCGCTCTTCTGGTGCATCCCAGGGCAGCACCGCAAATGTCGTCAGGTCTGGACGAAGCACCATGTCGCTTTCGGCGACGCGCGAGAACCCTTCCACCGAAGACCCGTCGAAATGCAACCCGTTGTCGATGACACTTTCGATGCGGGATGCCGGAACGCTCACACTCTTCACGATTCCGGCAATATCTGTGAACCACAGGTTCACAAATCTCACCCCACGCTTCTCGATCTCTTGCAGTACAACAGCCTTGTTCATCATCTTCTACCAAATCATCTACCAGCGTCGATCACATCTAAGGGTATTGCGGCGCGATCTCAAGCTCTTCGTTGCATCCTGACAAAAAAAACTAACGCTGATTGGCGGCAAGTGCTAATCGAGCAGCCCCCAGCTGCCGAGCAGCGCATCAAGCGCCAGCAGGTAGCCCCGCCACCCGAAGCCGCTGATCTGTCCCAGACAGACGGGTGCCAGCAGCGATTTGTGACGGAACTCCTCGCGCGCATGAACATTCGAGAGGTGTATTTCAACCACCGGCAAATGAATGCCGGAAATGGCATCCCGCAGCGCAATGGAGGTATGGGTGTAGGCTCCAGGATTGAAGATCGCGCCGTCCGCCCAATTGCGCGCCACATGCAGGATATCGATCAACGCGCCCTCGTGGTTGGACTGTTCGGCGCGCAGCTCGACGCCGAATTTGCGGGCATAGCTGGCGACGCGCTGGTTGATCTCGTCGAGTGTCGTCTTGCCATAGACCTCCGGTTCGCGCGTACCTAGCAGGTTCAGGTTTGGACCATGCAGCAGCAGGACCTTTTTCGACATCTTCGCCTCTTCCTCAGGCATGATCATCGGCGATCAGCCATGTCCGCGTAACTCAGCCAGCACCGCGAGGATATCCTGAACATCTACATCGGCGGCAATCTGCGGTTGGGCGATCCCGCTGAGCAGGATGAACCGGAGTTTCCCCGCCTTCTTCTTCTTGTCCGATTTCATGAAATCGTACACGATCTCAGGATCGAGCGATCCCATGCGGGTGGGCAGTCCCACCTGCACCACTAACCGGCGTACTTCCTTGACGAGTCCAGCATCGATCATCCCCAACCGCGCGGAAAGCATGGCAGCGGCGACCAAGCCGATTCCGACCGCTTCTCCGTGTGCAAAGGCATAGTCAGAAGCTTGTTCGATGGCATGTCCGAAAGTATGCCCCAGATTGAGGTACGCCCGAATGCCCTGCTCATAGGGGTCCTGCTGTACCACATCGATTTTGACCTGCACCGCCCGGCGAATCAACTCAGCGTCGTATTCCAGACTGCCAGGTCGCGCGATCAGATCGAGCAGGATCGGATCGGCAATCAGTCCATGCTTGATGATCTCCGCCATGCCGCAGGCGCGTTCGCGCGCAGGGAGTGTAGCGAGCAGCGCCGGATCGATCAGGACGACTTCCGGCTGCTTGAAAGAACCGACCAGGTTTTTTCCCTGCGGAAGATCAACCCCTACTTTGCCACCCACGCTCGAATCGACCATCGACAGCAGGCTGGTCGGAACCTGCACTAGATTCACCCCGCGCATGTACGTCGCAGCAGCAAATCCCGCCATGTCGCCGACAACCCCGCCGCCGAAAGCGACAACCGTCGACTGGCGATCCAGTCCGCCATCGACCATTTCAGCGTATATCTGCGCCACCGTCGCCAGGGTCTTATGCGTTTCGCCATCGGGCACGGTGACGATCAGCGCTTCCGGCAGCGTTCGACGCAGCAGGTCGCCATACAAGCGCTGGAGGGTGACATTGGTGATGATCGCCACGCGCCCGTCGGAGCGGAACTGATCGACGAGTTTCGCTCCGGCGAACAACCCCGCCTCAATCACGATATCGTATTGAGAGTCCGGCGCAATTACTCTGAGTCGTTCCGCCACAGCGTGATGATCTCCTGCGCGATGATCTCCGGCGTCTTTCCTTCGGTGTTGATGTGCAGCGGAATCGCCGCATAAGCCGCGCGGCGTTTGTCGAGCAGCGCCGCCCAGTCCCCGGCAAGCGGACGATCCTGCGACGCCGCCAACCGCGCCCCAATGACCTCTTTAGGAGCATCCAGGCACACCACTATCCCGGAAGCGAGCATCCGCCGGCGATTTTCAGGATCGACCAGCATACCACCGCCGGTCGCAATGACCTTACCTCGTTCGACTGCCAGATCGTAGCAGACATCACGCTCCAGGGCGCGGAACCCGGCTTCGCCGTCGCGCTCGAAAATCTGTGGTATCGACATGCCGGCGCGGCGGATGATGGCTTCGTCTGCATCCACAAACGGGCGGTTCAGCAGCTTTGCCACCGTCTGCCCCACAGTTGTCTTGCCGGTCGCCATGAATCCGGTCAGTACAATGTTGCGGTCGGTGTCAGCGGTCATAGCCGAACCGCCAGGCAGCGTTATCCATCGGCAAGTCGTCCAGGTGGGAACGACGCAGTGCCGCAAAGCGGGGTTTCATCTCGTCAATGCTGTCGCCGCCCAGCTTCTCCAGCAGCACATCGGCGATCACAAATGCCATCATTGCCTCCAGGATCGGCACAGCGCGGGGTGTGGCACAGTGATCGCTGCGTTCATAGGTCGTCTGTTCCGGTTCACCCGTCGCCAGATTGACCGAGGCGAGCGACTTCATGACGGTTGAGATCGGCTTCATCGCCACCCGGCAGAGGATCGGCTCACCGGTCGTGATGCCGCCTTCCAGCCCGCCGGCTCGGTTCGTCGGGCGTGTCAGCGCACCATCTTCACGGCGCAGTAGGATATCATGCACTTCCGAGCCGCGCTTGCCGGCGTTCTCGAAAGCACTGCCGATCTCCGCGCCCTTCATGGCATGAACGCTGACCATCGCCGCCACGAGGCGCGCATCCAGCCGGCGGTCATAGTGGACGTGCGATCCCAGACCGGGCGGGAGGTTGAGGGCGACCACTTCGATGATCCCGCCGAGCGTGTCTTTATCGATCTTCGCCTGCCGAATCGCTTCGTGCATCCTCTCGGCTGCCGTCGAATCCGGACAGCGTACGTCGCTCTGCTCAGCGGCAGCGAAGCGATCCGCATAGGCGAGATTTGAATCGATATTGGCGGCGACACCACCAATCTGGACGACGTAGCCGCCGATCTGAATATCAAATGTCTCCAGAAGACGGCGGCAGATCGCGCCGACGGCGACGCGCATCGTCGTCTCGCGGGCGCTGGCGCGTTCCAGCGCCACCCGCAGATCGCGGTAGCCGTACTTGACCGCTCCGGTCAGATCGGCATGTCCTGGGCGCGGCGTGGTCATCGGCGTGATGTCTTTCTCGCGCCAGTTCTTGTAGTCGCGGTTTTCGACCACCAGCGCAATCGGCGCACCGGTGGTCATGCCGTTCATCACACCGCTGGTGATCTGCGCGGTGTCCTGCTCGATGTTCATGCGCCCGCCGGAACCGTATCCGGTCTGGCGGCGCAGCAGCTCCCGGTCGATATCTTCGTTCTGTAGAGGTAGCCCGGCGGGCATTCCCTCTAGGATCGCGGTGAGTGACGGACCGTGACTCTCCCCAGCGGTTAAAAATCGCAGCATAACGCCTCCGGTGGTCGGCAGATCTGCCAACCGCAATATCAGGACAATGTGCCTGGCATCAGTAGGTACTCATGATCTTTCGGCGAGAGCAGCGCGCGCCGCTTGCAGCATGGTTTCGACCGGCGCAGCGACACTCGTCCATAAGGTGAACGCCGCCGCGCCCTGGCGCGCCAGCATTCCCAAGCCGCCAACTGCGACTCCGCCCGCTGCTTCAACCTGCGCCATCAGCCGTGTGCGCGCCGGTCGATAGATCATATCGTAAAGAATGACTTTCGCAGACAAAACAGCGTCATCTGGAACGGGTGAGGCATCGACATGCGGCGACATGCCGACCGGCGTCGCATTGACGATCAGGTCGGCATCGCGCAGACTCTCCAGGATGGCGAGATCGGCATTCACCCCCATCTCATTGATGAGATGCACAGCATGTTCGGGTGACCGATTCAGGATCGCCACGTTCGCGCCCGCCTGCACCAGCCCATAGACCGCCGCCCGCGCTGCCCCCCCCGCTCCCAGGACAATGGCGCGCATCCCGCGCACCTCGACGCCGTGCGCCGCCAGATCGTCCATGAATCCGGCGACATCGGTGTTGGTGCCGATGTTGGTACGAAAGTCGATGGTGTTGACCGCGCCGACCGCTCGCGCCTGAGCATCGCACTTGACGAAAGGCATTACCGCCCGCTTATGCGGGATCGTCACATTGATACCGATCAAGCCGTGATTGCGAAATTCGTTCAGGCTGTGGCGCAGCACATCGGGCGGAACCGCCATCTTCTCATAACGCCAGTTCGTCAGCCCGAGGGCAGCGAAGGCGGCGTTATGCATCGCCGGGCTGAGCGAATGCTCGATGGGCCAGCCGATAGCTCCGACGATGTAGTCGGTCATCCCAGCGCCTCGACCCGCACCGCCGCGCCCAGCGACGCCATCGTCTCTGCATAGCCAGGGAAAGAATCGGCGGCGCACCTGGCATCGCGTACATGCGTGACGCCTTCGGCAGCCAGTCCCGCCACGACCATGCTCATGGCGACCCGGTGATCGTCGTGACCGTCGACGACCGCACCACGCAGTCGCTGAGGTCCGACGACGCGGAAGCCATCCGGCAGCTCTTCGATCTGTGCGCCCAGCTTACGCAGCTCGCCCGCCATGACGGCGATACGATCGGTCTCTTTCACCCGCAGCTCCTGCGCGTCACGCACGATAGTTTCGCCTTCGGCGAGGAGTGCTGCCACCATGAAGACCGGAAACTCATCGATCATGCGGACGACCATTTCCCCGCCGACTTCGACGCCGCGCAGGGTGCTGTGCCGCACGGTGATCGTCCCCACCGGGTCCCCGGCGGCGGTTCCAGTCTCTTCGACGACGACATCGCCGCCCATCGCCGTCAGCACATCGAAGATGCCGGTGCGCGTGGGATTCAGGTTGATGTTGGTCAGGCGGATGGCGCTCTCCGGCACGATCAGCGCCGCGACGGTCGGGAACGCCGCCGAGGAGGCATCGCCCGGCACGGTGAAATCAAGCGGGCGCAGTCTTGCACCTGACCGAACATGCACAGCGCTCCCACCGTTCTCGCTGATCAGGTTCGCCCCCATCGCCATCAGCATGCGCTCGGTGTGATCGCGAGCGGGACCTGGTTGGGTGATGATCGTTTCCCCTTCGGCGAAAAGTGCCGCCAGAATCAGAGCGCTCTTGACCTGGGCGCTGGCGACCGGCATATCGTAGCGGATTCCTCGTAGAGCAGCCGGGCGCACATAGAGCGGAGCATAACCAGCCGTGCCCTCGATATCCGCGCCCATCTCGCGCAGCGGATTAATGATCCGGTTCATCGGTCGCCGGCGCAGCTGCGCGCTACCATCCAGGGTGCTGGGGAACGGCTGCCCAACCATAATCCCGGTCAGCAGGCGAATGCCCGTACCAGCATTGACCAGATCGAGCGGCGCATCCGGCTGACGAAACACCCCACCGTGAAGCGTCAGTTCGTTTCTGCTGTGCCGTTCCACCCCCACACCGAGCGTCTGCACAGCACGAAGTGACGCCTCGGTATCCCCTGCCGCCAGCCAACCCCGCACCCGCGTCTCTCCATGCGCCAGCGTCGCAAACAACACAGCGCGATGCGAGATAGATTTGTCGCCCGGGACGGTGGCTTCATGGCGAAGCGCCTGCCCCGATTGAACGATGAACTGGTCAACTGCCACGTTTAGTCTTCTCCTGTCGATGCGCCCATGCCAGGCGCGCCTGACGCACCGGCCGGAGCATATCCGTTAACGTGCCGTTCTCCTGAGCGATCAGCGCCGCTTCCATCATGGCGAGCTGCATACGAAACTGTGCCAGCAGGGTCGCCACCGCGCGCGTGTTGGTGCTGAGGATGTCACCCATCATGCTCAAATCCTGTGCAGCGAGACGCGACATGTCGCGAAACCCACCGGCAGCCAGCCCCCAGACAGCGTCATCCTTTTCACCCTCCTTGCTCACCGTCGCCACCAGCGCAGCGCTCAGCAGGTACGGCAGGTGGCTGATAGCGGCGACTACGCGGTCGTGCCGGGCTGCATCCATCTCGATGGGAACAGCGCCAAGCGCATCGACCATCGCGAGCGCGCGGTCACGCGCCGCCGGCGTAGTCCGCCGTGAAGGGCACAGCACGAACGGACGATCCCGGTATAGGTTAGCATCGCAGTGGTCGATCCCCGGCGACTCCTTCCCGGTCATGGGATGTCCCCCTATCGCCTGAATGCCGATCGGCAGTTCTCGCATCGCCTCGCAGATATCCGCCTTGGTGCTGCCAATATCCACGACCAGCGTGTTCGACCGCAGATAGGCTCCAAGCCTGCCACGTATCATGCTGATGATCCCTTTGACCGGCGCAGCCAGCAGCACAACATCGGCTTCGGAAACTCCAAGGCGCAGATCATCCGTGACCTGATCGACGATGCCGTGCGCCAAGGCATAGGCGCGTGCTTCAGCGCTCATATCCACCCCGGTGACGGTCTGCGCCTTGTCGCGCAGAGCGAGCGCCAGAGACCCTCCCATCAACCCTAAGCCGACAACCGTCAGGTGTCGGGCAAAGAAACTGCTCAAGCGAGCCTCCTTATGACTTTCGCATGGCGCGGGACCATCCCCCTGGACGCTCGTACGCCCCTCAGGTCTGCTGTCCGTGCAAATCTGGGCGCAGGTGTATGGCATCTCGCAGAAAAACGTGCTTCAGCTCACGATTCGACTTCGGCGTGTTCCAGTGGATCAACACCCGGATGCAGCGTGGCAGTCCGCCGGGAACCTGCATTTCCTGACAGCCAATCAACGCCACCTGCGTCCATCCAAGATCGCGCGCCGCCCTGGCGGGGTAGATCGCGGTCAGGTCAGGCGTCGTCGTGAAAATCGCGCTGGCAACATCCTCTTCTTCGATTTCGTTCGCCTCAATCAGGGCGATCAGCAGCTCGCGCGTCGCCGACAAGATCGCCTCTACACTGTCTTCGTCAATAGTAATCGCGCCGCGAACGCCTCTAAAACTCATCCCCACTCTCCTTCACCGCCGCCGGGTCGATGACCGCACGCAGATCACAAAAAAGGCGCGGAGCGGGTCGCTCTGCGCCTTACGGTCTACTCACCTGAGAAGGTCAGTTCAGACGTGGCAGCACGCGATCCGCCGGGTTCTCGCCGCTGTAGTAATAACCAGGATAGGTGCGAAAACTGAACCGACGGTAGAACGCGCGCATGTGCCGGAACTCCTTCAGCGCAGAGGATAGCATGAGCGCAGAGACCTTGTCAACGCAGTGTCTTCACCTCCGATGAAAGCAAAAAGTGTCTCGCATAGCGACGAACAGCACGCACAGCAATCTGAAGAATCTCCGAATTTCGCAAACCAGATTCCTCAACAGGCTTTCTTTCCATCATCCGGCAGATCGAGCGCCGCACGCAGGTCGCGCGCCAGCGACGCCACCGCCTCGACCCCCTGCGCGCCTGCCCGCACCAGCGCGCTTCCCACGATGAACCCATCCACCAGTCCGCTGACCCGACGAGCGTGTTCAGGCGTGCTGATGCCAAAGCCCATCACCAGCGGCACATCAGCGCTGTGGGCGCGAACGCGGGCGATGAACGGCTCTAGTTCCGCCGAAAGCTGGTTGCGCTCCCCCGTGACGCCCGTCAGTGAGACCACATAGATGAACCCGCGCGTGCGCTCTGCGATCAGGGGGATGCGCTCCGGTCGACTGGTCGGAGCAAGGAAGAAGATCAACCCCATGCAGTGCCGGTCGCAAGCGGCAGCAAGCTCCGCCGCTTCTTCCGGCGGCAGGTCTGGGACGATTACACCGTCTGCGCCGGCGGCTCTGGCGTCTTCTATAAAGCGATCTGCGCCGTATGCCAGGATCGGATTCAGATACCCCATCATCAGCATCGGCTGTGTGACGCCCTGGTCGCGCAGCGTCCGCACCGCGTCCAGACATTTGCGTACGGTGACGCCGTTCTCTAAAGCGCGCTGCGTCGCCGCCTGAATGACCGGACCATCCGCCAGCGGGTCGCTGAAGGGCATGCCGATCTCGAAACCATCGACGCCCGCCGCCGCCATCGCGCGGATCGCCTCCAGTGATGCCTCATAGTCGGGATAGCCGATCGGGTAGTAGGGCAGAAAAGCCGCCCTCCCCTGCGCTTTTGATGCCGCAAACATAGATCGGAGCGCGTCCAATCCTACATTCGTCCTGACGGTCATGTTGTTGCCTCGCAGATACTCATCGAAGAGGCGATGCAGCACCGGCGTCTTGCCAAAGCCGAGCGACATGGTCTTCGCCTTCGCCTCGTCCACCAGCGCCATCGCCTGCCCTTCGTGCAGCGTCAGCGACTCGACCGGGCGCATGAGATCGCCCACAAAAACGTGGACCAGCACATCGAGTTCGCCGGGGATGCTGCGCACCGGACAGACATAGGTGTGCCAGTAGCGCAGCGGCATTTCCAGTTCAAGTTCTTCTGTCAGCTCGCGGCGAATCGCCTGGTCGGGCGTCTCACCCGGTTCGACCGCCCCGCCGAAGATCGTCCATGCGCCCGGATAGGCGATTCCGGGGGTGTGATCACGCTGCTGAAGCAGCACTTCCCGCGTCGGCGTCACCGGTAACGCGCAGACCATATGTTTCTGGTTCACGCCAGCGCTCCGATGACGGTGTTCAGGTCCTTATCGCCGCGCCCGGACAGGTTGACCAGCAGGATCGCGTCTTTCGGCAGGGTCGGCGCGCGTTTGATCGCCTCGGCGACCGCATGAGCGCTCTCCAAAGCCGGGATGATGCCCTCCATGCGGCTCAGTGTTTGCAGCGCCGCCAACGCTTCTTCATCGGTGGCGTAGGTGTAATAAGCGCGCTCCTGCTGGCGCAGGTAGGCATGCTCTGGACCGACCGACGCATAGTCCAGTCCTGCCGAGATACTGTGGGTGTTCATGATCTGCCCATCGGCGTTCTGCATGACAAAGGAGCGCGTACCGTGCAGCACCCCCGGTCGGCTAATCGAGAGATCGGCGAAGCGCGCGGCGTGTTCGCCGGCGGCGATACCGTGCCCGCCCGCTTCGACGCCGATCAGCTCGACCTGTTCATCCTCACGAAAAGCATGAAACAAGCCGATGGCATTGCTGCCACCGCCCACGCAGGCGATGCAGACGTCCGGCAGGCGTCCTGTCCGTTCGAGCATCTGCCCCCGCGCCTCGATTCCGATCACGCTCTGGAAGTCGCGCACCATCATCGGATAAGGATGCGGTCCCAGAGCCGAACCCAGCAAATAGAAGGTCGTGTTGACGTTCGTCACCCAGTCTCGGATCGCCTCATTAATGGCGTCCTTCAGCGTCTTGCTGCCGCTCTCCACCGGGATCACTTCCGCGCCAAGCAGCTTCATGCGAAAGACATTCGGCTCCTGACGCGCCATATCGACGCTGCCCATGTATACGTGGCATTCCAAGCCGAGCAGCGCCGACACTGTCGCGCTGGCGACGCCGTGCTGTCCTGCCCCAGTTTCGGCGACGACGCGGTGCTTGCCCATCCGCTGCGCTAGAAGCGCCTGCCCCAGGGCATTGTTGATCTTGTGCGCACCGGTGTGCGCCAGGTCTTCTCGCTTGAGATAGACGCGCGCGCCGCCGAGATAGTCACTCAGCCGTTCGGCGTAGCTGATGGGCGTCGGGCGTCCGGTATAGTTCTTCTGCAGATCGGCAAGTCTCCTCTGAAATGTCGGGTCTGCCATCGCCTCACGATAGGCGATCAGCAGCTCGTCCAGCGCTGGAATCAGCGTCTCCGGCACGTAGCGCCCACCAAAATCGCCGTAGTAGCCGCGTTCATCCGGCACGTTGGTCGTGTGTGTGGGGATGTATCCCCCAGATTGAGTCACGCTCACCTCGGTTTGTTCAACAGGTTTCCACAGGACGCCCGTATCACAGCGTCTTAACGGCAGCCACGAACGCGCGAATCTTCGCACCGTCTTTGCGTCCAGGGGTATCCCCTTCGACACCGCTGGCAACATCAACACCCCAGGGCTGGATCGCGTCAATCCGCGCCGCGACGTTCTCCGGCGTCAACCCACCTGCCAGCATCAAACGAGAAGTCTCCCCTTTAACTGCCAGGGCAACATCTTCAGCGGCGGTTTCGCCGGTCCCACCGTACAACGCCGGGTTGTAGGCATCAAGCAGGAGTGACGGGATTCGCTCGCTCGATGACACGCCAGAGGCAAAATAGCGCGCATCATCGAGCGCCTCCGACTGACTTCGCGGGCGGATCGCCTTGAAGGCGATACCGCGCAGTTCGCGCAGCATCTCAAGCGACTCGTCGCCGCTGAGCTGCGCAAAGTCCAGCCCGGTGTCATCCATCGTCATAGAGATATGGCTGACGATCTCGTTGACAAATACGCCGACGAAAAGCGGACAGCGCTCGCCAAACTCCGCACGAAGTGTCGTACACAAATTCCGCGCCGTATCCGGAGTAATGATGCGAGGGCTTTTCTTGTAGAAATTCAGCCCGATCAGATCCGCGCCGGCTTCAGCGCAGATGCGAGCGTCATCCAGCGTGGTGATTCCGCAAATCTTAACACGCATCATCCATCAATCCTGTCGCACGACGCGCCGATGACCGCTGAAGGCGCGCGCCTGCGCCGCCGTGTCGTTCGCCCTTAGCAGCCCCTCGCCCACCAGGACCCCGTTCACACCCAGCAGTCCCATCTGTGCCACATCTTCCGGCGACCGCATGGCGGACTCTGCCACCAGCAGCACGCCTTCTTCGCCGCTCAAATGCGCGCTGACGCGCGCGGTCGTACCAAAATCCTCCCGGAAGGTGCGCAGATCACGGTTATTGACCCCGATCAGCGTCGCTCCGATATGAAGTGCCCGCTCCAGTTCTGCTTCGTTGTGTACCTCAACCAGCGCTGCCATGCCCAGCCCACGAGCCAAAACCTGCAGATCGGCAAGCCGGCTGTCTTCCAGCGCCATGACGATCAGCAAAACGGCGTCGGCTCCGGCAGCCCGTGCTTCATAGACCTGTGCGGCATCAATGACGAAATCCTTGCGCAGTACGGGCAGTTCAACCGCCGCGCGCACTGCCCGCAGATGATCGAGATGCCCCATGAAGAAGTCTTCATCCGTCAGAACGGAAATCGCCGCTGCCCCGTTCGCCGCATACGCCTGGGCAATCCTGACCGGATCGAAGTCGGCGATCAATACCCCTTTGCTTGGCGAGGCCTGCTTCACTTCAGCGATCAGCGCCACCGTTTCGCGACTCAGCGCCCCAGCAAAATCACGGGGTGGTGGCGCAGATTCGGCGAGACTGCGCAGTTCTGCCAGTACCGGCATCAAGCGCGCAACTTCCTCGACTTTGCGGGTTAAGATGCGGTCCAGGATGGTCTCCGTGCGGACGAAGCTCATTACGCCGCACCCTCCGCCGCCAGCTTGCGCGAACAGGCGATCAGCGCTTCCACCTTTTGCAATGCCGCTCCGCCGTCAATCGTCTCTGCTGCCAGCGCGACGCCCTCTGAGAAATCATCCGCCTTACCCCCAGCGATCAGGGCGGCAGCGGCATTGAGGAGTACGACATCACGCTTGGCGTCGCGGATCTCACCGCTCAGCACGCCGCGCAGAATCGCCGCATTCACCGGCGCATCGCCTCCGAGCAGTTCATGAATATTCGCGCCCCTGAACCCAAGCGACTCCGGTTCCAGGTCATAAGTCCTGACCACCCCATCCTTGAGATGGCTGATCTGGTTGATGCCCGTCGTCGTCAGTTCGTCCAGCCCGCCGTAACCGCTCACCACCAGCGCTGAAAGCGTGCCCAGTTCAGCGAGGACATGCGCCAGCATCGGGGTCAGATCGCCGGCAAAAACGCCCATCAGCTGGCGGCGCGCGCCAGCCGGGTTGGTCAGCGGTCCCAGGATGTTGAAAATCGTGCGAACGGCGATCTGACGTCGAGGCTGGATGGCGTGTTTCATCGCCGGGTGCAGCTTCGCCGCGAATAAGAAGCCAATCCCGACCTCATCGATGCAGCGCCCAACCTGGTCCGGCATCAGGTCGAGGCTGACGCCCAGTTCGCCCAGAACATCCGCGCTGCCGCACTTGCTGGAGGCGGCTCGGTTGCCATGTTTGGCGACGCGCATCCCGGCTCCGGCGGCGACGAATGCGACGGTGGTGCTGATGTTGAACGTCCCAGATTTGTCGCCGCCTGTACCGCAGGTGTCCAGCAGATCTGCGCCATCGAAGCCGGTCGGCACTTTTTCGGCATTGTCGCGCATCGCCCGCGCGCTGCCGACGATCTCTTCCTGCGTCTCGCCCTTCATGCGCAGCGCCATCAGATATGCGCCAATCTGCGCATCCGTCGCCCCGCCGCTCATAATCTGGTTCATCACCGCCTCGGCTTCCTCATGCTGCAAATGCCCGAAGCGGCTCAGTACGTCAATCGCTTTCTGAATGTCCATCATCTCATACCGGGACCGGGATGCCGACCTGAAGGAAGTTGCCCAAGATTTGGACGCCGCAGTCGGTCAGGATGCTTTCCGGGTGGAACTGCACACCGAAAACCGGGTGTCTGTGGTGCTGGAGTCCCATGACCTCACCGTCGGCAGTGCGCGCCGTGATCAGGAGATCGGCAGGCAGGGTCGCTCCATCGACGATCAGGCTGTGATAGCGAGTCGCCTCAAACGGGCTGGGAACGCCGGCAAAAATTCCCTCGCGCTCGTGATAGATCGGGCTGGTCTTGCCATGCATCAGACGGGGCGCACGCTGGACGATTCCGCCGTACGCCCGCCCGATGGCTTGGTGTCCCAGGCAGACTCCCAGGATCGGCGTAGCAGCGCCGAAGGTGCGAATCACGTCTAACGACACGCCGGCGTCTTCCGGCTCCCCCGGACCAGGCGAGATGACGATATGGCTGGGGTTCAGCGCGCGGATCGCCTCAACCGTGATCTGGTCGTTTCGATGAATCTGTATGTCTGACCCCATCGCGCCGAGCAGCTGGACGAGGTTATAGGTGAAGCTGTCGTAGTTGTCGATCACCAGGATCATCTTTCGTGCGCCTCAATTTCGCCCACCGAACGGGCGTCTAATCCTTCGAGATGCATCTGATCGTTCACAGCGATGAGTTCCCATACGCCTTCCTTGCGATGGATGGTCGTCACCGAGGTGTTATCCAGGTCAACGTAAAGCGGGTCATAACTGGGGACCAGCGCCGCCAGCATGATCTTGATCGCCGTCGTGTGCGAAAGGATGCCGACAGTCTCGATCACGGATGTGCTGAGGATATCTTCCAAGGCTTCCATGACACGCTTGCGCACATCATTGCGCGACTCGCCGCCCGGCGGGCGAAAACCGTCAATGTCGCCCAACATCGTCGCATACTCGTCTGCGTACCAGGTGACCATCTCGTGGATGGTCAGCCCCTGCCACAAGCCGATATTACGTTCGCGCAGCCGAGCGTCCAGGATTGGCTCACAGCCCAGCGGATGTCCCAGCATCTCAGCGGTTTCGACGGCGCGGCGAAGATCGCTTGAATAGAGCGCGCCCATGCCGATATTGCGGACGAATTTCGCCAGCGATGCAGCCTGCTGCCGCCCATGCGCGTTGAGAGGCGCCGCAACCCAACCCTGCCAGCGCCCATGCTTGTTCCAGTCGGTCTCGCCGGGACGGAGAAAAATGATGCGCCGAACGTTCATCGAAAGTACCCCTTCTACGTGATGGTGGATTAGGGAAGTCCCTGCTCGGCGCGCTGAACGGTCACCGCCATCGCCCGCGCTTTGCTGAGCGTTTCTTCATATTCAGTGGCGGGGACGCTGTCTGCGACGATGCCCGCACCCGACTGAATATACACCTTTCCACCACGAATGAGGGCGGATCGAATTGTGATGCAGGTATCCATCGATCCATCAAAGCTGAAGTAACCTACCGCACCACCATAGGTTCCGCGCCGGGTCCCTTCCAGCTCCTCGATGATCTGCATCGCCCGAACCTTAGGAGCGCCGCTGAGCGTTCCCGCGGGAAAGGTCGCCCGCAGCAGGTCGAAGGCATTCATGCCGGAGCGCAGCACCCCCTGGACATTGCTGACGATGTGCATGATGTGGGAATAGCGCTCGATGTACATCATGTCCGTGACGTTGACGGAACCATATTCAGAGACCCGCCCCAGATCATTGCGCCCAAGATCGACCAGCATGACGTGTTCGGCGCGCTCTTTAGGGTCCGCCAGAAGTTCATCCTCCAGCGCAGCATCCTCCGATTCGTTTGCGCCACGCCGTCGCGATCCTGCGATAGGGCGAGTGGTCGCAATGCCATCTTCCAGGCGCACCATCATTTCCGGGGATGCGCCCACCAGCGAAAAATCCTCGCTGAACCGCAGGAAGAACATATAGGGAGAGGGATTGGTCGCCCGAAGGGCACGGTAGATAGTCAGCGGGGAAGCGTTAGTGCGCCGGCTGAGCCGCTGCGACAGCACGATCTGAAAGGCATCACCGGCGGCGATATATTCTTTTGCCGCCTCGACTCCAGCTTCATATTGAGCGCGGGTCATGTTCGAACTCAGTTCATCATGGGCAGGTTCGGCATGTTCCGCCGGCATGATGAGAGGCTGGCGCAGCGCTTCGGTGATGGCATCGATACGCCGCACCGCGTCGTCGAAGGCTTCGTCGCGATCTCCCTTGTCATGAGCATTCGCCAGCACGATCAGCTGATGCTTGGCGTGATCAAAGATCACCAGGGTATCGACGAGCAGGAACGCCACGTCGGGCACATCCAGCTCATCGACCGCCGTCGCCGGCAGGCGTTCGAAGTAACGCACGCAGTCATAGGCGACGAAGCCCACCGCCCCACCGATGAAGCGCGGCAGTCCTTCGACCTTCACCGGCGTCACCCGTCCGAATTCCGATTCGATCACCTTGAGCGGGTCTTCGCCGGCATCCAGAGGGCGCGTGGTTTGTTCACCGTGCAGCATGCGCGTGACGGTTCCGTCGCGCACGCTGATCACACCCTTGGGGTTCACGCCCAAGAACGAATAACGTCCGACCTGCTCTCCACCCTCGACGCTTTCCAGCAGAAACGAAACCTCACCCATCTGAGACAGCTTGATGTAGACCGAGACAGGCGTCTCCAGGTCTGCCAGCAGGGTGCGGTATACCGGGACCAGATCGCCCTGATCGAACAGGCGGTTCACCTGTTCCCGGCTGGGGTGTACGGTCGTTCCCGCCGCCATCATCACAGAAACCATCGCTGAGACCTCCTTAGATTAGGCTTGCAGCACAGGATCAAAAAAACCCCGTCTCGTTCAAGGACGAGTGGGGTTCCCGTGGTGCCACCTTGTTTGCATCTTTCCCGAAGGGAGATGCCGCTTTCGAGTACGGGCAGTACAAACTGCCGATACCCTCGCCATGATAACGGCGGCGAACCCGGCAGGCGCTATTGGCATAGCATCATGCGTTCGCGCCTGCGACTCGCTGGTCCATTCAGTCTTCGCGTGTGTACCACCTTCACAGCTGCCGGCGGCTCTCTGAAACACCGTTTGAAGACGTACTCGTCCAGGTCAACGTCATTGCAGATCTCAGTTGTCCGCACTTAGCGTAACGGGAAAACGAAGTGCTGTCAAGAGATTGCGCAAGATGCCTTGGCGGGCGATTGATTCGGACCGGGCATGTCGGCTATACTCTCTGCATGACACAGACGTTCTAAGGCAGAGGCAAGACGCCCCATGACGAATCGAGAGATCGCGGACCTGTTCGACCGTATCGCCGACATGCTCCAGATCAAAGGGGAGATCATCCACCGGATCATGGCATACCGCAACGCGGCGGAGGCGATCCGCGAGCAGCCTCGCGATTTGCGCGCGATGGCTGCGTCGAACGAACTGGGTATGATCCCCCACGTCGGTAAGATCATCGCCGAAAAGATCACCGAGATCCTGGAGACCGGCGAGCTGCGGTTCTACAACGAACTGGCAGCAGAGATTCCCGCGGGCATCGTCGATATGCTGCGCGTCAGCGGCGTGGGACCGAAAAAAGCCAAGCTCTTCTGGGACGCCGCAGGTATCACCACGATTGAGACGCTGGAAACTGCCGCTCGTACCGGCAAGCTGCGCGATCTGCCGGGCATGGGAGCCAAGTCCGAGGCGAAAATCCTGGAGAGTATCGAGTCATTTAAGCGCCGCGCCTCAGACACGCGCACGCCGTTGGGCGTCGCCCTGCCCGCTGCCGAAACCATCCTATCCAGGCTGATGCAGATCAGCGGCGCACTCCAAGGAGAGATCGCCGGCAGTATCCGCCGAGCGCGCCCGACCATTGGCGATGTCGATCTGCTGATCGCCAGCCGTGACCCGCAGCCGATCATGGACGCTTTCGTCGCTGACGAGTCCGTCGCGCGCGTGCTGGGGCACGGCTCTACCAAGAGCGCTGTCGAGCTGCAAAACGGTTTGCAGGTCGATCTGCGCATCCTGCCTCCAGAACGTTGGGGAACGGCGCTGCAATATTTCAGCGGCAGTCAGGCGCACAATATTCGCATCCGCGAGATCGCCCTCGAACACGGCTTGAGCCTGAACGAACACGCGCTGACCCCGGTCGATAACTCTGGCGAGCCTGTCGGCGAGGAAATCCTCTGCGCCAACGAAGCAGAGGTCTATGCGCGAATCGGTCTGCCCTGGATTCCGCCTGAACTCCGGGAAGATCAGGGAGAGATTGAAGCCGCCCGCCTGGGGAAGCTGCCGGCGCTCATTCAGTTAAGCGATCTGCGCGCCGATCTACACATGCATACCGTATGGAGTGACGGTAAAGCGACGATCCGCGAAATGGCTGCCGCCGCACAGGCGCGCGGACGGCGCTGGATTGTCATCACCGACCATTCACGCAGCGCTGCCGTTGCCAACGGACTCAGCATTGAGCGCCTGATGGCGCAGCAGCAGGAAATCCGCCAGATCGATGCCGAGTTCGCGCCCAGTTTTCGCATCTTTCACGGCAGCGAGGTTGAGATCAAGGCGGATGGCGACCTGGATTTTCCCGATGAAGTGCTGGCGCAGATGGATTTCGTCGTCGCCTCGCTTCACGTCAGCCTGCGCCAGCCGCGCGAGCAGATCACCGAGCGGCTGATCCGTGCGATTCGCAACCCTCACGTCGATCTGATCGGACACCCGCGCGGGCAGCTCATCCCGGAGCGCGACGGGGGGGACCTGGATATGGACGCCGTCTTCGAGGCGGCGGCGGCATCCGGCATCGCCCTGGAGATCAACGCCAACCCAGAGCGGCTCGACCTGGAAGCGCGCTACGCCAGGCGCGCGGCACAGTTGAGAATCCCACTGGCAATCGACTCCGACGCTCACAGCATCCACAATATGGACCTACTGCGCTACGGCGTGATGACCGCGCGGCGCGGCTGGATTGAACCGCAGCAGGTGATCAACACGTGGTCACTGGAACAGTTCATGGACTGGGTGAAACGACGAGGGTAAATCATGAAGGAACCCCGCCTGGATGAAACGCGCGATCTTTCCGGGACACAGCCAATGCGCGCAACCGATCCCCGACACACCGACACAAGCGCTTCCGCAGGCGCAAAACGCGAGGAGCGGCGCAAGCCTAAACGCGACGAGCGCCGGCAGAGTCCTCTCTATTTTCCTGCCTGGTCCGTCGCGTTGATGCTGCTGATGGTCTTCGGCATCGCGGCAGGAATCATCTCGCTGGTCCTGATGCTCGGCGGTCAGACTGCGCCAGGGGGTGAACCTCGCGTGATTATCGTCACCGCCGAACCGACGGCGACGAGCGCGATCAGCGATCCGCCGACATCCGCCCCAACCGTCAATGCCGACAACGGCTCCGTTCCGGTACTGCCCCTGCCGACGTTCGCCCTGGAAGGTCCTACGCTGCCCCCTGTCATCCTTTCGCCAACTCCGCTGGTCGTCAGCATTGGCGCAGCGGTGCTGGTGAATACCGAGGGGTTGAATGTCCGCCCGTCCGCCGGGCTGGAAAACACGCCGCTCTTCACCGCCGCGCTTGGCGAAGGCTTCAACGTCGTCGGCGGTCCGACCCAATCGTCGGGCTTGACCTGGTGGGAAATCCAGAGTCCGGATGATCCCACCCGCCGAGGATGGGCAGCTGCCGACTACCTCGACGTATTTTCGCCTTGACGCACCTCAAGTCCAGACGGAGGCTGACGATGCTTGATGCGTCACAGCGTGCGGCAGAACTTCGCGCGCTCCTCGGCACCTACAGCTATCATTACTATGTCCTGAGCCAGCCTCTCGTCAGCGACGCCGCATTCGACGCGCTGTACAACGAGCTGCGAGCGCTCGAAGTTGAACATCCAGAGCTGATCACGCCGGATTCCCCCACCCAGCGTGCTGGCAGTGATCTCACCGAAGAGTGGCAGAAGGTGCGCCATGCTGCGCCGATCCTCAGCCTGTCCAATGCCTATAGTGAGGAAGATCTCCGCGCCTGGGAACAGCGAAATCTGCGGCTTCTGCCCAGCGGGACGCATCTCGACTATACGCTGGAGCCGAAATTTGACGGTCTCACCATCGTCCTCACCTATGAGAACGGCGTCCTGACCCAGGCAGCAACGCGCGGCAATGGCGAAGTCGGCGACGAAGTGACGCCCAATATCCGCACCATCCGTACCCTCCCTCTGCACATCCCCGTCCACCCGGAGTCCCCGCCGCCCCCGGCGCGGCTTGTGGTACGCGGTGAAATCCTATATCTGAAGCGGGATTTCGAGGCGCTCAACCAGCGCCAAATTGAGCAGGAACAGCCGGTCTTCATCAACGCCCGCAATGCTGCCTCAGGTGCGCTCAAGCAGAAGGATTCTCGCATCACCGCTGCGCGCCCGCTTTCGGCGTTCATTTACAGCGTCGTCGATGCCGAGGGGCTGATGCTGGATAAGCAGTGGGATATGTTGGAAATGCTGCGGGATATGGGGTTCCCCACCGCACGAGAAGCGGCATATTTTCCAACGTTATCCGACATTATCCAGCAGATTCCCATGTGGGAATCGCGCAGAAATGCGTTGGATTACGAGATCGACGGCGTGGTGATCAAGGTCAATGACCTTAGCAAGGTTCGAGAACTGGGAGTGGTCGGCAAGGATCCGCGCGGCGCGGTCGCCTACAAGTTCCCGGCACAGGAAGCGGCGACTCGCCTACTGGATGTCGTGGTGAGTGTCGGGCGAACCGGGCGCATCGTCCCCTCAGCCTCGCTTGATCCTGTCTTCCTTGGCGGGGTCACGGTCAGCAGCGCTACGCTGCACAACTATGACTATGTGAAGGCGCTGGATATTCGCATCGGCGATCAGGTGATCGTGAAGCGCGCCGGCGATGTCATTCCGAACGTTGTCGGTCCGCTGCTGACGGCGAGAACCGGTGAGGAACGCGCCATCGAACCGCCGGCGCGCTGTCCGTTCTGCAATACGCCGGTCGTGCGTCCCGAAGGCGCGGTCGATGTCTATTGTGACAACGTCTATTGCCCGGAGCGCGTCTATCGTCAGGTCGAGTTCTTCGTATCGCGCGGCGCGCTGGATATTGAGGGATTCGGTTCGCAAACGGTCAAAACGTTGATCGACAAGGGATTGATACAGGATGAGGCGGATATCTTCTCGCTGACCGCCGACCAGCTTCTGCCGCTCGACGGCTTCGCGGAAAAGAAGGTCCAGAAACTGCTGGACGCCATCACGGCGGCGAAAACCCGTCCGCTGGAGCGCGTCCTGACCGCACTGGGGATCGACGGCGTCGGTTCGACGATTGCGGCGGCGCTGGCAAACGCCCTGCCATCGGTGGATCTGCTGGAAACCGCCGAACCAGAGACGCTGAGCAGCATCGAGGGCGTCGGTGAGGTCCTGGCGCAGAGCCTCTACGCCTGGTTTCGCGATCCTTACCATCAGCAGGTACTCGGCAAGCTGCGTGCAGCCGGCGTGACCATGCACGGAATGGTGCGCGTGAAATCCAGCGACGCCCTGGCAGGGCTGACTTTCGTCCTGACCGGGACCCTGCCGACGCTTTCCCGCGATGAAGCCGGCGCGCTCATCGAGTCGCACGGGGGAAAGATCACCGGAAGCGTCAGCAAGAAGACGAGCTATGTGCTGGTGGGCGATTCGCCCGGCAGCAAAGCCGAAAAGGCAGCCCAATTGGATGTACCCATCATCAGTGAAAGTGACTTGCTCAGGATGTTGGAAAACCGATGATCCCCGCCGACAAACCTACCGGAGCCGTCGTCATCGCGCCAGGGCGCGAAAAGCCAATTCAGCATAGACATCCCTGGATATTCAGCGGAGCAATCACCGAACTACGCGGAAATCCCGCGCCGGGCGATGTCGTCGACGTGCAGACGCAGAGTGGGCGATTTCTGGCGCGCGGCTACTGGAATCCACGCTCGCAGATACAGGTGCGCATCCTCACTTGGCGCGAAGAGCCGATTGACGAGGCGTGGTGGCGGCTCAGGCTTCAGCGCGCCGTCCAGGCGCGCCAACTGCTGACGGTGCGCGGAGGTCTGCCGATGTCCCGGTTGGTACACGCGGAAAGCGATTTCCTGCCGGGCTTGATCGTCGACCATTACGGAGAATGGCTCGTGCTGCAGGCGCTGACGCTCGGCATCGACCGGCGAAAGGCGATGCTCGCTACCCTCCTCGCCGATCTGACTCAGGCGCGCGGGGTCTATGAACGCAGCGATGTCGATGTGCGCGGCAAGGAGGGGCTGCGCGATTCTGTCGGCGGTTTGCTGGGTGAAGAACCGCCAGAGAAGATTCAGCTCACCGGCGACAAGCAGGTTCGGCTGATCGATCTGCGTAAAGGACACAAGACGGGCTACTACCTCGATCAGATTCCCAATCAGGGTCTCCTTGCCGATCTCCTCAACGGAGGTATTGGCAGCGATACGCCCCGCCTGCTCAACCTGTTCAGCTACACCGGGGGTTTTGGTCTATCCAACCCCGGCGCAGTCGTAAACGTGGACGCCTCGCGCGAGGCGCTGGAACTTGCCGAGGAGACATATCGACTGAACGGCTTCGACGAGGCGCATGCCGAATTCATCCAGGGCGATGTCTTCGATTTCATCCGAGATCAAGCTGCCGAGCGCGAACTGTATGACGTGGTCGTCTGTGATCCGCCGAAGTTCGCTCATAACGCCGGGCAGGTAGACAAGGCGGCGCGAGGCTATAAAGACCTCAATCTGCACAGCTTCAAACTGGTGAGACCGGGCGGTTTCCTGCTGACTTTTTCCTGTTCCGGCGCGATCTCTCGCGATCTGTTCCAGAAGATCGTCTTTGGTGCCCTTGCCGACAGCGGGCGTGACGCACAGATCCTGCGTCATCTGGCGGCAGGCGAGGATCACCCGGTCGCCCTGACTTTCCCTGAAGGCGAATATCTAAAAGGGTTTCTGCTGCGGGTCTATTGAATGAGGTCGAGTCGCTTCAAAGCCGGGCGGGATAATACTTGACGGCGAGCTGCTTGATCTTGCCGAACGTTTCCAGCCAGCTGATCTCGCTCAAACCAAGGCGCTCGCGAATAGTATTGGGGTCCGCTTCTGCCAGGAATGCACGCACGCCGTACATCCAGCGCAGCATCTCGAACGAGATTTTATTCGGAATCCCTGCACCTTTGCCCAGATCTTCCAGGATGTACTCCAGGTTGCGCGCGGTGCAGGTGAAAAGCCCGGTCTGCGGCGAATACTGCGACAGGTAGGCGTCGAGCGCAGGCTGGATCGCGCTGTCAAGCGGGAGAAAGCGCTCGCGGTAGCGGTCTTTCACCCCCTCATGGCGGATGAATACCTGCCAGCCACCTGCCGCATCCGCCTGAATATCGTCCGGGACCAGGCGAACCGCCTCGTTTTTTTTGATGCCGGTACTCAGGATGAGACGAAACAGTAGTTCGGGACGGGCGTCGGGTTTGTCGCCGAAACGAAATCCGCGCGCATACGCCATCACCGCCTCGGTTTCACCTGAGGTCAGGATCACCGCCAGCGGAGCGGGTCCCGAACGCTGGAGCAGCGCAGTTGCCGGATCATACGGGATTGCTTCGATCTCTTTCAGCCACCGGAACAAGACTTTGAGCGTCGTCACGCGGCGCGCGTAGGTTTTTCGGCTGCATGGAATACCGCGTCTCTCTTCCATCCAGATCAGAAAATCGTTGAGGCGGCTGGTCGTATACCAGCCAAGGTCCTGCGCACCCCCATAATACTCCGTCAGGAGTTCCAGATCGGCGGTGAAGGCGTCGATGGTGTGCTGAGTTTTCCCCTGACTGTGCAGATGTGCCTGAAAGAACGGAATCGCGTCGACCAGCCGGGTATGAATGCTCAGGTCAGCGACAGTAGTCGGCTGTGACGCGAACAAAGGCAGCTGGCGCTGATCGGACATCACAATTCCTCATTACCGAGCGGATGCGGCAACCGTAGCACAATCCTCTTTACCCTGTCAAGCAAAACGACGAAACCTGTATAATCGTCCAACTGAATAACAGGATACTGCAAACAAGATCGTGAAAATAAGGCTGCAAAAGATCCTCGCCCAGGCGAACGCCGCGACTTCGCGCCGGGCGGCGGAAGAACTGATTGAACGAGGGCGCGTTTTCATCAACGGAGAGAAAGCCCACCTGGGCGACAAAGCCGATCCTGAGATCGATGTCATCACCGTCGATGGCGCGCGTCTCAAGCTGGATCTCGGCAAGAAGATCTTCATCGCCCTCAACAAACCCAAGCACGTGCTGACGACGCGCGAACCGCATCAAGGGGATCGGCGTCCCACCATCTACGATCTGATTGATGTGTCGGAAAACCTCTTCCCGATCGGTCGGCTTGACGCCGACAGCGAGGGGCTGATCGTCCTGACCAACGACGGCGCAGCGGCGCAGCGGCTCACCCATCCGCGCTACCAGCACAGCAAAACCTACAAGGTGGAAGTCGTTGGGCTGCCCGGTCTCGATGTGCTGGATAAATGGCGCAATGGGGTCATCCTGGATGAAGACGAACACACCTCGCCTTGTATCGTCACATTGATCCAGGGCGATAACCGCCTTTCGACACTGCGCATCATCATGAGCGAAGGCAAAAAACGTCAGATCCGCCGCGTTGGCATGAAGCTGGGTCATCAGGTGCGCAAGTTGGTCCGCACGCATATCGGACTGCTGTCGCTCGGTGAACTGCGCCCCGGTGAGTGGAAAGAACTGACCGCGAGCGATATTAAGCTTTTGATGACGCCTGCGCCAGAACTCCGTCGCCTGAAAGCTGCGCGGCGCAGTCACCCGTTTGGACGTCCCCGACTCGAAGGCAGCGACGCAGCAGTCCGCCCTATACGTCGCTCACGCCCGGTCGAGACGGACCTTGACGAGGATGCACCGCGCCCACGCCGTCCGCGTCCTGCCGGTGAATCGCGCAGTGACGATGCGCAGCGCCCACGCCGTCCGCGTCCTGCCGGTGAATCGCGCAGTGACGATGCGCAGCGCCCACGCCGTCCGCGTCCTGCCGGTGAATCGCTCAGTGAAGATGCGCAGCGCCCACGCCGTCCGCGTCCTGCCGGCGAATCGCGCAGTGACGATGCGCAGCGCCCACGCCGTCCGCGTCCTGCCGGTGAATCGCGCAGTGACGATGCGCAGCGCCCACGCCG